>NZ_LLWQ01000242.1 GCF_001447385.1 Paracoccus sp. MKU1 | reverse complement strand
GATGGAGATGTTCTGCTCTGACCGCTCGACTGCGCTGAGATAGGTCCGGTTCAACCCGCATTCATGCGCCAGGTATTCCTGCGACCAGCCGCGCTCGGCCCGTAGCCTGCGCATGTTGCGCGCCACGATGTCTCGCAGAGGGCTTCTGGGGGTCGTCTTCATGCACAATGCTATTGTGCGTCGACGTTTTTAACTCTACCTGTTTTAACATTCATTCGACATCAAGGAGCCTGCCATGCCCCAACAATGTCCGCATTGCATGACCGAGATCCATGCCGAGGCCTCCACCTGCCCTGCCTGCGGGGCGATCCGCGGTGTGTGGGGCCGCTCGGTCGAAAGCTGGCGCCAGGCATCGACCTTCATGCTCGGCGTGGCCGCATTCTTCGTTCTTGCCSGTATCGTCTTTGGCACCTGGGTTGCATCGGTCGATGACCGGACGACCGCATTCGACGGGTTGATCGCCTTCCTGTTCCTGTCGCCCTTCATGCTGTTCGCCGGCGGTGTCGGCCTGTTCCTGCGCTACGTGATCCCCCGCATGCAGGAGGGCTGGTATCGATGAGAGCCGCGAAGCGGAAACCGACCGCCGGCCCGAAGCGCACCTCGATCTGCCTCAGCGCCGAAGCGCACAGATCCCTGCGGATCGAGGCACTGCGGCGCGACATCACCATGAGCCAGCTGATCGCACAGGCGCTGGCCGATGCCGGCATCGACATTCCTCCGGAGGATTTGGAAGCATGAAACACCTGTTCACCGCCGCGCTGATCGCCCTCGCCAGCCCGGCCCTTCCCGCCGGCTGGTATTTCGAAGCTTCCGTCGAGGGCGGCGCGGAATACTGGACCTTCACCAACGAGACCGGCGAGGTCAGCCCGCGCCGGATGCGCGGCAACGAGATCTGGATCACCCGCACCGACCAGATGAACGAAC
>NZ_LLWQ01000241.1 GCF_001447385.1 Paracoccus sp. MKU1 | reverse complement strand
GGAAGAGCTTGTGAGATTGCCCGGCCATACCCGCCATTCCGATCCCGCGCGACAATCTCGATCTGCGGATGACGTCGCAGCCAGGCGGCCACAGGCGCGGGCTCGCGATCCGGCAGGAGGTCGATGACAGCGCGGCGCCCGAGATCACAGACCAGGGTGCCGTAGCGCTGCCCCTTGCGCCACGCCCAGCCGTCAATGCCGACGACACCCGGTCGCGGAAACGGCTCATGCGCCGGTCGCACTGCGCCTCGCAGGAAGGTGTCTTTGCTGACGCAGCAGAATGCGACGCCCAAGTGCCTGGGCAGGTCGGCCCCCCATGGCCCAACCAAGATATGCAACAAGATCCTGGAAGCGGCCCGTTCGCCGACCATGCGGCTGCGCGAGAGAGACCGGGACTGCCTCGCTAAACGTCTTGACCGGGCATTGCGCAATCAGACATCGGAACCGCCGAACCGAAAGGCGCAGCTGAACAGTTCGGCCGTGGGCGGGCAGATCTGCGAGACTGCGGACATAGCGCCCATGTCGGCGCGCCGACCGGAAGCCGCACTCCGGACAGAACGCTTCGGACCGGATCATCTCCGCATCAACCGAAATCACCGCGCCGTCCACCCTGTATCCGGTTGCGCGCACCCCCTCAGGCAAGAGCCTGGTATCGTAGCGTGCCGGCATGATGTCCA
>NZ_LLWQ01000240.1 GCF_001447385.1 Paracoccus sp. MKU1 | reverse complement strand
GATCACCCTGTCCACCGGCAGGGTGATCCCGGCCCGATGGGTCGGGGAGCAGCATGTCCGCGAGGATCTGGGCCGTATCCCGTCCTTCGCCGATTGGGCGCGGGCAATCCACCCGGCGCCTTGGATGGGGCGGACGCAGCGGATCGAGGCGGAGGTCGATCCGCATTGCGTCAATGGCCGACTTCAGGAAGAAGTCTGAGCAGTCGCGTCAGCCTCCCCCTTATGAAAGCCTCTTGCCATGCTCAGCCATATCGTCATCTCCGTCCTGCTCTGCACGGCTTCCTGCGAACCGGCGGAAATCCGCGTCTGGGACGGTGACTCGATCCGGCTGGGTATGGGACAGCAGTCCGAAGCTGTTCGGATATTCAACATCGACGCTCCCGAAATGGAGGGCCGCTGCATCCATGAAACCGACCTWGCCCGGCAAGCGAAGATCAGGCTGGCGGAAATCCTGCAAGGTCGGCGGGTCGAAATCCTGCGTCAGGGGACCGACCGCTATGGCCGGACCCTGGCGGCGATACGCGTCGAAGGCCGCGATGTCGGCGATATTCTCGTCGATGAAGGGCTGGCGAGAACCTGGGCCGGGCGGCGTGAGCYCTGGTGCTGATCGCCGGATCGTCCCGCCGAGGTGCGGGACGATCCACCGTCGGGACGGGAGAGTAAGAGTGCGGGCCGGTTGGCCGTGACGGATTGTGAGGCGGGAGAGGGGCTTCCGCCGTCCGTCGCGGAGCATTCCCCATGAGCCTTTCCCACCACACCACTTTCGCCTCGATCGGCGAARTTGTCGCGCGACAGATCCTGCCCCGGCTGCGTCATGCCCAGAAGCTGCCGCTGCGCATCTCCTGCATCGGTATCGCCAGCGATGACGAAAGCGATGACGTCGGCGGCTTCGACCGCACGCTCGTCATCGGCCAGTGCCAATCCCCCGAAGAGGCGCTGATCATCGCCAGCCAGCGCGTTGCGCGCGGTGATTTCCGCGTTGGACAGGGCGATGCGCTGCGCTTTCGCCCCCGCGTCATGGTCATTCAGGACAACGAACTGGGCCTTGTCCTTGCCGGTGAGGTCCGGGCCGGGATCGTGCTCTGGCAGCATCCGGTCGCCTC
>NZ_LLWQ01000239.1 GCF_001447385.1 Paracoccus sp. MKU1 | reverse complement strand
AGCCGAGCTCATCGAGGATGACGAAGTCGGGTCGCATGGGATGTTCGGCCAGGCGGCCCGCCTGCCCTGCACTGCCCGCGGCCTCCAGCCTGTTCACGAGAGCCACAACCTTTAAGAAGCGGACCCGGGCGCTGTTGCGGATGACGGCTGGCGCGATCGCCACGGAGATATGGGTCTTGCCGGTCCCGGTGCCACCAACCAGCACGACATTGCGCTGCTGGCTGAGGAATTCCCCGCTGGCCAGATCGCGCACCAGCGTCTCGTTGATTGGGGTGTCATCGAAGGTGAACTCCTCGATCTCCCGGGCATAGGGCAGCTTGGCGGTGGTGATCTGGTATTTGACCGACCGCGCCTTCTTCTCGTTGATCTCGGCGGCCAAAAGATCACCAACGATCTGGCGGGGTTCATGCTGACGGCGCACAGCCACCGCCATGAGTTCGTCGTAGGCGGCGCGCATGCCGTAGAGCTTCAGTTCGCCCATCGCTGCCATGATCTCTGCACGATCCATCAGCCAGCCCTCCGCAGCAGGTCATAGCGGGCACAGTCGGCCTTCGGTTCATGGGTCAGGCGCAGGGCCGGAGAGGTGAGCAGCAAGGGTGGCGGCTCCGGGTCGCGCCTGCGGGACAGGATGTTGAGGATCACATCGGCGGAGTGGACGCCCTGCGAGAGCGCTTCGGCACAGGCCTTCTGCACGGCGGGAACCCCCTCCGTCAGCACGGCGCCGAGGATCTTCACCATCTGGCGGTCGCCATCCGACGACCCCTGCAACTTGCGGCGGATCTGCTCGAGGGCGCCGGGCAGAACCCAGTCCTTGAACGGTGCGCCATTGCGCAGCGCCCCGGGTTTGCGAAGCAGGACAGGCACATAGTGCCAGGGATTGTAGATTGTCCGGTCCCGCCCGAAGTGACGGGGATGGTCCCCGACCAGCCGCCCTTCCTGCCGGATCTCGATCCGCTCCGCATAGGCCCGGATCTCGACCGGCCGCCCGACAGCCGTTGCCGCGACGGAGTATTTGTTGTTGTCGAACCGTACGAGGCAGGTCTTCGATACCGCCGCAGGCAGCGAGTGGAAGCCGTCGAAGCGCCCGGCATAAGGGACGAGGTGCGGGCGCTCTTCCTGAAAGACTTCCCAGACGGTCTTGTCCGTCAGTTCGGGATGCTTGCTGCTCCTGGCCGAGGCGATGCACTTGTCCACCAGCCAGGCATTCAGTTCCTCGTAGCTCTTGACCCTGACACGGGGTGAGAAGAACCGTTGGCGGACAGTGCCGACCTGGCTCTCCACCTGGCCTTTCTCCCAACCCGAGGCAGGGGTGCAGGCAACAGGTTCAACCAGGTAGTGGCTGGCCATCTGCAGGAACCGACGAT
>NZ_LLWQ01000238.1 GCF_001447385.1 Paracoccus sp. MKU1 | reverse complement strand
CCAGATCGGCCACCAGATCGCTGACCAGTTGCAGCCCCGCCGCCGACAGGCGCGGATGCTTGTAGAACAGCCCGACTCGCAGCGGCTCCAATGCCGGAAAGCCCTCGACCTCGGTCAGCATCCGCATGCCGGGCAGCATGGTGGCACGGGTCAGCGCGGTCACGCAAAGCCCGTTCCTGACCGCGTTCTGCAGCCCCGAAATGCCGGGGCCGGTATAGACGATGCGCCAGCGCCGCTCGACCGCGTCCAGCGCCTGGATCATGCGGGCCCGATAGTCGCAGCCCTCGGGATGCGCCCCCAGCGGGACCGGCGCATGGGCGGGCAGTTGAAAGTCTTCGGCTGCGGCCCAGATCGGCTGCTCGGTCCACATGCGCGAGACATAAGGCATGCGCGCAGTCGGCATCACCGCGACGATGATGTCCAGGTCGTCCGCACGCAGATGCTGGTGCAGTTCGCGGCTGAGATCGCAATGCACCTCAAGCTCGACATCAGCATGGTCGCGGATATAGCGGGTCAGCGTGCCCTGAAGGAAGGCGACGGCGTAATCGGTCGGCAGGCCGATGCGCAGCACGCCGGTCTTGTCCGAACGGTGGAAATAGCGCACCGCCTCGTCATTGATGCGCAGCAT
>NZ_LLWQ01000237.1 GCF_001447385.1 Paracoccus sp. MKU1 | reverse complement strand
CGCCGATGCGGAACGGCGCCTCGATCCCCATCGCCAGCCCCGCCGGGCCGCCGCAGACGATCACCACGTCGTAATCCATCGACTCGCGTGCAATTTCGGACATGGCGGGGGGTTCTCCTGGCTGGCGGATGGGCTTGCGGCACGGGGTCGGGGGGCTCTGCCCCCGCGCCCCTGCGGCCCCTCGACCGGGCCTCAGGGGCGCTCCCCCGGAGTATTTGGACAGCGGAGAAAGCGCTCAGAGCTTGCCGGTGAGTTCCGGGACGACGGAGAACAGGTCGCCGACCAGGCCGTAATCGGCGATCTGGAAGATCGGCGCCTCCTCGTCCTTGTTGATCGCCACGATCACCTTGCTGTCCTTCATCCCCGCCAGGTGCTGGATGGCGCCCGAGATGCCCACCGCGACGTAAAGCTCGGGGGCGACGACCTTGCCGGTCTGGCCGACCTGCCAGTCGTTCGGCGCRTAGCCRCTGTCCACCGCCGCCCGCGAGGCGCCCACCGCGGCGCCGAGCTTGTCGGCCAGCTCTTCGATGATCGCGAAGCTCTCCTTCGAGCCGAGGCCCCGGCCGCCCGAGACCACGCGCYTGGCCGAGGTCAGCTCGGGGCGGTCGCTCTCGGCCACCTCGTCGGCCACCCAGGAGGACAGGCCGGGATCGGCGGCGGCGGCGGTCTCGGTGACCGGGGCRCTGCCGCCTTCGCCCGCCGCGTCGAAGCTGGCGGTGCGGATGGTGAAGACCTTCTTCGCGTCCYKCGACTTCACCACCTGGATGGCGTTGCCGGCATAGATCGGCCGCTCGAAGGTCTCGGCGTCGAGGATGGCCGAGACATCCGACAGCACCATCACGTCGAGCAGCGCCGCGACGCGGGGCATGACGTTCTTGGCATCGGTGGTCGCAGGCGCGGCGATGTGGTCGTAATCGCCGGCCAGGCCCACGATCAGCGCCGCGGTCGGCTCGGCCAGGCGGTGGCCGTAGAGCGGGGCCTCGGCCACCA
>NZ_LLWQ01000236.1 GCF_001447385.1 Paracoccus sp. MKU1 | reverse complement strand
CAAGGATTTCGCGGGTTTCACGGCGGTGAACGATGTCGACCTGGACGTGGAGCACGCGCGCATCCATGCGCTGATCGGGCCGAACGGCGCCGGCAAGACCACGGTGTTCAACCTCTTGACCAAGTTCCTGCAGCCGACGCGGGGCCGGATCACGCTTCTGGGCCAGGACATCACCCAGACCAAGCCCGACAAGGTGGCGCGGATGGGGCTGGTGCGCAGCTTCCAGATCTCGGCCGTCTTCCCGCATCTGACGGTGCGCGAGAACGTCAAGGTCGCCTTGCAGCGGCCGGCGGGGCTGGCGACGCAGTTCTGGCTGCCCTTGTCCGCGCTCGACCGGCTGGACGCGCGCGCCGACCAGCTGATCGAGCAGCTGGGCCTGGCGCGCTGGCGCGACCACCGCGCCGCCGACCTGTCCTATGGCCGCAAGCGCGTGCTGGAGATCGCCACCACGCTGGCGCTCGACCCCGAGGTGCTGCTGCTCGACGAGCCGATGGCGGGCATGGGCCAGGAGGACGTGGCCATGGTCGCTGACATCATCCGCGACGTCGCCACCGAGCGCGCGGTGCTGATGGTCGAGCACAACCTGAGCGTCGTGGCGAATATCTGCCACCACGTCACCGTGCTGCAACGCGGCGAGATCATCGCGGCGGGCGACTACGCCACCGTCTCGGCCGATCCGCGCGTGCGCAGCGCCTATATGGGGTCCGAGGCATGAGCGCGCCGCTGCTGAACGTCCGCGACCTGCATGCCTGGTATGGC
>NZ_LLWQ01000235.1 GCF_001447385.1 Paracoccus sp. MKU1 | reverse complement strand
GTGCGGATGGTGAAGACCTTCTTCGCGTCCCGCGACTTCACCACCTGGATGGCGTTGCCGGCATAGATCGGCCGCTCGAAGGTCTCGGCGTCGAGGATGGCCGAGACATCCGACAGCACCATCACGTCGAGCAGCGCCGCGACGCGGGGCATGACGTTCTTGGCATCGGTGGTCGCAGGCGCGGCGATGTGGTCGTAATCGCCGGCCAGGCCCACGATCAGCGCCGCGGTCGGCTCGGCCAGGCGGTGGCCGTAGAGCGGGGCCTCGGCCACCAGCACCTTCGCGACGCCGGCGATCTTCGCGGCCTCCTCGGCGGCSGCCTTGGCCTGCGCGCCGGCGCAGAGCACCGTSACATCGCCCAAGGCCTTGACCGCCTGCACCGCCTTCGCCGTCGCGTCGCGGTTCAGCGCCCCGTTCGTGACTTCCCCAAGCAGCAGAACAGCCATCAGATCACCCCCGCTTCTTTCAGCTTGCCCACCAGCTCGTCCACCGAGCCSACCTTGATGCCGGCCTTGCGGCCCTCGGGCTCGCGCACCGAGACCACCTCGAGCCGCGGCGCGACGTCGACGCCGTAATCGGCGGCGGTCTTTTCATCGAGCGGCTTCTTCTTGGCCTTCATGATGTTCGGCAGCGAGGCATAGCGCGGCTCGTTCAGGCGCAGGTCGGCGGTGACCACCGCCGGCAGCGCGACCTCGATGGTCTGGAGGCCGCCGTCGACCTCGCGGGTGACTTTCGCTTTGCCGCCCTCGATCTCGACCTTGCTGGCGAAGGTGGCCTGCGCCCAGCCGAGCAGCGCCGCCAGCATCTGGCCGGTGGCGTTCATGTCGTTGTCGATGGCCTGCTTGCCGGCGATGATGAGCTCGGTGCCCTCGGCCTTGGCCACCGCGGCGAGGATCTTCGCCACCGCCAAGGGCTCGATGTCCTGCTGCACGTCGTCCGCAGCCACGACCAGGATCGCCCGGTCGGCGCCCATGGCCAAGGCGGTGCGCAGCGTCTCGGCCGCCTGCTTGACGCCGATCGAGACCGCGATGATCTCTTCGGCCTGGCCCTTCTCCTTCAGACGGATCGCCTCCTCCACCGCGATCTCGTCGAACGGGTTCATCGACATCTTCACATTCGCCAGATCGACACCAGACCCGTCGCTCTTCACGCGCGCCTTCACGTTGTAGTCGATCACGCGCTTCACTGGCACGAGAACCTTCATC
>NZ_LLWQ01000234.1 GCF_001447385.1 Paracoccus sp. MKU1 | reverse complement strand
ATCGCAACCCGCTCTGCCATCTGCCCCGCCGCCATCCGGAATGCTGGGTGGCCAGCCTCTCTCATACCCGGAATTCCGCCATGACCCAGACAAACGCAACCAATCCCCGCAATCCGAACCCCGAATCCGCAACCCGTAATCCTCCATCCTGGGCTTCCCTGGCCCGTCACGCCATCCGCGGCCTCGAGGCCGATCTTGCGAACAAAATGACCGACAACTGGGATCCGGCGCTCGACCCCGAAGACATGGACCTGCCCGAGCTGCTGGAGGCCGCCATGTCGCCTCCGGGATCCGCCGCRCTSGATGCCCTGAACACCAGCCCCACCGCGCAGAACGTCTCCCCGGAAGAACACGACGCCATTGCGGACGCCGGCGGCGATCCGGCCGCCACCGCAGCCAATGGCACATCGCAGCCGCGCATCCGCCTGCCGGCGGGCAAGCTGATCCCGCTGCTGCGCCTTGCCGCCAGTATTGGCAGCCTCAAGGACCGCGAYGCGATGCTGGTGCCGGGCGCCATCACSGTGATCGAAGGCATTCCGGGCAGCCTGATCGATGCGCTCAAGAAGCTGCTGCCGYATRCGTTGCCGACCGGCTGGTCACTGGCCATGTCCATGGGCCGGCTGCCTCGCGACAAGCCTTATCTGCTGGTGCTGGGTCCGGAACTCATGAACGGCAAGATCTCCGACCACGCCGACCGCGGCTTTGCGGCGGAACTGGCAAGGGCCATCGACAGGCGGGTCCCGATCCTGTTCCGGCTGCCGGCTGTGGCGAGGGCACCGCCGGTGCTGCAGCACCCGCCTGTCC
>NZ_LLWQ01000233.1 GCF_001447385.1 Paracoccus sp. MKU1 | reverse complement strand
TAAAATCCGGAGAACTCCCTCCGGGTAATATTTTATCACAGTGTTCGGGCGCGGATTGATCCGGGACCCGGGTCCATTTCCGTTTCCCCCAAGCGCGTTTCACCCCTCTGGAGAGTGAGATTTCCGCATTTTCCGGTGGTTATCCACATTCACGAGACCCGAGATCCATGTTTCCAGCTTAGAGAGCCGTTCCCATGCCCTATGATCATCTGAACAGCAGCGGGCTCATCCCCGCACAGGATCATCATCAGCGAACGCCAACGGGCCCTGCCCTCMGGCGCAGGGAGCAACTCGGCCCATGGCACGAGACCGGAGAGATATTGCCGACAGGGAGGGTGCCGCGCGGACGGCGGCTGTCCCGTCGGCACCTCCGACCGACAAAACCCTTGCCGGGGACCGGCAACCCGCGCAGCATCACGACCAGCTGCTYGCCCTCGTCCGGGCGCTTGCCCGCGATGCCGCTCGCGCCGATCACGCCGCTGAGCGCGGCGCGCCTGACGATTGACCTGCCCCTCCGCACGGAGCTCCGCCCATGACCTTGCGCGCCGTCATCTACGCCCGCTACTCCTCCGACCTGCAATCGGCCTCGTCGATCGATGACCAGATCCGTCTCTGCCGCGAACGCGCCAGCCGCGAAGGCTGGCAGATCGTCGGCAGCTACGAGGATGCCGCCACCTCCGGTGCCTCGCTGATGCGTCCCGGCATCCAGCGCCTGCAGCAGGACGCCCGCGATCGGCGCTTCGACATCGTGATCTCGGAAGCTCTCGACC
>NZ_LLWQ01000232.1 GCF_001447385.1 Paracoccus sp. MKU1 | reverse complement strand
CGCAGGCCGGATTGGGGCGCGCCACCAGCCCGCGTCGGCTGATTTATCCCGCTGAAACGCCTTGTTTTTATGGCCATTCCGCCTGCCTTGTGGTAGCCGGGCGCATGTCGAATACGGCCCAAATCCTTCCCGATGATCCGGCGCGTTTGAAGGCGCTGATCTTGGCGTTGCAGGCGGAGAACGCGAAGATCTCGGCCACGTTGCGCGCTCATGACCAGCTGATCCAGTCCCTGCGGCTGCGCATTGCCAAGCTGAGGAAGCAGGTCTTCGGCCAGTCCTCGGAAAAGATTGAGCGCGAGATCGAACAGCTGGAGCTGGCGCTCGAGGATCTTTTGATCGCAACGGCCGAAGGCCAGACTGATGTCGTGGACGACGGCCAAAACAATGATGGGCTGGAAACGGCACCTGCCGATGAAGCTGCCGAGCGTCCATCCCGCCGACGTCCCCGGGTCTCGGACAGCACGCCGCGCGAGCGGCGGGAACTCGATCCCGGCAGCTGCTGCCCCGATTGTGGCGGCGACCTGCGCCTGGTGGGCGAGGATGTCAGCGAGATGCTGGATCTGATCGCGGCGCGGTTGAAGGTCGTCCAGATCGCCAGGCTCAAGAAATCCTGCCGCCGCTGCGAACGCATGGTGCAGGTTCCGGCCCCCAGCCGGCCGATCCCCGGCAGCATGGCAGGCGCGGGCCTGCTGGCCCATGTCCTCGTCTCCAAGTTTGACGATCATCTTCCGCTCTATCGCCAGCACGAGATCTTTGCCCGGATGGGGGCTGATATCCCCGACAGCACACTGGTCGACTGGTGCGGTCGCGCCATGAAGGTGCTGGCACCGCTGATCGAACGGATCGAGGCAGACGTGATGGCCAGCGACCTC
>NZ_LLWQ01000231.1 GCF_001447385.1 Paracoccus sp. MKU1 | reverse complement strand
CGGCCCGAACCTGCTGGCCATGGTGCTGTTCGAGAAGTTTGGCCAGCATCAGCCCCTGAACAGGCAGGCCGAGCGCTATGCGAAGGAGGGCGTCGAGATCAGCCTCTCGACCCTGGCCGATCAGGTCGGGGCCTGTGCCGTGGCGCTGCAGCCGCTCCACGATCTGATCCGTGCCCATGTCCTCGGCGCCGAGCGATTGCATGCTGACGACACGACCGTGCCGCTGCTGGCCAAAGGTGGCACGCAAACCGCCCGGCTCTGGACCTATCTGCGGGATGACCGGCCCTTTGCCGGTGGGGCGCCGCCGGCAGCGCTCTATTACTTCTCAACCGACCGCAGGAAAGAACACCCGACCCGTCATCTGGCGGGCTGGACCGGCACCCTGCAAGCCGATGCCTATGGCGGTTACAACGACCTCTACCATGCCAGCCACAGGCCCGCGCCGGTGCTGAGCGCGCTGTGCTGGTCGCATGCCCGGCGCAAGTTCTTCGAACTGGCGGATATCAAAGCCACAGCCCGCAAGGGCAAAAAGGTGGCCGTAGAGATCTCGCCCATCGCGCTGGAGGCCGTCAAACGCTTCGACGCCATCTTCGATGCCGAGCGCGAGATCACCGGCCTGACCGCCGAGGCCCGCCATGACGCCCGTCAGCGGCTGGTGCGCCCGATGGTCCAGGATCTGCACAACTGGTTGCGGACCGAACGCGCCCGAATGTCGAAGCACAACCCCGTCGCCAAGGCGATCAACTACATGTTCGAGGAGGACGGCCGCTGGGAC
>NZ_LLWQ01000230.1 GCF_001447385.1 Paracoccus sp. MKU1 | reverse complement strand
AGGCCAGACCTGTCTCACACGATGGACCCCATAACAGGCGGCCCGCTCCGCTCGTCACCAGCCTCGGTCACGGTTGTCGCCCGCAGCTGTGCCGAGGCCGATGCCTGGGCGAGCGCGCTGATGGTGCTGGGTCCGAAGGCTGGCAGCGAACTCGCTCTGCGTCTCAGCCTCAATGCGCTGTTCCTTCTGCGCGAGGCGGCTGCATCCGAACACATGCCGTCGGGACGCTGTTCGACTGAGCCAGGGTCCAGGCTCATTGAGTTTCACAGCCAGAACAAGACGGTTGCGGCTAGCATGATCGCAGAGAAGAAGGTTTCCGGGCACCGGTCGTATCGGGTCGCGACGTATGAGGAGGATCAGAAAACAGTCCGGGGGACTGTTTTCCCGACGATTGGCCAATCCTTCAGGCGGCCGAACATGATCTCGATGCGGTTGCGCCGTTTGTAGCGCCTCTTGTCGTATTTCACCGCCTTCTTGCGAGACTTCCGGCCCGGGATGCAGACCTTTATCCCCTTGTCTTTCAACGCCTCTCTGAACCAATCGGCATCATAGCCCCTGTCGGCCAGCAGCCAACCCGCTTTCGGCAAGCTGCCCAACAGCGCCGCCGCGCCGGTGTAATCGCTGACCTGRCCGGCCGACATGAAGAACCCGATCGGGCGCCCCTTGGCATCGGCGACGGCGTGCAGCTTGGTGTTCATGCCGCCTTTGGCGCRCCCGATCTGGCGCCCGCGCCCCCCTTTTKCACGCACAGGCTCGACGCCGTGCGATGTGCCTTGAGATAGGTCGCGTCGATCATGATCGTCTTGTGTTCGGCGCTCTCGGCGGCCAGGCCGACCATRATCCCGGCGAAGACCCCGCGTTCGTGGCCGCACTCGAACCAATGGCGTTTGCCACTCACCTCCAGCGCTTCCAACGGTTGTAGAGGGTCTTGGCCGGGCCGTATTCCTTCGGCGCGTCACACCACCGCAAGCCATTGCGATTGACGAAGATTATCCCGCTCAGCACATGCCGGGCATCCACGCGCGGCTTGCCCATCCTCAGGAAAACAGTCCCCCGGACTGTTTTCTGATCTTCGGATACTCTTGGGAAAGAAGGGCCGTAGCCGCTCCATATGCGCCTCGCTCAGCCAGAAAAGATTGCTCA
>NZ_LLWQ01000229.1 GCF_001447385.1 Paracoccus sp. MKU1 | reverse complement strand
ACGGCGTCCTCGAACCGGACCCCATGCTTCCGTTCGTTCGATTCCGCCTTGGCGGGGTCCCAGATAAACCGCATCTTCATGGCATGAATGTAACTACTAATTAGTAATTACTCAATATGGTGTCACAGGTTCGAATCCTCGCCTTAGCGGGAGGTCCAGGAGGGCGCAGCGCCTCCGGCCCAATGGCAATCAGCGGAGCGGCACGGAGGCATAGCCGGAGTGGATTGCCTAGTGGGTTGTCATTCCAAATGACAATTCTGTCCTTCCTGCTATCCTGCCCTCATGTTCAAAGCCGCAATCCGCATCAACAAGATCAAGTCCGTCGCGCAGCTGCGCGGCGCCACCCTGCATGCCGAACGCCATGACGAGATCGGCAAGGCCCGGGTTCGGGAGGGAGCGGTGCCTGGCGAAGCGCTGGCCTGGTCCAAGGCCGAAGCCAGCGACCGGGACTATCTGGCCGCCTTCAAGGCCCATAAGGCCGAGATGAAGGCCGGCGAGCGCAAGAACGCGCCTCTGGCGATGCAGGCGCTCTGCGTGGTGTCGCCGGAATGGGTTCAGGAGGCCGGCGATCTGCATGACCGGGCCAATCCCCGCAACATCGCCCTGTTCGACCAGGCCAGGGCCTGGGCCGAGAGCTGGGCGGGCAAGGGGGCGGTGTTCGGCGCCCGCCTCGATCTCGACGAGAAGGGCGGCGCGGTGGTGGATCTGATGATCGCCCCGGTGCGCGACAGCCGCGCCAAGCCGGTGATCTCGACCCAGAAGGCCCTGGTCGAGCTGAAGGCCACCACCAGCGAGCGCAACGAATACGCCGCCCTGCAGACCTCCTGGGCCGAGTGGTGCCGGGAACACCTCGACCAGAGCATCACCCGCGGCCTCAGGCGCGAGCTGACGGCCCGGGAGCACCTGTCCCCGGAAACCTATGGCCAAGTCATGGACAAGGCACGGGAGGCCGTCCAGAGGCCAGCAGAGAGCCTCAGAGGGGCCCTACAGGCCGTTGAGCTATCCTGGGAGGATACTGACCTGCTGCGGGACTACCTGCTCCTCAGGGGCGAAATCAGCCGCCACAGAGAGGATCCCCACGGCTACGAGCCGCCAGCGGGAGAAATCGACCGGGATTGGGTCGAGGCTGCCGCCCCGACCACCAGCAACACCTGGGTGCTGATTTCCGCATTCCGCAAAGGCGCAGAGCGCATCGTGGAGGTGGCCCATCGCTTCGGGGTGAACCTGAGCGAGCTGAAACGCCCGGACGGTCACGAGGCGGGCCGGGCATGGTTTCCCGCCCTTGCCGATCG
>NZ_LLWQ01000228.1 GCF_001447385.1 Paracoccus sp. MKU1 | reverse complement strand
CCTGAAACTCAGGCTGTCAGAGGCGGAGCAAAGGGCAGCCGTAGCAGAAGCATTGGCTGCGGAACGCGGTCAACATCTTGAGGATCTGCGCAGGCTTCTACCCGCGCCTAGCTCCACGTCGCAACGCCGAGGCTGGTGGCTGTGGCGCAGAACGTGAAGCTAAAATCGCTCCTAGCCGGTTTGACGCGGAACGGTACGGCGACAGGGACTCCCTAGCCCGCATCCCGGACTACAAGATCACCAAGGTCGACGACCTGCTGCCCTGGCGCTGGAACGGGTAGCGGTCAGCCCGGACGTGTGTGGACGCCCCCTTGGATGCAAGCGGAATCTTGGGCACGGTCGGGCATGTGATCAGGTGCGGTCGTGTGTCCGGCCTCGAAGATACGGCCTGTCATTCGCCGCGGGCCTGTATGGAGATATGCAGGTCGGGACCAGTTCGCTTACCCGCGCTCGATGGCGCTCCGTCCGGAATGCTGGTTCGCCCGACCCGGTCTCTTGACCGTCTGCCCTTACGTTCCCTCGCCCCCTCTCACATCCGGCGACAATCCGACGACACCGGCCTATGCGGCCGCCATCGCCGGATCCCTGTAATCCTCGCACCTGCGCAGCAGCGCCCAAGCTGTGCGCGCCATACGGTTGGCCAGTGCGACTGCGACCAACATCTTCGGCTTGCGCGCCATCATGCGACCGAGCCATGTGCCTTCAGGCGCGCCCTTCCGTGCGGCCCATCGCACCACGGCGACCGCACCGACGATCAGCAGCCTCCGGATGTCGCGCTGGCCCATCTTCGAGGTGCGGCCCAGTCGGTCCTTGCCGCCGCTCGAATGTTGTCGCGGCGTGAGGCCGACCCAGGCGGCGAAGTCCCGGCCCTTCGAGAAGGTCTCCATCGGTGGCGCGAAAGTCGTGATCGCCGCCGCCGTCACCGCTCCCACTCCCGGGATCGTCGTCAGCCGCCGCGCCGTGTCGTCGGTGGCCACGCGCCTGCGCAACTCGGCATCAAGGCCCGCGATCTTCTCGGCCAGCCCGGCAATCTGATCCAGCAGAAGGCGAGCCAGGTCACGCACCGCCTCGGGCAGCAGGCCATCCTCCCCTTCGATGATGACCGCGAGGCGCCCGACATGCGCGGGGCCGGTGGGCGCCACGATGCCCTGTTCAGCCAGATGTGCCCGCAGCGCGTTGATCGTCTGCGTGCGTTGGCGAACCAGAAGATCGCGGGTTCGATAGGCCATCGCCGCCGCCTGCTGGGCTTCGCTCTTCACGGCGACAAACCGCATGGTCGGGCGCGACGCAGCTTCCGCAATCGCCTCGGCATCGGCCATATCGTTCTTCTGGCGCTTCACGAACGGCTTCACATAGGCGGGTGGGATCAGCCGAACCTCGTGGCCAAGATCGCCGATCGCCCGGCCCCAATGATGCGCACTGGCACAGGCTTCCATCGCCACCACGCAAGGCGGCTGCGCTGCCATGAACTTCAGCAGTTGCGCGCGCGACAGCTTGCGGCGAAAGACGACCGATCCATCGGCCCCCGCACCGTGCGCCTGAAACACGTTCTTGGCCAAATCCAGGCCGATGATGCTAACCTCTCCCATGGACGCTCCCCTCCGTAGCGGTGCTTCAACACCCGCCACCTTGGCACATCGATGCCGCCGGGGGGCGTCCACCCCATCGCTTACAGCGCTTCAGGTGAACAGGGCCGCTTGATCAGGGCGCGTCACCAAAATTCGGCCATAGCTCCCTTGAAAAGCGACCTTAC
>NZ_LLWQ01000227.1 GCF_001447385.1 Paracoccus sp. MKU1 | reverse complement strand
CACAGCGTCAATTTGCCGAGATCAGGACCTTGTGGCGTCATCTGGAAACCTATGATCGTCAAGGCCGTAAGACCGGAAATCACCTTGTTCGTCAGCAGGAAAGGCGATTTTGAATAAATTTATTAGCACTCCATGATTGCCACGAAACCTTTGTGAGGTTTTTATTCATGAAAGGCGGATAGACCGATTGCGTGACATAGGTCACCGCGCCTGTCCCTCCGGTCAGGAGACTGCTCATACTTGAAACGGGCAAACTGCCCAAAAATGGAGATTGGGAATGTCCAGCATTTTGACCAATAACGGCGCCATGGTCGCGCTACAAACCCTGAAGGGGATCAATGCAAACCTAACGAAGGCACAAAACGAAATTTCGACAGGCAAGAAGGTTGCCACCGCGCAAGATAATGCCGCTGTCTGGGCAATCTCGAAAGTTATGGAATCCGATCAATCCACTTTTAAGACGCTTCAAAGCAATCTCAATCTTGCCGAAGCCGTCGTTACGACCGCTCGCACTGGCGCCGAACAGATTCACGACCTTTTGGTCGAAATGAGAGATCTTGCCAGCAGCGCGGGCAGTGACGCGAATGATTTTGGAACTGTCAACGATCAGATTGTGGCGAAGAAGAACCAGATTATTTCGATTATCGACGGAACTCAGATGAATGGAGTAAATTTGCTCAAGACCAACCCGATCGGGAGCGCAACATCCTTCTCCGTTTTGGCATCGCTAGATCGGACCTCGGGCACGGTTGCAACTACAGCGCAGACAATTACGGTCAACTCGGTCAATTTTGAAGCCGACATTGAGGCCGCTACGATTACCACTATCACGGATAGTACTACTGCACGAACCGCGGTTGGGAACATCGAGGCGCTGATTGATGTTGCAAAGAAGGGAGCAGCTGAACTTGGCACCGCTGCCAAACGTATCAACGACCAGTCGAACTTCGTATCAAAACTGGCCGATTCTCTGACAGCGGGCATTGGCGCCCTGGTGGATGCTGATATGGAGGAGGCCTCAGCTCGTTTGCAGGCACTGCAAACCCAACAGCAACTTGGGGTTCAGGCGTTGTCGATCGCCAACCAAGCGCCACAAACAATCCTGTCGCTGTTCCGTTAACCTTGTAAGGGCGCCTATCCGGGCGCCCTTCATCCCGCCAAGGCCTAGAATGGATCTCTTGACGTGAACATTGTACTTCTTCAGAATAGCGCCAATAACTTTGGCTCGCTACATATTCGAACCGCGAGAGATAACGAATATCTTGCATTTTCCCACGTAACGCAGAGATTGAGAAATGCAAGCAGGAGCGATGATCGGCATGAGATGATAGCAGCTGCCAATGCCTGCAATCAACTTTGGACAGCCATCGCCGCAGATCTTATGCATCCAGAAAACAGCTTACCCCCAGATATAAAGGCGGGGATTTTGTCACTTGCGCTCTTTTCCATCAAGCGGGGTCGTCTTTCCCTATTGGGCGAGGCATCCGCTGATCCTCTCATAGAGATTAATTTCAGAATCATGAAAGGATTGCGCGGAGATTTAAAGTCATGACCGCCCTAATTTCAAGCACCACCTCAGAGAGAGAACTTTCGCCAATAGCGCGATCTTGGAGAGCGGAGGTTGGGAATAATCATTTTTACCACAGCGGCGAAGGCAGGCGTTCTTAAAGTAAAAGACGCCCTCACCCCACTTTATCAGATCTTCAGCTTTGCAGCTTCTATAATCGCCCGCCGATTCTTGCTGGCGATGCAGAAAAACAGAATTCCGCAAGTAGATTACTTTCGGCATTAAGCGATTGTCGCTTTTGGCGACCTGGACACCTGTAGCTTGCTTAGCAAGGCATCTGGAGCGGCCGCTGAAGATGATTACCACGATACTTTCAAGAAACTTAAGAATCTTCTTTTCGGAGTGTATAGACTGATGGCGGTAGCTAGCCTATGACCTATAATGTCCAAGTCGGCCTTGGCGGTTATGTAGGTTGGATGGTGCTCGAACGCACCATGTTGAGGCAGAGAGATGTGTTTTTGCAAGGCCACGCGGTAAGATATCCCAAAGATTATTTCTCCAAGAACATTGCCAATGCAAGAACCGCCGAGAGCTTAGTGAACGACCACAAACTTCTGGCGGTCGCCCTGCGCGCTTTTGGTTTGGATTCCGATATTAGAAATAAATTTTTTATAAAGAAAGTTCTTGAATCCGATCCAAGTGATAAGAGCAGCCTAGTAAATAGACTAGCCGATAAGCGCTACCTAAGAATGAGTCAGGGCTTTGGATTCCATACCTCGCAGGGCGGCGGGAGAAGTGAGCTTGACACCAGCAAAATTATTGAAAAATATGAAACCAGGTCATTTGAGAAGAACCTTGGTGAAAGACATCCTGAAATTGAGTTAGCGCTGAACGCAAGGAGGGAGATCCTTGAGCTTTCCACATCAAACGTCAGTGAAAACACAAAATGGTATCAGATACTTGCCTCTAAGCCCCTACGGCAGATTTTTGAAGGGGCTTACGGGCTAGGTCCTAGCTTCTCTGCGCTTTCAATCGATCGCCAACTGTCTGAATTAAAATCGAGAACGGAGAGAATTACTGGGAGCGACAGCGTGAGTCAATTCGATTCAAACGAAAACTTGGAAACTGTTATAAGAAGATTTCTCCTGCGCAGCCAGATAAAAACCCCGTCCGTTATTTCACGATACGCCAATGCCATCACTTTATTGAGTTTATAAATACATACAACAATCCTCCACAGGATCAAAGAGTATGGAAAGTTCTGTAGGACGTGTTACCAAGAGTGGTTCCGCTGCATGGCAGGCTGGTGCTTCAAGATCGTCTTCTACTTGGGAGGTGACTTTGGCGCGCCCCCTGATTTCCGACGACGAATGGGTATGTCTTGAAGGCTTCATCCGAGCCGTTCGGCATCCGAACGGGCGCAAGCCCGCAGATCATCGCCGTGTTCTGGACGGCATTTTCTGGAGTGAGGCGTGAGCCGCCACCGGTTCGAGGCCACGCCGAACACGGACCGGCGCGCTGTGGCGGGACCTGCCGGAAGAGTTTGGCAAGAGGTCCTCGGTCTGCCGCCAGTTTCGTCGCCGGACCCTGGCCGAGTCATGGGAGGAAAGCCTGGACGCACTGAACCACGCGCAGATCGCGCCGGACAAGCTCCAGATGATCGACACCACCGTGATCGGGGCCCACCATCATGCGGCCGGCACAAAAGCGGGATTCCGAAAGAGGCTCCTGGGTCATGTCCGTCAAGCTGGTGTAAATTTCCGGATAGCCTGAGGTCATGATCAGGCGGCTTTTATGGTTATGCTGAGAATGGGGTCTGTCTCCTCCTTGTCGATCTGGGCGAAGGCCTCGACCATCATGTAGCGTCCAGGCTCATTGAGTTTCACAGCCAGAACAAGACGGTTGCGGCTAGCATGATCGCAGAGAAGAAGGTTTCCGGGCACCGGTCGTATCGGGTCGCGACGTATGAGGAGGATCAGAAAACAGTCCGGGGGACTGTTTTCCCGACGATTGGCCAATCCTTCAGGCGGCCGAACATGATCTCGATGCGGTTGCGCCGTTTGTAGCGCCTCTTGTCGTATTTCACCGCCTTCTTGCGAGACTTCCGG
>NZ_LLWQ01000226.1 GCF_001447385.1 Paracoccus sp. MKU1 | reverse complement strand
CAGACCGGCATTCGTCTCATGCGCGCAGTCCCAGAACGTGATCCCCGCCTTCGGAAACAGATCGCTCACCGGCATCATCGCAGAACCGATGATCCCGAACGCATGCTCGATCCCGTGAAGCTGCAAAACCTTAACAAAAGACTCCTCAGTGGTCATTCTCATTTTATTTTCCTTGTTTTCAGTCCATTAGCCTATCACTGCGCGCAAAATTCGCTGTCGAATCAAATCCGGGACATGCCGACCAGAAAGAAAGAGATCCCGTAGCGGCTCCGGTATTGATCGAACCTGTTCCAAGCGACCTTTCGCGCGCTATTTGCCTTGGCGGCGGGAAAGGGGGCCTGCCCGCCGGGGCAGGCCCCCTTTCGTCATTTCGACACCGCACTGGCCAGCTGCGGATCGCATCCGAGACCCTCGTCGTCATCGGCGGGATCATCGCGGAACGGGCGGTCGGGGCGGATCAGCAGCGCGCAGGCCGCACCCAGCAGCAGCAGGACCAGCGAGGCCGCAAAGGGCAGGTCCCAGCGCCCGGTCATGTCGATGATCAAGCCGAAGACGATGGGCGAGATCATCCCGGCCAGGCCGAAGCCGAAGTTCATGAAGCCGCTGGCGGTGCCGGAATATTGCGGCGCGATGTCCATCGGCGTGGCCCAGATCGGCGCCACGATCAGCTCGGCGAAGAAGAAGGCCGCGCTGAGGCTGATCGCCACCGTCACCAGATCGGTCGAGAACATCACCGGCAGCATGCAGGCGAAGGCGCCGAGGAAGCCCAGGATGATGACGCTGATCCGCGCCAAGGTGACGTTGCCGGTGCGGCGCAGAATGCCGTCGCTGAGCCAGCCGCCCGCCAGATCACCCACCACCCCGGCCAGGAAGACGCCGGCCGCGAAGATGGCGGATTTCTTCAGGTCCAGCTCGTGCTGGTGCAGGAAATAGGACGGGATCCAGTTCAGGAACAGCCACAGCGTCCAGCCATAGCAGAAATCGGTGATCGTCACCGGCAGCATGCGCCGCAGAAGCCGCCCCCAGGGCAGGGTCTTGCGCTCGCCCACGATCTTCTGGTCGGGCAGGGCCTCCAGTTCCTCGGGCGTGATGCCCTTGTGGCTGCGGGGATCGTCGCGGAAATACCACCACCACAGCGCCACCCACAGGAAACTGATCAGGCCGACGATGATGAACGCCTCGCGCCAGGACAGCGCGATGATGAGAAAGGCGATGAGCGGCGGGGTCAGCGCATTGCCGAAACGGGCGAAGGCATGGGTGATGCCCTGCGCGAAGCCGCGCTTTTCCGCCGGCATCCAGTTCGACAGCGCCCGGGTGGCGGTCGGAAAGGCCGAGCCTTCGCCCATGCCCAAGAGCACGCGCGCGATGATCAGCGAGACCGCGCCCTCGACGAAGCCGATCATCACCGTCGCGGCCGACCAGACCGTGCCGCAGATGATCAGCGTCTTGTGCGGCCCCAGCCGGTCGCCCAAGCGGCCGCCGAGGATCTGGAACAGCGCATAGGGATAGGCGAAAGCGGAAAACGCCAGCCCCAGCTCGAAATTCGTCAGGCCCAGTTCGGCCTGCATGGCGGGGGCGGCGGTGCTGATGTTCACCCGGTCGATATAGGTGACCAGATACATCAGGCAGATGACGAACAGGACCCGGTCCGTCGTCCTGAATCGGGTAAGCCTTAGCATGTCTCCTCCCTGGATTATGCTGGATGTGTTGGCACGTCCGTTTGCGGCCCGTTGCGCGCTCCCCTGTTGAAGTCCCGCCCTCCTCCGACGGGTCTTCGGGCTTTCGGCGCCGGGCCGGATTCCTGGAAAATGAGGACTCCTTCCTGCCCCTGGGGCGCTATTGCGTCAGCTGCGCCAGCTTCAGGCGCTGGATCTTGCCCGAGGGGCCCTTGGGCAGCTCGGCCATCAGGTGGATCACCTCGGGTGACTTGAACTTCCCCAGCCGCTGCTCACAGATCGAGATCAGTTCGGGCGGCTGCAACGCCGAGCCGGGGCGCAGGGTGACGGCCGCCTCGACCCGCTCGCCGTAGCGGGCGCATTTGCGGGCAAAGGCCGCGGCCTCGATCACGTCGGGATGGGTATAGAGCGCCTCGTCGATCTCGCGCGGGGCGATGTTCTCGCCGCCCTTGATGATCAGCTCCTTCAGGCGGCCGGTAACGAAGACATAGCCCTCCGCATCCATCCGGCCCAGATCGCCGGTGCGCAACCAGCCGTCCGCGGTCAGCGCGGCGGCGGTCGCGACCGGGTCGCCCAGATAGCCGCGCATGACATTGGGCCCACGCACGGCGATCTCGCCCTCGTGGCCGGGCGGCAGCGGGCGCAGGTCGGGCGACAGGATCGCCACCTGGTTGCCCACCGCCCGACCGGGCGAGCCGATCTTGCGCTGGCCCGGCGGCAGCGGGTTCGACAGGATCTGCGCCGCCGTCTCGGTCAGGCCCATGGTCTCGACGATGGGAATGCCGAAGCGGCGCTCGAAGCCCGACTGCACCTCGGGCGCCAGCGCCGCCGAGGCCGAGCGGCCGAAGCGCAGCCGCGCCCGGGCCTCGGGCGACGGCTCGCCCTCGCCATGCAGCAGATGCGAGATGATCGTCGGCACGACCGAGAACCAGCTGGCCCCGTGCCGTTCGCAGCTGGTCCAGAACTGACTGGCCGAGAAACGCTCGCAGACCACCACCGAGCCGCCCGAGAGCAGCGGCGCCAGGATGGTCACGCAAAGCCCGTTGATGTGATAGATCGGCAGCACGCAGAGCGCCCGGTCCTCGGGGCAAAGCTCATGCGCCAGCGCGGTGGTCCAGCCGCCGGCCAGCAGACTGGCATGGCTGTGCACCACCCCCTTGGGCCGGCCGGTGGTGCCCGAGGTATACATCAGCAGCGCATCGTCTCCGGCGCCATGCGGGTGCGGCTCGGCCGGCGCACAGCCGGCGGGCCAATGGAAGCCGTCCCCGGCCTCGATCACGACCGGCGCGGCGGGATGGGCGGCCAACGCGCTGTCAAGCAGCGCCCGCTGGCCGGGATCGAGCAGCAGCGCGCTCGCGCCGGAATGCGACAGCGCATAGCCGACGGCCTCGGCCCCGGCGACCAGGTTGATCATCGTGGCGCGAAAGCCGCCATAGAGCGTGCCGAACAGGCCCAGCACCGCATTGCGGCCGTTGGGCATCATCAGCGCCACGCTGTCGCCGCGCGACAGCCCCAGCCCGGCCAGATGCCCGGCGATGCGGGCGGCCTCGTCACGCAGCTCGCGCCAGGTAAGCCGCCCGCCGTCGGCGGGGAAGATGTGGCTGGTGGCGTCGCCCCGCTCGGCGGCGCGGATGTCGAGCCAGTCGCGGACGGTGCCTTGCGGCGGGTGGTGCGGGTCCAGCCTCATTGCCCCACCTCCTGCCAGTATTCGCCGAAGATCTCGTCCAGCGCCGGCTCGCGCGGCGGGATCGGGCGCACGACGCGGGTGCGCTGCATGAAATGCCGCCAGTTCAGGTTGGCGTCGATGGAGTTGCCGCCCCAGCTGCCGCAGCCCATCGACAGCGAAAAGGGCAGCCCGTTGTCGAAGGCGCCGCCGGTGGCAAAGCAATGCGCCTGGTTGACGATGACCCGGCAGACCGGCAATTCGCGGCCCAGCCAGATCGGGCGGCCCGTGTCGCGCGAATGCAGCCCGACCGAATGGCCCGCGCCCTGATGCAGCAGGATGCGCCGCGCCAACTCGGCCGCGTGCTCGAAATCCTGGGCGCGATAGAGCGCGGCGATGCGGCTGAGCTTTTCGCCCGACAGCGGATGGTCGGGACCGATGCCCTCGGTCTCGACCGCGATCAGCCGGGTGCCGGGCGGGACCTTGCCGGCCAGTCCCAGCCCGTCGATCATCACATCGGCATCCTGGGCGATGATCTCGCGGTTCATGTGCCCGTCCTGCCAGAGCCGGGCGATGATCCCCGGCGCCTCGGACGGCGGCAGGACCGCGCCGCCCTCGGCCGCCAGCGCAGCCAGGAAGGCGTCATAGACCGCATCGACCACGATCAGCGCGTTTTCCGACGAGCAGGAGGTGGCGTTGTCGAAGGTCTTCGAGGCGGCGATCCTGCCGGCCGCCGCCGCCAGGTCGGCGGTCTCGTCCACGATCACCGCGACATTGCCGGCGCCGACGCCGATGGCGGGGGTGCCGCTTTCATAGGCGCGGCGCACGTTGTCCTGGCTGCCGGTCACCACCACCAGGTCCGCGGTCTCGAGCAGGCGCTGGGTCTTGGCCTTGCTGCCCTGACCCGGCAGCATCTGCACCAGGTCGCGGTCCTCGCCGATGCGGTCGAATTCGGCATGGATGAAGCCCAGCAGCATCTCGCAGCAGGCCACGCCCTTGGGCGAGGGCGACAGCAGGATGGCATTGCCGCATTTCAGCGCGTTGATGATGTTGTTCGCGGGTGTCGCGGCCGGGTTGGTCGAAGGCACCACCGCGCCGATCACGCCGATGGGCCGGGCGATCTCGGTAATGCCGGTCTCGGGGTCGTCGGACAGGATGCCATGCGTGGCCACGCCACGGATGTCGCGCAAAAGACCCAGGGTCTTGCGGTGGTTCTTGACGATCTTGTCGGCGACATTGCCAAGCCCGGTGCTGCGGACCGCCAGCTCGGCCAGCTGCCGGTTGCGTTCCGGCTGCATGATGGCCCAGCCGGCGGCCAGGGCAGCCCGGTCATAGCGGCGCTGGCTGCCCCCCGCCTCGTATCCGGCCTGCGCGCCGCGCGCCCGCGCCATCGCCGCGTCGACCGAGAGAATATCGTTCGAGATGTTCATACCTGTCACTTGCTCCGGTTCCCGGCAGGCTCCCGCCGAGAGGGTGAATGGGTGGGCAGCCCGGAAAACCGGGTCTCGCCATGTCTGCAATGTTGGTCTGGCACGGCCTCCTCTTGCCGTGGTCTTCGACCTTAGGCGATGAAAACAGTCTTGCAAATGTTTTCATTAACTCTCATGATTGATAAAAATATATCCAGAAAATCCTATGATTAAGCCAGATATTGTTTTCGTCGCCAAGCTTGCAGGCGTTTCACCGGCCACGGTGTCGCGGGTGATGAATCACCCCGACCTGGTGCATCCGGCGACCCGCAAGAAGGTCGAGCTGGCGATCGAGAAATCCGGCTATATCCGCAACCGCGCCGCCCAGGCCATGCATGGCAAGCGCAGCGCCACCATCGGTCTGGTTGTGCCGACCGTCGCCAACACCATCTTCGCCGAGGTGGTGCAGGCCTTCAACGACACGGTCAGCGCCCAAGGTTTCACCCTGCTGCTGGCTTCGCATGGCTACGACCTGGACAGCGAATACCGGCTGGTCCGCAAATTGCTGGAGCATCGCGTCGATGCGCTGGCGGTGGTCGGGCTGGATCACAGCGCCGGCACCTTCCGGCTGATCGCGGAGCAGCGCGTGCCGCTGCTGGCGCTCTGGAACTACCTGCCGGATTCGGCGCTGCCCTGCATCGGCGTCGACAACCGCGAGGCTGGGCGGATGGCAGCCGAGCATTTGGTGGCGCTGGGGCATCGTCGCATCGGCATGGTCTTTCCCGCCACCTTCGACAACGACCGGGCGCGGGACCGCAAGACCGCGGCGACGGCGGTGTTCCGCGCCGCCGGCATCGAATTGCAGGATCGCTGGCAGGTCGAGGTGCCCTACAGCATCGCCCAGGCCAAGGCCGCCTGCCTGGAGCTGCTGGCCGCCGAGGACCGGCCGAGCGCCCTGCTCTGCGCCAATGACGTGATCGCGCAGGGGGCGATCTATGCGGCGGCGCGGCTGGGAATCGCGATCCCCGCCAGCCTGTCGGTGATCGGCATCGGCGACTTCGCCGGCTCGGCGCAGATGGAGCCGGCCCTGACCACGGTGCGGATCCCGGCGCAGCAGGTCGGCATCGCGGCCGGACAGGCCATCGTCACGGCGATCGGGCGCCCGGATGCCGATTTCATGATCCGCAGCCGCGCCGAGCTGGAGCTGATCATGCGCGCCAGCACCGGCATTGCCGCCGAAATGATCCGGCCCTGACGCCCATCACATCAGCTGCGCCAGCTCCTCGGCCGCCGCGCGCAGGTCGGGCAGGTATTTCAGCCCCTCGCCCAAGGTCAGCCGCTGCACCGGGGCGTGGAAGGACACCGTGGCGATCAACTGCCCCGAACGGTCCAGCACCAGAACGGCCAGAGCGATCATGCTGGGCACGAATTCCTCGGAATCGGACGAATAGTCCCGCTCTCGGATCTGGCGCAGCGCCTCGCGCAAGCGCTCGGGGTCGGTGAGCGTCTGCGCGGTATAGGCGTGCAATTCGGCGCGTTTGAGATAGCGTTCCAGCTTGCCGTCGTTGATCTGCGACAGGGCCAGCTTGCCCGCCGCCGTGGCGTGCAGCGGCACGCGCGAGTCGACGTGAAGCTGGATGCGCAGCGGCCAATGCGTCTCGACCCGGTCGATATAGAGCATCGCGTCGCCGTCGGGGATCCGGTCGTCGGGATGTTTCGGCTGCGATCTTGGAGGGTAGTATTCCCGAACCGTAATGCTCATGCGACCAAGGATCCTGCCGGCTACCAGCCACCTTGATGCAAAGACGAGTATTCCTGGAATCGCGCGCCCGCAACGAACACTGTTTATGCAATAATATCAATGCATTGATAATCCGCTGCGGCGGATTTTTTGCCGTTTCCGGATCGCGCATGCGATACGCCGGCGTGATCAAGCGATTGGCCGGTGGCCAGGCGCAGCAGGCTCGCCAGGGCGCCATGCAGGTCGATCGCCTGGCGCGTGCCGCCCTCTTCGGTCTCGACCGGCACCAGGACGATCTTCTCCACCAGGGCCCGCAGCGCTTCTTTGGTCTCTTCATGTCCCTCGGCCTCGGAGAGGCCGCGGATCAGCTGGCCGACGCGGGTCCGATAGGTCTTCGCCATCGACGGATGAAACCGGACCGGGTCCGGGGCAGGGGAGGCCGAGAGCTGGCGCTCCAGGTCCTTGCGGCGCGCGTCCAGCGCGATCATCCGGTCCTTGACCTGCTCGGCCGGCACCCCGGCGACGATGGCATCGACCAGCTTCTTGTGATCGCCCGTGACCTGGCGCAGCTCCTTCTCGAGCGCCGCGCGGCCGGCGCCGGCCTCGGCCTGCAGCCGGTTGCGCTCGGCGGCATATTCCTCGCAGAAGATCTGCACCACCCCCGGATCCATCAGGTGGTGTTCCAGCGCGTTGAGCACCGCGCCCTCCAGATCCTCGCGCCGGATGACGGTCATGTTGGTGCAAACCGCCGGACCCTTCTGCCGCGCGGCCGAGCAACCGAAGCTGTCCTTCGACACCTTGGAGAAGCCCGAGCCGCAGCGGCCGCACTTCATCAACCCGGAGAACAGGAACCGCGGCCGGCGCCGGTCCCAGACCGGGATATCCGTGTTCTTCGACTTCATCGCACCCTGGCGATGGCGGGCCGCTTCCCAGAGGCCGTCCTCGAGAATCCGCAGCTCCGGGACCTCGGTGATCACCCGATCTGCCTCCGGGTTCAGCCGCGAGACGCGCTTGCCGGTCGACGGATCCTTGACGTATTTGAGCCGGTTCCAGACCTGGCGGCCGACATAGAGCTCGTTGTTGAGAATCCCGGTGCCGCGCTCGCGGTTGCCGTGGATGCTCGAGGTGCCCCAGGCGCCGCCCTGCGGGCCGGGGATCTTCTCCAGATTCAGCTGCTCGGCGATCTTCTTCGGCGAGATGCCTCTGGCGTAGTCTGTGAAGATGCGTCGCACGACCTTGGCCTGGGCCGGGTCGATCTCGCGGTCGCCGCGGATCGGCTCGCCGTTCGCGGCGAACTTCACCACGGGTTTGTAGCCATAGGTCAGGCCGCCGGCGGATTTGCCCTCCAGGGCCCGGCCCTTGAGGCCGCGATGGGTCTTCTTGCCGAGCTCCTTCAGGAACAGCGCGTTCATCGTGCCGGTGAGGCCGATATGCAATTCCGAGACCTGGCCCTCGCTGATGGTCTCGATCAGCTGGCCGTTGAAGGTGAGGCGCTGGTAGATGGTGGCGATATCGGCCTGGCTGCGGCTGAGCCGGTCGAGCGCCTCGGCGATCACCACGTCGAATTGCCCGGCCTGGGCGTCGCGCAGCAGCTTTTGCAGGCCCGAGCGCATCATACTGGCGCCGGAGATGGCGCGGTCGGAATAGACCTCGACGACCTCCAGCCCCTGGTGCGCGGCATAGTCGCGGCAGGCGCGGATCTGGTCCTCGATCGAAGCATCGCGCTGCAAGTCGGAGGAGAACCGGGCATAGATCGCGGCGCGCAGGGCTTGGGTCATGGCGTGGTCTCCTCGTGGTGAAGCTCAGTGCGGGCGGCCCTCCCGGTCACGGGCATGATCGGCGCGGGCCACGACGCGCGCAAGGGCGCGGATGAAACCGAGATAGGCCGCACGGTCGGCAGGGTCAGGGCAGGACACCGGCACAGACCGGGCCGGGGCTGCTGCCCCCGTCCTGCCCTTGCGCGTGGCGCCCTGTTGCCCTGCCTGTGCCAAACGCAATTCTCTCCCGTGCCGCGCAGAGCCAGGGTCCAGGCTCATTGAGTTTCACAGCCAGAACAAGACGGTTGCGGCTAGCATGATCGCAGAGAAGAAGGTTTCCGGGCACCGGTCGTATCGGGTCGCGACGTATGAGGAGGATCAGAAAACAGTCCGGGGGACTGTTTTCCCGACGATTGGCCAATCCTTCAGGCGGCCGAACATGATCTCGATGC
>NZ_LLWQ01000225.1 GCF_001447385.1 Paracoccus sp. MKU1 | reverse complement strand
CACACCACCGCAAGTCATTGCGATTGACGAAGATTATCCCGCTCAGCACATGCCGGGCATCCACGCGCGGCTTGCCCATCCTCAGGAAAACAGTCCCCCGGACTGTTTTCTGATCTTCGGATACTCTTGGGAAAGAAGGGCCGTAGCCGCTCCATATGCGCCTCGCTCAGCCAGAAAAGATTGCTCATCGATCAGCTCTCCTTGCGGAGCCTGAAGCACGCCAAAGGCCTGAAAGCAATGGGTCTGGAGCCTAGCTATGAACTCCGGGCCGTTGTCGGAACGAATGTGTCCGGGCACACCGCGCAGGATGAACAGATCAGACAGGACGTCGATGACGTCGGTGGAGTTGAGCTTGCGATCGAGACGGATCGCCAGCGCCTCATGCGTGAACTCGTCGATCACGTTGAGCATGCGATATTTCCTTCCATCATGGGTGTTCGTCGGGAAAACAGTCCCCCGGACTGTTTTCCGATCCTCCTCACTCCTCGACGAAATCATAGGACCAGACATGGTTGGGCCGCTCGGCGCGCAGGCGGATACATGATCCGTCGGCGAACCAGAGCCGGCCTCGCTTCGGTTGCTTCGCCGGAACCGTTCGGCGGGCAATCGATTCACTGGATCGATTGCTTGTCCGCCTCACCCCGCTCTTGCCGCCAGATCCGCTCGACCCGCTTGTCGTTGACAACCCAGCCCGCCTGGCTGCGCAAAAGCTCGGCGATCTTGCGATAACCGTAACGTCCATAGCGGCGGGCCAGGGCAACGATGTCCTCGGTCAGTTGCCGCTCGTCGTCCCGGCCGCGGGGAATGCGGCGCTGTGTGGAGCGATGCTGCCCCAGCACGCGACATACCCGGCGCTCCGACACGCGGCTAGCAGGACAGTGCGAACGTGGTCGATGCAGGCCCGGCGGCGCGAGGGGCTCAGAAGTTTCCCCGTGCTGCCTCCGTCAGGATCAGCTTGTCCAGCGTCAGATCGGCCACCGCCTTGCGCAGCCGTTCGTTCTCTTTCTGGAGCTCCTTCAACTGGCGAAGCTGATCGCGGCTCATGCCGCCATACTGCTTGCGCCACCTGTAATAGGTCAGCTCGGAAACGCCGATCTGGCGCACCGCATCCGCCATCGTCATGCCCTGGCCGCGCAGCACTTCAACCTGCCGCAGCTTCGTCACGATCTCGTCGGGCTTGTGTCGCTTCTGTGCCATTATGGTCCTCTTTCACGGCCAAAACCATACTTCAAGGTGGACCCGTTCAACGGGGGTGGATCAGTATCCCGCCAAGCTGTCGCAAGCCCTGAATGACGTGGCGAGCGAAAGACTCGCCCTCGTTCGCCTCGACGTGTCCGACGAGGATCAGGCGAAAGTAGCCGTGCAGGAGGCGGTCGCGCGCTTCGGCCGCATCAACGTGCTGGTCAACAACGTCGGCTACAGCCTGCTGGGCAATTTCGAGGAAATGGCCACGGCCGACATCGAGCGGCAGTTCGCGGTCGAGGGCTTGTCGCTGTCGGTGGCGCAGGAGGTCGAGCCGTTCGGCATCCGCATCACCGTGGTCGAGCCCGGCGCGTTCCGCACCGATCTGCTGGACGCCGGCCATGTGACCTACAGCGCCAACACGATCGAGGACTACGCGGGCGCGGGCGACGTTGCGCAGGCATGGGCGACGCTGGACGGCCAGCAGCCGGGCGACCCCGCGAAGCTGGGCGAAGCCCTGGTCCGCATCGCCAACATGGACGATCCGCCCAGGCAGTTTCTCGCCGGCAGCGACGCTCTGTCGATCGTCCAGCCGGTCCTTGAGGCCCGCCTGAACGAGCTGCACACCAACGAGGCCCTGTCCAGATCGACGGACATGGATTCAGGGCCTCAGAACACCCGATAACGGAGAATGTCTATGACCACCCCACAAAAGCCCATCAATTCCGGCTTCACCGCCGCCTCCACCACCTCCCACGTCATCCGTGGCGTCGATCTTGTCGGCAAGGTGGCGATCGTCACCGGCGGCTATTCCGGGCTGGGCCTGGAGACCGTGCGCACTTTCCTGTCGGCCGGCGCGCGCGTCATCGTCCCGGCGCGCGACTTGCCGCGGGCGAAGAAGGCGCTCGAAAGCCTGCCCGCCGCCGAAGTCGAGGAAATGGACCTTCTCGATCCGGCCTCCATCGACGCCTTCGCCAAGCGGTTCCTGTCTTCGGGCCTGCCGCTCGACATTCTGGTGAACAGCGCCGGCATCATGGCTGTGCCCGAACGCACGCTGGACGCGCGCGGCAACGAGCTGCATTTCGCGACCAACCACCTCGGCCACTTCCAGCTTACTGCCCGCCTCTGGCCGGCGCTGAAGGCCACGCCGGGCGCGCGCGTCGTGTCGGTGTCCTCGATGGGGCACCGCTTCTCGCCGGTCGTGGTCGACGACCTCAATTTCGAGAACCGTCCGTATATCCCCTGGGAAGGTTACGGCCAGTCCAAGACCGCCAACATCCTGTTCGCGGTCGAGCTGGACGCACGCGGCCAGGCCGACGATGTGCGGGCCTTCTCAATGCACCCTGGCGGCATTTCCGGAACCGGGCTTGAACGCAACGTGCCGGTGCAGGAGCTGATCGACGCCGGCGTTATCGACAAGGACGGCGTGCCGCAGATCGACCCGGCCAAGGACATCAAGTCGGTCCCGATGGGCGCGGCCACCAAGGTCTGGTGCGCGGTCAGCCCGCAGTTGGAAGGCAAAGGCGGCATGTTCTGAGTCGATTCCGACATTGCGCCGCTGCTGGACGCTGATCCCGAGAACTTCACGGTCGCCGAAAACCAGTCCGGCCAGCGCAACAACGGCGTGGCTCCCTATGCTGTCGATCGCGATGCGGCCAGGCGGCTTTGGGACGTCAGCGAACAGTTGACCGGCGTGCAGTTCGCAATCTGACCTGACCGAAATCGCTTCACCCGGCCCGGCGCGGCCGGGTGGGCGTGGTCGAATGAAACAGGAAGCAGAATCCCATGAAACTTGCAGGGAAAACCGCCGTCATCACCGGCGGCAGTAGCGGCATCGGCCTGGCGTGCGCCATCCCGTGGGCAAAGGTATCGAAGTAGACTGTGGTCGCGGCCATCGTTCCCTAACAGCCTGGAGATCGCCGAGGACGGCCGAGCCGTGTTCCTGGCCGTCAAGGCCCCGCATGACAAGAACCACCCGGACTATCGCGAGGGCGCGCTGGATTCGGTCATCCGGGACGATCTGGAAAAGCTGGGTGAACTGGGCGAGTGATCCCAGCCATCAGGAGACCGATTGTCCGAGCATCTGCTCGGTAAAGGAACAGGTTACATCATGGAGACCACCCCGTCCCTCGGAACCGGGTCACGATCATCCGATTTCGACTTTGCACGGTCGGTCTGTTGAACTAGGGAGGAGTTCATTCGGTCAGCCACCCTGCGTCTCTGCGCTGCCAGCCGAGGTTTCTCCGATCGGCGGCGGTATGGGCGGGTAAAGTGGAACGGACGGATCTGGATTGGTTGTTCTGCACCCATCGCGGGGATGTCAGTTCCTATCTGGCCCGGATGCTGCGCGACCCCGATCTGGCCGAGGATCTGACGCAGGACGCGTTTCTGCGCTGTTGCACCACGCTGCAGGCCGGGGGACGGCCCGAAAACCTGCGCGGCTATCTTTACCGCATCGCCCGCAATATCGCCTTCGATCACCTGCGGCTGCAAAGGCGGCGCCGCACCGACATGCCGGGCGATCATGTCCTTGCCGCCATCGCCGATCCCCGGCCGGGGCAGGAGCGTCGGATGATCGACCGCGAGCGGCTGAAGGTGTTCCTGCAGGCGCTGGCCGGACTGCCCGACAAGACGCAGCGGATCTTTGTTCTGCACCGCATCAACGGGCTCAGCTATCGCGAGGTGGCGCGGCATATGGACCTGTCGGAAAGCTCGGTGCAGAAGCATCTGGCGCGGGCGCTTTTCGAAGTCACGCGCCGCTTGCGGGAATATGAGGACGGCTGATGACAGGGCAATCCGGCGACGCCATGCGGCCCGGCGCGCAGGCAGAGGCCGAAGCGGCGGAATGGGTGATCCGCTTGGCCGATCCCGAGCTGACCGAGGCAACGCAAGCTGCCTTTCAGCGCTGGTGCGATACCGATCCGGCGCATCGCGCGGCTTTCGACCGGGCTGAACGGACATGGCAGGAATTGGAGCTGATGGGTCCGCAGGCTGGGGGTGCGAGGCGCGGTCGCGGCGCGCTTGTCGTGCTAGCTCTGGTGGTTGGAACATCGCTCTGGTTCTGGCAGGACGATCTGCGCCTGAAGTTTCAGGCCGATCACATCGCGGCGGTCGGCGAAAATCTGGTGGTCACCCTGCCAGACGGCAGCCGGGCCGAGCTTGCATCAGGTGCGGCGCTGACCGAGGATTATGACGGAACACGGCGGCTGGTGCGCCTTCTGGAAGGCCGCGCCTATTTCACGGCCGCACCCGCCGCGCAGTTCCAAGGCCGACCCTTTGTCGTCGAAGCGGGCGGCATGCGCGTCACCGCCCTCGGCACGCAGTTTTCCGTCGATCTGCACAAGGACGATGTCGAGGTGCTGGTCGCCGAACACAGCGTGCGGGTCGAAGCGGTTACGGGCGTCGCACCGCCGGTCGTGCTGGCCGAGGGCATGGGCGTCGATGCCCGGCCCGAAGCCATTCCCATCCCGACGCCGCGCGACATGGACTTCGCCAATGCCTGGCGTTCGGGCGAACTGGTCTTTGACGACCGGCCTCTGGGCGAGGTGGTGGCCGAGCTGAACCGCTATCGCCATGGCCGTATCGTTCTGCGCGGCAAGAATCTGGCCGCGCGCCGGGTCAGCGGCGTGTTCCATACCGATGACATCGCGCAGGCGGTGGACCGGATCGCAGCGGAACTGGCCCTGCGCCGCCTGTCGGTGCCGCCGCTGCTGACGGTTCTTTACTGAAAAAAAAAACGCGTTCGGCATTACCGGATCGCGCGCCGGATTCGTCCTTTTCCTGAACCCGCCCCGCAGAGGGCCAAAGATCGGAGAGGGAAAGTGAACAGACAGATCAGCCGCATCGCCCTGATCGCCGCGCTTGGCGGCCTTGGAATCGCCACACAGCAACCGTCGACCGCGACGGCGCAGGAGGCGGCCCAGACCCGAGCCTTCGACATCCCGGCGCAAAGCCTGAACGGCGCGCTTTTGCGTTTCGCGCGCGAGGCCGGGGTGCAGGTGCTTTACGACAGCGCTCTGGTGCAGGGTCGCCAAAGCCCCGGCGTTAGCGGGCGGATGACCACCAGCGCCGCGCTGGAGCGGGTGTTGCAAGGTTCGGGACTGGGATTCCGGGTGAACTCGCCGCAGTCGATCTCGCTGACGGCCCCGGCCGCTGCCGCCATCGAACCCGCCGCCGATACCGTGGTGCTGGACGAGATCCGCATCGACGCCGGCGGCGCGGTGACCGAGGGCACCGGCAGCTATACCACCGGCCTGACCACGGTCGCGACCGGGCTGCCGCTGACCATGAAGGAAACCCCGCAATCGATCAGCGTCGCCACCCGGCAAAGGATGGACGACCGCAACCAGCGCAGCATTTCCGAGGTGCTGGAGGATACCACCGGTATCACCGTCATGCCGATGGATACCGAGCGGCGCAGCGTCTATGCGCGTGGCTTTTCCAGCCCGACCTACATGGTCGACGGTCTGCCGGTCTGGTATCGCATCCAGTATGGCTCCGGGCCCAGCATGGCCGATATGGCGATCTACGACCGTGTCGAGGTGCTGCGTGGCGCGACCGGGCTGATGGCCGGGGCGGGCGAGCCGTCGGTTGTGGTCAATATGGTGCGCAAGACGCCGACCGCCACTCCCCAGACGCAGCTGCGCTTTTCGGTCGGCAGTTGGAACACGGTTCGCAGCGATCTCGACATCAGCGGGCCGCTGAACGCCGATGCCTCGATCCGCGGCCGCTTCGTCGCCGCGCATGAGCAGGGCGATTCCTGGCTGGACCGCTACGAACGGCGCAAGACCGTGCTTTACGGCACTGTCGAAGCCGATGTCGGCGATGCCGGCACGCTGAGCGCCGGTTACGACTTCCAGCGCTCGCGAACCCGCAACCACCAGTTCGGCGGCCTGCCGCTGATCGCCAATGACGGCTCGCAGCTGGATTACGACACCAGCACCAACGCCGGCGGCGGCGACCTGCCGCTGACCCAGACCACGCAGACCGTGTTCCTGCGCTATGCGCATGACTTCGGCACCGGCTGGCAGGCGGTGGGCGATCTGTCCGTCTACAAGGCCGAGCGCAGGGGCTATCTGGCCTCGGCCAGCTGGGGCTCGCCCGATCCGCAGGGCTTCGGCGTGCAGACCGTCGGCGGCTATGCCGATACGGATACCGACCAGACCGCCCTGTCGCTGACCGCCTCGGGTCCGGTCGAGCTGTGGGGTCGCAGCCATGACCTGCGCTTCGGCGTCACCGGCAGCTGGGGCAAGGACAATCACAAGGCCCATGCGGCCTTCGACGGCACCGAGATCGACTATCAGCCGATCACCGGCTCGATCTTCGACTGGGACGGCCATGTGCCGAACCTGATCCAGCAGGCCGGCTATGTCAGCTATGTCAGCGATACAAAGATCGACCAGGTCGCAGCCTATGGTTCGGGCCGCTTTGGCCTGACCGACCGGCTGAACCTGATCGCCGGCGCGCGGGTGGTCTGGTATGATTACGATTATACCACGTCGAACCTCGACAGCGGCGCGACCACGCGTCAGCAGATCAGCCGCAATGGCGAATGGATCCCCTATGCCGGGCTGACCTATGACCTGAACGACGACTGGTCGGTCTATGCCAGCTATACCCGCGTCTTCAAGCAGGCCAGCTATCGCGACAAGGACAACCGGATCGTGGAGCCGACCACGGGCTCGAACTACGAGCTGGGCACCAAGGCCAGCTTCGCGGACGACCGGTTGAACTTCGCGGCGGCGATCTATCTGCTGGAACAGGACAATCTGCCCGTCCGCGACCGCAGCGTCAGCTATCAACTGCCAGACGGCTCGAACCCCTATAAATCCATCGACGGCACCCGTAGCAAGGGGTTCGAGATGGAGCTGGCGGGCGAGATCCGGCCGAACATCCAGCTGGCCGCCAGCTATGCCTATACGACCGCAAAGGACGGCGACGGGCTGCGCATCTCGACCGTCACGCCGCGCCATTCGATCAAGCTGTCGGGTGTCTATGCCTTCGAGACAATGCCCCTGACCCTGGGCGCCAGCCTGCGCTGGCAAAGCGCCATCGAGAATACCTGGGTCTGGCCCGTCACCGGCACCGCGCGGCAGGGCTCCTATGCGGTCGCAGGGCTGATGGGGCGCTATGATTTCCAGAACGGCATGAGCGCCAGCCTGAACATCGAGAACCTGTTTAACCGCAAATACCTGTCTTCGATCGACGAAACCTATGCCACCGGCAATTACGGCGCGCCGCGCAATGCCACGCTGAGCCTGGATTATCGGTTCTGAGCATTCGGTGTCCCCTTGGCGACGAGGGGACACGTCATCTGATAGAGGAAGTTTCCCCATGGACGACACGTTTCTGCGCCTGTCACGTCGCATCGCACTTGCCGTTTTATGCATGCTGCCCGCCCCACTTCTTGCCGAAGCGCCGCTTGTGCCGGTCTCGGACTATGCCGGGCAGGTGGTGCGGCAGGACATCGTCCCCGGCGCCTACGAGATCGCGCATGCCCCCGAACTGGGACTGATCTTCGTTGCCTCATCGCCGGCCCTCGATGACGGCGCTATGGGCGCGGTCTATGCTTTGGATGACAAGGATTTGCGCCTTGTGCGGCGGATCGAGTTGCCGGACCGCGCCTTCGCGCTGGCGATGGATCACGGCACCGGCCGGCTTTTTGTCGGGCATACGTTAAGCGGCACGATCAGTATCCTCGACGCCAAAAGCGGGTTGACGCTGGATCATGTGCAACTGGGCAAGACCGATGCCGAAGGCAAGACCGAACATATCCGCATGATCGAGGTGGACGAGACCAGCGGCAGGGTCTTTGTCTCCAGCCCGTCGCGCAGCGGAACGGTGTGGATCGTCGATACCCACAATGGCAACGCGGTCCGGAGGGTCGAGGATGTCGGCCTGTGGGCAGCAGGCTTGGCCCATGATGCCGAACGCTCACGGCTTTACGTCAGCGGCGGCGGCATCGAGGAAATCGCGGTCCTGGACGGCACGACCGGGGATCGGGTCGCGGCCATCTCGACCGGCGATACCACCAATCCGGGAGCCGAGGCTTCGCAGCATTTCCTGCTGAACCTTGCGCTTGATCCCGAGGGACGCCTTTTTGCCACGGATGCCAGCACCGGCAAACTTTACGTCTTCGACACGGAGACCGGCGGCCCCATCGCCAGCGTGCCGGTCGGCAAGGGGATTCTCGACACGCTGTTCAATCCGCGGCGCAATGAGGTTTATGTCACATGGCGCGGGGCCGGGCATGAAGATCATCAAGGCACCGGCGGCCTCGCCGTGATCGACGGCACTACGCTCGAGTTGCGCCATCGCATCGACCTGCCGATCCATCCCAATAGCCTGGCGATCAGCCCGGAGGGTGGCCTGTTGTTCCTGACGGTCAAGCGGCCGCTGGACAAGCAGCACCCGGACTATCGGGAAGGCGCCACGGATACGGTCATCCGGGTGGATCTGGAAAAGCTGTCCGGTGAGTAAGGGTGCGCGTCGCGTCGTGGGCGCTGATGCCGTTGAAGTCCGCCAGGTCCATGTCCGGGCTTTCGTCCGGCGCGTCGACATCGACGGGCGGGGTCAGGAGGTCTGGGGGAATCCTCTTGCAGCGCAGCTTGCGCAGATGCTTTTTGAGGCGGAGCTCAAGGTCGAGACGACCCTCGGTCAGGCTGAAGAAGCAGGCCTCGATGAAGGGGATGGTGGACATGGGATTACTCCGGGCATGAGGGGACCGTCGGCCGGATGAGGTCCGGCCAGGGAAGATGAGTTGGGGGGAATGGCGATCAGGCGCCGGGGAAGATCAGGCCGCGCAGCAGAAACTCGGCCTCACCGCCCTCGGGCACCTCGTCGGGATAGCCGAGCGAGACATTGACAACCGGCGCGCCGCGGATACGGGTCGAGAGCGGTCGGTGGGTATGCCCGAAGAACCAGTACTCGGGCCGGTGCGCCTCGATCCAGCTTTCCAGATCGGACGCGAAGGCCGGGCTGAGGCTGGACAGGGGACCGGCCACAGCCGCGCTCGGGGCGTGATGGGTCGCGACAATGGTCTGGCCCGGCCAAGGCCTGGCGATCTCCCGCGTCAGCCAGTCGAGGTGATCGCGGTGAATCTTGACGGTGTCCTCGGGCGAGATGAGATCCCCATCGAGCCGACGGATTCGACCGTAATCCGGCATGACCATCGCCGCGTGGTCCATCGCCGTTTGTGGATCGCCGGTCAGCGCGAAGTCTGTCCAAAGCGTGCAGCACAGCAGGCGGCAGGTGCCGAAGGTCAGAACCCGCTTCTGGGCAAGGCTCACACCCGCACCTGAGGCGATCCGGGCCAGAATGTCGTCGTCGAGCGTGGCGCCATAATAGTCATGGTTGCCCGGGATCACCCAGATCCGTGCAGGCGAAATCAGCCGCGCGATCCGGGACAGCGTCCAGGGCCAATTCCGATGCGGATCGTTGGCCAGATCGCCCGCGATGATCAGCGCGTCGAGGTCACGCAACACCGGCACGATCCCTGCGAACGGATCGCGTCCGGCGTCGGCCCAGAGGTCCAGGTGCAGGTCGGCCGTGATCAGGATGTTCATTGGCCACACACCTCCGCGGCACGCCCGAGATCGACCCGGCCCTCGTTGGAATTGATGAAGCGGGCCTCGAAAAACGGAATGCAGGACATCAGGGGTTCCTTTTGGCAAAGCAGCGCCAGCAGCCGGAAACCGGCCGGGCTGTTACAACAGAGGTGGGTCAGGGCAGGGGGCCGACGTTCGGCTCAGCGGGTGTGAGCCTGAATCCGGACAGGAAAGAGCGGTAGTGATTGCGCCCGGGACCGAGGGACGTCTTGTCCAGGGCCCGAACGGGCTGCATATTGCGACATCGTGTCGACCTTCGAGACATGGCTCCGCCGTTCGGAGAAGCGGCGCTTTCCGGCGGAAACGTGGTGGTCAGGAAACTGCGGAGATCTGGCGACCTTCAGGCCGTTCCCATCGCTCCAAAAGAGATTGAGGCGACCTTGCCGGTCAGCATCCGAACGATCAACAGGTCAGGTATGAGGCCGGATGACGGATCACAACCGCAGGCGACGGTCGGCCGGATTCTGTCAATAAATTGAAATCAAATGATTATGTTTATGTCAAGCCACGGCAATGGCCACTAAATTGTTGTATAATGGTCAAAAAAGGGCCCGAATGGCCATTATTTCAGTTGTTCGACAATTCTACTTTGCGTCTACACAAAATTCACCGATAACTAAGATTATGTAATTAAAACTCCCCTTCCACCATGACCCGAACAGCTTCGGTCCCGCCAATTCCGGCGATGGGTCCCGATCGATCTCCTTCGCGCTAACAATGCGATCTCTGATGCCGCGCCGGACGCTGTCATCCTTATCCTCCCGCAAGCATCTGTCTATACGGACCAACCGCTCAACCCGAGCCGATATCGAGCAGCCTGCGCACCAGTTCGAAACTGTTCCGCACTCCCATCTTGCGAATCATGTTGGCGCGGTGCACCTCAACCGTGCGGGGCGAGCAGCCCAGCGATTTGGCGATCTCCTTGCTGGTGAAGCCGTTGACCAGATAGCCGGCAATGCGCTTCTCCGTCGCCGTCAGCAGGCTGCCGGCGCTGACGGCGGATTCCAGCGGCCGGTAGGTCCAGATCGCCAGACGGTGCGGGTCGGCCTGGTCCATGGTCCGGCCCCTGCCCTCCATCCAGACGATGCGGCCGTCCTTGCGGCGCATGAAACGCTCGTCACGATAGAACGGCCGCTCCCGCAGTGCCTTTCGGGCGCGTTCGCCGACCAGATCGAAATCGGTCTGGCCTGGGTAGAGGCAGCGCATGGATTGGCCCTCAAGCTCCTGCGGGGTCCAGCCGAAGACCGACTCGACCATCTGGCTGGCCCGGACGATCACCCGCTCGGCCAGGACCAGCGTCGCATCGGGCGCATTCTGGAAACCAAGACTGTCGTAATCCCGGGTCTGGGGCTGCCAAACGGATCGCTGCATGGGATACCTATCCGACTACGTATTCCTACGGATAGAGTATTCCGGCCATATGCGACAGGGTTGATTGCGGCGGCGGGAGGTCGGCCGCCGGGGAGCAATCATATCGAGGCACGTGAATGACAGGATCGAACAAGATCTATCCCAGCGCGGACGCCGCGCTTGACGGTGTATTGCGGGACGGGATGCTGATCGCGGCGGGCGGGTTCGGACTTTGCGGCATCCCGGAACTGCTGATCGAGGCGATCCTGAAGGCGGGGACCAGGGAGCTGACCATCGCCTCCAACAATTGCGGCGTGGACGGGTTCGGGCTGGGCAAGCTCTTGGACTCGCGGCAGATCCGCAAGATGATCTCCTCCTATGTCGGCGAGAATGCCGAGTTCATGCGCCAGTATCTCTCGGGCGAGCTGGAGCTGGAGTTCAACCCGCAGGGCACGCTGGCCGAGCGCATGCGGGCGGGCGGCGCCGGCATCCCGGGCTTTTATACGAAAACCGGCGTCGGCACGGTGATCGCCGAGGGCAAGGAGCATCACGATTTCGACGGCGAGACCTATATCCTGGAACGCGGCATCGTCGCCGACCTGGCCATCGTCAAGGGCTGGAAGGCGGACGAGACCGGCAACGTGATCTTCCGCAAGACCGCGCGCAACTTCAACGTGCCGGCGGCGAAATGCGGCCGGGTCTGCGTCTGCGAGGTCGAGGAGATCGTGCCGACCGGCAGCCTCGATCCCGACGCCATCCACCTGCCGGGGATCTATGTCCATCGGCTGATCCAGGGCCAGCACGAGAAGCGCATCGAGCAGCGCACGACACGTTCGCGCGTCTCCGACACGACCGGCAAGAAGGAGACCGCATGATGGCCGCCGAAACCAAGGGCTGGGACCGCAACCGGATGGCGGCGCGGGCCGCGCAGGAGCTGCAGGACGGCTGGTATGTGAACCTCGGCATCGGCATCCCGACGCTGGTGGCGAACTACATCCCCGAGGGGGTGCATGTGACGCTGCAATCGGAAAACGGCATGCTGGGCATCGGCCCCTTCCCCTATGAGGGCGAGGAGGACCCGGACCTGATCAATGCCGGCAAGCAGACGGTGACCGAGCTGCCGCAGACCGCCTATTTCGACAGCGCCGAGAGCTTCGCGATGATCCGCGGCGGCAAGATCGCCATGGCGATCCTGGGGGCGATGGAGGTGGCCGAGAACGGCGACCTGGCGAACTGGATGATCCCCGGCAAGCTGGTCAAGGGCATGGGCGGGGCGATGGACCTGGTGGCGGGCGTGGGCCGGGTGGTGGTGGTGATGGACCACACCTCGAAGCACGGCGAGTCGAAGGTGCTGAAATCCTGCACGCTGCCGCTGACCGGCCAGGCGGTGGTCAATCGCATCATCACCAATCTGGGGGTGCTGGACGTCGTCCCGGGCGGGCTGAAGATCGTCGAGCTGGCCGATGGCGTGAGCGAGGACGAGCTGCGCGCCGCGACCGAGGCGACCATCCTCGGCTGAGCTGACAGGGGAAGGGGGCTGTCCGCCCCCTCTTGCGGCTGGCGCCGCAATTCACCCCCGAGAGTATTTGCCAAACGGAGAAAAGCGGACGGCACCGCATCAAGGGCAATCGAAGCACTGCCGATTGGCGATGCGTGCCATCCCCGCTATGCGCCGCTGGCGATCTCTGCCGGCCGCAACCCCGCCGAGCCATCTCGGCGGGGCTTTGTGAGCAGAGGAAAGGCGAGCCGCCATCGGACTGATGCGCTCGCGCCTGAATCTGTGCTATCCTTATGTTTCGCGCTTGGCAAACAAGGGCGATGCGTGGCCTCTCCCCTGTCGGAAGGCCTGCGCGGACGAGGGTCGTCATTTCGGATTAGGGGTTCTCTGTCATGCGGGACAGGGATCCCCGGTGCTAGCCTGAATGCTGACCAGACAGAATCGTCATGCGTAGGAGGAGAGCAAGATGACGCAATTCACTCGGGCAACGGGTATCGCCATCGGCATGGTGTCGATGTGGCTGGGCGCCGCCGTCAGTGCACAGGATGCGCCCCAGATCACGCATATCGACGATGCCACCGCGATGGAGATCGCGCCGATGGACACGCCCGGCGTGAACGCCTTTCTGCAGGACGTGGTCGGTGCGGACAATCCCGACAAGCCGATCACCTGCGGATTTTTCCGGCTGGAAGCATCGGCCGAGCCGCTGGTCTATACCTATGATTACGACGAGACCAAGCTGATCCTCGAGGGGGAGATCACGGTCTCGGACGGCACGAACAGCATCGACGCAACCGCGGGTGATGTGCTGCTGCTGCCCAAGGGCGCCACGGTGACCTTCACCACCAAGACCGCGGGCAAGGCTTACGTCTGCGGCGCGCGCCTGCGCGACACCGCCTAGGCGCGCGTGATCGAAAGGGAGGAGAAAATGAAAAAAATAAGCACGGGGATGATCCCCGTGGCGGTCGCGCTGCTGGCAGGCGCGGCCGCCGCCGAGGGCATGCCCAATCTGGGCGACCTGACGCTGGGCGATCCGTTCTTCTATACGGCCGACCAGTCGATCAAATCCGATGACGGGCAGTCGAAGCTGCTCGGCACCGGTCGGCCGTCGCGGACCCATTCGCAGATCCCGCATCTGCCGGTCTATATCGGCTATATGAGCACCAACTACACCTATCGCTTCATCACCGTGGCCGAGCAGGTGCTGACGATGATCGGCGAGGGCAAGCACGGCCTCTGGCGCGTGCAGGAAAACGGCACGATCCGCGAATATCTTCGCCCCGGCGCCAAGGGCCTTGCCCCCGGCGCCGATCCGCTGGCACCGGAAAACCTGGAGGCCGTGCGCGAGGATTATGCCTCCTATCTGCCCGACGAGGGCTGGGACGGCTATCGCTATCCCGACCAGCAGGTCGATGCCGAGGGCCGGCTGACCTTCATCGACCTGCCGCTGTCCCATCCGAAATACGAGGGCAAATATGCCGGGCATGTGCCCATCGACCTGCCCAATTTCTACTGCACCATGTCCGAGAACGATTTCCCCTATGCCAAGCTGGCCATGGATTTCGCCTTCTCGCAGCCCGGTGCCGATCAGGTCGGGCCGCTGGGCAAGCGTGCCGGGCTGGACATCAAGGAAAACTACACCCGGGTGCTGCAACTGACGCAGTTCCCGGATGCGCGCTCCTGGGTGAATGTCGGCCAGCCGGGACAGGACGCCCTGCATGTCGATTGGAAGCCGGTCGATGCCAGCCGCACGCAGGTGGAATATTACCTGGTCGAGCGGCCGTTCTTCAACAAGCCCTATCTGTTCCTGATGGCGGTGTTCGACAACCCGGACAACGCGGATTTCCGCTATGTCCGCCCGGGCGGCGCCTATTGGGACGACCTGCCCGGGAAGGACGGGCTGAAGACCGAGGTGACGCTCGCTCCGCGCTTCCACCTGGAAGGCGGCGAGACTGCCGAGGCGGTCGGCCTGCCGCTCTATGGCGTGCATCACCCGAACCGCGCGGCCTTCAATGCCGGCGGCGCCTGCCCGCTGAAGGGCGGCGACTGGGGCCGCTATCCCGATACCAGCGGCGGCAGCGGCTGGCCGACGCAATACGAGGAGGTCACGCCGCTTTGCGACGCGGTGCTGGTCGATCTGAAGTTCTACGCCAATCTGGACGGCCGCGACTGGAACGACCCGCACAAATACCTGGCCAATGCCGGCACAGGGTCCAGACAGGTGCAGTACACCGTCCAGCCCGGCACCTATGGCACCTTCACCGACCCCTATAACGTGGCACGCGGCGCAACGAACCCGCAGCAGATGGACGTGCCGGAAACGATCACCGTCACCTATCCCACGGCAGAGCCGCCGGTCGATTACGTGCAGGTGCCGGCACCGTCCGAGGAATACCGGGTGGCCACGCCGGCGCCCAGCACCTCTTGCCGGCCGATCCCGGGCTGAGCCCCGGATCGCGCCCCCGACCCGGGCCGGTCCGCCGGCCCGGGGCCTAGAGCCAGACCTCGCATTTGCGGATCAGTTCGCTGCGGTTCGAGGCCTGCAAGCCGATGCGCGCATTGCGCAGCTGGTTCTCGATGGTGCGGCGGGACTTGCCGAGCGCCTCGCCGATCTCGTCACAGCTCAGGCCCTGCGCGGCCAGCCGGATCGCCTCCAGCTCGGCCAGCGAGGGCCGGCGCGAAGGGCCGTCGGCCTGCGCCCCGGTCTTGCCGTGCCAGTGGTGGCTGATCCCGGCCAGCGGGCCAAGGAAGCTGGCGGTGAACTCGCGCACGAAGCCCTTGTCGGCATCGGTCCAGGCATGGGCGTCATGCGTATAGTCCAGGCACATCATGCCGACGGTCCGATGCGCAAAGGACAGGCGCTGGAACAGGATCGACCGGCTTTCGATGGCCAGGAACTCATCGCGGCTGTCCGCCAGCAGCGGGTGCGAGACGACGTCGTCGCAGGCCACCGGCCCGGGCTGCCCCCAGGCCTGCCGGAACACCATGCTGTGGTTGCGATAGGTCGCGTCGTCGCAGCGCAAGGGATCGGTGCCGAGATTGTAATGCACGACGACCGGCGCATAGATCGGGTCGCGCGGCGACGGAAAGCCCAGATCGCCCCGGCACACCCCCAGCCGGCGCGCCATGTATTCCAGTGCCACCATGACCATCTCCTCGGGCTCGTCGATGGCCAGGATCATATGCGCGACGCAGTTCAGCATCTCGGCAGGATGCTGCTGTCGCTGATCGCGATCGAGAAAGATCTCCTTGAGCCGCTTGCGGGTCGGCGGGACTTCGATCAGCTCGCGCATGATGTCACTGGGGGCCTGAGCATGAGAGCCTGAACACGGGGCCTGCAAAAGGTTGCCATGGCGTCGGAGAAAAGATTACCGAGCGTCACAAGACCCGACAACCTATCCCTTTGGCTGGGCGCCCGCCCCCTGCCCCGCAGGCTTTCCGCAAGATTTCCATAAGGTTGCGGCGATGCTGCCGCCGAAACGCGCCGGGTGCCGCGCGCATTTTCGTCAAGGCGCGCCGCGCGCAGGACGGTTATTGTTGCATGGCGAAGCGATTCGCGCCGCCGGTGCCAGGGGCGTTCCGGCGCCGTCTTTATTGATTGCGGAGGTCGTGCATGGCAGGCAAGGCAGGATCCTGGTGGGGCGGGGCTGCGGCCGCCGTCGTTCTGGCCGTCGTCGGCTGGCTGGCCTGGCAGAACCTGTCGCGGGACGGCCAGCTTGCCGGCATCGCCTCGGGCAATGGCCGGATCGAGGCGACCGAGATCGACATTTCCGCCCTGTCGGCCGGGCGCATCGCCCGCATCCAGGCCGCCGAGGGCCAGTTCGTGCGCAAGGGCGAAGTGCTGGTGCAGATGGACACGCTGCAACTCGACGCGCAGAAGCGGCAGGCCGAGGCGCAGCTGCGCCGGGCCCGCATCGGGGTCGAGACCGCACAGAGCCTGGTGACCCAGGCCGAGGCGCAGCACAAGGCGGCCGAGGCCGCGGTCGAACAGGCGCGGGCGGCTGCGGATGCGGCCGCCGCCCGGCTGGCGCGCACCGAAAGCCTGGCGCGCAGCAATGTCGCCTCGCAGCAGGTGCTGGACGACGTGCGGGCCTCGGGACGCGAGACGCAGGCGGCGCTGGCCTCGGCCGAGGCGAACCTTGCCGCCGCCGAGGCCGGGATCGGCACCGCCCGCGCCCAGGTGGTCGATGCCGAGGCGGCGGTGGACGCGGCCCGGGCGGCGATCGAGGCCGTCGAGGTGCAGATCGGTGACGCGACGCTGGAATCGCCGCGCGACGGCCGGGTGCAATACCGCATCGCGCAAGAGGGCGAGATCGTCGCGGCGGGCGGGCGCATCCTCAACCTGGTCGATCTGGAGGACGTCTACATGACCTTCTTCCTGCCGACCGCGCAGGCCGGCCGGGTCGAGGTCGGGGCCGAGGCGCGGCTGGTGATGGACGCCGCCCCGCAATACGTGATCCCGGCGCGGATCTCTTATGTCGCGGATGTGGCGCAGTTCACGCCCAAGACCGTCGAGACCGCCGAGGAACGTGAAAAGCTGATGTTCCGCGTCCGCGCCCAGGTCGATCCCGAGCTGCTGCGCAAATACAGCAATTACGTCAAGACCGGCCTGCCCGGCACCGCCTATGTGCGCATCGACGCCGAGGCGGGCTGGCCCGACACGCTCTCCAACCTGGTGCAATGACCGCCCTGCCCGATCCCCCGCCGGTCGCCGAGATCGCCGGCGTTTCGCTGCGCTATCGCAAGGTCGTGGCGCTGGACGGGGTGTCGCTGGCGATCCCCGCCGGGCGCATGGTCGGGCTGATCGGTCCCGACGGCGTCGGCAAGTCCAGCCTGCTCTCGCTGATCGCCGGGGCGCGGGTGATCCAGCAGGGCCGGATCCGTGTCCTTGGCGGCGACATGGCCGATGCGCACCACCGCGCCCAGATCTGCCCGCGCATCGCCTATATGCCGCAGGGGCTGGGCCGGAACCTTTATCCGACGCTGTCGGTGGCCGAGAACCTGGATTTCTTCGGCCGGCTTTTCGGCCACGGCCCGGCCGAGCGCGCGCGCCGCATCGACGCGCTGCTGGCGGCGACCGGCATGTCGCCGTTTCGCGACCGCCCCGCCGCCAAGCTTTCCGGCGGGATGAAGCAGAAGCTGGGCCTGTGCTGCGCGCTGATCCACGACCCGGACCTGCTGATCCTGGACGAGCCGACCACCGGCGTCGATCCGCTGTCGCGCCGCCAGTTCTGGGAACTGATCGCGCGCATCCGCCGCGACCGCCCCGGCATGAGCGTGATCACCGCCACCGCCTATATGGAGGAAGCCGCCGGCTTCGACTGGCTGGTGGCGATGGATGCGGGCCGGGTGCTGGCCACCGGCAGCCCGGCCGAATTGCTGGCCCGCACCGGGGCCGAGGATCTGGACCGCGCCTTCATCGCGCTCTTGCCCGACAGCGAAAGGCGCGGGCACGAGCCGGTCTCGATCCCGCCGCGCCGGGCCGAGGACGGCGAGACCGCCATCGAGGCCCGGCACCTGACCATGCGCTTCGGCGACTTCACCGCCGTCGATAATGTCAGCTTCCGCATCGACAAGGGCGAGATCTTCGGCTTTCTCGGCTCGAACGGCTGCGGCAAGACCACCACCATGAAGATGCTGACCGGCCTGCTCGAGCCCAGCGAGGGCACGGCGCGGCTGTTCGGCGCCGAACTCGACCCCTCGGACATGGCGGTGCGCCACCGGGTCGGCTTCATGAGCCAGTCCTTCTCGCTCTATTCCGAACTGACGGTGCGGCAGAACCTCGACCTGCACGCGCGGCTGTTCGGCATGGAGGCCGGCCAGGTCACGGACCGCGTCGGGCAGATGATCGAGCGTTTCGGGCTGGCGGGCGTGGCGGACGAATTGCCCGACGCCCTGCCCCTGGGCATCCGCCAGCGCCTGTCGCTGGCCGTGGCGATGATCCACGGCCCCGAGATCCTGATCCTGGACGAGCCGACCTCGGGCGTCGATCCGGTGGCGCGCGACGCCTTCTGGCGTATCCTGGGCGAGCTGTCGCGCCATGACGGGGTGACGATCTTCGTCTCGACCCATTTCATGAACGAGGCCGAACTGTGCGACCGCATCTCGCTGATGCATGCCGGCCGGGTGCTGGTCAGCGACACGGCCGAGGCGATCAAGCGGGCCAAGGGCGCGGCCACGCTGGACGACGCCTTCGTCGCCTATCTGCAAGAGGCGATCGGCGACGAGCCCCCGCCCGTGCCGCTTGCCGATGCGCCCGAGGCGCCGGCGGCGCCCGGCGGCTGGTTCAGCCTGCGGCGGATGCTCAGCTATTCCCGGCTGGAATCGCTGCAACTCCGGCGCGATCCGATCCGGCTGACCCTGGCGCTGGTCGGCAGCCTGATCCTGATGTTCGTCATCGGCTACGGCATCAACATGGATGTCGAGGACCTGAGCTTCGCCGTCCTCGACCGCGACCAGACCACGACCTCGCGCGACTATGTGCTGGACATCGCAGGCTCGCGCTATTTCACCGAGACCGAGCCCCTGGCGGATTACGAGCAGATGGACGCGCGCATGCGCACCGGCCAGCTGGCCCTGGCCGTCGAGATCCCGCCCGGCTTTGCCCGCGACCTGGCGCGCGGCAGCCCGGTGCAGGTCGGCGCCTGGATCGACGGCGCCAACCCGACCCGGGCCGAGACCGTGCAGGGCTATGTCCAGGGCATGCATGCCGACTGGATCATGCGCAAGACGCGCGAGGCCCATGGCGATCAGGCGGTGCAAGGCGACTTCGAGCTGGTGACGCGGTTCCGCTACAACCCGGACGTGAAAAGCCTGGTCGCCATGGTGCCGGCGGTGATCCCGCTGCTCTTGCTGCTGATCCCGGCGGTGCTGACCACGCTCAGCGTCGTGCGCGAGAAAGAGCTGGGCTCGATCATCAATTTCTACGTCACGCCCGTCACGCGGCTGGAATTCCTGATCGGCAAGCAATTGCCCTATGTGGCGCTGGCCATGCTGAACTTTGCGCTGATGACGGCTTTCGCGGTCTTCGCCTTCCGCGTGCCCTTCACCGGCAGCCTGACGGCCTTTACGCTGGCCGCGCTGCTTTACGTCGGCGCCACCACGGCCATGGGGCTGCTGATTTCCTCGTTCATGCGCAGCCAGGCGGCGGCGCTGTTCGCGACCGTGCTGCTGACCATGATCCCCGGCGCGCAATATTCCGGGCTGCTGGATCCGGTCTCCTCGCTGCAAGGCGTGGGCCGCGCCATCGGCGAGGTCTATCCGACCACGCATTTCATCATCGCCTCGCGCGGGGCGTTCTCGAAGGGGCTGGGCTTCGACGATCTGGGCATGGCCTTCGCGGCGCTGGCGGCGGCCATCCCGGTCATCCTGGGGCTTAGCGCCCTGCTGCTGAGGAAACAGGCGAAATGAGGCTGCGCAACGTCTGGAACCTGGGCATCAAGGAACTGCGCGGGCTGTGGCGCGACCCGGCCATGCTGCTGCTCATCGTCTATGCCTTCTCGCTGTCGATCTATACCGAATCGAAGGCGATGCCCGAAAGCCTGTCCAATGCCGCCATCGCCGTGGTGGACGAGGACCGCTCGACCCTGTCCGAGCGCATCGTTTCGGCCTTCACCCCGCCCTATTTCGGCACGCCGCGGCTGATCTCCACCACCGAGATGGACCGCCGCATGGACGAGGGGCTGGATACGTTCGCGCTGGACATCCCGCCCGATTTCCAGCGCGACCTGCTGGCCGGGCGCCATCCGGCGATCCAGCTGAACGTCGATGCCACCCGCATGAGCCAGGCCTTCACCGGCAGCGGCTATGTCCAGCAGATCGTCAGCGCCGAGGTCCAGGAGTTCCTGGCCGGCCATCGCGAGGACACCGCCCTGCCCGTCGAACTGGCGCTGCGGGCACGCTACAATCCGGCGCTGGACGCAGGCTGGTTCGGCGCGATCAACAGCGTCATCGATGCCGTCACCATGCTGTCGATCATCCTGACCGGCGCCGCCCTGATCCGCGAGAAAGAGCATGGCACCGTCGAGCATCTGCTGGTCATGCCGGTGACGGCGGCCGAGATCATGCTGTCCAAGATCTGGTCCATGGGGCTTGTCGTGCTGCTGGCCTCGAGCTTCGCGATCACCGTGGTGGTGCAGATGGCCTTGCAGGTGCCGGTGGCGGGTTCGGTGCCGCTGTTCATCGCCGCGGCGGCGCTGATGCTGTTCGCGACCACCTCGATGGGCATCTTCCTGGCCACGGTCGCCGGCTCGATGCCGCAATTCGGGCTGCTGCTGATGCTGGTGCTGTTTCCCTTGCAGGTGCTGTCCGGCGGCATGACGCCGCGCGAAAGCATGCCCGACATCATCCAGGCGGTCATGTCGCTGGCGCCCAACACGCATTTCGTGATCCTGTCGCAGGGCATCCTGTTCCGGGGGGCCGGGCTGGGCGTGGTCTGGCCGCAGCTTCTGGCGCTGGCGCTGATCGGCGCCGTGCTGTTCTGGCTGGCGTTGCGGCAGTTCCGCCGCTTCCTGGCCTGAGGCGAACAGAGAGAGGCCGGACCCGAAGGCCCGGCAGTCAATAACACGTCAAACCACCACAACTTGACTGATTAATCAATTAACATAAACTCCGATTCGTTGAAATCAGTTTCTGAGCCGGCGGGAGCCCAGGACCGCGGGCGTGAAACGGCAGGCGATTGAGGCCCGCTCCCGGATCCGAAGCAGAATGAACGCGCTCTGGAGGGTCGGGGCTTTCTGCCTGGCCGTCGGGCAGAAGGCCACGTCGCCCGATACGGGAATCGCACAGCGTATGGGCGCCGCTTATTCGACGGATCTTTCGCGGGGCGAAGGGAAACCCATCTCGCGGTCGATCCAGCGCATCAGCAGATCGACGATCCAGGCCTGCTCCTCGGGGCTCAGCATCCGGCCCTGCGGGATGCGGTGCCATTTTTGCAGGCAGGAGCGGCAGCAGCAGGCGGTGGCATGCTGGGCGACAAAGACCGGATGGCCGCGCATCGGGGTCTGCCGGCCATCGTTCGGCGGATCGGCCGGTGCCAGCCGGGCGGCGATGAAATCGCGCGCATGGGCGGCAATCGTCCCCCGCCCCCTGGCATCGGCATAGGCGCGCTCTTTCGGGCCCAGGCGAAAGCGGCTGCGGAAGGCGGAGCGGGCCAGCCGCTCGAAAACATCGTCCTGAATGGTCATGCCCCGCAGATAACCGCCCCGGCGCGCGGCGGAAACCCCGCGATGGCCGGCGGCGAAAAGCGGAGGTCCCGCGCCCTGCCCTGCCTCAGCCCGCGACCTTGCCCAGCACCAGAAAGGTCATCATCCCCAGCGGCGGCAGGGTGCGGCGTTCCTCGAGCACCAGCGATTCCTGCCCGAGCACCCTTTCGATGCGGAAATCGGAATGCCAGCCGATGGTATTGGCCAAGGGTGCGAAAACCCGCTCCACCGCCGCCATCGCACCGCTCTCGCGCGCGAAATGGTTGGTGATGACGACCTTGCCGCCGGGCTTGCAGACCCGGGCGATCTCGGCCATCACCCGCTCGGGTTCGGGCACGACCGACAGGACATGCATCGCCGTCACCGTGTCGAAATGGTCGTCCGGGAAATCCAGCGCCCGCGCATCCATCTGGCGCAGCTCATGCACCTGCTTCAGCCCCAGCCGCTGCACCTTGGCGATGGCCTTGTCCAGCATGTCCTGGCTGAAATCGATGCCGGTCACCTGCATCTGCGGGCCGTAATGTTCCAGCGACAGCCCGGTGCCGACGCCGACCTCCAGCACGGTGCCGCCGCGGCGGTTGATGTAGTCCACCGCCCGGCGCCGGCCGATATTGGTCGCTGCCCCGAAGGTCCGGTCATAGATCGGCGCCCAGCGGGAATAGGAGGATTGGATGGCTTCGATATCCATGGCCGTTCCTTATCGGCTTGAGGGACGTTCCCGATCGATCCAGGCCCAGATGACCATGGCGATATAACCAAGGCAAAGCGCGATCAGCGTCACCCAGGCGAAGGTCAGCAGCGCCGCCCCGACAAAGGCCACGCCGACAAGGAAGAACTTGACGTTCTCGCGCGAGATCTTGGTGGTCTTGAAGGACCAGGTCGGGATCCGGCTGATGAGCAGCAGCCCGACCAGGATCATGTGCAGGCAGACCAGGATCTGCGGCAGCACCGGCCGGTCGGCGAAGGCGAAGGACAGATACATCGGCAGCATCACCAGAAGCGCCCCGGCAGGCGAGGGGATGCCCTCGAAATAGGCGCTGTCGCGCTGCGTCTCCTCGGATTTGCTGGAGACGTTGAAGCGCGCCAGCCGGATCACGCAGCAGACGGCAAAGACCAGCACGCAGATCCAGCCCAGGCCGCGAAAATCCCGCAGCGCCCAGAAATACAGGATCAGCGGCGGGGCCACGCCGAAATTCAGGAAATCGGCCAGCGAATCCAGCTCGGCCCCGATCTTGCTGGACGAGCCCAGCAGCCGCGCGATCCGCCCGTCGATGCCGTCGAGGATGCCGGCGGCAATGATCAGCAGCACGGCCCGCATGTAGTCGCCCTGCACGCCGAAGCGGATGGCGGTCAGCCCAAGGCAGACCGCGACGATGGTCAGCATGTTGGGCAAGAGCTGGACCAGAGAAAACTCGGTCTGCGGGCCAGTGGGTTGATCCATCACGCCTCCGCCTGCCCGGCCTGCCCCAGTTCGGCGATCACCGTCTCGCCCGCGACCATGGTCTGGCCGATCTCGACCAAGGGCGCCACGCCCGGCGGCAGATAGACGTCCAGCCGCGAGCCGAAGCGGATCAGGCCGAACCGCTCGCCCGTGCGCAGCCGGTCGCCCGGCTTCACGAAGCAGACGATGCGGCGGGCCACGAGGCCGGCGATCTGCACCACGGCCAGGTCGCGCCCGTCCTCCATGCGAATGCGCAGACCGTTGCGTTCATTGTCCACGCTGGCCTTGTCCAGCGAGGCGTTGAAGAACTTGCCCGGCCGATAGGCGACCGAAACCACCTCGCCCGCCACGGGGCTGCGGTTCACATGGCAGTTGAAGACGCTCATGAACACGCTGACCCGGGTCAGGGGCATGTCGGCCATGCCCAGCTCGGCCGGCGGCACCGCCGGCTCGATCAGCGAGACGACGCCATCCGCCGGGCTGACAATCAGCCCGGGGCGCGCGGGCGTCACCCGCTCGGGGTCGCGGAAGAAGTAATAGCACCAGACGGTCAGGCCGACCCCGATCCAGCCCAGGGGTTCCCAGATCAGGAACAGCACCAGCGTCACGGCGGCGAAGATCGCCACGAAGCGGATGCCCTCGCGGTGCATGGGCTTGATGAAAGTGTCGCGCATGCGCATCTGGCGTTCCCCCGGGGCTGAATGGCGCTGCCAGTCATAATGGGATTGGCCCGGCACGCAATAGCGCAGCCTGCCATACATGTACCCTACGCGACCGGGCGCTCAGCCCTCGATGATGGTCAGCACGCGGCGGCCGTCGCGGATCAGCCCGACCACCAGCGGCAGGCGGGCGGCGCCGAGGGCCGCGCGCAGCGCATCGAGCGTCGCCACCGGGCGGCGGTTGACCGCCAGGATCACGTCGCCGGCGCGAAAGCCGCGCCGCGCGGCGCTGCTGTCCGGAGCGACGCTTTCGACCTCCAGCCCGCCCGGACCACCCTCCGACCGCCGCTCGCGCAGGTGCAGCCCGGCCAGCGGCGTGCCCTCCAGCCAAGCGCTGGCGGCCTCGGCCCGGTCGCGGATGGTCGCGGTCAGCTCCAGCTCCTGGCCGTCGCGCAGCACCGTCAGCCGCATGCGGTCGCCCACCGACAGCAGGCCGATGCGGTTGTGCAGATCGGCGCCGCCCCGCAGGGGCACGCCATCGACGGCCCGCACCACGTCGCCCGCCTCCAGCCCCGCCGCCTCGGCCGCCGATCCCGGCTCGACGCTGGCGATGACGGCGCCGTTGCGGATGTCGTCCCCAAGCCCCAGGGCCGTGGCCAGGTCCGGCGTCAGGTTCTGGATCGCCACGCCCAAGAGGCCGCGCCGCACCTCGCCATGCTGCAAGAGCTGGTGCATGATCGCCATCGCCATGTTGGCGGGCACGGCAAAGCCGATGCCGATATTGCCGCCGGCGGGCGACAGGATCGCGGTATTGACGCCGATCAGCCGCCCCTGGCTGTCCACCAGCGCCCCGCCGGAATTGCCGGGATTGATCGAGGCATCGGTCTGGATGAAATCCTCGTAGCCGTCGCGGTTGATGCCGCTGCGGCCAAGCGCGCTGACGATGCCCGAGGTCACGGTCTGGCCCAGGCCGAAGGGGTTGCCGATGGCCATGACGTAATCGCCGACCTTGACCGCATCGGAATCGGCGATCTCGACAGCGGTGAGATCGTCGGCCCCGACCTGCAACAGCGCGATGTCGGTCGCCGGATCGCTGCCGATCAGCTCGGCCCGCAGCGCCCGGCCATCCTTCAGCGTGACGCCGATCTCCGTCCCGTCGGCGATGACGTGATGGTTGGTCAGCACATAGCCCTTCTCGGCATCGACGATCACGCCGGACCCCGCGCTCAGCCGCGGCTGGCGGACGGTGCCGGGCGGCAGGTCGAAGAAGCGGCGAAAGAACGGATCGTTGTAAAGCGGGTTCATCGGCACCGCGGTTTCCGCGCGCACGGCGATGTTGACCACGGCGGGGGTGACCTTTTCCAGCACCGGTGCCGCGGTCAGCAGGCCGCGCTCGTCGGTGGCAAAGGCCTGGGCGCGGCCCGGCAGGGGGATGAAAAGCGCCGCGATCAGCACCAGCAGGCAAAGGCCGGCGCAAAGCAGGCGGCGCGGTGGCGGTAGACGGGTGGAAAGCATGGCCTGTCCCTTGTGGTTGTACGAGCCGGCACGGCCCACAGGGCAACGATGCCGCGCCGCCAGCCGTTTCTCCGTTGCACAAATACCCCTTCTCCGGTGCCGCTCGGCGGTCCCGCTCCTGTCGCGCGGGGCCTGGCGGCATCCGGCCTCCCCTGCCCTCATGCCGCCGCGGCGATCTCCGGCCGCGCGCCCGCCGCCGCCTCCAGCGCCAGCAAGGCCCGCCCGACCTCCGGCCAGGCGCGACTGCCGGCCGTGGCCTGGTATGCCTTCGATGCCGGCCAGGCCTTGCAGATATTCGGTCCGGGCTCGGTTCATCAGCGCCGCGCGCCTGGCGTCCTGCGGCGGGGCAGAGTTCCAATCAGCCCTGCCCTCTCGCGGGATCAGGGCCAAGGCGAAGGGATCGGTCTTGCGAAAATCCCCTCGGATCGGTTGCATCTTCCCCCTCCATCGCTGCCGAAGGGCAGCCCGGTCGCGCCCCTGGCCGGGCCGGTGGGTCATCTGCGGATCTCGATGCGCCTGACCCGGCTTTGCGCGGTCTCGGATTTGGGCAGGGTCACGGTCAGCACGCCATTGGCGAAATTCGCCTCGGCCTTGTCCTGCTCGATACCGTCGGGCAAGGGGATGCGCCGCTCGAACCGGCCATAGAACCGCTCCGAGAACTGCCGCTCCTTGTCCTCGCTGGCCGAGGTCTTTTCGCCCCGGATGGTCAGGCCGCCGTTTTCAAGCAGCAGCTCGACATCCTTTTCCTCAAGCCCGGGCAGCTCGGCGCTGACCTTGATCTCCCTGTCGGTCTCGGCAATCTCGACGCGCGGCCAGGTCGCGCCGCCCCAGGCGGGGCCAAATCCGGCCAGCGAGGGCAGCCGGGTATCGGCGGAGCGGAAGAAATCGTCGAAAAGACGGTTCATCTCGCGCTGGAAACTGGTGAAAGGGTCGCGGCCGTCGTCGCGCCATTCGGTGGGCGTCTGGCTGTCACGGTTGCGCCACCAGATCAGGTTCTGCGGAATCAGGTCACGGACACTCATCTTGTCTCTCCATTCATCGGCAACGGCTTTCCACGGGCACCGAGAAAAGCCCGGTGCCCGATCATGCGAAGCTGCGATCGGCACCCGCGGTCGAGGATCAGGCCGCAGCCGCCTCCCCGGCCTTGTCGGGCGCCTTCCCGGCAGGTTTTTCGGACGTGATGCGCTTCCGCCCGTCCGCGCCCGCCGCCTTGGCCGAAGCGATGTCGATCCGGCGCGGCTTCATCTCCTCGGGGATCTCGCGCTGCAAGGTGATGGTCAGCAGCCCGTCATGCAGCTCGGCCCCTTCGACCTTGACGTGATCGGCCAGCTCGAAGCGGCGCTCGAAACCGCGCACGGGGATGCCGCGATGCAGATACTCGGCCTCCTCGCCGCCGTCCTTGCGGCCGGTGACGATCAGCAGATTGCGTTCCTGCGTCAGCGAGAGATCTTCCTGCCTGAAACCGGCCACGGCCATGGTGATGCGATAGTTGTCCTCGCCCTCCTTGGCGATGTCATAGGGCGGCCAGCTTTCCGCCGTATTGACGCGCGAGGCGGTTTCAAGGGCATTCAGGAGCCGGTCGAATCCGACGCTCGACCGAAAGAGCGGGGTGAAGTCAAACGTGGTCCTCATAGCCACATCCTCCTCTGAGCAACATGGGTACAAGCATTTGATCTTGCCGGGGGATGCCCGGCAGACGGGTTCCGGTTCCGGCCACCCGCACCTAGCCATTTAGAAGCGCCGGCCCGGGTTTCAAGACCCCCGGAACCGGCCGCCGCAGGGGTGCTACGCCCGCCGGCCGATGCCCAGCAACTGGTAGAGCAGCAGCGCCGCAAAGGTCGAGGTGCCGATGCCCCCCAGCGCGAAATCGCCGATGGTGACGGTGAAATCGCCGGCGCCAAGGATCAGCGCCACCCCCACGGTGAACAGGTTGCGCGGATCCGAGAAATCGACCTTGTTGTCCACCCAGATCCGCGCCATGGCCGAGGCGATCAGGCCAAAGACCGACACCGCCAGCCCGGCCAGCACCGGCGCCGGGATGGTTTGCAGGATGGCGCCGAACTTGGGCGACAGGCCCAGGAAGATCGCGATGCCGGCCGCCATGGGAAAGATCAGCGTGGAATAGACCCGGGTCATGGCCATGACGCCGATATTCTCGGCATAGGTGGTGACGCCGGTGCCGCCGCCCGTGCCGGCCAACATGGTGGCCAGCCCGTCGCCCAGAAAGCCCCGGCCGATATAGCGGTCCATGCTTTGCCCGGTGATCGCGCCCAGGGCCTTGATATGGCCCAGGTTCTCGGCCACCAGCACGATGGCGACCGGGGCGATCAGGCTGATCGCGGACCATTCGAAGCGCGGCGCGGTAAAGTTCGGCACCCCGAACCAGGGCGCGGCGGCGACGGCGGCGAAGTCGATGCCGGGCACCAGGCCAAGCCCGTTGCCGAGGACCAGCACCAGCGCATAGCCGAACAGCAGCGCGATCAGCACCGCGATCCGGCGGGTGGCCTGCCGGCCATAGACCGAGACCAGCGCCATGCACAGCACGGTCGCCAGGGCGATGCTCAGATGGACATGGCTGCCGGCAAGCTGCCTGACCGCCACTGGCGCCAGGTTCAGCCCGATGGACATGCCGATGGCCCCGGTCACCGCCGGCGGCATCAGCTTCTCGACCCAACCCGAGCCGATGGCCATGACGATCAGCCCGATCAGCGCATAGACGAAACCGGCGGCGATGATGCCGCCAAGCGCCACGGCGATATTCGGGTTCGGCCCGCCGCCGGCAAAGCCGGTCGCCGCCATGATGACGGCGATGAAGGCGAAGGACGAACCGAGATAGCTGGGCACCCGCCCGCCGGTCACGGCAAAGAACAGCAGCGTGCCGAGACCGGAAAAGAACACCGCGACATTGGGATCGAACCCCATGATCAGCGGGGCCAGGATGGTCGAGCCGGACATCGCCAGCAGGTGTTGCAGGCTCATCGGCACCGCCTGGGTCAGCGGCAGCTTTTCATCGGGTAGCACCGTGGCGCCCGCGGCGGGGCGCCAATCAGGAAAATAGCCCATCACGTCTCTCGGATTCGGTTGCGTGGGCAGGCTTTTGGGCGGCTTTGCCGAAAAAGGCCAGTGCCAACCGCGCAATGCCGCAAGCGGCCGGACCGGCAAGCACCCGGACCGCTGCGACCAAGTGCCACGCAGGCCGGGAGCGGTTCGTCTGGTATATTGACGTATTCATAATATCGAATATACATAATCTTAACCACCCGACTCGGCAAAAGGGGAACGCCGCCCCCACCGCCTCGATGCACCCTGTGCGTTGCGGCCGGCCTCAGGGTCGCCGCGGGCACGGGCCGGGTGCCAGCGCATGTGGCCAGGAGCCCGGAGCCAGAGTCCGGGCTCGGGCACAGGAGGTCACGGAGGAGGCCCCATGGCAGGACCAGTCGATTTCCGGCCCTCTCGCAGGGGCATGTTGGGATTTGCGCTTGCCGGCGCCATCACAGGGGGCCTGGGGACCCGCGCCGCGCAGGCCCAGAGGATCGCGACGAAGGCGCGGATCATCATCATCGGCGCCGGTGCCGGCGGCACCGCCCTGGCGAATCGCCTGGTCCAGCGGCTGGACGGCGCGCAGATCACGCTGATCGACCCCCGGGCGCAGCATTACTACCAGCCCGGCCTGTCGCTGGTCGCGGCCGGCTTGAAGCCGGCCGGCTATGTCGTCTCCCGGACCACCGACTGGCTGCCTTCGGGCGTGACGCTGATCGCCGAGACGGCCACCGCCATCGACCCGGAGACCAGGACCGTCTCGACCGAGAACGGGCAGACGCTCGGCTATGATTTCCTGGTGGTGGCGCCGGGCCTGGTGCTCGACCACGATGCCATCGAGGGATTCTCGCTCGACCTGGTGGGCAGGGACGGGATCGGGGCGCTTTATGCCGGGCCGGATTATGCCGCCAAGACCTGGCAGGCGGCATCGAGATTCGCCGAGTCGGGCGGCATCGGCCTGTTCACCCGCCCCGCGACCGAGATGAAATGCGCCGGCGCGCCGCTGAAGCACACCTTCCTGATCGAGGACATCGCCAGCCGCGGCGGCGCCCGGGGCAGGTACGAGATGCATTACGCCTGCCCGCAGCCGGTGCTGTTCTCGGTGCCGATCGTGTCGGAAAAGGTGCGCATGCTGTTCGGGCAGCGCGGCATCGCCTCGCATTACGGCCATACGCTGACCGCCATCGATCCCGGCCGCAAGACGGCGCGGTTCGAGACCGCGATCCCCGATCCGGCGACCGGCACGGTCGTCAAGTCCGCGGCCGAGATGCCCTATGACTACCTGCATGTCATCCCGCCGCAGCGCGCCCCCGCGGTGATCCGGCAGTCGGGCCTGAGCTGGGCCGACAAATGGACCGACCAGGGCTGGGTCGAATGCGACATGAAGACCCTGCGCCACCTGCGCTATCCCCAGGTCTTCGCACTCGGCGATGTGGCGGGCGTGCCCAAGGGCAAGACCGCAGCCTCGGTGAAATGGCAGGTCCCGGTGATCGAGGACCATCTGGTCGCCGCCATCCAGGGGCGCGAGGGGACCCAGACCTATGACGGCTACACCTCCTGCCCGCTCATCACCCGCGTCGGCCGGGCCATGCTGGTCGAGTTCGACTATCACAACAACCTGGTGCCCTCGTTCCCCGGGGTCATCGCCCCGCTGGAGGAACTGTGGATCAGCTGGCTGATGAAGGAGGTGGCGCTGAAGGCCACCTACAACGCCATGCTGCGCGGCCGGGCCTGACAGGGGAAGCATCATGAAAGAGCTGACATTCGGCACGCTGATCGCGGTTTTCGAGGAGATCTTCGGCCGCGGGCTGTTCTGGGCCATGGTCCTCGTCGCGGCGGCGGTCACGCTGGCCTATCTCTATGTGCTGATCCGCGACCGCGCCCTGTCGATGCGCAAGTTCCTCTGGGCCCAGCTATCCATGCCCTTCGGCGCCATTCTCGCTGTGGTCTTCGTCCAGCGCATGACCCATTCCGGCCTGCGCGACATCGGCGGGCCGATCGACGTGATCGTGCTTCTGGGGGTCGCGGTGCTGGGCGCGGTGGGCAGCGCCATCCTGGTCTATACCGTCCAGTCGCTGATGCGGCCCCCGCGATCACGGCAGAAACCCTGATCCGGGCCGGCCCCGCACAGCAAGGTTGAATACGGCACGGGGCAGCGGCTCAGGTGCGGAACACCCGATAGACCGCCGGGATCACCAGCACCGTCAGCAGGGTCGAGGAGATCAGCCCGAAGAACAGCGAGATCGCCAGCCCCTGGAAGATCGGATCGGTCAGGATCACCGCCGCGCCGATCATCGCCGCCAGCGCGGTCAGCAGGATCGGCCGGAAGCGCACGGCGCCGGCGTCGATCAGCACCTCGGTCAGCGGGCGGCCGGTGGTGTCGTGGCGGATGAAATCCACCAGCAGGATCGAGTTCCTGACGATGATCCCGGCCAGCGCGATGAAGCCGATCATCGACGGCGCCGAGAAGGGCGCGCCGAACAGCCAATGCCCGCCCAGGATGCCGATGAAGGTCAGGGGCACCGGCGTCAGGATCACCAGCGGCAGCCGGAACGAGCCGAACTGGGCCACGACCAGGATATAGATGCCCAGCAGCGCCACCGCGAAGGCCCCACCCATGTCGCGGAAGGTGACCCAGGTCACCTCCCATTCGCCGTCCCACAGCAGCGTGCTGGCGCTGTCGTCCCCGGGCTGGCCGCGCAGCCGGATCTCGGGCTTGGGCAGGCCGGTCCAGTCCTGCGCCTCCAGCGCGTCGCGCACGGCGAGCATGCCGTAAAGCGGCGCCTCGAAATCGCCGGCAAGTTCCGCCGTCACCATCTCGGCCGGCCGGCCATTGTGGCGAAACAGGATATGCGAGGCGCGCTCCTCCTCGATCCGCACCACGTCGCCCAGCTCGACCACGCCGCGATTGCCGGGCAGCAGATCGGCCGGGATCGGCGTGGTCAGGAAATCCTCGCCCGGCACGCGCTGGTCGCGGGGCCGCTCGACCCGGATCGGGATCGGCGCCCGCCCCTCGCCCCAGTGCGAATAGCCGACCGTGGTCGAGCCGTTCAGGATGGCGATGCTGTCGAAGACGTCCGATTCCGCCACGCCGTAGAAGTCCAGGTCGTCGGGCGAGATCAGCGCCCGCAGCCGCGGCGCCGCCTCGCCCCAGGAATTGTCCACATCGACGATGAAAGGGACCGAGCGGAACGCCGCCTCGACCTTTTCGCCGACCGCGCGGCGGGTCTCGGGGTCGGGGCCGTAGATTTCGGCCAGCAGCGTCGCCATCACCGGCGGGCCGGGCGGCGGCTCGACCACCTTCAGCACCGTGCCCGGGGGCAGCGGCAGCGCCTGGATGCGCGCGCGCAGGTCCAGCGCGATCTGGTGGCTCGAGCGGTCGCGGCCGTGCTTAGGGGTCAGGTTGACCGCCACCTCGCCCTGATGCGGCTGGGTGCGATAGAAGGAATGCCGCACCAGGCCGTTGAAGTTGTAGGGTGCCGCCGCCGCGGCATGGGTCTGGACCGAGACCACCTCGGGCAGCTCCATCGCCGCCCCGGCCACCGCCTGGGCCACGGCATCCGTGGTCTCGACCGCCGCGCCCTCGGGCAGGTCGATGCTCACCGACAGCTCCGACTTGTTGTCGAAGGGCAAAAGCTTGACCGTCACGTCGCGGGTATAGAACAGCGCCAGCGAGCCGAAGGTCAGCACGATCACCCCGCCCAGGAACAGCCAGGCGCGCCCCTTGCTCGCCAGCACCGGCCGGGCGATGGCGGCATAGGCGCGGCCCAGGCGACCGCCCTGCCCTTCGGCGTCGTGATGCAGCGGCGCTTGGCCGGCGGTCTTCAGCATCAGCCAGGGCGTGACCGTCACCGCGACGAAGAAGGAAAAGATCATCGCCACCGAGGCGTTCGAGGGGATCGGGCTCATATAGGGGCCCATCATCCCCGACACGAACAGCATCGGCAGCAAGGCCACCACCACGGTCAGCGTGGCGACGATGGTGGGGTTGCCGACCTCGATCACCGCTTCGATGGCGCTTTCGCGCCGGTCCGACACGCCCATGCCCCAATGCCGGGCGATGTTCTCGATCACCACGATGGCGTCGTCCACCAGGATGCCGATCGAGAAGATCAGCGCGAACAGGCTGACCCGGTTCAGCGTATAGCCCATGATCCACGAGGCGAACAGCGTCAGCAGGATCGTCACCGGGATCACCACCGCCACCACCAGCGCCTCGCGCCGGCCGATGGCCAGCCAGACCAGCGCGATGATCGACAGCGTGGCGAGGCCCAGGTGATAAAGCAGCTCGTTGGCCTTTTCGTTGGCCGTCTCGCCATAGTCGCGGGTGATCTCGACCTGCATGTCGTCGGGGATCAGCGTACCTTGCAGCGCCTCGGCGCGGTGCAGGATCGCCTCGGCCACGGTCACGGCATTGGCGCCGGCGCGCTTGGCCAGGGCCAGCGTCACCGCCGGGCGCCGGGCGGAATCGCGGGTGACGGTGGCGACCAGCGCCTCGGCCGTGTCGGTGACGAAGCCCAGATCGGCCACGTCGCGGACATAGACCGGGCGGCCGTCGCGCGCGGTCAGCACCAGGTTGCCGATCTCCTCGGGGCTGCGCAGGGTCTCGCCCGCGACCAGCATGACCTGCTGGCCGCCGTCGCGCAGCAATCCCGCCGGCAGGGCGCGGTTGGCGCCCTGAACCTTGCCCGCCAGCTGTTGCAGCGTGATGCCGTAAAGCGCCAGCCGACCGGGATCGGGGGCGATGCGGATCGCCTCCTCCGTCTCGCCGATCAGATAGGTCAGGCCGACATCGTCGATCTTGGCCAGCTCGGTGCGCAATTCGCGGGCGATGCGGGTCAGTTCGGCCGCCGTCACCCGGTCGGCCGCCTCGGGTCGGGCCGAAAGCGTCAGCGCCACGATGGCCACGTCGTCGATGCCCCGGCCCACCACCTGCGGCTCGGGGATGCCCAGGGGGATGCGGTCCATATTGGCGCGCAGCTTGTCATGCACCCGCAGCACGGCCGCATCGGCCGAGGTGCCGACCAGGAAACGCGCCGTCACCAGAACGCCGTCGTCCTGGGTCTGGGAATAGATATGCTCGACCCCGTCGATGCCCTTGACGATGGTTTCCAGCGGCTCGGTCACCAGCTTGACCGCATCCTCGGCCCGCAATCCGGGGGCCTGGACGCGGATATCCACCATGGGAACCGAGATCTGCGGCTCTTCCTCGCGCGGCAGGCTGACCAGGGCCAGCAGCCCGAAGGCCAGCGCCGCGATCAGGAACAGCGGCGTCAAGGGCGAGGTGATGAAGCTGCGCGTCAGCCGGCCGGCAAGGCCCGGGCTGCGGGGGGTATCGCCAGCCGCCTTCATGGGACGATCACCGTTTCCCCGGGGACAAGGCCGGTCAGGATCTCGACCATGTCGCTGCCGTCCTGCGCAAGGGTTCCGCCGGTCAGCACCGCCCGCCGCACCTCGCCCGAGGCGCTGGCCACGCTGACGAAATCCACCCCGGCGCGGGTCGTCACCGCCGCAGCGGGCACCAGAAGCGCCCGACGCTGGCCTACCGGCAGTTCCACCGCGACGCGCGCACCGACGAAGGCGTCGGGCAGCCGCTCGACCTCGACATCGGCCTGCACCCGGCCACCCTGGATCAGCGGATAGATCTTGGCCAGCCGGCCCGTGGCGGCCCTGCCGCCCGCGGCGATCTGGATCTCGGCCCCTTCGGCAAGGTCGGCGGCATGGCGCTCGGGCACCGACAGGCGCAGGAAGAAGCCGCCGCCGCCAAGACTCGCCACCACCTCGCCCGGCATCACCACCGAGCCGCGCACCGCCGGCACGCTCAGCACCCGGCCCGAGATGGGGGCCAGCACGACACCCTCGGCCTGCTGCTGCTCGACAACGGCGCGCTCGGCCTCGGCCGCGGCGATCTGGCCGCGGATGACATCGACCGCAGTCCGCAACTGCTCCAGCCGCTGCTGCGACACCGCCCCGCGCTCCAGCAGCGACCGGCCGCGTGCGTGATCGGATTCCGCCTCGGCCAGTTGCGCCCGCAGCGCCTCGATCCGCGAGGCATAGGCGGCGATCTGGAAGGCGATCTTGTCGTCGCGGACCGTGGCGAGCGTGGCCCCGGCCTCGACGCGGTCCCCTTCGTTGACCAGCAGCTCCACGACCGTGCCGCCGATGCGCGCCCGCGCCGGAACGATGTCGCGCGCCTCGACGGTGCCGTAGACGGCCTTGCTCTCGGGGACCGTGCTCCAGTCCAGGACCAGCGGCCCGGCCGCAGCCGGCCCGGCGGCGACCAGCGCAGCAAGCAGCAACAATCGCATGGATCGGACCTTCAGAAGGCGCAGCCGGGCTTGATGCCGAGCTTGCGGAGAACCATGGCCGCCGGGCAGAAGCCGGTAAAGGCCGATTGCAGCAGGTTCAACCCGACAAAGACCGTCAGCCAGACGAACCAGGGCGAAACCCAGACGGTCAGCGCGACGGAAAGCAGGACCATGAAGCCTGCAAAGGCGAGAACGGAACGGTCAAGTGTCATCGGAGAACTCCAGGATGGCCGATTACAAACAGTATATACATATATACGTATAATCGGTTACAAGGAGAAAGTCTTTAGCAATATCGGAAAATCCGCCCCTGCCCTGCGACATTTCGTCTTGATGCCGGCAAGCCGGGCCGGGGCGCAAAACCACCGCCCGGACCGGCGATGATGCCGGCCCCGACGATACCGCATCGGCGTAGAGCTCGATGCGGGTGCGCCTCCACCCGGGCCACCGTGGCGCGGATCAGGGTTTCGCGCTTCCACAAGCGATGGAACAGCACGTCCGCGACATGCAGCAGCGGCAGATCCCGCAGCCGGCGCAGCTGCGTCTCGTCCGCGGGCGTCTCGGCGATATTGTGGCGAGGCAAAGCCGCGCCGGCTCGGAAGCGGCCCCGGCAAAGACCGGCCGCAAAAGGCCGGCACGGGTGGTTCCCGGCCGCGCCTTGACCGTATATTCGCAGTAATGTAGTTATGGAATATGAGCGTCAGCACCAGCATCGATCCCGAAAGCATGCGCGCCGCCGCAGACGAGGCCAGCGAGTTCCTGAAATCGCTGGGCAATCGTCACCGTCTGCTGATCCTGTGCCAACTGGTGCAGGGCGAGAAATCGGTGGGCCAGCTTGCGGATTTCCTGGGCATCCGCGATTCGACCGTGTCGCAGCATCTGGCGCTTTTGCGCCGCGACAGGATCATCGCCGGCCGGCGCGAGGGCCAGACGATCTGGTATCGGATCGAAAGCCAGCCGGCGCGAAAGGTGATGGAAGTGCTTTACAACAATTTCTGCGGTCCCAAGGACTGAGCGGCCGGCAACGCGCATCGCCGCCGGTGCCCGGTCCGCGATGCCCCGAGATCACCGCCGGCGCGGGTCAGCCATCCTCGGGATGGCTGGAGCTGCGCACGATCAATTCGACCGGGGTGCTGCGTTCGGGCGGGGGCACGATGCCGTCCTCGAGCCAGCCCAGCGTGGTCGCGGCCATGGCGCGGGCGAAACCGGCGATGTCGCAGCGCACCGAACTGAGGCCGGGCCAGACCTGCGCGCATTCCTCGATATCGTCGAAGCCCACGATCTTCAGCCCGTGCCCGACATCGCGCCCGATCCGGGCGCAGCCGGCCAGCAGGCCGAGCGCCACCAGATCGTTGAAGCAGATCACCGCATCGACCTGCGGATGGTCGCTGGCCAGCACCTGCGCCATCTCGCGCCCCCAGGCCCGGCTGGGACGGCCGTGCAGGCAAAGCGGCGCCATCCCCGCCTCGGCCAGCACCGAGAGATAGCCGGACATGCGCTTGCCCGTCGCCGTCCGCCCCTCCAGCCCGCCCAAAAAGGCCATCCGGCGCGCGCCCTCGGCCAGCAGATGCTCGGCCGCAAGCCGGCCGCCGGTCTCGTAATCGGGGGCGGCAAAGGGGAATTGCGCGCCGTCGTCCACCACCTTGCGCAGGACTTGCAGCGCGGGGATGCCGGCGCGGGCGATGGGATCGAAGGTCTCGGCCTCCTTGCCATAGGTGGGCGAGATGATGAGCGCCGAGACGCCGTGCTCGATCATCGAGGCCACCACCTGCGCCTGCAAGGCGGCGTCCTCGTCGGTATTGGCGATGACGGTGGTATAGCCGCGCGCCGACAGCGCCATCTGCGCCGAGGCGGCGAATTCGGTAAAGAACGGGTTGCGCAGGTCGTTGATGACCAGCCCGATCAGCCCGACATTGGCCGAGCGCAGGTTGGCCGCGGTGCGGTTGTAGACATAGCCCAGCTCGGCCATGGCCCGCCGCACGTCCTCGCGGGTTTCGGCCCGGACCTGCGGGCTGTTTTGCAGCACCAGGCTGACGGTCGATTTCGACACCCCCGCCCGGCGCGCCACATCCCTGATCGTCGGCCTGCGGTCCATCGCCGCGCTCTCCCCTCATTCGATGCCGTGCAGCGCCAGCAATGTCCTCATCCGCGCCTCGGCCAGCTCGGGCCGGGCCAGCAGCCCCGCCCGGTCGGCCAGCCGGAACAGCTCGGCATAATGCGAGATGTCGCGGCTGGATTGCAGGCCGGCGGGCATGACGAAATGCCGCTGCCAGCCGTTCAGCCAGGCCAGGAAGACGATGCCCGCCTTATAGAAGCGCGTCGGCGCGCGAAAGATCTCGCGGCTCAGCGGCACGGTCGGGGCCAGCAGCCGCTCATAGCGGTCCATGTCGTCCTGCGCCAGCGCCTCCAGCGCCTGTGCGGCGGCGGGCGCGATGGCGGCAAAGATGCCCAGCAGGGCATGGGAATGGTGTCGGCCGTCGCCGGCGATCAGCGCGGCATAGTTGAAGTCGTCGCCGGTATAGAGCCGCACCCCTGCGGGCAGGCGGGCGCGGAACGCCTCCTCATGCGCCCGGTCCAGCAGCGAGATCTTGATGCCGTCGACCTTGGCCGGGTTGGCCGCGATCAGGTCCAGCACCAGTCCCGAGGCCGCCGCCACGTCCTTGCTGCCCCAATAGCCCGCCAGCGCCGGGTCGAACATCTCGCCCAGCCAGTGCAGAATCACCGGCTGCTGCGCACCGTCGATCAGCCGGCGATAGACCCGGACATAGGTCTCGGCATCGGCGCCGAGGGCAGGCAGGGCGCGGCTGGCCATCAGGATGATCTGGCCGCCGGCGGCCTCGATCGCCTCCATCTGCAACTCATAGGCGCCGGCGATGGCATCGGCCGAGCTCAGCGCCCCGGGCGCGGCATGGTCGGTTCCCGCCCCGCAGGCGACGCGCGGCTTCAGCGGATGCGCCCGGGCGGCGGCCATGCTGCGCTCGATCAGTTCCCGCGCGGTCGGCCAGTCCAGGCCCATGCCGCGCTGCGCGGTGTCCATCGCCTCGGCCAGGCCCAGCCCCTGGTCCCAGAGGCCCTGGCGAAAGGCCAGCGTCGCCTCCCAGTCCAGGGCGGGGCGGCCGCCGTCCCAGGGATCGCGCTCGCGCAGCGGGTCCGAGACGACATGCGCGGCGGCAAAGGCCGTCCGGGTCAGCGGCAGCCGCGGCGCGCGGGGCGCCAGCGGCGTGCCGGTCAGGCGATAGGGCTCCAGCCGGTGGTCGAGGGTGGGCAGGGTCAGCATGGCATGGCTCCGTTCCGGATGGGCGCGCGCGGGGCTAGAGCCCATGCGCGGCGCGGATCAGATCGGCACCCTTTTCGCCGATCATGATCGCGGTGGCGTTGGTATTGGCCGAGACCAGTCCCGGCATGATGGAATTGTCGATCACCCGCAGCGCCTCGATGCCGTTCAGCCGCAGCTGCGGGTCCAGCACCGCCGCCGGGTCGGCGCCCATGCGGCAGGTGCCGGCCGGGTGGTGGTCGGTCTTGGCGTGGCGGCAGGCATAGCGGAAATAATCCTGCTCGGTCCGCACCTCGGGGCCGGGCAGGCGCTCGGCCCGGACATAGGGCTTCAGCGCGTCCTGGCGCATGATCTCCTGCGCCAGCTTCAGGCCGCGGATCGCCATCTCGCGGTCATGCGGATCGGCCCAGTAGTTCGGGTCGATCAGCGGCGCGGCGCGGGGATCGGCGCTGGCCAGCCGCACCGTCCCGCGCGACCGCGGCCGCAGATAGGCCGAGTTCAGCGTGACGCCGCCGTCCGGCATCGCCGCCACCCCCGCCTCGATCCCCGAGCCGAGGCCAAGGTGGAACTGGATGTCGGGGCTGCGGGCGTCCGGGTCGGCATACCAGAAGCCGCCGGTCTCGAACAGGCTGGAGGCCACCGGTCCCTTGCGGGTCAGCAGGTAGCGCAGCCCGGCCAGCGCCGACCAATGCGGCCTGGCATAGCGGTCATAGGTATGCGGGCCGGTGCATTCGGCGATGACGAACAGGTCCAGGTGATCTTGCAGGTCCGCCCCCACCCCGGGCTGGTCCAGCACCACCGGCACGCCAAGTGGCCGCAGGTGATCGGCCGGGCCGACGCCCGAAAGCTGCAAGAGCCGCGGCGAGCCGATGGCGCCTGCGGACAGGATCACCTCGGCCCCGGCGCGGATCACGCCCTCGCCCGCCAGTTCGACGCCGGCGGCGCGGCCGTGCTCGACCAGGATGCGCAGCACCTGCGCGCCGGTGCGGATGGTCAGGTTCGGACGCCTGCCCCGGATCGGGTTCAGATAGGCGATCGAGGCCGAGGAGCGGCGCGCCCTGCGCTGGGTCAGCTGGTAATAGCCCACGCCCTCCTGCGAGGCGCCGGCCATGTCCTCGTTGCGCGGAATGCCAAGCGCGGCGGCCGCGCCGAAGAACGCCTCGCAGATCGGCAGCGGCGCGGCCGGCCGGCTGACGCCCAGCGGGCCGCCCTTGCCATGCCAGCGGTTGTCCCAGCTGTCGTTGTCCTCGGCCTTGCGGAAATAGGGCAGCACGTCCTCGTAGCCCCAGCCGGTGCAGCCCGCCTGGCGCCATTCGTCATAGTCGAGCGGGTTGCCGCGGGTATAGATCTGCGCGTTGATCGACGAACCGCCGCCGATCACCCGGGCCTGGGTAAAACGGATGACCATGCCGTCCATGTGGCGCTGCGGCACGGTCTGCCAGCCCCAGCTGCCGATGCCCTTGGTCATCTTCGCGAAACCCGCCGGCAGGTGATAGAACGGATGCCGGTCGCGGCCCCCGGCCTCGAGCAGCAGCACCCGGGCCGAGGGGTTCTCGGACAGCCGCGCCGCCAGCACGCAGCCGGCCGAGCCGCCGCCGACGATGATGAAGTCATAGCCTTGCGTCATGACCGCCCCCCTAGAGCCGCGCGATGGACAGGCCGCCATCGACCGGGATCACCGCCCCGGTGGCGAAACCCATCCGCCCGGTGGCGATCGGCACCATCACCTGGCCGATATCGGCCGGCTGGCCCCAGCGGCCGGCGGGCACCAGCCCGCCGCTGATCCGCGCGGTATATTGCTGCTGCACGCCGGCGGTCATCCCGGTGGCGATGATGCCGGGGCGCAGCTCGAACACGCCGACGCCATGCGGCGCCAGCCGCAGCGCGAAAAGCTGCGCCATCATCGCCGCGCCCGCCTTCGAGACGCAGTATTCCGCGCGTTCGATGCTGGCCATGGCCGCGCTGACCGAGGTGATGAAGGTGATCGAGCGGTAATGCTCCGCGGGCTGCGCCAGCATCCGCCGGGCGACCTCCTGCGCCAGAAAGAAGGCGCCGCGCAGGTTGACGCCCAGCACGGCATCCCAGCTGTCCGGCGCCAGCGCCAGCATGTCGCCCCTGACCGGCGCCGGCACCCCGGCGTTCGAGACATGGGCCGCGACCGGCCCCATCCCCGCCTCGATCGCATCCAGCAGCGCCGGGGCATGGGCGATGTCCTGCACGTCGTGCCGGAAATAGCGCGCCTCCGGCCCCAGCCGCCCCAGCGCCTGCACCACCGCCGGATCATCCGCCGCGGGCAGCGAAGCCAGCGCGACCGCGAAACCCGCGCCCGCCAGCGCCTCGGCGATGCCAAGGCCGATCCCCTGCTGGCCGCCGGTGACAAGGGCGATGGGCATGGTCACGCTGCGAACTCCGTTTCCCGGATGTGGCGGGCGGCGCGCAGGGACAGCGCGGCCACCGTCAGGGCCGGGTTGACCGCCGCCGAGGTCGGCAGGACCGAGGCGTCGGCGATGAAAAGATTGCGGTGGTCGTGGCTGCGGCAAAACGCGTCCACCACGCTGCCGCGCGGGTCGGCACCCATCCGGGCGGTGCCGCATTGATGGCTGGGCGTGCGCCGGTCGAAGGGCCGCGACAGCACCACCGGATAGCCGGCGCGGCGCAAAAGCCGCTTCAGCCGCGCCACCAGCAGCTCATGCGCCCGCCAGTTCGAGCGTTTCCAGTCCAGCACGATCCGCCCGCCCTTCAGCGACACCCGGCTTTCCGGGTTCGGCAGGTCCTCGGACATGGCATAGAGATCGACCGAGCGCGCCGCGATCCAATGCGCCAGCCCGCGCGGCAGCGAGGAACTGGCGGCAAGGATCGGCCCCGAGATCTTGCCCAGCAGCTGGATATTGCCCAGGGGCTCGCCGCCCGGCCCGCCGGTCAGGTAGAAATCGTTCACCATCAGCGTCTTCTGATAGACCGAGGGGTTGCGCCGCAGCGGATGCAGCGCCAGCACCGCCGAGCAGTTGTGGTTCATGAAATTGCGCCCGACCTGATCCGACGCATTGGCCAGCCCGCCGGGATGGCGCGCATCGGCCGAACCAAGCAGCAGCGCCGCGCTTTGCACCGCCCCCGCCGCCAGAGCGACCAGGCCGGCGGCCGCGACGGTCTCGCGCCGCCCCTCGGCCTCGACCTCGACCGCCGCGATGCGGCCGTCCTCGCCCGCGATCAGCCGGGTGGCCCGATGGCCGGTCAGCAGGGTGACGTTGGGATGGGCCAGCGCCCGGGCCAGCGCGGCGCTTTCCGCGTCCATCTTGCCCGCGCCGGTGTTGGGGAATGCGTCCCAGGGCGTCGCCCCCGCCGCCAGCCATTGCGGCAGGTCGACGCCCAGCGGCAGCGCGGCCGGGTGCAGCCCGACCGATTGCAGCCGGCGGCGCAGATCGGCGATGGCGGGCTCGTCGGGCAGCGGCGGGTGGGGATAGCGGCCGGAATGGTGCGGCTCGGTCGGGTCCTGCCCCAGGGCGCCGCGCACCTGGTAAAGCGCCTCGGCGGCCTGGTAGAAGGGCTCCAGCTCGTCATAGCCGATGGGCCAGCCCGGCGTCGTGCCGCCGATATGGCGCAGCGGCCGGAAATCCTCGGCCCGATAGCGCAGGAACACCGCGCCGAAGAATTTCGAATTGCCGCCGACATAATAGTAGTTGCCGGGGTTGAAGGGCCGCCCCTCGCCGTCCAGCCATTCCTCGGCCGGGCGGTAATGGCCGCACGCGAAGATGGCCTGGGCATCGCGCGCCTCGGGACTGTCGGGCAGGTACCGGCCGCGCTCCAGGATGACGATGCGCCGGCCCGAGGGCGCCAGCGCCGCCGCCAGCGTCGCGCCGCCGATGCCCGAGCCGATGATGAGCATGTCGGGCCGCATCAGGGCGCGATCCGTTCTTCGCTCTGCGGGTCGAAGGCCACGGCCTTGTCCATGTTCACCGCGAAATCGAAGTCCTGTCCCGGCCCGACCGAGGCATCGGCGCGCATCCGGGCGATGACGTCGCGGCCCGAAAGCACCATGGTGACGAAAGTGTCCGAACCGGCGGGCTCGGTCACGCTGACGCGGTTGGCCAGGCCCTGGATGTTGCCGGACTTGCGGTCGGCGCCCTCGGGATCGGTGATCGCCTCGGGGCGGATGCCCAGCAGGATGTCGCGCCCGTCCCAGCCGGCCAGGTTCGGCTGGCTGAAGCGCAGCAGCCGTTCCGCGCCCTCGGCATCGGTGATCCTGGCATGGGGCACGCCGTCGCGCAGCGCGACGCGGGCGGGCAGGATGTTCATCGCCGGGCTGCCCATGAAGGTCGCGACGAAGACATTGGCCGGCGTATCGTAGATCTCTCTCGGCGTGCCCAGCTGTTGCACGTGGCCGCGATACATGACCGCGATCCGGGTCGACAGCGTCATCGCCTCGATCTGGTCATGGGTGACATAGACGATGGTGGTGCCCAGCTTCTGGTGCAGCTTCTTGATCTCGGTGCGCATGTCCACGCGCAGCTTGGCGTCCAGGTTCGACAGCGGCTCGTCGAACAGGAACACGTCGGGGTCGCGCACCAGCGCCCGGCCCATGGCGACGCGCTGGCGCTGGCCGCCCGACAGCTGCGCCGGCTTGCGGTCCAGCAGGTGGTCGATCTGCAAGAGCTTCGCCACGTCGGCCAGCGCCCGCTCGCGCTCGGCCCGGGGGGTGCCGTGCATCTCCAGGCCGAAGGTGATGTTCTGGGCCACGGTCATGTTGGGGTAGAGCGCATAGCTCTGGAACACCATGGCGATGTTGCGCTTGCTGGGATGGACGCCGTTCACGACCCGGCCGCGGATCGCGATCTCGCCCGAGGTGACGCTTTCCAGCCCGGCGATCATGTTGAGCAGCGTGGACTTGCCGCAGCCCGAGGGGCCGACCAGCACCAGGAACTCGCCCTCGGCGACCGAGATGTCCACATCATGCAGCACCTGGACCGAGCCGTAGGATTTGGTGACGTTGCGGATGTCGAGAAAACCCATGGGATCAGCCTTTTACCGAGCCCGCCATCAGGCCGCGCACGAAATAGCGGCCGGCGACGACATAGACGACGAGGGTGGGAAGCGCGGCCAGGATCGCGGCCGCGAAATGCACGTTGTATTCCTTGACCCCGGTCGAGGACTGCACGAGGTTGTTCAGCGCCGCCGTCATCGGCTGCGAGGTGCCGCCGAAGGACACGCCGAACAGGAAGTCGTTCCAGATATTGGTGAACTGCCAGATGATCGACACCACCGCGATCGGCCCCGAGACCGGCAGCAGGATGCGCCAGAAGATGCGGAAGAACCCGGCCCCGTCCATCATCGCCGCCCGCACCAGCTCGGTCGGGAAGGCGGCGTAGTAGTTGCGGAAATACAGCGTCGTGAAGCCGAGCCCATAGACCACGTGGACCAGGATCAGCCCCGGCACGGTCCCGGCCAGCCCCAGCTTGCCCAGCACCACCGCCATCGGGATCAGCACGATCTGGAACGGGATGAAGCAGGAAAACAGCATCAGCCCATAGACGATGGTATCGCCGCGAAAGCGCCATTTGGTCAGGATGTAGCCATTGAGCGCCCCCAGCACCGTCGAGATGGCGACCGCCGGCACGACCATCAGGATCGAGTTGATGAAATAGGGCTTCAGGCCGGTCGGCTGGACGCCGATCTGCGCGCTGGACCAGGCGGCGCGCCAGGGCTCCAGCGTCCAGGTCGCCGGCAGCGCCATCATGTTGCCGCCGGTGATCTCCTGAAGCGGCTTCAGCGAGTTCACGCCCATGACGTAAAGCGGCAGCAGGTAGAACAGCGCGAACAGAATCAGCAACAGGTAGATGAAGGCGCGGGCCACGCGGCCGGTCGAGACGGCGGTGTCCTGGGTGACGGCGGACATCACTTCTTCTCCTTCAGTTCGGCATAGAGATAGGGGACCATGATCGCGGCGATGGTCATCAGCATGATGACCGCCGAGGCCGCGCCGACCCCCATCTGGTTGCGGGTGAAGGTATAGGAATACATGAAGGTCGCCGGCATCTCGGTCGAGCGGCCGGGACCGCCGCCGGTCAGGGCGATGACGAGGTCGTAGCTCTTGATCGCCAGATGCGCCAGGATCACGAAGGCCGACAGGAAGGCGGGCCGCAGCAGCGGGATGACGATGCGGCGGTAGAGCTGCCAGTTCGAGGCGCCGTCGATCTGCGCCGCCTTCAGCACCTCGTTGTCGATGCCGCGCAGGCCGGCCAGGAACATCGCCATGACGAAGCCCGAGGATTGCCAGACCGCGGCGATGACGATGCAGTAGATCGCCATCGTGTTCGACTTGATCCAGGTGAAGGTGAAGCTTTCCCAGCCCCACAGGTGCATGACCCGTTCCAGCCCGATGCCGGGATCGAGGAACCATTTCCACGCCGTCCCGGTCACGATGAAGGAAAGCGCCATCGGATAGAGGTAGATCGGCCGCAGCACGCCCTCGCCCCGGATCTTCTGGTCCAGGAAGATCGCCAGCAGCAGCCCCAGGGCGGTGCAGATGGCGATATAGAGCGAGGCGAAGATCGCGATGTTCTTCAGCGCGATCTGCCAATGCTGCAACCCGAACAGCCGCTGGTAGTTGTCGAACCCGACGAAGGTCCAGTTCGGCAGCATCCGCGACCCGGTGAAGGACAGCAGCAGCGTGAACAGGATGAAGCCATAGACGAACAGCAGGGTGGTGGCGAAGGACGGCGCCAGCACCAGTCGCGGCAGCCAGTCCTGCAAGCGTGTGCGGAGATCCGCCTGAACGGGTGTGGGCATGGTCGCTCTCCCTATGCGCGAGGTGGCGCGGCAGATGGTGGCGCGGCCGGGCCGGGGGCGGACCCGCCGCCCCCGGCCCCCGCGGCGGGGCCTATTGGGCGCCCGCCACCGCGTCGGCCAGCGCCTGCGCCGCCGAGGCGCCGTCGCCGTATTCGCCGTTCATCGCCCCGGTCACCACGTCGTAGATCGCGTTCTTGACCGCGGCCGGGTTGGCATGGCCATGCGCCATCGAGCCCAGCAGCGTGCCGTTGGTGTTCGCCTCGGCCAGGTCCGCCATGCCCTTCTTGCCGCAATCGTCGAAATCGGCATCCGGCACGTCGGTGCGGGCCGGGACCGAGCCCTTGACCACGTTGAAGGCCGACTGGAAGGTCGGGCTCATGATCGCCGAGGCCATCTGGGCCTGCGCCTGCTTCTTGCCCTCGCCCTGCACGTCGAACATGACGAACTGGTCGCTGTTGAAGGTCACGGCGCCCTGGGTGCCGGGGAAGCGGATGCAGACGAAATCCTGCCCGGGCACCTTGCCGGCCTTGAGGAACTCGCCCTTGGCCCAGTCGCCCATCATCTGCATCCCGGCCTCGCCGTTGATGACCATGGCCGAGGCCAGGTTCCAGTCGCGGCCCGAGAAGTTGTCGTCCACATAGCCGCGCAGGACGATGAGCCGGTCGAAGGCCGCCGCCATCCTCTCGCCGCCCAGCGTCTCGGGGTCGAGGTCGATGAAGGCCGCCTTGTAGAAATCCGTCCCCTCGGCCAAGACCAGCGCGTCGAAGATGGTGGCGTCCTGCCAGGGCTGGCCGCCATGGCCCAGCGGCACGATGCCGTTGGCCTTCATCTGGTCCAGCACCGCGATCAGCTCGTCCCAGGTCTCGGGCGCCTTGCCGCCGGCGGCATCCAGCGCCGCCTTGTTGATCCAGACCCAGTTGGTGGAATGCACGTTCACCGGCGCCGCGATCCAATGGTCCTCATGCTTGGAGAAGGCCTGCAAGGCGTCGGGCACCACCTCGCCCCAGTTCTCGGCCGTGGCGACCTCGTCCAGGTTGCCCAGCACGCCCTCCTGCGCCCAGTCGACGATGTCGAAGCCCAGCATCTGCACGGCGGTGGGCGGGTTGCCGGCAGTGACGCGGGCGCGCAGCGCGGTCATCGCCGCCTCGCCGCCGCCGCCGGCCACCGGCATGTCCACCCAGCCGATGCCCTTGCCCTGCAAGTCATCCTTGAGCACGTTCAGCGCCGCCGCCTCGCCGCCCGAGGTCCACCAGTGCAGCACCTCGACATCCTCGGCCTGCGCCGCCAGCGCGGTCGAAGCCAGCAGCGCGCAGGTCAGCGCGCCCTTCCTCGCCAAATACACAGCCATGTCTTCCTCCACAGTTGCATCGTTCTTGTTCCGGCCCGGCCCGTCGCGGGTCAGACCGCCTTCACCCAGGGCGCCCGCGTGCCGCGGCCGACCCGCATCACCAGCGACTTGACCTCCAGGAATTCGTCGAAGCCGTGGCGGCCGATCTCGCGCCCCTGCCCGGATTGCTTGACGCCGCCGAAGGTCAGTTCGGGAAAGCCGTCCATCCAGGTATTGGTCCAGACCGTCCCGGCCTGCGCGCGGCGCGCGAAGGCAAGGCAGGTATGGACATTCTCGCTCCAGACCCCGGCAGAGAGGCCGTAATGCGCATGGTTGGCCAGCGCGACCGCCTCGTCCAGCGTGCGGAATGTCAGCACCGACAGCACCGGGCCAAAGACCTCCTCGCGTGCAATCGCCATGTCGGGGCGGATGCCGGTCAGCACGGTCGGCTGGTAGAAATCGCCGGGCAGGCCGGGGATCTCCAGCCCCCCGCCGCCCAGGCTTGCCGTCGCGCCCTCGGCCAGCGCGTCCTGCACATAGCCGTCGATCCTTTGCCGGTGTTGCGGGGTCACGATGGCGCCGACCTGGCTGCGCGGGTCCAGCGGATCGCCGAAGGCCACCTTGCGCGACAGTTCCACCACGCGGGCGGTGAATGCCTCCGCAATGTCCTGATGCAGGATGATCCGGCTGCCCGAGTTGCAGCACTGGCCGGCGTTGAAGCAGGTGCCGAAGGTCACGGCATCGGCGGCATCCTCCAGATCGGCATCGGGAAAGATCACCTGCGGGTTCTTGCCGCCAAGCTCCAGCGCCACCTTCTTCAGCGTGGCCGAGGCGGCCGCCGCGATCGCCTTGCCCACCGCGGTCGAGCCGGTGAAGCTGACCATGTCCACGTCCGGGTGGCTGGCCATCAGGCTGCCGACCGGCTGGCCAAAGCCCAGGACGATGTTCGCCACCCCCTCCGGCAGCCCCGCCTCGAGCAGCAGTTCGCCCAGCATGACGGTGGTCGAGGGGGTCATTTCCGACGGCTTCACCACGCAGGTGCAGCCCGCCGCCAGCGCGAAGGGCAGCTTCTGGCTGAGGATCCAGAACGGAAAGTTCCAGGGCGTGATGATCGAGACCACGCCGACCGGCTCTTTCAGCACCACGCCCAGGATGTCCTCGCCCAGGGTGTTGTGGCTGTCGCCATGCGTGCTGCGCGCCAGCATGGCGGCATAGCGCCACAGGTCTGCCGCCCCGGCGATCTCGGCCCGGGCCTGGGTGATCGGCTTGCCGCTTTCCAGCGTCTCGATCAGGGCGAACCGCTCCACCTCCGCCTCGATCAGATCGGCGACCTTCAGCAGCACGGCGGCGCGGGCCCTGGCGGGGATGCGGCTCCAGGCGCCGCTGTCGAAGGCGGCGCGGGCGGCGGCGATGGCGGCAAGGGTCTCGGCCTCGCCGGCTTGCGCCGAGCGGCTGACGACGATGCCATGCGAGGGCGAGATCCGCTCGAACGTGGCGCCGTCGGCGCTGTCCCGCCAGGCGCCGCCGATCAGGTGGCGGCCGCGACGGGGCTCGGCCGGCAGCGCGGCATCCGAGGCGGGGATCAGGGTCAGCTCGGTCATGTCAGGTTCCCGGAAATTCGGGGCTGCGTTTCTCGCGGAAGGCACCGACGCCCTCGGCCCGGTCCGCGCTGGCGGCGATGGCGGCGCTGCCGAGCGCCTCGATCATCGCGCCGCGATCCTCGCCGCGGGCGGCGTGGATCATGGACTTGGCGATCTCGACCGCGCGGGGCGACAGCCCGCAGACCCCGGCGGCGATGGCCTCGGCCGCGGCGCGGGGATCGTCCGAGACCTCGGCGGCGAAGCCCAGTTGCAGCGCGCGTTCGGCCGGGACGCGGCGTCCGAACAGCGCCATCTCCTTCAGCACCGGCTCGGGCAGCAGGCGGGCAAGCCGCTGGGTGCCGGACCAGCCGGGCACGATGCCGATGCCCGCCTCGGGCAGGGCGATGGTGGCGCGCGGCGCCATCACCCGCAGGTCGCAAGCCGCGGCCAGTTCCAGCCCGCCGCCGAAGGCATGGGCATGCAGCACGGCGATGGTCGGCCGCGCCAGCCGCGCCAGGCGGTCGAAGACGCGATGCCCGTCGCGCACCCAGTGCCGGGCGAATTCGGCGGGCGTCAGGTCGCCCCAGCCGTTGATGTCGGCCCCGGCGCAGAAGGCGCGCGCCTCGGTCGCGGTCAGCAGCACGCAGGCGAGGGCCGGGCTGCGCTCGATCCGGTCCAGATGCGCCGCCAGCTGGTCCAGCATCCCGACGGTGAAGGCGTTCAGCCTGGCGGGGTTGTCCAGCCGGATCTCGGCCAGCCGGCCGCGGATCTCCAGATGCACCGCGCTCATGGCTGCCACCCCATCGGCCCCTCGGCCAGCAGCGACAGCGGCATGGCCGCGGCGTCCGGGGCGATGCGCACCCGGCCCCGGCTGGGCGCGACGATGTGCTCCTGGGGGTCGATGCCGGGCATGATCTCGGTCGCGACCAGCCCGTCATCGGCCAGGCGGATGACGCAGCGCTCGGTGACATAGAGCACCTCCTGCCCCTGCGCGCGGGCGCGGCGCCCCGAGAAGGTGACATGCTCGACCTTGTCCACCATCTTGGTGAACTTGCCGGGCTGCTCGACGCGGATGCCGGTCTCGGACAGGGCGATCCGCGCCCCGGCCTCGAACCAGCCGGAAAAGACGATCTTGCGGGCATGGGCGGTGATGTCCACGAAGCCGCCGCAGCCGGCGGTCAGATAGGGCTTCTTGCCCAGTTTCGAGACGTTGACGTTGCCCTCGACATCCACTTCCAGAAAGGACAGGAAGGACATGTCGAAGCCCGCGCCCTGGAAATAGATGAACTGCTGCGGCGAGGGAACGAAGGCATCGGCGTTCGAGGCGCAGCCGAAGGCGAAATCGGTCAGCGGCATCCCCCCGACGGCGCCCTGTTCGATGGCCCAGGTGACGGCATCGGGATGGCCCTCCTCCAGCAGGATGCGCGGCACCAGCGCGCTGATGCCGAAGCCCAGATTGGCGGTCATGCCGCCCCGCAACTCCATCGCGGCGCGGCGGGCGATGACCTTCTCGACCCCGTGCTCGGCCAGGTGAAAGCTGGACCAGGGCCGCATGATCTGGCCCGAGATCGCCGGGTCATAGGGCGTCTCGCAGGTCTGTTTCTGGTCCGGGTCGATGACGACCAGGTCCACCAGATGGCCCGGCACCCGCACGTCATGCGGCCGCAGCGAACCGCGCGCCGTCACCCGCTCGACCTGCGCGATCACCAGCCCGCGGTTGTTGCGGGTGGCGATGGCCTGTTCCAGCCCGCCCAGATAGGCGCCCTCGTGCTCATAGGTCAGGTTGCCCCATTCGTCGGCGGTGGTGGCGCGCAGGATGCAGACATCGGGATGGATGTTGGGGAAATGCAGCCAGGTCTCGCCGCCGAACTCGACGCGGGAGACGATGGGCGCGGCGGCGCCCCTGGCGTTCATCGCGCAGCCCTCGCGGATCGGATCGGCGAAGGTGTCGAGGCCGATGCGGGTCAGCACGCCCGGCCGCCGCGCCGCCGCCTCGCGATGCATGTCGAACATGATGCCCGAGGGCACGTTATAGGCCGCGACCCGATCCTCGACGATCATGCGCCAGATCTCGGGCATCGGCAGGCTGGACGGCCCCGAGGGATAGGAGCCCGCCAGCACGCGGGCCAGCAGCCCGTCCCGCGCGATATGGTCCATGCCCTTGACGCCATACATGTCGCCCGCCGCGATCGGGTGCAGCGTGGTCAGGTCGCGGGGATGGCCCTCGGCCGCGAATCGCGCGCCAAGCGCCTTGAGCACCAGATCCGGGCAGCCCAGCGACGAGGAGGACGAGACCGTCACCACGGCATGGTCGGGGATGCGCGCGACCGCCTCGGCCGCGCCCACGATCTTGGTCATGGCGCCCCTCCGTAGGAGACCTGCTGGCGGATGCCGCTGCGCGCCGCCTCGCGCACCGCCAGGGCGACGGCCAGCGATTTCACCCCGTCCCAGCCGGTCGCCGCCGGCCGGCCCCGCCCCGCCACCGCATCGGCGAATTGCCGCACCGCCTGCTGGTAAAGATCGTGGTCGGGAAACGGCACGGTTTCGCGGCCGGCTGCGGTCACCAGCTCGATCTCGCCAAGCGGGCGCTGGGTCAGCACGCCGCGGGCAAGGACCGAGCCCTCGGTGCCATGCACCTCCAGCGCGGTGCCGGCAAAGGGATGGGTAAAGCTTTCATGCGCCTGCACCATGGCGCCCGAGGGCATGAGCCAGGCCGACATGGCCGAATCCTCGACCCCCTGCCCCATGCCGGACACCCCCATCTGCGCCACGACCGAGACCGGGTCCTCCCCGAGCAGGAAGCGGGCGAGGTCGGCGTCGTGCACGGTGATGTCGGGAACGACCCCGCCGCCCGCCTCGGCCGAGGCGATCCGCCAGCCGCGCAGGTTCTCGGGCAGATGCACGGCGTGGTGGATGCGCAGCGACAGCACCCGGCCGACCCGCCCCGCCGCGATCAGCCCGCGAATGGCGCGATGGCTGCCCGCGCAGCGCAGGTGATGGTTGGTGGCAAAGACCAGCCCGGCCGCTTCTGCCGCGCGCACCATGGCGACCGCGTCCTCCAGCCGCATCGCCAGCGGCTTTTCGCACAGCACATGCTTGCCGGCGGCGATGGCGGCCATGGCCTGCGGGAAATGCTTCTCGTTGGTCGAAGAGATATAGACCGCATCGACGGCCGGGTCGGACAGCGCCTCGTCAAGGTCGGTGCCGGAGCGGGCGATGCCGTGATCGGCCGCAAACCGCGCCGCCCGGTCGGCCGAGCCGCTGACCACGCGGATCGCCCCGCCCTCCGCAAGCGACCGGAAGGCCGCGACCATGTATTGCGCGGCAATCGTGCTTGCCCCGATCAATGCCCATTTCACCTGCGCGCCCTCCGCTCGCCCGCATATCGCATTTTGGATCGTTCCAAAGTGATACTGGACCGTTCCAAACCGGTCAAGCGATTCGCGCGCGTCCGGCAAGGGCCGCGTTGGCGCAAGAAACTGGCAAGGGCCGCCACCCGTGCTATGATCGTAAAAAGCCCTAGCCAGTTCGGGAACCATGCCATGTGCGAAGTCTTCTCCCGCCAGGATCCGCGCCGCTATCAGCCGGTGACCCGCAAGCTGCGGCTGAACGGACAAAGCACCTCGATCCGGCTGGAACAGGCCTTCTGGGACATTCTCGACGAGATCGCCGCCGGCGAAGGCATGGCCACCCCCGCCTTCCTGTCCACGCTGCAATCCGAGGTGCTGCAACTCGGGGGCGAGCCGGTGAACTTCACCTCGCTTCTGCGCTGCGCCTGCCTGGTGCAGCTGGAACTGCGCGGCAGCGGCGCGGGGGATTTCCGCCGGGCGGCGCAGCGGGTGGCGCAGGCTGCCTGATCCGGTTTTCCGCAAGAAATCCGGCGCGTGGTAGCATGATGCTACCCGCGGGGGCGGCGTCCTTCCGATACTGGTGCAAAGATCGGAAAGGAAAGCCCGCATGGCCAAGATGATTCATTCGATGATCCGCGTGATGGACGAGGCACGCTCGCTGGCCTTCTACAAGGCCGCCTTCGGCCTGGAACCCGTCGAGCGGCTGGATTTCGACAGCTTCACGCTGGTCTATCTGGCCAATGCCGAAAGCAGCTTCGAGCTGGAGCTGACCGTCAACAAGGGCCGCGGGGAGCCCTATGAGCTGGGCGACGGCTACGGCCATTTGGCCGTCTCGGTCGAGGATGTGGCGGCCGAGCACCGGCGGCTGACCGATCTGGGCCTGGCCCCGCGCAAGCTGGTCGATTTCGCCCCCGGCGGCGAGGTGATCGCGCGCTTCTTCTTCATCAAGGACCCGGACGGCTACGAGATCGAGGTGCTGCAACGCGGCGGCCGGTACCTCTAGGCAGGCGGCCTGCCGGGAGGGGCGGGCCAACCAACTCAGGGAGGAGCAAATGACTGTCATCCACAAATCCCCCTCTGGCAGCGATGTCAGGGGGCTGACCCGGCGCGGCCTGCTGGCGCGCGCCATGGCGGCGGGGGCGACCTTCGTGGTCGGCTCGGGCTTCGTCGCCGCCCGCGACGCGGCCTGGGCGGTCGAGACCGCCGCGCTGAAGCCCGAAACCATGGCGGTGCTGATCCAGATGGCGCGCGACATCTATCCGCATGACCGCATCGCCGACCGCTTCTATGCCATCGCCGTCAAGACGCATGACACCCCCGAACAGGCGCCGATGATCGAGGACGGTGTGGCCGGGCTGAACCTTGTCGCCAAGGCGCAGGGATTCGACACCTATCTGGCCGCGGGCTGGGAAAAGGACCGCGTCGCCATGCTGCGCCTGATCGAGCACACGCCCTTCTTCCAGACCGTGCGCGCCGGGCTGGTGACCGGGCTCTACAACCAGAAAGAGGTCTGGCCGGTCTTTGGCTATGAGGGCGAGAGCTTTTCGCAGGGCGGCTATATCGAGCGCGGCTTCAACGACATCGACTGGCTGTGAGGGAGGCGGAGATGGCTGACAATATGGCGAAATTCGGGCATGACGACGCCTCGGTCGTGGTCGTGATCGGCACCGGCTCGGGCGGCGGCGTGCTGGCCAACGAGCTGGCGCAAAGGGGCGTCAAGGTCGTGGCGCTGGAGTCCGGCGGGCGCTACCTGCCCGAGGATTACATCAACGACGAATGGGACAGCTTCGCGCAGCTGAGCTGGGGCGACATGCGCACCACCTCGGGCGACTGGCGGGTGGCGCGGGACTTTGCCAACCTGCCGGCCTGGATCGTCAAGGCGGTCGGCGGCACCTCGATCCACTGGGCCGGCGCATCGCTGCGCTTCCAGGAGCACGAGTTCAAGGCGCTGACGACCTATGGCCCGGTGGACGGCGCCAGCCTGCTGGACTGGCCGATCACGCTGGCCGACTTGGAGCCCTATTACGACCTGGCCGAGAAGAAGCTGGGCGTCACCCGCACCAACGACCTGCCCGGCCTGCCGGGGAACAACAATTACCTGGTGTTTGAAAAGGGCGCCAAGGCCGCGGGCTACAGCAAGGTCTCGACCGGGCGCATGGCGATCAACTCGGTCGATTACGACGACCGCATGGCCTGCCAGCAGACCGGTTTCTGCTTCCAGGGCTGCAAATGGGGCGCGAAATGGTCGGCCGCCTATACCGACATCCCGCGCGGCGAGGCGACCGGCAACCTCGAGGTCCGCGACCATAGCCACGCCACCCGGATCGAGCATGACGAAGAGGGCAAGGTCACCGGCGTGCGCTATATCGACCGCGACGGGACCGAGCAGTTCCAGCGCGCCCGCATCGTCGCCGTCGCCGGCAACTCGATCGAAAGCCCGCGCCTGCTGCTGGCCTCGGCCTCGGAGCGGTTCCCGGACGGGCTGGCGAACAGTTCCGGCCAGGTCGGGCGCAACTACATGCGCCACACCACCGGCTCGGTCTATGCGATCTTCGAGCGCCCGGTACGGATGTGGCGCGGCACCACCATGGCCGGCATCGTGCAGGACGAGGCGCATCACGACCCCGCCCGCGGCTTTGTCGGCGGCTATGAGCTGGAGACTCTGGCCCTGGGCATCCCGTTCATGGCGGCCTTCATGGACCCCGGCGGCTGGGGACGCGAGTTCACCTCGGCGCTGGACAGCTACGAGAACATGGCCGGCATGTGGATCGTGGGCGAGGATCTGCCTCAAGAGACGAACCGCATCACGCTGAACCGCGGTGAGACGGACCGCTTCGGGCAGCCGGTGCCGAACGTACATTACGACGACCATCCGAACGACATCGCCATGCGCAACCATGCCTATGCCGTGGGCGAGAGGATCTATCGCGCGGCGGGTGCGACGCGGGTGCTGCCGACGCCGCCCTATCCCTCGACCCACAATCTGGGCACCAACCGCATGTCGGAAAACCCCCGCGACGGGGTGGTGAACAAATGGGGCCAGGCGCATGACGTCCCGAACCTGTTCGTCTCGGACGGTTCGGTCTTCACCACCTCGGCGGCCGAAAACCCGACGCTGACCATCGTCGCGCTGGCGATCCGGCAGGCCGAGCATATCGCCGCCGAGATGGAGAAGGGCGCGCTATGATCCCCGACGGCCCGCTCTTTGTCGGGGCGGGCTGTGTCCGGTGCCGGGACGGGCGCGGGCCTAGCTGGCGGTCCGCGCCTTCAGCGGCTTGGCATAGGGCAGCTCGATATTGATCTCCAGGCTCGACAGATCGTCGCTGCGCTCCAGCTTGACGTCCACGGCGTCGCCGTCGATCTCCATGTGCCGGCGCACCACCTCGAGAATGTCGCGCTGCAAGAGCGGCAGGAAATCCGGGTTGGACCCGCCGCTGGAACGCTCATGCGCAAGCAGGATTTGCAGGCGCTCCTTGGCGGTCTGCGCCGAACTGGGCTTTCGCTGGCGGAATGAGAAACCGAACATGTCAGGCCGTCCGTCCCAGGAGCCGCTGGAAGAAGCCGCGGCGCTGCTCGCCCGGATTGATCCGCATCTCGATCTGCTCGCCGACCAGCCGGCCGACGGCGTCGATATAGGCCTTGCCGGCCGGCGATCTCTCGTCCAGCGACACCGGCGTGCCCTCGTTCGAGGCCTTCAGGACCGAGGTGCTTTCCGGGATGATCCCCAGCAGCGGAATCGCCAGGATCTCCAGCACGTCCTCGACGCTCATCATCTCGCCATTGGCCGAGCGATTCTGGTCGAACCGGGTCAGCAGCAGCTGCGCCTTGACCGCGCTGCCGTCGCCCTTTTCCGCCAGCGCGCTCTTGCTGTTCAGCAGGCCCAGCACCCGGTCGCTGTCGCGCACCGAGGACACCTCGGGGTTGGTAACCACCACCGCCTCGTCGGCGTAATACATCGCCAGATGCGCGCCGCGCTCGATGCCGGCCGGGCTGTCGCAGACGATATAGTCGAACTCCTCGCGCAGCTCGTCCAGCACCGCCTTGACGCCTTCCTTGGTCAGCGCGTCCTTGTCGCGGGTCTGCGAGGTCGGCAGGACATGCAGGTTCTCCAGCCGGCGGTCCTTGATCAGCGCCTGCTTCAGCTTGGCATCGCCCTGGATGACGTTGATGAAGTCGAAGACCACGCGCCGCTCGCAGCCCATGATCATGTCCAGGTTGCGCAGGCCCACGTCGAAATCGATCACGACAGTCTTGTGGCCGCGCATGGCGAGCCCTGCGCCGATGGCGGCAGAGGAGGTTGTCTTGCCGACGCCGCCCTTGCCGGAGGTGACTACGATAACCTTGCTCACGAGCGTTTCCTTTCGATCATGGGTTATTTGAGGGACTCGATGCGCAGCACCTCGCCCTGAAGATAGACCTGCACATATTGCCGCGGCGTATCGGCCCCCAGGTTCTCGCTGGTGCGGTAGAGCCCGGCGATGGCCAGCAGCTCGGCATCGAGCGCATGGCAGAAGATCCGCGCCGCGGTATCGCCGTTGACGCCCGCCAGCGCCCGGCCGCGCAGCCGGCCATAGATGTGGATGTTGCCGGCCGCGATCACCTCGGCCCCGGAACTGACCGAGCCGATGACGATCAGGTCGCCGCGATCGGCAAAGACCGTCTGGCCCGAGCGCACCGGCTGGGTGACCATGAGATTCGCCGGCTCCTTCGGCGCCGGTGCCGGGGCGGGCTGCGGGCGGCTGCCCTGGCGCGAGACGCGCTCCAGCGCCACGTCGCGCCCACTGGGCAGCGAGATCAGCCCGGCCTCGGCCGCGGCGCGCGCCTGCGCGGGCGTGCCGCTTTGGATGCCAAAGACCGACAGCTTGCGCCGCCGCAGTTCGGCGGTCAGGTGCATCAGCGCCTCGGCACTGTCCAGCCCCTCGGCCTGCTCCAGGTCGATGACCAGCGGCGCATTGTCGAAGAACAGCGGCGTCTGGTTCAGCCGCGCCTCCAGCGCCTCGAAAAAGGCGCGATCCGGCCAGCCGCTCAGATGCAGCGCGATGGCCGTGAAGGTGCGGCCGCGGATCTGTAAAGGCTTCACGGTCGCGACGGTCTGGGCCGCGCTTTTGCCGGATTGCATCTGTCTGCTCGGTTCTGCTCTGTTCTTCGTCTCTGGGGTGGGCTGGCCGGCCCATGCCTTGGGCTATCTTCCTAATACGTCCCGGCCCGAGCGTCCATCGGCATCTGCCGCCGCCCCGGCCTTCGGCGGAACCGTGCGCAGAAATCCCCTTGCCGCACGCCCCTTGCGAGGCCGCCAGGCGGCGATTGCCGCTCTGACCGGCAATCATGGCGCCGAATCCCGCCACTCCTGGTTGTGCGCACCGAAGGCCAGACCGGTCCGGGGGTGCCGAAGGGCCCCGCGCCTTCCTGCCGGCCCAGGCGGGTTGGGGCATGGCAGGGCTCGCAAACCGGCACGGGAACATTCCACAAGGCCAAGGGGTTCGGTTGCGGATAATCAAAAGGGGGCGGGATGTTCGCAAATCGCACGGATGCTGGCCGGCAGCTTGGCGCCGCATTGTCCGGTCACAAGGGGGAGCCTGTCCTGGTCCTGGCGCTGCCGCGCGGCGGCGTGCCGGTCGGGCTCGAGGTCGCGAAGGTGCTGGACGCGCCGCTGGACGTCATCCTGGTCCGCAAGATCAGGGCCCCGGCGCATCCCGAGCTTGCCATCGGCGCCATCGTGGACGGCACGCCGCCGCAATTGCTTCTGGACGACCAGCTCGTCGCGGCAACCCGGGCGACAGAGGAGCATATCGCAGCCGAAAAGGCCCTTCAGCTGCGGGAGATCGAGCGCAGGCGGCAAGCCTATCGCGGCGGACGGCCGGCGCCCGAGACGCGGGGCCGGACCGTGATCGTGGTCGATGACGGCATCGCGACCGGCGCGACCATGCGCATCGCGCTCAAGGCGCTGGCGCGGTCGGGCGCGGCCAGGGTGATCGTCGCCGTGCCGGTCGCCCCGCCCGACGTGCTGGAGAAGATCCGCGCCGAGGCCGACGAGGTCGTCTGCCTGCGCACACCCGAGCCGTTCCATGCGGTGGGCCTGCATTACCGCGATTTCGACCAGACCAGCGACGAGGAGGTGGTCCGCACGCTGGCCGAGGCCGAGCGCGGCAAGGGCTGAACCTCGCCGGCCTGGCCGAGACCGGCAGCGGGATTGCACATTCCCGTCATGTGGCGCTAAATCCCTGCCGGACAGCGGAAGGGATTCAGCATGAAACACGTCTTTGCCGCGGCGCTTCTCTGCGCCGCCGTCGCCGCGCCTTCGTTCGCGCAGGAAATCAAGATCGGCTACGCGCTGGCCGAGGACAGCCATTACGGTGCCGGCGCCAAGGCCTTCGAGGCCTCGCTCAAGGAAAGCCTGGGCGACCAGTTCACCTTCCGCCACTTCCCCTCCTCGGGCCTGGGCGGCGAGCGCGAGGTGCTGGAGGGGCTGCAACTCGGCAGCGTCGAGATGACCATCGCCTCGGACGGCACGCTGACCAATTTCGTCCCCGAGGTCGGCGTCTTGGGCGTACCCTTCCTGCTGCGCGACAAGGACCATGCCCGCAAGGTGCTGGACGGCGAGATCGGCCGGGAGATGTTGGCGAAATTCGACGCCGCCGGCCTGCACGCGCTGGCCTGGGGCGAGCAGGGCTTCCGCCACATCACCAGCAATCGCGGCGCGGTCGAGGCGCCCTCGGACCTGAACGGGCTGAAGATCCGCACCATGGAGAACCCGGTGCATATCGAGGCCTTCCGCGCGCTCGGCGCCGCCCCCACGCCCATGGCCTGGCCCGAGGTGATCGGCGCGCTGGAACAGGGCGCCATCGACGGACAGGAAAACCCGCTGTCGGTGATCGTCTCGGCCAAGCTGAACGAGGTGCAGAAATTCCTGACGCTGGACGGCCACGTCTATTCCTCGACCATCATCCTGGTCTCACCCACGCTGTGGAACGGGCTGGACGATGCGCAGAAAGCGGCCTTCGAGAAGGCGGCGAAGGACGCCGTGACGGCGATGCGGGCCTATGTCGACGATGTTGACAGCTCGGGCGTCGCCGCGATGCAAGAGGCCGGGATGCAGGTGAACGAGCTTTCGCCCGAGCAGAAGGCCGCCTTCCGCGAGGCGCTGGCCGGACCCTATCAGCAATATGAGGCCCAGTTCGGCAAGGAGCTGATGGACCGCATCCAGGCGGTCGAGTAGCCCAGCGATGCGCCAGATCGAACGCGCCTTCGTCACGCTGAACGGTGCCGTCCTCGTGCTGGGGCTGGCGGCGATGTCGGTCATCGTCGGCTGGAACGTCGCCGGCCGCTACCTGACCGGCAATTCGCTGACCTGGGCCGACGAGGTCGCGCGCTATTCGATGATCTGGCTGACCTTCCTGGGCAGCGGGCTGGCCCTGCGCCATGGCGCCCATGCCGCCATCACCAATGCCCAGGATGCGCTGCCCGGCAGGGGCCAGCGCATCCTGCGGCTGGTGATCCTGCTGGTCCTGTTTTCCTTTTTCGGCTTCATGGTCTGGGTCGGCATCGACTACATGAACCGCATGGCGATCCAGAAATCGGCGGCGTTGCAGGTGCCGATGAAATGGATCTATGCCGCGATGCCCGCCGGTTTCGCGCTGATGATCGCCCATCTGGCGCTGATCGCGCCGCTCTACCTGCGCGCCGGGTTGCAGCATTCCGACGAGGCCCCCCTTGGTTGAGATCCTGATCGCCGCCTTCCTGATCCTGATGGTCATGGGGGTGCCCATCGCCTTCGCGCTGGCGATGGCGGCTTTCGCGGCGGTCGGCCTGTCCGGCCGCTACCCGCTGGTCGTGGTGGTCAAGGAGATGTTCACCGGCCTCGACAGCTTCCCGCTGCTGGCCGTGCCCTTCTTCATCCTGGCGGCCGAGATCATGTCCACCGGGGCGATCTCGCGCATGCTCTTGCGCTTCGCCTCGCAATTCGTCGGCCACCTGCGCGGCGGGCTGGGCTATGCCAACGTGCTGACCGGCACGCTGTTCGCCGGGATCTCGGGCTCGGCGCTGGCCTCGGCGGCGGGGCCGGGCGCGATGATGGCGCGGATGATGGAGCGCAGCGGCTATTCCAAGGCCTATGCCGGGGCGCTGACGATTTCCGTGGCGGTGATCGACCCGATCATCCCGCCCTCGATCACCATGATCATCTATGCGCTGCAAGACCGCAACACCTCGGTCGGCTCGCTGTTCATGGCCGGGATCCTGCCCGGCATCCTGATCGCGGCGCTGCTGGCCGCGGTGAACTGGTGGATCAGCCGCAAGCGCAACTATCGCAGCCTGGAGCCGCGCCCGCCGGTGGGCCAGATGGTCCGCAACAGCTTTGCCGCCCTGCCCGCGCTGCTGCTGATCGTGCTGATCGTCGGCGGCATCCGCGGCGGCGTCTTCACCCCCACCGAAGCCTCGGTCGTGGCGGTGTTCTATGCCATCATCACCAGCGCCTTCGTCTATCGCGGCTTCACGCTTGCGGATCTGTGGGGGGCGTTCCTGCGCTCGGCCATCATGTCGGTGGCGGTGCTGATGATCCTGGCCGCCGCCCGCGCCTTTGCCTGGGTGCTGATCATCGAGGGCGTGCCACAGGCCATGGCCGATGCGGTGATCGCCATGGATCTGTCGCCCATCGCCTTCCTGCTGATGGTGAACCTGCTTTTGCTGGCTTTCGGCATGTTCATGGACCCGCTGCCGGGGGTGATGATCCTGGTGCCGATCCTGGCCCCCATCGCCCATAACCTTGGCATCGCCGCGGATCATTTCGCCATCATCGTCATCGTGAACCTGACCTTCGGGCTGATGACGCCGCCGGTGGGCGGGCTGATCTTCGTCGTGGCCTCGGCGACCAAGCAGAAGCCCTCGGCGCTGATCCGGGAACTGCCGCCCTTCTTCCTGGCGGCGCTGGCCTCGCTGCTGATCCTGACCTTCGTGCCGGCCCTCTCCACCTGGCTGCCGCGGATCAGCGGCTTCGCCCGTTAGCACCCTCATGCCGCAGTCGGCCCGCAAGGGCCGATTCCGGCTTGACTTGCCATTCGTTATGTTTGAACATGCATAACGAATGAGGCGGGGGAGACAGCCCATGCGCAGGAATCGAGCGAGGCCGAAATCCGATCCGCAGGGTACCGCCGGGCTGATCGCACCGCCGCTTGTCATCGGCCTGCCCCTGTCCGGGGCGCTCCGCTGACGTTAAGCCCAGGGACCGGGGCTCTCGCCGCACGCCCCGGCTATCTTGCTGAAAAGCAAGGCGTTTCAGGCGCGGCACAGCGCCCGGTTTGAACCGGGCGTCGACGGCTTGGCCGGCTGGATGCTGGACCGGGCTGCATTTTCATGGGAACCTTCTTTGATTCTTCACAGTTCTGTGGAAGATTGAACTGAGGCATTTTGACGCACGGGTTGCCCAGAAATGATCGATTCCGCGAAAGAAACCGATCGTCCCCAGCACCGGAAGCGGGATGAAATCATCGCCTTCCTGATTCTTGCCGTGGTGATCTGGCCGATCCTGTCGGTCGCGATCGTCGGCGGCTACGGCTTCCTGGTCTGGATGTCTCAGATCATCTTCGGACCCCCCGGACCCATGCATTAGAGAGCGGCCATGCGCGAGCCAGACAGGACCCCCATCCAGCGACGCGACATCCTGACCGGAAAGCTGAAACAGGACAGCGGCACGGAATCGCGATTCCTCCACATCTCCAGCGCCGTCGTCACGGCCCGGCCGGATCGCGCTGCCGAGCTGGCCCGGCATTTCGCCACCCTGCCCGGGACCGAGGTCCATGCCGTCGAGGGCGCCAAGATCGTCCTGGTGCTGGAGGGCGCCTCGGTGGGTGAGATCGGCGGCCGCATGGCCGAGATCTCGGTCATGGAGGGCGTGTTCTCGGCCAACCTGGTCTTCGAGCAGATCCTTCCCGCCGATGAGAAGGAGGCGCTGGCATGACCATTTCCCGACGCGATCTGCTCAAGGCGCAGGCGGCGGGGATCGCCGCCATGGCCGCCAATATCCCGCTGTCCTCGCAGGCGCAGCCAGTGCCCGGCGGGGTCGAATCCCTCCAGATCACCTGGTCCAAGGCACCCTGCCGCTTTTGCGGCACCGGCTGCGGCGTCATGGTGGGCGTCAAGGAGGGCCGCGTGGTCGCCACCCATGGCGACCTGCTGGCCGAGGTGAACCGCGGCCTGAACTGCGTCAAGGGCTATTTCCTGTCCAAGATCATGTATGGCCAGGACCGCCTGACCCAGCCGCTGCTGCGCAAGAGGGACGGCATCTATGCCAAGGACGGCGAGTTCACCCCGGTCAGCTGGGAGGAAGCCTTCGACACCATGGCCGCCCAGGCCAAGCGGGTGCTGAAGGACAAGGGGCCGACCGCCGTCGGCATGTTCGGCTCGGGCCAATGGACGATCTTCGAGGGCTATGCCGCGACCAAGCTGATGCGGGCGGGGTTCCGGTCGAACAACCTCGACCCCAACGCGCGGCATTGCATGGCCTCGGCGGCCTATGCCTTCATGCGGACCTTCGGCATGGACGAACCGATGGGCTGCTATGACGATTTCGAGGCGGCGGATGCCTTCGTGCTCTGGGGCTCGAACATGGCCGAGATGCATCCGATCCTGTGGACGCGGGTCGCGGACCGGCGGCTGGGCCACCCGCATGTCAAGGTGGCGGTGCTGTCCACCTTTACCCATCGCAGCTCGGACCTGGCGGACATTCCCATCGTCTTCAAGCCCGGCACCGACCTGGCGATCCTGAACTACATCGCCAACCACATCATCCAGACCGGCCGGGTGAACCGCGATTTCGTGGATCGCCACACCACCTTCGTCGCCGGCGCGACCGGCATCGGCTACGGGCTGCGCGACGACGACCCGCGCGAGGTGGCCGCGCGCACGGCCGAGGACCCGGCGGCGACCACGCCCTCGACATTCGAGGAATTCGCCGAACTGGTCAGCGAATACACGCTGGAGAAGGTCTCGGAACTCAGCGGGGTGGAGCCGGGCTTCCTGGAGCAGCTGGCCGAGCTTTACGCCGATCCCGACCGCAAGGTCATGTCCTTGTGGACCATGGGCTTCAACCAGCATGTGCGCGGCGTCTGGGCCAACCAGATGGTCTATAACCTCCACCTGCTGACCGGGAAGATCTCCGAGCCGGGCAACAGCCCGTTCTCGCTGACCGGCCAGCCCTCGGCCTGCGGCACGGCGCGCGAGGTGGGCACCTTCGCCCATCGCCTGCCGGCCGACATGACCGTGACCAATCCCGAACACCGCAAGCATGCCGAGGAGATCTGGCGCATCCCCGAAGGCCTGATCCCCGACAAGCCCGGGCTGCATGCGGTGGCCCAGGACCGGGCGCTGCATGACGGCACGCTGAACTTCTACTGGATCCAGGTGAACAACAACCTGCAAGCCTCGCCCAACAACAGCAACGAGGCCTGGCCGGGCTATCGCAACCCAGAAAACTTCATCGTCGTCTCGGACGCCTATCCCACGGTCACCGCCTTGGCCGCCGACCTGATCCTGCCCGCCGCCATGTGGGTCGAGAAGGAAGGCGCCTATGGCAATGCCGAGCGGCGCACCCATGTCTGGCACCAGCTGGTCGAGGCGCCGGGCGAGGCGCGCTCGGACCTGTGGCAGATGATGGAGTTCTCGAAGCGCTTCACCACCGACGAGGTCTGGCCCGAGGAGATCCTGGCCGCCAACCCGAACTATCGCGGCCAGAGCCTGTTCGACGTGCTGTTCCGCAACGGCAGCGTGGACCGCTTCGACATCTCCGAGTTGAACCCCGATTACGCCAACCAGGAGGCCAAGCATTTCGGCTTCTACGTCCAGAAGGGCCTGTTCGAGGAATATGCCGCCTTCGGCCGCGGCCATGGCCACGACCTTGCCCCCTATGACACCTATCACGAAGTCCGCGGCCTGCGCTGGCCGGTGGTGGACGGCAAGGAAACGCTGTGGCGCTATCGCGAGGGGCTGGACCCCTATGTCGAGCCGGGCGCCGGCGTGCAGTTCTATGGCAACCCGGACGGCAAGGCCAAGATCATCGCCGTGCCCTATGAGCCGCCGGCCGAGCCGCCCGACGAGGAATACAACATCTGGCTGGTGACCGGCCGGGTGCTGGAGCATTGGCATTCCGGATCGATGACCATGCGCGTGCCCGAGCTCTACCGGGCCTTCCCCGGCGCCCGCTGCTTCATGAACCCCGAGGATGCCCGCGACATGGGCTTCAACCAGGGCGCCGAGGTGCGCATCGTCTCACGCCGCGGCGAGATCCGCTCGCGCGTCGAGACGCGCGGCAGGAACCGGATGCCGCGCGGGGTGATCTTCGTGCCGTGGTTCGACGCCAGCCAGCTGATCAACAAGGTGACGCTGGACGCCACGGATCCCATTTCCAAACAGACGGATTTCAAGAAATGCGCGGTCAAGCTCCTTTCCGTCTGATCCGGCCCGTCGCCATGGCCGGGCTGACCCTGTTCGCCCTGGTCGGCGCCGCCCTGCCGCAGGCCGAGCCAGCGGTGCAGATCGTCCCGCCGCTGACCGGCTGGGCCGAGCCGATGTCCGAGGGGCAGATCCCGCCGCTCGGCCGGCCGATCACCGACGATGTGCGCCGGATGCGCAACTATCCCGGACAGCCGCCGGTGATCCCGCATTCCATCGACGGCTACCAGCTGACCGTGAACACCAACCGCTGCATGGATTGCCACAAGCCGCAATTCACCGAAGGCTCGGGCGCGCCGATGATCAGCGTCACGCATTTCATGGACCGCGACGGGCAGATCCTGACCGACGTGACGCCGCGGCGCTATTTCTGCACCGCCTGCCATGTCCAGCAGGCCGATGTGAGGCCGCTGGTGCCGAACGAGTTCCGCGACGGCTATCGCCACGCCGGGGGCCCGTGACATGGGCTGGATCAAGGCGAGCATCCGCTGGGTACGGGGCCGGGTCACCTGGTTCTGGCGCGTCATCAGCCGGCCCAGCAGCTTTCTCAGCATCGGCTTCCTGACCCTGGGCGGCTTCATCTGCGGGGTGATTTTCTGGGGCGGGTTCAACACCGCGCTGGAGGTCACCAATACCGAGAAATTCTGCACCAGCTGCCACGAGATGCGCGACAACGTCTATCAGGAGCTGATGCCGACGGTGCATTTCTCGAACCGCTCGGGCGTCAGGGCCAGCTGTCCCGACTGCCATGTGCCGCATCAATGGACCGACAAGATCGCCCGCAAGATGCAGGCCTCCAAGGAGGTCTGGGGCAAGATCTTCGGCACCATCAGCACGCGCGAGAAATTCCTGGAAAAGCGGCTGGAGCTGGCCAAGCACGAATGGGCGCGGCTCAAGGCCAACGATTCCCTGGAATGCCGCAACTGCCATGCGGCGGTGGCGATGGACTTCACCAAGCAGACCCGCCGCGCGGCCGAGATCCACGAACGCTATCTGATCTCGGGCGAAAAGACCTGCATCGACTGCCACAAGGGCATCGCGCATCAACTGCCCGACATGACCGGCATCGAGCCCGGCTGGCTGGAGCCGCCCGCCCTGCGCGGCGACGAACAGGCTTGGCTGGGCGGCGGAGACGAGGCTGTCCACCGCTATCTCGCGACCATCGAGGCGAGATAGGGCGCGCGCCCCTCAAGCCGCGGCATCGCGCCCCTGCTGCCCCTGCCCCGTGGCGCCGGTCGCCGCCGCCGGAGCCGCCAGCAGCCGTTGCACGAACCTGTCCCGGATGGCGGCGACATGCGGATTGTCCTGCGTCACCGCCGCAAAGACCTCGGGCGCATCGGCGCCCACCATCGCCAGCGCCCGGGCCAGCAGGTCGAAGCTGCGGGTGCGGATCCGCGGATGCGGCTGAAACCCGGCCAGGGCATGGGCCAGAAGATGGGTCAGGCCCTGGGTCAGCGCGGCATGGCGGTCGTGTTCCTCGGGCGTGGCGAGGATGATCTCCAGCCCCAGCACCCGGCGCAGGAAAGCGGCGATGCGGCGCCAGCCCCTGCCGCGCACCGGGCACAGCACCACGCGGCCGCCGGCCAGCGGTCCGGGCAGGCTTTGCGGCCCGAACAGCGGATGCGAGGCAAGGATCTCGACCCCGGCGGGCAGGATCTGCCGCATCAGCCCGGCCGGACCCTGCTTGACCGAGCAGACATCGGCGACGACCTGGCCGGGGCGCAGATGCGGCGCCAACCGGCGCAGGCAATCGCCCAGGCCCGGGACCGGGACCGCCAGCACCACCACGCCGAACCGTCCCGCCTGCCGCGGCCCGACCACGGCAAGGCCCAGCCGGCGCGCCTCGGCCCGCGCGGCAGGGTCGGGGTCGCTGACCGCCACGGGCAAGTGCGGCGCAAGCGCGCGGGCGATCAGCCGGCCAAAGGCGCCAAAGCCGAAGATCAGCACGGAGGGATGGGGTGACATGGGACGATCCTTCGGAAAAAGGGCGACGCCAGAGGTCAGGAGGGTTCCGATGCGCGACCGCTGGCGACAGGGCAGCGGCGGCATGGCAAGGCGCTCCGCTGCTCAGGGCAGCGGATAATAGCGTTTCGCGAAAGCTTGGGCCTTGCAGATCATGGCGCGCAGATAACCCCGCCGCTGCCGGGGGTCAAGCCCCGCGAGGGCAGCATGCCGGCCGGCGGTGATGGGCGGAAAGGGCCGGGCCCGCCGCTGGGTCGGCCGGGAGGGGCGGCATCCGCAGGGGCGCGGCTCCGGTCTCTCGACTCGGCGCGGCGGCGCGGCTAGACTGATGCCATGACCACGCGCCTTTCCCCTTGCAGAGGCCGGTTCTGCACCGGTTTGCTGCTGACGCGCTCTCTGCCCCGGGCAGAGGCGTCCTTGCGCTGACCTCGCGCCCGGGGTTCCCTGATCCAGCCAACCCACCGCCCGGCCGGCCGCATCGCGGCCATGGCAGGGCACGACACGACTTGAAGGAGCCGACATGGCCAGAACACCGCGACCGCCGGTCACCATCGCCAGCGACACGCTCGACCGGCTCGAACGTCTTGCCGAGGGGGCGATGGCGCGCAATCCCGATCTTGCCGACCGGCTGCTGGCCGAACTGGCCCGCGCCCGCGTCCTGCCGCCCGCGCGGATGCCCGATGATGTCGCCAGCATCGGCAGCGCCGTCACCTTCCGCGACGAAACCACCGGGCGCGAGCAGACCGTCGTGCTGGCCTGGCCCGAGGATGCCGACATCGCCGCCGGCCGCGCCTCGGTGCTGACGCCGATCGGGGTGGCGCTGATCGGCCTGCGGGCGGGCGCGCGCTTTACCTGGGACACCCGGGCGGGCGAGACGCGCGAACTGACCGTGCTGTCGGTCGGCGGGGCCGATCCGGTGACCCCGGCGGCATAGGGGCGTTGCCATGCGACTGGATCGGTTGCGCCGGGATCGCGGCCCCGCGCCGCGGAACGGCCTCTCGCATCCTTCGGCGATCTTTCCGCTGCTGATCGGTTTCAGGGCCAACAATGTGCCGGGGTTGTCCGCGCGCTGAACGCCGGGCAACCCGAGGCCATTTTCCGAAACCGTCACGCAACCACCGGGAGGCCCACGGCCTGCCCGATGTCGGGGATCGATCATGCCCATCTGGAATACCCTGGCCCGCGCCGATACCGCGGCGGGCGACGAAATCCTGCTGCGCCAGCGCGGCGCCCTTTACGAGATCCGCTTCAACGGCCTGGAGCTGATGTCGAACCTCAACCACCAGTCCGAGACCGTGCTGGCCGAGCGCAGCCTGCGCCTGCATGGCCGCAGCGACGCCCGCGTGCTGATCGGCGGGCTCGGCATGGGCTTCACCCTGCGCGCGGCGCTGGAATTGCTGGGGCCGGCCGCGCGGGTCACGGTCTGCGAGCTTGTCCCCGAGATCGCCGGCTGGAACCGCGACCGCATCGGTCATCTGGCCGGCCATCCGCTGCGCGATCCGCGCGTCACCCTGCGGATCGCGGATGTGATGGAGGTGCTGCTGGAACACCGCGCCGGTTTCGACGTGATCCTGATGGATACCGACAACGGGCCGGATTTCACCGTGCGCCAGGCGAACGGCCGGCTTTACGGCGATCACGGGTTGGCGGTGCTGCGCAAGGCGCTGCGGCCCGACGGCATCGCCGCCTTCTGGTCGGCCACCGCCTCGGACCCGTTCGAGCGGGTGCTGGACGCCCAGCCCTGGCATTGGCGGCGCGACGACATCCAGCTGATCGGCGGGCGGGTCGATGCCTTCCACCACATCTATCTGGCCGCGGCCGAGGCCGGGCTGATCGCCTCGCACCGGCCGGCCGTGCTGCCCGCGCTGGCGCTGTCCTGACCCTCGCCGCAGGGCATCCGCTCGGCCGCCAGCCGGATGCCCTGTTCGCGCAGCGCGGCGTCGATCAGGCTCAGCACCTCGTTGCGGCAGGCCAGTTCGCGGTCGTGCTGCGGCACCCAGTATTTCACCCGATAGCTGATGCCGGCGGGGCCGTAATGCGTCACCTGCACCTCGGGCGGCTTGCCGGCCGAGATCGACCGCGCCGCCACCGCCGCCCCGGCGATCAGCCGGCCGGCCTCGGCCACCGGCAGCTCGGCGGGCAGGGTCAGTTCGGCATGGTCGCGGTATTCCTGCCGCGGCGCGCTGAAATTGGTGATCCGCCGCGCCGAGATCTGGCTGTTGGGCAGGATGACATAGGTGCTGTCGCGGCTGACCAGCCGCGTGGTGCGCCAGCCGATCTCCTGCACCTTGCCCTCGGCCAGGGTCTCGATGCGCACCCAGTCGCCGATGCGGAACGGCGCCTCGATCCCCATCGCCAGCCCCGAGAACACATCGGCGACCGCATTGCGGACGGCAAAGCCCAGCACCGCCAGGACCAGCCCCGAGCCGGTCAGGATCCCGGACAGGTCCTGACGGAAGAACAGCGACAGGCTGGCCAGCGTGGCGACGGCCAGCAGCCCGAACCAGAACAGATCCAGCAGCACCTTGGGCACCGGGCGACGGCCCTTCCTGCGCCGCAAGAGCCGCCGGGCGGCCAGCCCATGCGCCAGGCGCGCGCCGGCAAAGCAGGCCACCGAAAAGCCGGCATTGCGCAGCGGTCCTGCCCAAAGCTGCAAGGCGGACAGGTCGGGATGGCGGCGCGCCAGCGGCTCGGCCAGCGTGGCGATGGCCAGCGCGACGGCGATGGCCGCCGCCAGCCGCCACAGCAAGCCGGGGGCGGGGATTTCATCTTTCGCCATCGTCGCCCCCCTTTGCTCCTTTGCGCCGCGGAAGGCGGCGAGGCTCGGGCACCGAGAACGGCACTTGGAACGGAGAACGGCAGATCGGACATCGCCGGGCCGCAGCCCGGGGAACGTCTTCGCCGCAATGCGGACAAACCGCCGGCAGGAAGGCGCGCAGCATGACGGAACCTCTTGAGGAAACGGGCCGGATTCACCTTACCCCGGCCTGCCGTCCGCGCCTGGCGCGTCAACGGGGCCGGGGCAAGCCATGCGCCTGTTCAAGACGCAGGACGAATCGGTCCAAGCCGAAGCTTTCCAAGACGACACCCTTTGCGCAAATCCCGAGGGACCGTGGCCCCGCCAGACAAGATGGCCATTGTTTCTTTGGTTTCAAGCCCTTCGCAACGGCGGACGAGGCCGCCCCACCCGGGGCAGGCCCGGATTGGCCGAAAGCCGCCCGCCATGCGGGAATGGGGCTGGAGGGCACGCCGACCCTGATGCTGTTCGACCGAGGGGACCGGGTGCGGGCAAGGCATCTCGGCCCCCCTGCCCGGCCTGGCCATGAGCGCCGAGATCATGGCGCGGGTGATGGAGCGCGACGATCCGCGATGACGCCCGGTCGGGGCGGCGGCTTAGGTTGCGGCGCCGGCCAGGGTCTCCGCAAACAGCTCGACGCACCAGTTGGTCACGCGCCGCGCCAGCGGATCGTCGCGCAGATGCGGTTGCGCCAGCAGCCAGATCTCGCGCCGGGCCGGCAGGCGGTGGATATCGAACCGCCCGTCCGCAGCCAGGTCGCCGATCAGGAAATCCGGCAGCACCGCCGCCACCCGGCCGCTGTCGATCAGGACCCGGATCGCCTGAAGATGCGCGCTGCGCAGCCGGACCTGCCGGTCGGGGAAATGCTGTTGCAGATCCTGCATCTCGGGCGTTTCCATCAGCGGGTCGGGATAGGCGGCCAGCACCAGATCCTCGGCCGCGGCGCCGACCGGCCGGACCAGGCCGAAACGCATCTCGCCGATGCGGCGCATGGTGAAATTGCCGCGCCGGGGGCGGCCAAGCCGGATCGCGATATCGGCCTGCCAGCGTGCCATGTCCACATTCTCGTCCGAGGTCTCCAGTTGCAGCGACAGCTCCGGCTCGACCATCAGCAGATCCGCCAGCGCCGGGGCAAGGTAGTGCTGCGCAAGGGCGTCGATCGTGGTCAGCCGGAAATTGCGAAGCAGGCGCTCCTGACGTTCGAGCTGGTGGGCGATCGCCTCGGCCGCCTGCTCCATCAGCAGCAGCGGTTGCAGCAGGGCGCGGCATTGCTCGGTCGGCCGGCGCTGCCCGTCCACCGCCTCGAACAGCGCGCGGCCCAGGCTGCTTTCCAGCCGGGCCAGGCGGCGGGCGATGGTGGTCTCCTCGACATTCAGCATTTTCGCGGCCCGGTTGAAGGACCCGCACCGATTGACGGCGGCCACCACGCGAAGGTCGTCCCAATTCATACTTTCGTCTCCGCTGCACGCATGCAGGCACCGGCTGCAAATCCTCGGGGTTACCAGAGCGGCCTTGGCGCATCAATCTGCCAGGGATTTGCCCGGCCGATTGAATCATCAGACTTTCGTCTTAGTTTCAATCGCTTCCGGGCGGGTCCGCGCAAGAACCATTGAGCGAGAGGAGGCGTGACATGGTTTCTGTCGAAGATTTGCACGGCCGGTCTGGAGGCCTTGCATCGGTGCCGGACTGCACCTTGTTCCCGCAATCCCATTCTCCCGCCCTGCGTGTGGCGGTGCTGCTGGCCGCGGCGCTTGCCGGGGCGGCGGGGGGCGCGGCGCTGTCATCCGCCACCGGCCCGCAGGCGCTGTGGACGGTGATCGGCGCGGCGGCGGTGGCGGGCGGGCTTTTGTCCACCTGGTCGCCCTGCGGCTATTCGTCGATCTCGCTTCTGCGGCCGGACGGGCGCGGGATCGGCGCGGTGGTCCGCTGGCTGCCGACCTTCGCCATGCATGGCGCGGGCTACGGCCTTGGCGCGCTGATGCTGGGCGGCCTGCTGGGCGGCATCGGCATGGCGGCGGGCTCTGCCGGTTTCGGCACCGCGGCGCTGCTGGTGCTGGGGCTGATCGGCCTGGCTTACGGCGCGCATCAGCTGGATTTCCTGCGCGTGCCCTATCCGCAGCGCCGGGCGCAGGTGCCGCATGACGCGCGCCAGCGTTTCCCGAAATGGGTCATCGGCGGGCTTTACGGGCTGTCGCTGGGGCTCGACTACCTGACCTATGTGCAGACGCCGCTGCTGTATATGATGACGCTGGCGGCGGTCTTTACCGGCAATATCCCCGAGGCCATCGCCATCGTCGCGCTGTTCAACCTGGGCCGGTTCCTGCCGGTCGCGGTCAACGCGCTGCCGATCCCCGATTACCGGGTGCAGGCCTGGCTGGCCCGGCACCAGGAAAACGCCGTGCTGGCCGACGGCGCGATCCTGACCGCGCTTGGCGCGGGCTTCACGGTGCTGGCGCTGATCTGAACCACCCCGACTCTCGACGTTTTTCATTCGGCGATGCCCGCGGGTCGCGGGTGTCCTGCTGCCATCACAGGAGGAGACGATGGCCCTTCCACCCAATTTCATGCCGCTGTTCCGGGCTTCGCTGATCGGGCTTGGGCTGGGCTGCTCGGCGCTTGCGCTGGCGGCCAGCGCCCAGGACGCGCCCGAGGCCGAGGCTCCGGCCCAGGAAACCCAGGGCCAGGCCGCCGCCCGCGCCGCCGCGGCGGACCTTGCCGCCGGCCAGGACGACGAGCCGCGCATCCTGGAAGCGCCCGCGCCCGACGCGCGCCGCGTCTATGTCAACGACCCGGCGCATTTCGCCGCGGTCACCCAGCAATTCGTCATCGACGGCGAGGCGGGCCGGGTGATCGGCATGATCGATGGCGGCTTCCTGCCCAATCCGGTGGTGGCCGATGACGGCTCGTTCATCGCCCATGCCAGCACGGTGTTTTCCCGCATCGCGCGGGGCGAGCGCACCGATTACGTCGAGGTCTTCGACCCCGTCACGCTGCTGCCCACGGCGGATATCGAGCTGCCGGACGCGCCGCGCTTCCTGGTCGGCACCTATCCCTGGATGACCTCGCTGACGCCGGACAACAAAACGCTGCTGTTCTATCAGTTCTCGCCCGCCCCGGCCGTGGGCGTGGTCGATCTGGAGGGCAAGGCGTTCAAGCGCATGCTGGACGTGCCGGACTGCTATCACATCTTCCCGACCGCGCCCGACACCTTCTTCATGCATTGCCGCGACGGCAGCCTCGCCAAGGTGAAGTTCGGCGCCGAGGGCGCGCCCGAGATCAGCCATAGCGAGGTGTTCCACCCCGAGGACGAATTCCTCATCAACCACCCCGCCTATTCGAGCAAATCCGGGCGGCTGGTCTGGCCGACCTATACCGGCAAGATCCACCAGATCGACCTGTCCTCGGGCGAGGCGAAGTTCCTGCCCGCCGTCGAGGCGCTGACCGAGGAGGAGCGGGCCGAGGGCTGGCGTCCCGGCGGCTGGCAGCAGGTCGCCTATCACCGGGCGCTGGACCGCATCTATCTGCTGGTCGATCAGCGCGACGAATGGCGCCACAAGACCGCCAGCCGCTTCGTGGTGGTGCTGGATGCCAAGACCGGCGCGCGCATCGCAAAGTTCGAGATGGGCCACGAGATCGACTCGATCAATGTCAGCCAGGACGAAAAGCCGCTGCTCTATGCGCTCTCGACCGGGGACAAGACGCTTTACATCCATGACGCCGAAAGCGGCGAGGAACTGCGCAGCGTGAACCAGCTGGGCCACGGCCCGCAGGTCATCACCACGGCGGACATGGGCTAAGTCATGGCGGATTTCCTGATCCAACCCATGGTGCTGTGGGCGCTGCGCATCTTCCTGGCGCTGCTTTTCGTCACGGCGGCGCTGTCCAAGCTGCGCCATGTCGAAGAGTTCTATGGCGTGGTGCGCAATTTCCGCCTGCTGCCCGACGGGGCCAGCCGCGCCGTGGCGCTGGTCCTGCCGGTGGTCGAGGCCGCGGTGGCCGCCGGCCTGGTGGTGACGCCGCTGGCGGCTCCCGCGGCGATCACGGCGGCGGGGCTGCTGCTGGTCTTTGCCGCGGCGCTGGCCATCAACGTGCTGCGCGGCCGGACCCAGATCGATTGCGGCTGTTTCCGCAACGGGCTGAAGCAACCGGTCAGCTGGCTGCTGGTGCTGCGCAACCTGGTGCTGACCGGGCTGGCGCTGGCCGTCGCCGCCGGCCTGCCGGCCGCTGCCCCCGCCTCGCCGGTCGAGGGCGCGACGGGCCTGCTGGCCGGCGCCACCGCCATGCTGATCTATCTGAGCGCATCGCTGCTTGGCGGGCTTTCCGCCGCGCAGACGGCAAACAAGACTGCGAAAGGACGCTGACATGACTTCCTTCCTGATCGCTTCCAACATCCTGTTGTGGCTGGCGTTCCTGGGCGTGACCGTGGTGATGCTGGGGCTGATGCGCCAGGTCGGGCTGCTGCACGAACGCTCGTCGCCCATGGGCGCGATGATCACCGATCACGGCCCCGATATCGGCGATGCCGCGCCCGAGTTCGAGCTGCCGGATTTCTTCGGCCGCCCGGTCCGCATCGGCGGGGCCGAGCCGCAGGGGCGCCAGACGCTTCTGATGTTCACCGCCCCCAGCTGCCCGGTCTGCGACAAGCTGTTCCCGATCATCAAGTCCATCGGCCGGGCCGAGGGCATCAACGTGGTGATGATCTCGGACGGCGCCCCCGAGGAGCATCGCCGCTTTCTCGACAGCCACGAGCTGGGCGAGATGCGCTATGTCGTCTCGGCCGAGGCGGGCATGGCCTTCCAGGTCGGCAAGATCCCCTACGGCGTGCTGCTGGACGGCCAGGGCATCATCCGCGCCAAGGGCCTGACCAATACGCGCGAACACCTGGAAAGCCTGCTCGAGGCCGACAAGACCGGCTTCGCCTCGTTGCAGCAATACATGGCCAGCCGGAAGAAGCAGGCGGCCTGACCGCCGCGATGTGAACCCCCGAAAGACAGGAAGGAGAGTTCCATGCTGGGGAATTTCAGATTCGACGACATGGTCGAAAAGCTGTCGCGGCGCGTAGCTGGCCAGACCAGCCGGCGCAGCGTGATCGGCAAGCTGGGAACGGCGATGCTGGGGATCGGGCTGGTGCCGCTTCTGCCTGTGGACCGCCGCGGGCGCGTCAGCCGCGCGAATGCCGCCGATGCGCCCGCCGGCACCGATCCGCGCGCCAAATGGGTGCCGCAGGACAACGACATCCAGGCCTGCGACTATTGGCGGCACTGCTCGATCGACGGCAATATCTGCGACTGCTCGGGCGGTTCGCTGACCAATTGCCCGCCGGGGACCAAGCTGGCGACGGCAAGCTGGGTGGCCAGCTGCTATAACCCGACCGACGGCCAAAGCTACCTGATCGCCTATCGCGACTGCTGCGGCTACAACGTCTCGGGCCGCTGCCCCTGCCTGAATACCGAGGGCGAGCTGCCGGTCTATCGCCCCGAATTCGCCAACGACATCATCTGGTGCTTCGGCGCCGAGGACGATGCCATGACCTATCACTGCACGATCTCGCCCATCGTGGGCAAGGCAAGCTGACGGCGGCCGGGCGCGCCTGCCCGCGCCCGGCCTTCATCCTGCAAGGAGAAGCAAATGATTTCTGCGATCAAGATCCGCTCATGCCTGGCGGCCTGCGCGCTGGCGGCGTTCGGCGCCACGGGCGCCCTGGCCGGCAAGGCGACGGCCCCGTCCGAAACCCCCCTTCCCGCCGCCGAGGTGGCCAAGGATGCCATCGTCGTCGACATCACCAAGATGAAATACGCCACCCCCGAGATCCATGTGAAGGTCGGCGACACCGTCACCTGGATCAACCGCGAGGCAATGCCGCACAATGTCCATTTCGTCGCCGGCGTGCTGGACGAGCAAGCCCTGAAAGGCCCGATGCTGAAGAAGGAGCAGGCCTATTCCCTGACCTTCACCGAGGCCGGCACCTATGACTATCACTGCACCCCGCATCCCTTCATGCGCGGCAAGGTCGTCGTCGAGTAGCATGTGAAAGGCCGGCCATGTGGATTCCCTATGACATTCGCGGCTCGCTGAAGCCTGAATCGCCAGCCGGGACGATCCGCCTGTCGCGGACCGATACCAGCCCGCGCGAATTCCTGGTCGGCTTTTTCCTGCGCAACCCCGTCACCCAGGCGTGGGAGCTGGACATCGCCATCCCCGCCTCGGGGCTGGAGCTCACCCTGCCCGGACCCGGCGGCCCCCTGCCCCTGCGGCTTTACGGCAACGAGGCCGGCAAGCTGGCCGAGGCCATCCTGCGCGTCACCGCCGCCTCGGCCGAGGCGGCATTGGCGCAGGCGCACGGGGCGCTGCAAGCCTGGCTCTTGCGCCAGGTGGTCGAGACCGGCCGCGGCATGGCCATCGCCGGCTGGCGCATCGCCGATACCGCGCATGAGGCGCGCTGGCGCTGCACGCCCTTTCGCCCCAGCGCCATGGCCCCCGATTTCGGCGCGCAGGCGCCGCTGGTCCCGGATCTGCTGCCCCTGGCCGAGCTGTTCCAGCGCGCGCGCAATGCGCCCGACGCGGCCAGCCGGATGCTGGCGGCCTATGCCGTGCTGTGCGGCCTGCGCGACCGCCCCGCCGCGAACGATTTCCGGGTCACGCAGGAAATGCTGATCCATGCCGGGGCGATGGAGCATCAGGCCGGCTTGCAGGGGCTCGATCTGGCCGCGCTGATCGCGGCGCTGCGGCCCGAACATGACCGGCTGGTCGCGCCGGGCGGGCTGCTGGCCGCGCTTTCGGACGACCTGGCCGCGCAGCAGCGGCTGGCGCGGCTGGCCAACCTGGCCGACCTGGCCGCGCATCGCCTGCTTCTGGCCCAGATCCGCGCCCGCGCCGCCGCGCCCGAACCGATGGGGGCCGCGTGATGCTGCGGCTGGCCTGCCTCGCGCCGCTGGCGATCCTGACCCTGGCCGCGGGTGCGGCGGAACAGGCGCCGCCCGCCGATGATGCCCTGGCGGAACTGGGCGCGCAGCTTTTCGTGGACCCGGCGCTGTCGCGCAATGCGACGCAATCCTGCGCCACCTGCCACGACCCCGCCCGCGCCTTTACCGACCCGCGCGAGGGCAAGGCGGGGCTGGCCGTCTCGGTCGGCGATGACGGGCAGTCGCATGGCGACCGCAACACGCCGACGCTGGGCTATGCCGCGCTCGCACCCGCCTTCCACCGCGATGCGAACGGCAAATACAAGGGCGGCCAGTTCTGGGACGGCCGGGCCGACGACCTGAAGGCGCAGGCCGGCCAGCCCATGCTGAACCCGGTCGAGATGGCGATGCCCGACCGTGAGGCGGTGGCCGCCCGGCTGCGCGGCGATCCGGCCTATCGGACCGGGTTCGAGGCGCTGTTCGGCAAGGGCGTGCTGGACGATCCCCAGCGCGCCTTCGACGCCGCCGCCGAGGCGCTGGCCGCCTATCAGGCGACCGAGGAGTTTTCGCCCTTCGATTCGAAATACGACCGCGTCATGCGCGGCGAGGAGAGGTTCACGCCGCTCGAGGAGTTCGGCTATACCGTCTTCATCACCTGGAACTGCCGGCTTTGCCACATGCAGCGCAAGCAGGGCGTGACCGAGCGCGAGACCTTCACCAATTTCGAATATCACAATATCGGCCTGCCGGTGAACGAGACGGCGCGCGCGGCCAGCGGCCTGGGCCCGGACCATGTCGATCACGGGCTGCTGGCGCGGCCGGGCATCGAGGATCCGGCGCAATCGGGCCGGTTCAAGGTGCCCAGCCTGCGCAATGTCGCGGTGACCGGCCCCTATATGCACAACGGCATCTTCAAGGACCTGCGCACGGCGGTCCTGTTCTATAACAAATATACCAGCCGCCGGCCCGAGGCGAAGATCAACCCTGAAACCGGCACGCCCTGGGGCGAGCCCGAGGTGGCCGAGAACCTGTCGCTGACCGAGCTGCAATCGGGGCTGATGCTGGACGACGGCCGCGTCGATGCACTGGTCGCCTTTCTCGAAACGCTGACCGACCGACGCTATGAGCCGCTGCTGGAGGAAAGCCGCGCGGCACGACAGGACTGACCAAGGGCCCCGGCGGGGCCGCCAGGGAATGGAGGCCCGCATGACCGGCCGACGCAAGGTGACAAGACGAAGCGCGATTGCCGATGCCGCCCGCGCCGTGGGCGTGGCTTGCCTGGGCGGGTTTTCGCTGGCGGCGCTGGTCAAGACGGCAAGCCCCGTCGATGCCCGCGCCATCCGCCCGCCCGGCGCGCTGCCGGAACCCGACTTCCTGGCCGCCTGCGTGCATTGCGGGCTCTGCGTGCAGGCCTGTCCCTACGGCACGCTGTCGCTGGCCGAATGGGATGACGAGGCGGAACTGGGCACCCCCTTCTTCACCCCGCGCGAGGTGCCCTGCTACATGTGCAAGGACGTGCCTTGCGCGCGGGCCTGCCCGACCGGGGCGCTGGACCGCGACATCCCCTCGATCCGCGACGCCGACATGGGCGTCGCCGTGCTGGTCGGGCATGAGACCTGCCTGAACTACAAGGGGCTGAATTGCAGCATCTGCGTCCGGGTCTGCCCGATCCGGGGCGAGGCGATCTCGCTGGAGCCGCAAGAGATCGGCGGGCGGCAGGTGATGATCCCGGTGGTGCATTCCGCAAGCTGCACCGGCTGCGGCACCTGCGAAAAGCAATGCGTGCTGGGCCATGCGGCGATCCGCGTGCTGCCGCGCGACCTCGGCCTTGGCGGGCCGGGACGCAACCGGGCGGGGCGCAAGGCATGATCCGCTGGCTGACCCTGTCCAGCCGGCAGCAGGCGGTCGCCCGCCGGGGATGGCTTTCGGCGCATAAATGGTGGCTCCTGCGCCGCTGCTGCCAGATTGCCGTGCTGGCGGCCTTCATGTCCGGGCCGCTGGCCGGATACTGGATCATGCGCGGCAATTTCGCGTCGAGCGAGATGCTGGGCGTGCTGAGCCTCTCGGACCCCTATATCCTGCTGCAATCCGTCTTCGCCGGCTGGCCGGTGGCCGCGCCGGCGCTGGTCGGCGCGCTGCTGATCGTGCTGTTCTACCTGCTGGTCGGCGGGCGGGTCTATTGCAGCTTCGTCTGCCCGGTCAATATCGTCACCGACAGCGCGCATTGGCTGCGCGAAAAGACCGGGCTGACGCGGGACCGCAAGCTGGACCGGCGCACGCGATTGTGGCTTTTCCTGGGCACGCTGCTGGCGGCGGCGCTGACCGGGACCATTGCCTGGGAATATGTGAACCCGGTCAGCATGATGCAGCGCGGGCTGATCTTCGGCGCCGGCCTCGGCTGGGGCATCGTGCTGCTGGTCTTCCTGCTGGACCTGTTCGTCTCGCGCCGCTGTTGGTGCAGTCACCTTTGCCCTGTCGGGGCGTTTTACGGGCTTTTGGGTCGGTTTTCCCTGGTGCGGGTCTCGGCGCGGGGGCGGGCGGGCTGCGACGATTGCGGCGCCTGCTTCGGCACCTGCCCCGAACCGCATGTCATCCTGCCGGCGCTGAAGGGCGAGGGCAGCCCGCTGATCCTGGCGGGCGACTGCCTCAATTGCGGCGGCTGCATCGATGCCTGCCCCAACC
>NZ_LLWQ01000224.1 GCF_001447385.1 Paracoccus sp. MKU1 | reverse complement strand
TTCGGCGGCGCCAGCACGTCCCGAACAAAAACATTCATCAGCGATCGCGAAAAATGCTGAGGATCAACGTTTTCCGCACCATACCACGGGTCTCCTGGCGTTCCGATAATACCTTTCAGAAAAACCCTCTGCTCCTCTGCCGGCTTGTTGCGATCCGCCCTTCTCCACTGATAATTGTCCCAATTGCTAGTCACAGCTACCGCCCGGGAAAGATGATAAGGCAGATTCCCGTTCTCTCCACGAATGCAGTATCCAGGAATGGAGTTCAGCAAGCTCTGGGTCAGTGTTGAGCCGGACCGGCCATAGGTGACCACGAAGACATAACCGTCCTTGGGGGCATACAAGGCAGGATACAACTTGGCGTTCATTATTTTTCCTTCTTATTTTTTCTTCTTGTCGGCAGCCTGCATGATTTCCAGCCGCTGGATCAAGGGGGCGACCGCATTGTCCCAGTCGCGCCCCCTCATTTCCGCACGGGCACGCCCCGAAAGGCGCCGGACCAAGTCGGGGTCGCCGGCCAGGCGCTTCAGCGCGGACAGCGCCTCGGCGATGGGCTCGGCCTGGGACAGGACGACACCGTTTTCCCATTGCCGCAAGACCTCGGTCACCGCGCCCGCATCCGTCGCCATGGGAATGACCCCCGAACGCATCGCCTCGAGGATCGTCAGCGGCAACCCCTCGTAATAGGACGGCAGAATGAAGACATCCGCCCATTCAAAGGCTTCCGCAAGGCCCTCGGGCGTGGTCAGCGGCGGCTCCAGCAGCGCGGCGATATGCGGCGGGATCTCCAGCGCGCTGTCGCCCAGCACCGCCTTGCCGATCAGCCGCCATTCGACCGGCAGGCGCAGGGCCTCGACCGCCTCGATGATCGAGATCAGCCGCTCGACGCCCTTCTGGTGGTCGAGCCGACCCAGATAGATCACCCGCAGCGGATCCTGGGGCGAACGCGTCGCGCGCCGGGCGACGATCCGGGCCTCGGCGCCTTCCGGCAGATCGAAGCTGGGGGCATTCAGCAAGGGCACGATCTTGTCGGCGGGGATGCCCATGCCGTGACACCAGTCGCCCAATTGCTCGGAGCAGGGCAGAACAACGTCATAGGCATGTTCGAAAGCCAGGCCCAGATAGGTATTGCCGACCAGACGCTTGAACGGGCTCTGATCGCTGAGATGCAGCGACAGCGCGGTCTTGACGCCAAAACGTTTCAGCCGCCCCATCACCCCGGAAATCGCACCGCCATGGAAGTTGATGACCGCGTCCAGCCAAGCCAGCATGGCGGTCGCTTGCCGCTGGTCGCCGAAGCGCGACCAGTCGGGCACATCCGTCCCCAGATAGTTGGAATTCGCCGGGCCCCAGGTCGCGAAATTCGCATCGGCCAGAAAGGTGACGCTCTCGAAGGTCTCGCGCCATTCGGTGCTGAACTGGCAGCTTTGCGCCTCGAGCACGAACAGATGCGGCCGCCAGCCGGCGCGTTTCATCGCCCGCGCGGTGTTCAGGGCCACGCGCTCGACGCCGCCGAATTCGACCAGCGGCAGAACGAAGCCGATATCGCGCCCGTCCTTGGAAACGCGGGGATAGGCGGCATCGGCCTTGGTCGGAACGCGGCTGATTTCATGGGTGCGGGCACGCCACGGAATATCGGGATTGCGCCAGTCCCAGCTATAGGCCAGCGCGCCGCGGTTGGGTGAAGCATGAAAGCGGGCCGCCAGGGCGACGAAGTCATGGGCAGCCGCCGTATAAAACTCCTCTCCGCCGGAAAAGAGCGCCTCGGGCAATTGCAGCCGCATGACCGTGGCGGGCACGGAGCAGGGAGATGCCGCGATGCCGGTCGCCCAGGCAATCGAGGTGTCGCGCACGATGGCCGAAAGCGTGCCCGGCTGCACCATCAGCATATTGGCGCGCAGCTCGACCGAACCCTTGGCCTCCTGCTCGTCCCAGCCGACGCGTTCGGCCTCGCGCGGCTCGATCTCCAGCGCGGCGAAGCAATGCTGGGTCAGGCGGCGCTCCATCGTCCACAGCACCCCGTGCAGCAGCCGCGCGCGACGCAGCTGCTCGAGCACCGCCGAATGGGTCATCACCAGGATCGGCGGCATGTGGTGCTGGCTGTTGTCGGTCTGGGTCCGCCACCAGAGCTGCTCGAACTCGGCCATCGGAAGGCGGCGCGCATCCGGGGCGTCGGGATCGACCGTCAGCAGAACCTCGTTGCGGTCCGCCAGGAAGAAGGCATAGCGCGGCGCTTCCTTCTGCTCCAGTTCCAGCAGGCCGCGCGGGCTGAACAGCTGCTTGTGCTTCTTGCGCATCTCGCTGCGGATCGCTTCGGCGTCGCGCTCGGAATCGGCCAGCATGCTTTCGGCACGCTTGCGATAGAGAAAGCCGAAATTGTCGATGTTGCGGCCGCGGAACCCCGCCTCGGCAGCGGTCAGGAAGAAATCCCAGTCCTCGAAGCCGGATTTGAAAGAGGTGTCGAAATAGACCCCCGCCTCGAAAACCTCGCGGCGGATCAGGCTGCCGGCCTCGCAGATGTTCATCACCGTATGGATCAGCAGCGAATAGTCGCCGCCGTAGTCCCCCGCCCAGCTGAGCCCGAACATGTCGATATTGGGATAGATCCAGCCGGCATCGGGATATTGCTCCAGCGCCGCCATGGCATTGGCCATGGCATCGGGGCGCAGGCGGTTGTCGGCATCCAGCATGTAGATCGCCTCGACCGACGGCCAGGCGGCCAGCGCGTGGCGGATGCCGTGGTTGCGGGCATCGCTGAGCCCGCCATTGGGCTTGCGCAGATAGGTGATCCGGTCGGGATAGCTCAGCGCATATTCCCGGCAGACCAGATCGGTCTCGCGATGTGGGCAGCCGTCATTGACCAGGACCAGCTGGAGCGGAAAGTCGGTCCGCTGCGCCAGGACGCTTTCGATCGCCTCGGCCAGCAGCACCGAATGGCGGAAGATCGGCACGACCACCGCCAGCCGCGGCAGCTGGACGGGCGTGGGTTTCATGTCCTGCGGTCGCAGAAGGGTCTGTTGCATCCTCTCACCCCTCAGAACTGTAGGCAGACGTTCGAGAAGGTCGACCAGCCATAGTGATTGCTGGATTGCCCCTGCGGCAAGCGCGTCATCAGATAGATGTCATGCGGGCAAGCCAGCGGCTCGGGCAGCAGGACATGGGCCTGGCCCTCCTCCTCGGGCTGCAACGGGATCCAGCCAGAGCTCAGGGCCGGGTCGAATGCGGGCATCCGGCCGGGCTGATGCGGACGCTGGTCCTGGGGCAGCAGCGCCAGCTGGTATTCGACCGGCGGCGCCTCGGCATGGCGGGTCAGAAGCGAGGCGAAGACCTGCCGCGCCCCCGGCCAGGCAAGGCCGGCCAGGATCCCGCAAGCGGTGCGGTCCGGCAGCACATGGACCAGCAGCGCATCGCCGGACTGGAAGAGCGGCACGGTATCGTGCAGCGTGTCCAGGTTGATCGCGGTCGCCAGCGTCTCCCGCTCCACCCGGCGCAGGCGGTTCTTGCCGCCGACCTGGATAAAGGCGTTCGCGGGAACCGGTGCCCTTGCCCCGGCGATCCAGCGCCAGATCTGCAACGCCGGCAGGGTTTCTACCGCCTGGCCGTCGACCTCGGGATGGAACCGCGGCTCCGGGTGCTGGACGGCGCTGGCCAGGCGAATGGTCTCCCGGCCGTGATAGCTGAGATTCAGCATCAGGCTGATCGTGTCAGGCCCCAGGGCGCGGTCCAGCGAAAAACGCAGCCAGCCATTGGTCAGCCGGGCCGCCGGAACTTCCCAGATCGCCAGGGTTTCGCCGGTGTCGGGGCTCAGCAGGCTGACATTCAGCACCCCTTCGGAAGGCGGCGTCTCGTTGCTGATCTGGATCGCGATATCGCTCAGCCCCACGCTGGAACCCGGCAGCCGCTGTACCAGCCGCGAGCCGTTGCGCAAGGTGATCGGCAATTGCCCCGAGACCGGCGACAGCGTGGTTTCCAGTTTGCGATGCTGCGGCCCGTGCCGATAGACGAATTGCTCCAGGTTCTGGAAGCTGGCCTGGATCTCCTCATGCTGCTGGCGCAGCAGGCCCAGTTCGCGCATGAACCGGGTCGAGCGCTGCGCGCTTTGCTGCTGGGCATTGGTCAGCTGCACGACCAGCCATTCCAGGACCTTGCCGCGGCTGTTTGCGGTATCGGCCATCTCCAGCGGGATTTCCGCGGGTGCGTCAACATCCAGCTTGCTGCGCCACAGGCTGGCCAGTTGCGCCAGATGGGTCTTGCCGCTGGTTGACAAGGGCAGCCGGCCGATAGCACGCAAGGCCACCTGGTCAAGCGGCAGGACCTGCCCGTGATCGTCGTTGAATTCGACATTATCCGGCGTGCCAGACGCGACGATCAGGGACACCGGAAGCGACAGGGCGCTGACCTCGGCATAGTCTTCGGGCGCCACGAGAATTGAGGCAAATTGTTTGGACATGGGAATGCGCGATCATGCTGAGATGGAGGAGGAGCGGAGGATGGCAGAACGACCAACTAACTAAACTAAACTCGTCAGTTTTTGCGACATTTGGACCGGGATGGCAACCGGGCAAGGCATGCCGGCAGAGCGGCCACCCTAGGAGCCTGTATTAGCGACATTTTGTGGCATATTTGCGAAAACTTTCAGCCATCTGCCGCCTGCGGAGCACCGGGAAGGCGCAAAGAACCGCTCATGGTGCCGCTCGCAGAAGCAGGGTGTTCCGGCCTGGCCGGCCGGGGGGCGATTCCCGCGTGGGTTGCTTTCGACAAGCGTTTTTGCGCCATTCGCCGCCGGTTGTTGCCGCGTCGCCGCCACATGGTATAGACCTTCGCCGATGTTGCTGACATGAGCCTTGGCGCAGGCGCCGCGATGCCGCCATGCCGCCGGAACAAGGGCAGACCGCTCCGCAGCTGGTGACGAGAACGGGAAGGGAATAATGAAGATATTGCTTGTGGGCGCGGGACTGTCGGGTGCGGTGATCGGGCGCCAGCTGGCCGAGGCCGGCCATGACTGCCGCATCATCGACAGCCGCCCGCATATCGGCGGCAATTGCCATACCGAGCGCGACCCGGAAACCGGCGTCATGCTGCATCTCTATGGGCCGCATATCTTCCATACCGACGACGAGGGCGTCTGGAGCTATGTCAACCGCTTTGCCGAATTCGTGCCGTACCGGAACCGGGTCAAGACCACCTCGCAGGGCGCGGTCTATTCCCTGCCGGTGAACCTGCACACCATCAACCAGTTCTTCGGCAAGACCCTGCGCCCGGACGAGGCCCGCGCCTTCATCGAAAGCCGCGCCGACCGCTCGATCGCCGAGCCGCAAAGCTTCGAGGAGCAGGCGCTGCGCTTTGTCGGCCCCGAACTCTACGAGGCGTTCTTCAAGGGCTATACCGAGAAGCAATGGGGCTGCTCGCCGCGCGAACTGCCCGCCTCGATCCTCAAGCGCCTGCCGCTGCGCTTCAACTATGACGACAATTATTTCTTCCACCGCTTCCAGGGCATGCCGCGCGCCGGCTATACGGCGATGATCGAGGGCATCCTGGACCACCCGCGCATCTCGGTCGCGCTGGAGACCCCCTATCGGCCCGAGATGGCCGAACAGGCCGACCATCTGTTCTGGTCGGGTCCGCTGGACGGGTTCTTCGACTACAGCCTGGGCCGGCTGGGCTATCGCACCCTGGATTTCGAGCGTTTCACCTATCAGGGCGATTACCAGGGCTGCGCGGTGATGAACTATGGCGACCGCGAGGTGCCCTGGACGCGCATCACCGAGCACAAGCATTTCTCGCCTTGGGAGAGCCACGAGGGCAGCACCTGCTATCGCGAATATTCGCGGGCCGCCGGCCCCGGCGACATCCCCTATTACCCGATCCGACTGGTCGAGGAAAAATCCCTGCTGGCGCAATATGTCGATCTGGCCCGGGCGCAGGAAAGGGTGACCTTCGTCGGCCGGCTGGGCACCTATCGCTATCTCGACATGGACGTGACCATCCGCGAGGCGCTGGATACGGCGGGGGTGTTTTTGGGGACACTGTCGGCGGGGGCGCAGATGCCCCAATTCTCCCAACTTCCCTTGTAAGCCGAACTTCGTATTTCGCAGGCCGGGCCCTTGTCGACAAGGATCCGGCCCGCATCCTTCGCGGGGTCAGGAAATCATGTTCAGCCGCCGGATCAGTTCACCGAAAAACGGTGCGACCAAGCGAGTCATGACCTCGTCGGGCGACTTGGGAAGCGCCGGAGTTATGACAGGGACATCCTGACTGGGAAGATCCTCCAGGAACAGGCGGTCCCTGTTGAAATACCTGCGGGCGATGGATTTATTGCCCCGGTCATATTCCTCCATAATTGCGCGACGCTGCTCATGCGGGATCAGCAATGTGGCCCCGTTTTCCGTTCGGATCTGCTTGTCCACCACCTCGGCTATCTCGATAAGATTCAGGCGCACGCCCATCTTCGCCTCGATTAGCGGTAGATGACGCACAAATTCGGAAACCTCGGGACAAAGGCTGATGTTCGAGCCGCCATGCGGTTTCATTTCCGATATGTCATGCAATCCAAACTGCCGGCAGAAGGCCGCTATCGGACCTTTCGGCATCTGTTCCTTTTCGAAGACATAGGGCTTGATGTTTGAAATGCCGAACAGCTTCTCCAGATGCGACAGGTAGGTGTCATAATTGATCCAGTGAAATCTCTGGCGATCGGCCATGAAATCATCCCAAGTGATATGGCAAAGCTGCCGATCCCACTGCCCCTTTACGTTCTGCGCCCACCAGCTTTCCAGCCAGATATCTTGGCGGCGCATCCCAAAAATCACCTTGACGTTGAAATATTCCGTGAAAGGCAAAAGGGGGCTCAGATCATTCCGCATCGACACATCCTCGTCGCTCATGACGATGGTGTGAATGGCGGTATCATGCGAATCGGCGCGGCGTGCCAGATCCGCTGCCAGATCATGCGCCTTGACCTTGCCGTGAAAAATATTGTTGAACATCCCGATGTGCCGCTCGACACTAAAGGGATAAAGGATTCCCTTATTTTTCAGCCACTTCCAGTTGTGGAACATTGCTGCCTGAATGGCGGTCGTGGCTGTGCGATGAACGCCGATATGCAGGTAAAGGTCTTTCTTCTTCGCAGACATTCGCCGAAGCTTCCTCGCTTTGGGTGTGATTTGGTCTCAGACTGGCACGATCTTCGGCCGGAAGATCATTCCCCTTACAATTGCTCGGAAGATCTCCTGCCGCAGCTTCCAGGGCACATTACCGCGCTTCATTTGCAAATGCACGCCATAGGCATAGGCCAGGACGCCCATCGGGCCCGCTTCGCGCCGGCGCCAGGAGGCCTCGTTGCGGGCGCCGTATTTGAACTTCCACAGGCTTTTTTCGTCCACAAGGCCGAAATTCACCCCGCGATTGTCGGGCGTGTCGTGGATCACCCGGCTTTCCGGGCAGAAGATGCCGGGATAGGAGCGCGACAGCCGCCGGGTATATTCGGCATCGTCGAACCAGATGAAGTAATCCGCGATCGGCAGCCCGTGCTTTTCCACCGCCCAACGCGGAATCAGGATCGACACGAAGGACGCGGAATCGACCAGCGCCCAGGCCGCCTCGGGATGCAGGAAACGCGGCCAGTCCCAGACCGGGCGCGGCGTGTTCATCTCGCAAAGCGTGCCGTCGATCCATTCCACCCGCGAACAGGCAAAGCTGGGCCGCCATTCATGCTGCACCTCGAATGCGGCAAGGGCATGGAGCAGCTTTTCGATGGCGTCCGGCTGGGGATAGGCATCGTCGTCCGAAACCCAGAAATAATGCGCGCCCAGCCCATAGGCGGCCTTGAGCCCCTCGTGAAAGCCGCCGGCCCCGCCGACATTCTTGGGCAGGCGCAGATAGCGGATGCTCAGGTCGTCGCGGGCGCGCGCCTCGACCAGGGCCTGGGTGTCGTCGGTCGAGGCGTTATCCACGACCAGGATGAAATCGGGCCGCAGCGTCTGGCCATCCAGCGCATCCAGCACCTTCATCAGCTTGGCCGACCGGTTGAACGTCACGATCACCGCGGCCGTCTTGCTCAATGCACTCATGTGACGGGACTACTCCTGCAAATCCGCCGCGGCTTCCTGGTAGAGCGGCATCAGGATCTCCTGCGCGGTGGGGTCACTCGTGATGGCGGACCAGGATCGGACCAGCGCCTCGCGCTGCCGGGACAGGAAGGCGGCGTCGCGCCAGAGCCGGTCCACCGCCGCGACGATGCCTTTCACGCAGGCCTGCGGTTCCAGCGGCACCAGCAGGTCGCGGGGCACGATCTCGGCCTGCGAGCCGACATCGGTCGAGATGGGGATGCAGCCCTGCTCCACCGCCTCATAGCAGACCAGCGCCAGCCCCTCGTTGTTCGAGGGCAGCAGCAGGATATCCGAGTCCCGCAGGATCTCGGGCACCGGCGAATTGGCGGGCAGCAGCGCGACGCGATCCACCAGGCCATAGCGCTGCAACAGCGCCTTGACCGTATCGAGGAACGGCCCCTCGCCCACGATCTTTCCGGTCAGTTCCACATCGTTGCGTTTCGCCCAGGCGGCCAGGGCCCGGAATGCCTCGACCACGACGACCGGACGTTTCTGGTAATAGAGCCGGCCGACGAACGCCGCCTGAAGGCGCTTCTTGCCGGGCTGCATGTTCAATTCCGGCAGGCCGGCCTGATGCTCGGTGCGATCCAGCATGCGCCCCAGACGGACCTTGCCGATGACATGGAAATTGTCGCGGTAGTAATCGACCAGTTCCTTGCTGATGACATGGTGGATGTCGATGAAGTTCGACCAGACGCCCGAGCTGCGCGGAAAGCCGCCATCGGCATATTCCACGATATGCGTGCTGTCGATCACCCTGACCCAGGGAACATTGGCGCGGATCTGCGGCAGCGACTCGTAGAGCGGCCGGCAGTGATGGATATGGATCAGCCGGATGTTCTCGGCCAGGACCAGCTTTTCGATATAGCGCGGCCAGAGTTGATGCGGCAGATAGCGGTCGAGGCGCAGGAAGGTGACATCCGGACTGTCGGGAAGCTTGTCCACCAGGCGCTGGATCGACGGCACGCTGGCCGCCACGAAGACGCGCAGCCCCGCCTCCAGCGCCCATCGGATCGTATCGAAGCCCAGCTTCTCGGCCCCGCCGACCTCCAGCCAATGCATCCCGATCAGGATCGCCGGGCGCTTGTCGCTCTCCGGCCGCCGCCGGCCGGGAAACAAGGACGACCCGTCGCCCCGCAACAGCGAGATCCGCGGATGGCGCCGGGGCGACTGCCGCTTGCGCATCATTTCCGCCTGATAGCGAATCTTTTCGTAAAGCATGGGCGAGAGCCGATGGATCGCCCGCAGCCGCCTTATCGGCACCCATGGCGCATCCATCTGCCTGACCTCGCTGGGCAGCGGCTTCCTGGGGACCGACAGCATGATGGTCACGGTCGGGGCACCGGGATGGGCGCCGGGACGCTCGAACTGGCCCAGGAACTCGGCGTTCACATGGGCGGGCTGAAAGGTGAAGGGCCCCTCGACGACGGTGGGCGCACCCCAGATCGGATCCTTCCCCTCGTAAAGGATGAAATTCAACCTCTGCGTGGGGTACAGACAGGAGTAGATGGAGACGATTTCGGAAACCTCGCGCTCGATGTGCTCGGCTGTGTCCTCGCCGACTGGGGCGAGTGCGGTCATGTTGGTCATGCTGCTGCGGATCTCATCTGCGTGGGTTCCTCGGGCCCGGGGTGTAATGGAGAACGGCACGGAGGAAAAGTCACAAGCTGGCAAGGCAGCCTTTCTGCCCGGGCTGCGCAGATTGTTGCCGCAGCGCGGGACAGGCCGCCGGGATGCAGCCTCCGGCCGGACGGGCCTGTGCGGGCGCACCAGGGCCCCGACATGCGGCGGGCGACGGGGGGTGCCCCGCGGCCCGGGCCATTGCCCCGGCCTGCCGGTCTGGCCTATTGCTTTCCGGTCCGGGACAGGCACAAACGGGGCGAGCGGGCTTGCAACCCGCCTCTGCTTTCACTCATCCGGGGAACGGTCGGGGACAAGGCCAAGAAGGAGGCTCCGCTTGCATCGGTGTGAGACAGCCCATTTCACCATCCGGCTGGACGATCTGGGCTATGAGGTCGCGGGTCGTCCGGTGCTGAGCGGCATCACGCTGCATTCCTCGGCCCGGCGCATCGGCGTGGTGGGCAGGAACGGCTCGGGCAAGAGCACGCTGGCGCGGCTGCTCGCCGGGCTGCTGGAACCGAGCAGCGGCCGGATCCGCATCGGCGGCCATGACATCTTCCGCGACCGCCGTGCGGCGCTGAAAACCGTCGGCATCCTGTTCCAGAACCCCGAGCATCAGATCATCTTTCCCCGCGTCGCCGAGGAAATCGCCTTCGGCCTGCGCCAGCAGGGGCTGGACAAGGCACAAGCCGCGGCGCAGGTCGAGGCGATGCTGCGGTCCTTCGACAAGCTGCACTGGAAGGATGCGCCGATCTCGGCCCTGTCGCAGGGCCAGAAGCATCTGGTCTGCATGATGGCGGTACTGGCCATGCGGCCGCAACTCATGATCCTGGACGAGCCCTATGCCGGGCTGGACATTCCGACCCGCCGCCAGCTTGCCCGCTATCTGCATCGGGTCGAGACGCGGCTGTTTCACATCTCGCATGAGCCCGCCGATCTCGAAGCCTGCGACGAGCTGTTCTGGCTCGACCGCGGCCGCATCGTCGCCCAAGGCACGCCGGCGGAGCTGCTCTCGACCTTCACCGCCGAGATGATCCGGCTGGGGGATCTCGATGATATCGCTGACCTCGCCGGTTGAAACCCGCGCCCATCGCTGGCCAGCCTGGCTGAAGCTGGGGGCGCTGTGCCTGGCCTCGACCGGGCTGTTCATGGTCCGCGACATTGCAATCCACGCGGTGGCGCTGGTCGCGGTGCTGGCGCTCTACGCCGCGCCGGGACCGGTCTTTTTACGCGCAGGGCTGCGCAGCTTGCGGGTGATGCTGCCCTTTGTCGTCATTCTGCTGGGCTGGCACATGGTCACCGGCGACATGCGCCTGGGCCTGCTTATCACGCTGCGCATGGTCTCGCTGGTCGCGCTGGCCAATCTGGTGACCATGACCACGGGGCTGGAGGATCTGGTCGATCTGATCCGCCGCCTGACCGCGCCCCTGCGCCGACTGGGCTTGCCGACGGGGGCGCTGGAAATCGCCGTGCCGCTGGTCATCCGCTTCACCCCGGTCCTGGTCGCCCGTGCCGAGACCCTGGCCGAGGCCTGGCGCGCCCGCTCCCGCCGCCGGCCCGGCTGGCGGCTGATCCTGCCGCTGACGCTGCAAGCGCTGGACGATGCCGATCATGTCGGCGAAGCTTTGCGGGCGCGGGGCGGCGCCCTTGGACTGCATGAACAGGAGTAGACCCAATGGAACGCAATATCGCGCAGATCGCGCTTTTCGCCGCAATGATCGCGGCACTGGGGCTGGTGCCGCAGATCACCCTTGGCTTTGGGGTGCCGATCACGGCGCAAACGCTGGGCGTCATGCTGGCGGGCGCGGTGCTGGGCGCCCGGCGCGGGGCGGCGGCGGCAGCGCTGTTCCTGCTGCTGGTGGCGCTCGGCCTGCCGCTGCTGGCGGGCGGGCGCGGCGGGCTGGGTGCCTTCGCCGCGCCCACGGCAGGCTTCGCGCTCGGCTTTCCGGTCGCGGCCTTCGCCACCGGACTGTTCGTCGAGCATGTCCGGCTGCGTTCAGCCGGGCTCGCGGCCGGGCTGGGCTCGGTCTTTGGCGGCATCGTGATCCTCTATATCTTCGGTGCGACCGGGCTTGCCATCGTGGCGCAGAAAAGCCTGATCGAAGCTTTCACGCTGGTCGCCATCTTCATCCCCGGCGATCTGTTGAAGGCGGCGATCACCGGCATGCTGGTGCAGGCGCTGGCAAAAATCCGGCCGCAGACCCTGGCCTGGCATCGCAGCGCGGCAAGGCCGGGCGATCTGCGCTGGTAAGAGAGGTCGTTCACCCCTGCCCGACCCGGTGACCGGCGGGGGCCTGCCTGCGCAGGGCCCGGCCCCCTATGCCGGGGAGACGTCCTTCTGGAACGGCGACGTGCACGCCAGCCACGAACATCTCATCTGCCGAGGTTCTGCCTGCCGGTGACTGCCTCGACCTGCACCAGCACCCACACGGGTTTCGTCATCGTCGGCGGATGCGTTGCCGGGGGTTCCTCGGCGCACTCGCAGCGGAAAAGGACCACCAGACAGTATTCGATCTCCATTGGATTCCCAAGAAGTCCGAGATCGATAGACAGGTAATCCGCACTTGCGTACGAAAATGCGGATTACTGACAGCATAGCCAAGTGAAGGTGCCGGCCCGACCATCACAAGTCGCCGATTGGTCTCTGCCAGGAAGCCAGCGAGCTTAGCCTGCCACCAGAGGCCCCTGCCCCGTCCCGCGCCCCAAAGAGTTTGTAGGCTCTGCGTTGCGATGGGCCAAGATCACATTTCAAGCTCGGACGCGCGATCTTGCCCTTGGAATATCGCATGGAATCCGGCCGCTATCAACAAGCGGATACGTGATCCTGGCTCATTCGTCGTCAGTTGCATCACCTGCTCATGAACGTCGTCCACGCAATCCTGCCTGCCGATGCCGGGCCAGATCGCAGCGGCGGCCGCGCTTCATCATCGTGCGGCTGAACCGGGAAGCCATTGATCTCCTCGCCTGCGCTGATCGGCGTTCGGCCCTTACTTCTGTCCCGGTCACAGGCGGTCTGCATTGCTGATCGCGGCAATCCGGCGGCCCGGCGCTGCGCAAAAGGTGGAAATTGCCAATTGGCAATTTTTCCTATCACGCCACCTGGACCCCTGCCCCGTCGACTTCAGGCTGCCTTACCATAACCGAACAAGCGGCCAGACGCAGATCGAGAACTTGCAGCGCTTCGACATCCCAAGACACGGTCGCAGGCCGGCCATCCCGGCGGTGTCTCAGAGCGGATTCTTCTCGGCATAGCTGCGGAAGAAGGCCAGAAAAGCGCGGTCTGGATCCTTCGCGGGCTCCTTGCCCGCCATCCAGCTCCGCCACTCGCTTTCCACGAAATAGATATCATAGCCGGGATGACGCAACCGGGCGGTCTCATAGGTCGCCGTTTGCAGGGCCGGACCGCGCGAATCCAGCCAGCCGGGCCGCGGACGCGCGCCCTCCCCGACCGAGACCTGCTCGGTCCGGCCTTCGGCCTTGACCCTCCGCCCGACCTTCGAGAATTGCAGCGCCCGGTCCGCCGCACCACTGGCATCGCCATCCTTGCGCCACCAGCGCATCTCGACATGGGTCACGGCGCGTCCGGTCTTGATCGGAGAAATCTCGACCATGTAGTCGGAAAGCGCATTCACCTCCGCCACCGCCGGATCGATGGCGCGCAATTTCAGGTTCGACCAGGATGAAAGCTTACCTTTCGGGACGCCCATGATCCCCCGCAGCGCCTCCAAGGTGAACCGCTCCGACGCCTTCCAGCGCAGATTGCCGCGTTTCTGCACCATCTCATAAAGCGTCAGCGCGTATTTCGAGGACAACGCAAACATCACCTCGCGCTGCAAGCGGGCGAAGACCTGACTGTTGCGGATGATCTTGCGCAACCGCGCCGGGATCTCGTATTCCAGCAGCCCATCGCTCCGGCCGCTTTCCAGGTTGCCGCCCAGCAGCTGCACCCGCTCGATCGCCGGCTCGCCATCCCAGATCACCGCCACCTTCACGATGGCCGACATCAATCGCTCAAGGCTTTCGCCGACCCGGTCATTGGAGTTGTGGCTGCCACGCAGCGCCGATTTTGCGATGACATGCGTGACCGGCTTGTCGATCGCCTCCCAGGCATTCTCGAGGAGCTGGTTGTAGATGCGACGGTCGTTCAGGGTCAGGGGCGTGACCTCGATCAGGTCGACAAGCTCGCCCGGCTTGATCAGACTGTCCGCATTTGGACGCGCCTCGACCGTTCGAATCGCCGACTCAGCCATGTTTCCCCTACCCCATGATCCTTACTTTTGTATCGGACAGGACGTAAGATTTCAAGCCTGGGACCGGCTTCTGCGCGCGTTGCACCCAAAATGTAAGCAACAGCCTCGCGCGCCCTTCGGGACTGATTCGCAGGAGCTTGCTTTCACAGCATAATTTCAAGCCCCTGCATGGGCACAACGGATTCACCCAATCTGTAAGATTAAGGGGTCACCCGACATGTAGCGCAAGCTCACCCAATCCGTAGGGACTCCCGTCCCGGAAAGTATCGCGATGCATCCCAATCCGTAAGAGCAGCGCCTGATTTCCCATGAATATCAAGCCTGTTGGATTGCTGAATCATGAATCCATGAATCAGAACCAAGGGTTTGGTTGTTTTTCCACAGGTTTGAGGGTTGCCAACGGCACGGCCATCGGTGAAAGCCTTACAAATCGGGATGACTTCACGGGAGAAATCTCGGCAAGATGCAGCAGGACGTCCAGAACTTCCGTTCATCAGGCGACCATGTTGCAACTATCGCTTTTTGGCGATCCAGCCTTCAAAATCCGAACTTTACGGATCGGGTGCCTTTCGACATAGTAACGGCAAAACGAGCAGAAAAGTCATCCCATGAACCCAGCTGTCCCTCCCGTTACCCTGGAAGAGCTCGCCGTGCTGAGCCAGCGCGCCTCGACGGTCATCGAGCGCCTGCGCGAGCGCGTCTTTTCTCCTGGTACGCAAAAGCAACTCGACTTGCTGTTCAACGTCCGCACCGCGGCGGAAATGGTGGGTCGTTCGGAAAAGGCCATCCGGGATGCGGAAACAGACGGCAGGCTGCCCGAACCGGTCAAGGATGCTGCCACCAACCGAAGGCACGGCTATACCCTGGCCGAGGTGAACCGGATGCGCGAGGTTTTCGGCACCTTGCCGCATCGCGCGCCCGAAGATCCGCCGCTGGTCATGGCCGTGCAGAACTTCAAGGGCGGGGTAGGGAAGTCCACCCTGGTCGTGCATCTGGCACAATACTTCGCGCTCAAGGGCTACCGGGTCTGCGTGATCGACTGCGATTCGCAAGCCTCGACCACCGCGGTTTTCGGTCTCAACCCCGATGTGGATGTCGATGAGGAAGAGGACACGCTTTACCCCTTTCTCCAGCATGGAGGCCCCAAGACGCTGCATTATGCGCTGCGCGCGACCTATTGGCCGGGCATTGCGCTGATCCCGGCGAATCTGGGGCTTTATGACGCGGAATATGAGTTCGCCGCCCGCATGGCCCGCGATCCGACCTTCATCCTGGACCGGCTGCGCGAGGGCGTGGCCTCGATCGCCGATCAGTTCGACATCATCCTGCTGGACCCGCCGCCGGCCTTGGGGATGCTGTCGCTGTCGGTGCTGCGTGCGGCCAACGCGCTGCTGATCCCGGCGCCGCCGAACAATATCGACTTCGCCTCGACCGCGCATTTCCTCAAGATGATGGAATCCACGCTGGCCGAGTTGGCCCGGCATGGCGGCGCGCGCGAATACAGTTTCGTCAAGATCCTGACCTCCAAGATGAACGACCAGAAATCCGCGCATCAGGCGATCAAGCGCATGATGGACGCGGTGTTTCCGCAGGACATGCTGGGTGCCTCGCTGAAGGATTCGGCCGAGATCGACAACGCCACCGCCAATCTGATGACCGTCTATGAACTGACCGGGCCCGCGACGCGGACCGAGACCCACAAGCGTTGCCGCGCCTATCTGGATGCGGTCGGGCGCGAGGTCGAGCTGCTGATCCGCAAGACCTGGCCCAGCCATCACCGCCAACTGCGCAAGGAGGGCCTGCTGTGAGCAAGCGCCATGATGCGATTTTCGACGACGTGCTGAAGGATCTTTCGGCACCGGCCGCGGCCGACCGGGGCGGCGCGCGTTTCCTCAAGCGGCAGAACGCGCTTTCCGACAGCGGCGAGCGCGAGGAAAAGGTGCTGCGCTGGGTCGATCCGGCCGCCTGCGTGATGTGGAGCCGTCACAACCGCGCCTATGACCTGCTGACCGAAGAGAACTGCCGCGACCTGATCGACAGTCTCAAGGCCCAGGGCCAGCAGGAATTTCCGGCCATCGTGCGCAGGCTGCCGGCGGGGCAGGGGGCGGAATACGAGGTGATCTGCGGCGCGCGGCGCCATTTCGCCGTCAGCTGGCTGCGGGCGAACAATTACCCGCAGTTCCGCTATCTGGTCGAGGTGCGCGACCTGACCGACGAGGAGGCGTTCCGCCTCGCCGATATCGAGAACCGCGACCGCGCCGATCTGAGCGACTACGAACGGGCGCGCGACTATCTCCAGGCCTTGGAACTCTATTACGGCGGCAAGCAGAAGGCCATGGCGGCGCGGCTCGAGGTCTCGGAGGCCTGGCTTTCGCGCTATCTCTATCTTGCGCGCCTGCCGCAGGTCGTGGTCGAGGCATGGCCGCAGATCACCGAGATCAAGGAACTGCATGCCCGCAGCGTGCGGCCGCTTCTGCACGACGCGGAAGACAAGGTGCTGGCCGAAGCCGCAAGCATCGCCGTCGAGCAGGCCCGGGCGCGGGCAGGGCAGGGGGCTTGTGTGCCGGTGCCCAAGGTTCTTGCCCGACTGAAGACGGCAGCCTATGGCAAGCGCGCCGAGGACACGGGCGCGGTCGAGAAAACGAAGCACGGTATGACGGTCGAACGGCGCGGCAAGAAAATCCGGCTGGAGTTTCCCGCCACGATTTCCGAGACCGATCTGCGGGCTGGCCTCGACGCGTTTCTTCGCGGGCATTTCGACGGCTGAGCGAATTGCCAATTGGCAATATCTGGAACATTTGCAGAACAAATGGCCGGAAAAGCCTGACCTCTTGTCCTTGGGAAAGGATCCCCCCTTTTTCACTCTTCTGTGCTGTTTGGTGGGACTCTGAGGATTTCCTCGTGCATTGCGATGGCCTCGTCGAGGTTTTGGTGGAGGGTTAGGCGGCCCTGGTGGAGGACGGCGCCCATGGTGCACATGTTGCGGATCATTGGCATGGAATGGCTGACCACGATGGCCGAGGAGCGGGCCATGCGCTCGGCGAAGACGCGCTGCGACTTGGCGCGGAAATTGGCGTCGCCGACGCTGGTCACCTCGTCGACCCGTTGGGTTTCGACATGGATGCCCATCGGGGTGCCCAGTGCCAGCCGCGAGCGCATGCCCGAGGAATAGCTGCCGAAGGGCTGGTGGTAATGCTGGCCCAGCTCGGCGAAMTCGGCGACGTAATCGATCAGCTCGTCGGTATCCACGCCGCAGATGCGCG
>NZ_LLWQ01000223.1 GCF_001447385.1 Paracoccus sp. MKU1 | reverse complement strand
CAAGGGGATAAAGGTCTGCATCCCGGGCCGGAAGTCTCGCAAGAAGGCGGTGAAATACGACAAGAGGCGCTACAAACGGCGCAACCGCATCGAGATCATGTTCGGCCGCCTGAAGGATTGGCCAATCGTCGGGAAAACAGTCCCCCGGACTGTTTTCTGATCCTCCTCATACGTCGCGACCCGATACGACCGGTGCCCGGAAACCTTCTTCTCTGCGATCATGCTAGCCGCAACCGTCTTGTTCTGGCTGTGAAACTCAATGAGCCTGGACACTAGCTTCGTGACAACAGCACATGTAGAGGCGACGATAAAGCGGCATGAGCACATATCACGGCATCGGGCTTAAAGGACGACGAACCATGCCAACAGCGCCATATCAGCGCCGCCCAAAGCGATACCATTTCCCACAGCCACGAAAAACCCAGAACCAGGAGAATTCTTCGAGCCCTTTCTGAAAAGGCGGCAATCAAATCTCTCTGCGGCGCTGAATCAGACGCGCCTCTGAAATATCCAGGAATTGCGGCGAGGAGCCTTTCCCCTTTCGGCCGATGATGATCGGAAGATCGGGTTTGGAACTGTCATTGATCGCGGCGCCGCTTGCCTGAAGGACATCGAGCATATCGGGAAAGCCCCCGGCGGCCTCCTCCAATCCGGCGGCTTCATAAGCCACCTGACCAAGCGCCGCATAATGAACGGTCGTTCCGCCAAGCCGGGTCAGACGCCTGGCAAAAAAGGCGCAGCCGATCAGGCATTCATCGCCGATCTGCCTGGCTTCATCGCGCGGGCCACCCCGTCTTCCGACCTCGACCAGCCTTATGGTCAGCCGGTCCGCAGAAATGTTCTTGCGCATATAATGCGCCACGGTAACTGCCAGATGATACTCCAACTCATGGGAAAGCGCTATCTCACTTTCACGCATGCCATCCACCACGAGATCACGCGCCGCAGAAAGATACTCATTCATGCTGCCTGCCCCTCACGATAACCTGCTCAGGACGAGTTGCCGTCATTGACAGTTTGACTCACCGGCAATGGGGATCAAGATCTTTTACGCATTTGACGCAACAATATCGCGGAAGTGATGAAAATGCGCATATCGCGTGCAGCCTGACTGGGGCCGAGATCGACGCAGGGAAACTTGCTCGCCTTGCCGGTGCGACCGCCCTTGCTATCCCAAGGATAAGGTGCAGGGGCCGTTCCATCGCGAAACCGGGCCGTTCGGCGACCTGCCAGGCTCTCGCCCGGCAGGAACGCCAAGGCTCAGATGGAAAAGATATCGTCCGCCACCCCGGCAACAGTCAGATTCTGCCCGTTCACGACGATCCGGTCGCCGTCTCCAAAGTCGATGACCACGCCATCCGCGGTCTTGCGCATGTGATCGCGCATAAAAGCCGAGGGATTGGCGTCCAGAAGCACATCATCGATCAGCAGCCGGTCGATGCCGCGCTGATAGCCGTTGATCGTATCCGCCCCATGACCGTCCTGAAAGATGAACACGTCAGCGCCGGCCCCGCCGTTCAGCACATCGTTGCCATAGCCGCCATGCAGCGTATCGCTGCCGTCGCCGCCGATCAGGCGGTCGTTGCCCAATTCGCCTCTCAGCCAGTCGTTACCGGCGCCGCCGTCCAGCATGTCGGTGCCATCACCGCCCAGCAAGGTGTCGTGGCCCGCGCCGCCCCAGAGCGTATCGTTTCCGGAACCGCCGCGAAGCTGGTCGCGCCCCTCTGCACCGGCCAGCGTGTCGTTGCCATTGCCGCCTTGCAGCGTATCATCGCCGACGCCGCCATGCAGGGAATCGAAGCCGTCGCCGCCGATCAGGCGGTCGTGGCCGGCGTTTCCATTCAGCGTATCATGGCCGGCCTTGCCATCTATCCAGTCGTTGCCATCCCCGGCCGAGACAATGTCGTTCCTGGCCGTCAAACGATAGTCGTCGTTGCGCGGCGTGCTCTGTGCCGGACCGGGGGTAACGAAAATCTCTCCGTTGAAGCTGTCCAGCCAGTCGGCACGGGTCTGCATGGACAGGTCCGCGCCGGGGGCCGCCACCCTGTTGAAGGAGCCGGTATCGACGCGCACCTGCCCGTCCGTATCGGCGAAGTTCTGCGTCGCCATCAACACCTTGTAGTCGCGGCCGTTCACCTTGAGATAGCCGACCTCGAGCCCGATGCCGATATAGGCGGCATCGCTCATGATATTCCGGTAATGGCCGGGGCTGTTCATCAGGTTCTGATGCAACTGGCGGATCTCGTCACTCAGGTCGCTTTCGCCCTGAATGCTGACATAGGCGATGTTTTCCGCCGTCATCCAGCTTCCCGCCAGATCAAAGCCCGCCGCCTCGATCCGCTGACGCGAGGTCGAGCCGCCCTGCCCCGTATGCGAAAACACATCCGCCTCCAGCATCCAGCGGCTGTGGCGTTCCGCGGAATCGTTCAGCCGCTTTTCGATGGCCAGGTTGGACAGCCCTTCGGCCCGGCGGGCCTGATTGACCAGGCTCACGAAATAACGCTCGTTCGCTGATGCAAATGACATAAGGCAAAGACCTTGCGTGAATCGATTACAGTCGATGCAACCTTATCGTGTTTCGCCGCAATCATCATCCGCGACATATGCCAGGCGCGATATTTCGCCGATCGAGCGCAAAGCGTGCCTTGAACAGGGCGCTGCTCGAACGGAACAGAGCGATGCCGTTCACCAAGGACACGGTCGCCGTCGCGATCCGCACCCGGCGGGTGTCATCATATGAAACCTGCCGGGCGTGCCCCCTTCCCCGACGAATCTTGACAGACAGGCCGGCGATGCCGGTCGATAGATGGCTCCGCCCTGGGCTTGGCGGCGCAGACGGGGCGGTGCCAAGCCCAGGGCGGGCGGATCGTTCTCAATGCAGGCCGAATTCCGCCATCAGGCGACGGCGCATGGCAACGAAGCCCTGCTCGCTTCGGTCGCGCGGACGCGAAAGATCGACATCGATCAGCCGGGCCGGTTTGCCGCTGTCCTTCGACAGCACCAACACCCGGTCGGCGAGGTAGATCGCCTCCTCGAGGTCATGGGTGACAAGGATCATCGTCACGCCCTCCTCGCGCCAGATGCGGGCCAGTTCCTCCTGCATCGTCAGCTTGGTCATCGCGTCCAGCGCGCCGAAAGGCTCGTCCAGCAGCAGGATCTCGGGCTGCACGGTCAGCGCGCGGGCGATGCCGACGCGCTGCGCCATGCCGCCGGAAAGCTGGCGCGGCCAGGCCGCCTCGAACTCGGTCAGTCCGACGAGGCGGATATAATGCCGTGCCCGCTCGCGGGCCTGGCCGGCAGGAACGCCGCGGACCTCCAGCCCGAAGGCGACGTTCTCCAGCACCGTCAGCCAGGGCAGGAGCCGCGGTTCCTGAAAGATCACCGCACGCTCGCGCCCTACCCCGGCGACCGGATGGCCGTCGATCAGCACATCGCCGCGATCGGCGGGCTCGAGCCCCGCCAAGACCCGCAAAAGCGTGGTCTTGCCGCACCCAGACGGACCGACGATGGCCAGGATCTCGCCGCCGCTCACCTCCAGATCCAGATCGCGCAGCACCGACAGCGAACTGCGGTTCAACGAATAGGATTTGGAAAGACCGCGCACCCGGACCTCTCCGCGCAGCAGGGAATCTTGTACGCCCATCATTTCACCGCCACGGATTGACCGCTGACCAGCAGGATGTCGGCGGCCTTGAGCTTGCCCTTTTCGACCTTGCCTTCGCGCTCCAGCACGTCGATCCAGAACTGGATGTCGCGCTCGACCGGCAACCCGCCCTCGCGCACGCCGTAGCCGGCGAAATACTGCGCGACCTCGGGGTTTTCGCCGCGCTCGGCCAGGGCCTTGGCCAGGACCTTCTTGGCCTCATCGGGGTTCTCGCGCGCCCAGTCGAGCGCCCGCGCCGCGCCTTCGACGAAGGCGCGCGCCTCCTGGGGATGGGCCTCGACCCAGTCCCGGCGCAGGACCGCAAAGCCGCCCGCGATCTCGCCCAGCACGTCGGTATCGTCGAAGATCGCCCGGATGCCGCCGGTCTGGCGCGCCGCCCCCTCGAAGGTGGTCTGCCAGTAGCCGAAGGCCGAGACATCCACCTGCCCCGAGCGCAGCACCTGTTCCAGCTGCGGCCCAGGCACCACGATCAGGTTGGCGGCATCCTGCGGCAGGCCCTTCTGATGCAGCGCCTCGCGGATGGTGTAGTCCAGATGGGCGCCGAGGGTGTTCACCGCGATGGTCTTGCCGGCGATGTCCTCGATCGACCGGATCGGGCTGTCCTCCAGCACATAGAAGATCGACTGCACGTCGTCATTGATGCCCTGGGTCGGATAGGCGGCGACGAAATCGTTGCCGCCGATGATCGAGTTCAGCACCGCCGAGGTCGCGGCGCTGCCGAGGTCGAGGCTGCCGCCGGCAAGGCCGATCAGCGTCTCGGGCCCGCCCGAGGCATAGCCGAGGTTCTCCAGCTTGATCCCGACCGTGTCGTAATAGCCAAGCTCGTCGGCCAGTTCATGCGGCGCAAGGCCGCCATGGCTGGCAAGGTAGCGGATCGTCACCTCGGCCTGGGCGGTAGTGCCGAAGGAAAGGCCAAGGGCGGTGGTCAGTACGAAGCTGCGAAGGGTAAGGGTCATGACGGATCTCTTTGTTCTGAAGGGGGGTCAGCGGGCCGGCGCGGCCCAGCGGCACAGACGGTTTTGCAGGGTGACGAGGACGAAGTTCGCGGCAAGGCCGAGCGCCGCCAGCAGCAGGATGGCCGCGAACATCAGCGGGACCTGGAAGTTGTACTGGGCATTCATCACCTGAAAGCCGAGCCCCTTGTTCGCGCCGATCATCTCGGCCGCGATCAGCAGCAGCAGCGCCGTGGTGGCCGAAAGCCGCAGCCCGACAAAGATCGACGGCACCGAGGCCGGCAGGATCACCCGGCGAAACACCGCCAGCCGCGTCGCTCCATAGGTCTGCGCCATCTCGATCAGCTTGCGGTCCACCTCCTTCACGCCGCCGATGGTGGCCAGAAGGATCGGGAACAGCGTGGCCCAGAAGATCACGAAGACCTTCGACGCCTCGCCCAGGCCCAGGAGCAGGATGAACACCGGATAAAGCGCCAGCGCCGAGGTCTGGCGGAACAGTTGCAGGATCGGGTCCAGCGCCCGCTCCACCGCCGGGATCTGCCCCATGAACAACCCCAGCGGAATGCCCAGCACAACGGCAGCGGCAAAGGCGGTGCCCGAGCGTTGCAGGCTGATGGCGATGTCGTCCACCAGCGCGCCCGAGGCGATGCCGTTCCACAGCGCCGCCGCGATGGTGTCGAGCGGCGGCAATACTGCGGGGCTGACCCAGCCCATGGTGCTGGCCACCTGCCACAGGATCAGGAAGCCGACCAGCAGGCCATAGCGCGACAGGCTTTCGCGGGCGATGGCGCCCCCCCTGCGCGACAGCGCCGTGCCTGCGGGGGGATTACCGGGAAGCGGGACCGGGGATGAATCCAGGTGCTGATAGGTCATGGTCTTACTCCGCTGCCTGGGTGGAACGGCGCGCCACGGCCCAGCGGTTCTCTGGGAAGGGCAGGCCAAGGTTCTCGCGCAGCGTGTGGCCTTCGTATGCGGTGCGGAACAGGCCGCGGCGCTGCAATTCCGGGATCACCAGATCGACGAAATCGCTCAGCCCGGTGGGCAACCAGGGCGGCAGGATGTTGAAGCCGTCGGCGCCCTCGTTCTCGAACCATTCTTGCAAGGTGTCGGCGATTTGCTCGGCGCTGCCGACGACGGTGAAATGGCCCCGCGCCGAAGCGATCCACTGGTAGAGCTGGCGGATGGTGAAGCCGTTCTCGTCCGCGATCTGGCGGATCAGCGCCTGGCGCGACTTCATCCCCTCGGTCGGGTCCAGCGGCGGCAGCGGGCCGTCGAGATCGGCGCCGGACAGGTCCAGCGTGCCGCCGGTCAGCCCCTTGATCAGCGCGATGCCGTCCTCCTCCAGGATCAGGCCGGTGAGACGTTCGTATTTCTCGCGCGCCTCGGCCTCGGTGCGGCCGACGAAGGGCGAGACGCCGGGCATGATGAGGACATGATCGGGGTTGCGGCCCAGGCCCCGCGCGCGGGCCTTGATGTCGCGATAGAATTCCCGCGCGGTATCAAGGCGCTGATGGGCGGTGAAGATCACCTCGGCGGTGGCGGCGGCAAGGCCGCGGCCGTCCTCGGACTGGCCGGCCTGCACGATGACCGGATGGCCCTGCGGCGAGCGCGAGACATTCAGCGGCCCCCTGATCTTGAAATGCTCGCCCTCGTGATCGGTGAAATGCACCTTTGCCGTGTCGAAGAACACGCCCGTTTCCTTGTCGCGGATGAAGGCATCGTCCTCGAAACTGTCCCACAGCTTCTTGACCACCTCGACATGTTCGGCCGCGCGGCGATAGCGCCAGGCATGGGGATATTGCTGGTCGAGGTTGAAGTTCTGCGCCGCGCTTTCCGTGGCGGTGGTCACCACGTTCCAGCCCGCGCGCCCGCCCGAGATCAGGTCGAGCGAGGCGAATTTGCGGGCCAGGTTATAGGGCTCCTCATAGGTGGTCGAGGCGGTGGCTATGAAGCCGAGGTTCCGGGTGAACGGTGCCAGTGCCGAAAACAGCGTCACTGGCTCGAAGCCCGCGACCTTGGCATTGCCGCCCTCGATGCCGCCGCCGAAGGCGATGGCGAGGCCATCGGCCAGGAAATAGGCGTCGAACAGGCCGCGCTCGGCTTCTTGTGCAAGCGCGAGGTGAAACGCGAAGCTGGTCGCCCCGTCGGCGGGGCTGTCAGGGTGGCGCCAGGCGGCGATATGCTGGCCGCCGCCGGGAAGAAAGGCACCAAGTCGGATTTTGCGGGTCATGTCGTCATATCTCCTTGCTGCGGTTCAGGCGCGGGGTTTGACCAGGGCAGTGCTGCTGCGGCCATCCGGGCCGACGGGGATGTCGCCCTGGAGCGTCACCCGGCGAACAACGCGATGCGCATCGCCATAGTCGTTCACCGCGACATGCTGCGTGGCGCGGTTGTCCCAGATCACCACGTCGCCGGCCTGCCAGCGCCAGCGCACGGTATTTTCCGGCGCGGTGACATGGGCATGGAAGATCTCCAGGACCTTCTGCGATTCCTCGCGCGAGAGCCCGGCGATACGCTGCACGAAACTGCCCAGCAGCAGTACCTTTTCGCCGGTATCGGGGTGGATGCGGACGACCGGATGCTCGGTCTCATAGACCTCCGAGGCGAAGACCTCGGCGTGGTGCCGCTTGTCGGCCTCCGAGGCGCGGGGTCGTTCCGCAGCATAGTCATAGGCGTTCGAATGCACGGCGCGCAGCCCCTCGGCCAGGGTCCGCAGCGGCGCAGGCAGATCGGAATAGGCGGTGGCGGTATTGGCCCAGATCGTGTCGCCGCCCACCGCAGGAATGGTGATCCCGCGAAGCACCGATGCCTTGGGATAGGCCTCGACAAAGGTCACATCGGTATGCCAGCGATCCGCGCGTCCGCCGCCCCGGGCGGAATCCAGTTCCAGAACCGATGCCGTTCCGGTCACGATCCTCTGGGTCGGATGCGGGGCCAGGGTGCCCAGGCGTCCGGCAAAAGCCTCTTGCCCGGCGTCATCCAGATGGGTCTGACCGCGGAAGAACAGCACCTTGTGGCGCAGAAGCAGGGCTTCGATGGCCGAGATCGTCTCGTCGGGCAGATCGGCAGAAAGCGTGACGCCGCGGATCTCGGCGCCGATGCGTGGGGTGACGGGATGGGCCTGGCCGGCGGGGATGGCAAGGTTGAAGCTTTCGTGGCGCGTCATGCGGAAATCCTTTCCGAAGGCATGCAAGAACCGGTCCCCATGCCGTCAGGGCGGCCGGAGCGTCTTGCCGAAACTGTTTCGATCGATTGGGGGTGGCGGCTCAGCCAGCGCAGCGCGAGGCTGGATCGGACGGCGCGCAAATCATCGGGCGCAGCGTGAGGCTTGCGGCGGGTTCGGCCCGTGGGATGGTCATGTCCCTCTCCTTATCACGACTTCATTGATAGATATTTAAGGCAGTTTTCCTCTCCCGCCGATTCCAAATTTCAGCCGCAAAAGAGAAGCAATCGCTCGCCCGCCCCCTGCCCCGGAGGATGGCTTTCCGTTCCCGGCCGGTCTGCACGGGCGGCAGGCAATGTGGTGGATGGGCATCCGCAACGTGCTTGCAGCCGGTGGTCTGGGCGCCGCACAAAAAGAAATGCCCTGACCGGGGCTTCCCGGACAGGGCGATGCTTGCGGGACCGGTGCCGGCCTGTTTCCCATGCCGCAGATGGAAAACGGCGGGTTTCCCCGCCGCTCTATCGTCCATCATCTGCCGAGAGCGTCATAGCCCTGTTCCCAGGTCCTTGTTGGTATGGGAGCGTTCACCAGCGGCTTCGATTCGACCGCGTCGCGGTCGTCGAAAACATCTGCTGCCGCCTTGAGCGTCTGACGCTCCTTGAAAATGGCCTGTTTCACTTCGCTATTGCTCGGTTTGCTGGTCATTTCACGTCCTCCAAACGGGCTGCACAGGGATTGCGCTGCCCTGACAACATAGCACATCGAGCACCATTTTACACGATAAAATCTCTCGTCTTTATATGGAAATAGCCGGATTGCGCACCGCGCTCCGATTCGAGCATTGCGGAATCGATTGTCGGATTCGGCGGCATGGTGGCGATGCAGCCTCATGCCCGACGCGTTTTTCGATGTAGCGGGTCTTCCGGTTCGCCGCGCAACAGGCGGAAGTCGATCCTGATCGGCCAAATGCCGATGGAACTCCGGCAACTCCTCCAGAACCTTGCCTTCCCAGATCTGCTCCTCGCGGCAGACCAGTGCGGCCAGATGATCGCCGGTGACGGAATCGGCAGGAGTCATCGCTTGCTTTGCTGCCGTCACCGCCATGCCGCAAGGCAAGGCCGAAACGGGCCAATGCCTGGCCGAAGTGGATGCCGATATGTCCGGCCCCAGGCGGAAGGCTGCCACCTTGACGGGCAGGCACCCATCACGGCGAAGGCGCGCGTCATCGCCGGCAAGGACGTCCGCAAGGCATATCCCGCGGCAAGCCGCACTCGCATACCGCCCCGGTTCCGCAGCCAGACGGGTCTGCACAACCGTCGGGCATCCCGGCGAAACGCAAGCAGCCCGCGCCGGACGGCCTTGCAGGATGAAGTGAGGCGGCTAGGCCTGAAGCGACCTCACCCCGACCTCGCCTTCCCCGCGCGACTTGATCGCCGCCACCGCCGCGATGCTGCCTGCCGCTGTGGTGTAATATGGGATCTTGTCGTTCAGCGCGACCGCCCGGATCTCCCGCGAGTCGGCGATGGCCTGGGCGCCCTCGGTAGTGTTCAGTACCATGGCGATCTCGCCGTTCTTCAGCCGGTCGACGATGTTCGGCCGGCCTTCATAGACCTTGTTGACCAGCTCGGTCTCGACTTCGGCGCCGCGCAGGAATTCGGCCGTGCCGCGAGTCGCGACCAGCCTGAAGCCCATGGCGGTCAGCTCGCGCGCCGCCTCGGCCAGCTCGGCGGTCTTGTCGGCATCGCGGACCGAGACGAAGACCAGGCCGCTTTCCGGCAGATGCGTTCCCGCCCCCATCTGCGCCTTGAGGAAGGCGCGTGGGAAGCTGCGGTCCCAGCCCATCACCTCGCCGGTCGAGCGCATCTCGGGGCCAAGCAAGGTATCGACGCCGGGGAAGCGGGCAAAGGGCAGCACCGCCTCCTTGACCGAGAACCAGGGCGTGTTCGGATCGGCCAGCGTCAGGGGATCGGCGAAGGGCAGCGGGTCGTCGGGGCCGACGCCCTCGGGATAGGCCGGGCGGACGGGGAAGTTCGCCATCGGCTCGCCCGCCATCAACCGCGCCGCGATCGAGGCAATGGCGCTGTCGGTGGCCTTGGCGACGAAGGGCACGGTGCGCGAGGCGCGCGGGTTGACTTCCAGCACGTAGATCGCGCCGTCCTTCAGCGCGAATTGCACGTTCATCAGCCCGACGACGTTCAGCGCCTTGGCCATGGCCTCGGTCTGGATCTTCAGTTCCGCGATGGTCTCGGCATCCAGCGTATGCGGCGGCAGCGAGCAGGCCGAGTCGCCGGAATGCACGCCGGCCTCCTCGATATGCTCCATGATGCCCGCGACATGCACGGTCTTGCCATCGGACAGCGCGTCCACGTCGACCTCGATGGCGCCCGAGAGATAGCTGTCAAGCAGCACCGGGCTGTCGCCCGAGACCTGCACCGCCTCGCGGATATAGCGGTTCAGCTGGTCCATGTCCCGCACGATCTCCATGGCGCGGCCGCCAAGGACATAGGACGGGCGGATGACCAGCGGGAAACCGATGCGGCCGGCGATCTCGATGGCCTCGGCGTCGGAATGGGCGATGCCGTTGATCGGCTGCTTCAGCCCCAGGTCGTTCAAGAGCTTCTGGAAGCGCTCGCGGTCCTCGGCCAGGTCGATGGCGTCCGGGGTGGTGCCGAGGATCGGGATCCCCTCCTCCTCCAGCGCGTTGGCCAGTTTCAGGGGCGTCTGGCCGCCGAACTGGACGATGACGCCGTGCAGCGTGCCGTTCTCCTGCTCGATGCGCAGGATTTCCAGCACGTGTTCAAGAGTCAGCGGCTCGAAATACAGCCGGTCCGAGGTGTCGTAATCGGTCGAGACCGTCTCGGGGTTGCAGTTGACCATGATCGTCTCGTAGCCGGCCTTGGTCAGCGCGAAACAGGCATGGCAGCAGCAATAGTCGAACTCGATGCCCTGGCCGATGCGGTTCGGGCCACCGCCGAGGATCACCACCTTCTTGCGATCCGAGGGGCGGGCCTCGTTCTCGACCTCGCCCATCGCCGGGGCTTCATAGGTCGAATACATATAAGGGGTCTGGGCCTCGAACTCGGCGGCGCAGGTGTCGATGCGCTTGAAGACCGGGTGCAGGTCATGGGCGCGGCGGGCCTGGCGCACCTCGGCCTCGGACGTGCCGGCAAGCTTCGCGAGGCGCGCATCGGTGAAGCCCATCATCTTCAGCCTGCGCAAACCCTCCTGATCGGCGGGCAGGCCCTGGGCGCGCACCCCGGACTCGGCATCGACGATCTCGCGCAACCGGGTCAGGAACCAGGGGTCGAAGCTGGTGGCATGCTGGATCTCGTCGTCGCTCAGCCCGTGGCGCATGGCCTGGGCGATCAGGCGCAGCCGGTCGGGGGTCTGCTGGCTGATCGCCTTGACGATGGCGGCCTTGTCGGGGGCGCCGGGGATCTCGATCTCGTCCAGCCCGGTCAGCCCGTTCTCCATCGAGGCCAGCGCCTTTTGCAGCGATTCGTGGAAGGTGCGGCCGATGGCCATGACCTCGCCCACGGATTTCATCGCCGTGGTCAGCTCGGGCTTGGAGCCGGGGAATTTTTCAAACGCAAAGCGCGGGATCTTGGTCACCACATAGTCGATGGACGGCTCGAAGCTCGCCGGCGTGACCTTGGTGATGTCGTTGTCCAGCTCGTCCAGCGTATAGCCCACGGCCAGCTTCGCCGCGATCTTGGCGATGGGGAAGCCGGTGGCCTTGGACGCGAGCGCCGAGGACCGCGACACGCGCGGGTTCATCTCGATCACCACCATGCGGCCGTCCTTGGGATTGACCGCCCATTGCACGTTCGAGCCGCCGGTCTCGACGCCGATCTCGCGCAGCACGGCGATGCTGCCGTTCCTCATGCGCTGATATTCCCGGTCGGTCAGGGTCAGCGCCGGGGCCACGGTGATCGAGTCGCCGGTATGCACGCCCATCGGATCGACGTTTTCGATGGAGCAGACGATGATGGCGTTGTCGGCGCGGTCGCGCACCACCTCGAACTCGTATTCCTTCCAGCCCAGCAGGCTTTCGTCCACCAGCACCTGCGCCACCGGCGAGGCCTCCAGCCCCGAGCGCACGATGCGCTCGTAATCGTCGCGGTTATAGGCGACGCCGCCGCCGGTGCCGCCCAGGGTAAAGGCGGGGCGGATGATGGCGGGGAGGCCGATCTCCTCCAGCGCCTCCATGGCCATCGAAACCCCGGCCGCGATGTCGTAGCGGCCGTTCGGATGCTTGGGCGCGGCGACGATGGTGGCGCGCGGGTTCTCCAGGCCGATGCGGTCCATGGCCTCGCGGAACAGCTTGCGGTCCTCGGCCATCTCGATGGCGGCGCGCTGCGCGCCGATCAGTTCGACGCCATAGCGGTTCAGCACGCCCATATCCGCCAGCGCCAGGGCGGTGTTCAGCCCGGTCTGCCCGCCCATGGTCGGCAGCAGCGCGTCCGGCCGCTCCTTGGCAATGATCTTCTCGACTACCTCGGGGGTGATCGGCTCGATATAGGTCGCATCCGCCATCTCGGGATCGGTCATGATGGTGGCGGGGTTCGAGTTCACCAGGATGACCCGGTAGCCCTCCTCGCGCAGCGCCTTGCAGGCCTGGGCGCCGGAATAGTCGAATTCGCAGGCCTGACCGATGACGATGGGACCGGCACCGATGATCAGGATGGATTTGATATCGGTTCTCTTCGGCATGGCGGTCCCTCGGGCTGGCGGCTGATAAATCGTCCGGGGTTATAGCCATGGCGGGCAAAGTCGCAAGGGTCCGCGCCGCCCGCCCGCCCAAAAATCCGCCAAAGCAAAAGGGGCGCCGCCCCGACGCACCGCCCCCGCCCTTCTTCGTTGCCCAAATACCCGGGCGGCCGCGCAACCGGCGCGACGGCTCAGCCCTGCGCCGCCTTGCCCTTCTTCAGCGTCTTGCCATGGTTCGAAATCCAGTCCATCGCCGCCAGCAGCACACCCGAGATCACGAAGACCAGATGGATGACCACCATCCAGCGGATCTGATCGGGGGCGTATTTGCTGACATCCATGAACACTTTCAGCAGATGGATGCCCGAGATCGCCACGATCGAGGCCACCAGCTTCAGCTTCAACCCCGAGAAATCCACCTCGCCCTGCCAGTCCGGCCGGTCCTCGTGCTCGCTCAGGTCCATGCGGCTGACGAAATTCTCGTAGCCCGAGAAGATCACGATCAGCAGCAGGTTGGCGGCCAGGCTCAGGTCGATCAGCGCCAGCACGCCCAGCACCGCATCGTTCACGGTCATCACCGGCAAGATGCCGATCAGGTGCCAGAGTTCCAGCACAAAGACCCAAAGCAGGATCAGCAGCGACAGCGCCAGACCGACATAGATCGGCGCCATCATCCAGCGGCTGGCGAAAAGGCTGCGTTCGAGAAGGCGTTCCATGAATGCTCCTGATAATGGACGGTCCGCGCTATATATGTCGTCCGCGCCCCCCGAAAGAGGCAGGCCGCGCATCGGATCGAGCCGCCACGACGGCAAGCGCCGCAGAACAGCGGCGGCACGCCCAGTCCCGCGCCCGCATCGCCCATGGCGATGCCGAGCGTCAGCCAATACGCGCGCCTTCAGCGCCGTGCCGATCCGCTCGATGACGAACGACTCGCTTCAGGATCCGGGATCGCATCGGAACAGGACAGCGTGGCCATAGGGAATGCACCGCCGACAGCAGCACAGATCACAGGGTCCGGGAAAAATGCCCGCGGCCCGAGCCGGGAATGGCAGTCGCCGTGGCAGGCCCGGCAGCACCCGCAAAATAACACACCGACCAGAGCCTGGACGGGCATGGGTATCCGTGGCACGAGCCCTTGCGTGCTCGGCTAAGGGCAACTGGGGCAACCGTTCCAAACTTCGATGGCCGCGCATTTGAAACGACCTGCCGGTGCCATAGCTCGTGACACGCGGCTGATCCGCGCGCTTCGCTCACAGACACATCCGGCCGGCCACACCGCGGCCTTGGCGACAGGGGCCATCCGCCTGCCGGCAACCGTCCGGCGGGGGCCTGGCTCCTGCCCCTTTCACCGTTTTGCAAATACTCCAGGAACAGCGACCCAGGCGCTCAGCCCGCCAATTGGTCCTCGGCCTTCTGGGCCAGGGCCTCGGCCCGTGCCGCCAGCTCGGCCATGGCCTCGCCCAGGCTCTCCGGCACCACCGGCACCTCGACCCGCTGCGGATTGGATTTCAACCGTGCCAGCTCGCGCTCGAGCGTGGCGACGCGATCCTCCAGTGCCGCGGTACGGTCGGCCAGCATCAGTCCGGACAGCAGCAGCAGCCGCGGCTCGGGCATCCGGCCGGCCTGCTCCAGAATCACCCGGGCCTCGGCATCCAGCAGGCCGGCGGCGCGCTTCAGCAACCGCTCCTCGCCCTCCTGGCAGGCCAGCGTATAGGATTTGTGCCCGATCGTGAAATCGACTTCGGCCATCGCTCAGCCCCTTTCCCCGTCCAGAGTGGCGCCATCGCCGGCAAGTTCCGCCGCCTCGGGCAGACCCTCCGCCTGCGTTTCCCCGGCAACGGATTCGGGCGGCGGATCGGCGGCGTGCGCGGGCGCCGGATTGTCGATCATGCGGTCCAGCGCCTCGACGATCTCGCCGATCTGCGCGACCTCGGCGGCGCGCTCGGCACGCAGCGATTCGATCTCGGCCTCCAGCGCGCGACGGATCTCGTCCTGCGACCCGCCACCGTCTTGGGCCTCGATCAGCGCGCGGTTGGCCTCGGCCAGCACCTCGTTCGCGGCGGCGAGCCGTGCGGCTTCCTGCCCGGCCTGGACCAGGCGCCGATGCGCCTCGGCCAGCCGCGCCTCGCAGGCGGAAAACGTGGTGGCCTGGCGCTCGTGCAGGGCGGCAAGCTCCTGCGAAAGGCGCCGATTTTCGGCCTGGGCCTCATGCAGCCGCGCCTGGACATCCTCGGCCGAGGATGCGGGCGGCGGGGCATGCCGTTCCAAGGCCGCACGGTCCAGGAATTGGTCGATGCGGTCCAGGGCCGCGATCAGCCGCTTTTCGCTGCGGTTCAGGTCATCTCTCATCGGCCAGGATCCTTTCGGGTCGCTTGTCCTTTGGGGCTCGCCCGTCACTTTTCGCATTGCATCGGCCATATGACAAGGACGGGCAGGATTTCCCGTCCTATCCGCGGCACCGCATCGGCTTTTCAGCCGCCGGATCGAGCCCTATAAGGCGGCAAGCCTGCATGAGGAGAGACGCCAGATGCGCCGCGCAAAGATCACCCGCGACACGGCCGAGACGCAGATCGAGGTCGAGCTGGACCTCGACGGCAGCGGCCGCTACGACAACCGGACCGGCGTCGGCTTCTTCGACCACATGCTGGACCAGCTGGCGCGGCATTCGCTGATCGACCTGACGGTGCGGGCCAAGGGCGACCTGCATATCGACGACCACCACACGGTCGAGGATACCGGCATCGCCATCGGCCAGGCGCTGGCAAGGGCGCTCGGCGACAAGCGGGGCATCCGGCGCTACGGCGCCTTCCACCTGGCGATGGACGATACGCTGGTCCGCGCCGCGCTGGATCTCTCGGCGCGGCCCTATCTGGTCTGGAACGTGGATTTTCCCGCGCAGAAGATCGGCAGCTTCGACACCGAGCTGGTGCGGGAATTCTTCCAGGCGCTTTCGACCCATGGCGGGATCACGCTGCATGTGGACCGCCTCCACGGGCTGAACGCCCATCACATCGCCGAGGCGGCCTTCAAGGCGGTGGCCCGCGCCCTGCGCGAGGCGGTCGAGCCCGACCCGCGCATGGCCGGCGTGCTGCCCTCGACCAAGGGCGCGCTCTGATGCGGGTGGCTTTGGTCGATTACGACAGCGGCAACCTGCACTCGGCCGAAAAGGCCTTTGCGCTGATGGGGCGCGAGGCCGGGGCCGAGGTGGTGGTGACCTCGGATCCCGCCGAGGTGGCGCGTGCCGACCGTATCGTGTTGCCCGGCGACGGCGCCTTTCCGGCCTGCCGCGCGGCGCTCGACGCCGTGCCGGGCATGGTCGAGGCGCTGCGCGAGGCGGTGCTGGACCGCGCCGTGCCCTTCATGGGCATCTGCGTCGGGATGCAGATGCTGGCCGAGGTCGGGCATGAATATCGCGATACCCAGGGGCTGGGCTGGATCGGCGGCGAGATCGACGCCATCCGCGCGCCGGGGCTGAAGGTGCCACATATGGGCTGGAACGACCTGAGGGTGCTGCGCCCGCATCCGCTGCTGGACGGCATCGCGACCGGCGACCATGCCTATTTCGTGCATAGCTGGCAGTTCCGCGTCGCCGATCCGGCGCATCTGCTGGCCACGGCGGATTACGGCGGGCCGGTGACGGCGGTGGTCGGGCGCGACAATATCGTCGGCACCCAGTTCCATCCCGAGAAGTCGCAGGCGGTGGGGCTGCGCATCATCGGCAATTTCCTGCGCTGGCGCCCGTGAGAGGCGCGGGCGGGGGCTCTGCCCCCACGTCCGATGCGCCCCTCGACGGGGCGCCTCGGACGTTCCCCCGGAGTATTTGGAAAACGGAGAAAGCCGGGGCCGCTATTTGACCTTGACCCAGCGTTGCGTCTTGCAGAACACCGCGACGCAGCCTGAGACGTTCAGCGTCTTGCCGCTGAGCTCCATCTTCGACTTGTAGGTCTTGTCGGCGCCCGGGTCCCAGATCGTGCCGCCCGAGAACTTGCCGCCGCCATCGTCGGTCATGCCGGCGACGATGTTCTTGCCGGCATGGGGCGATTTGATCTCCTTGCCCGCCTTGTCGAAGCTCTTGATCAGCCTGCCGCAATACTTGCCGCCGCAGTCGTAGAACTGCACCATGCCGACATTTCCGTCGTCATTGGCCTGGGTCTGGAAGATGCCGCCGATGCCATCGGCCTGGGCGGCGGCGCCGGCAAGCGCGAGCAATGCGGCAAGAGCCAGTGTTCTCATGGTGATTCCCCTCCCCTGGGGTTGTGGTCCCGGACCCAGGATGCGGGCGCCTGCCGCCGCCGATCAAGCCTGACGTGAGGTCGCAGGCGGCAGACCGGGGGCCTTTCGGATCGGCGCCGGCTGTGGCAAAGGAACGCCACGGTATCAGGAGAGATGCGATGATCCTTTATCCCGCGATCGACCTCAAGGACGGCAATTGCGTGCGCCTGCTGCGCGGCGACATGGAGGCGGCGACCGTCTTCGGCACCGACCCCGCCGCGCAGGCCCGCGCCTTTCAGGATGCCGGGGCGGAATGGCTGCATCTGGTCGACCTGAACGGCGCCTTTGCCGGCAAGCCGGTGAACGCCGCCGCGGTCGAGGCGATCCTGGCCGCCATCGACGTGCCGGCCCAATTGGGCGGCGGCATCCGCGACATGGCGACCATCGAGGCCTGGCTGGAGCGCGGGCTGGCGCGGGTGATCCTGGGCACGGTGGCGGTCGAGCAGCCGGCGCTGGTCCACGAGGCGGCGATGGCCTTTCCCGGCAAGATCGCCGTCGGCATCGACGCCCGCGGCGGCCGGGTGGCGACGCGCGGCTGGGCCGAGGAGACCGACGTGATGGCCGTCGACCTGGCGCATCGCTTCGAGGATGCCGGCGTGGCGGCGATCATCTATACCGATATCGACCGCGACGGCGCCATGGCCGGCCCCAACATCGCCGCGACCGAGGCGCTGGCGCGGGCGGTGAACATTCCGGTCATCGCCTCGGGCGGGGTTTCCTCGATGCAGGACCTGATGGCGCTGCGTGCGACCGGGGTGATCGCCGGGGCGATCTCGGGCCGGGCGCTCTATGACGGCGCCATCGACCTGAACGCGGCGCTGAAGGCGCTGGCCTGAACGCGCGGGGCGAGGTAACAAGGCGTCATGCTGAAGACCCGTGTGATCCCCTGCCTGGATGTCGCCGATGGCCGCGTGGTCAAGGGCGTGAATTTCGTCGATCTCGTCGATGCCGGCGATCCGGTCGAGGCGGCGCGCGCCTATGACGCCGCCGGCGCGGACGAGATCTGTTTCCTCGACATCCATGCCACGCATGAGAATCGCGGCACCATGTACGACCTGGTGACGCGCACCGCCGAGGCCTGCTTCGTGCCGCTGACCGTGGGCGGCGGCGTGCGCAGCCATAAGGATGTGCGCAATCTGCTGCTGGCCGGGGCCGACAAGGTCAGCTTCAACTCGGCCGCCGTCGCCGACCCGGACGTGATCGCCGAGGCCGCCGACCGTTTCGGCAGCCAGTGCATCGTCTGCGCCATCGATGCCAAGACCGTGGCGCCCGGCAAGTGGGAGATCTTCACCCATGGCGGCCGCAAGCCCACCGGCATCGACGCGGTGGAATTTGCCCGCACCGTGGCCGCCAAGGGCGCGGGCGAGATCCTGCTGACCAGCATGGACCGCGACGGCACCAAGTCGGGCTTCAACATTCCGCTGACCCGCGCCGTGGCCGATGCGGTGCCGGTGCCGGTCATCGCCTCGGGCGGGGTCGGCATGCTGGAGCATCTGGCCGAGGGCGTGCTGGAGGGCCATGCCTCGGCGGTGCTGGCGGCCTCGATCTTTCATTTCGGCACCTTCACCGTGGCCGAGGCCAAGGCACATCTGGCCGCCGCCGGCATTCCCGTGAGGCTGACATGAGCGGCCCCGCGCAGACCGGAATGCAGCGCCTGGCCGAGACCATCGCGGCGCGCAAGGGCGCCGATCCCGAGACCAGCTGGACCGCCAAGCTGCTGGCGAAGGGCCCGGAGAAATGCGCCGAAAAATTCGGCGAGGAAGCCGTCGAGGCGATCATCGAGGCGGTCAAGGGCGACCGCGAGCGGCTGATTTCAGAGGCTGCCGATACGCTTTATCACCTGCTGGTCATGCTTGCCGCGCGCGACGTGACGCTTTCCGACGTGGAAAATGAACTCGACCGCCGCGAAGGGCGTTCGGGGATCGAGGAAAAAGCGTCTCGAAAGTGACAACATGCTGGACATGCTGGCGGGCGAGTTCTCGCGCCCCATGAGCCTGCCCGTCGGCGTGGTCGCCTTGCGGCTGACCATGGCGGTTCTGCTGGGCGGGGTGATCGGCTGGGAGCGCGAGGTCAAGTCCCGCGCCGCCGGGCTGCGCACGCATATGCTGATCGCGCTGGCGGCGGCCTGCTTCACGTTGGTGGCGATGGAACTGGTCGATTTCAGCCCGGTGAACGAAGAACAGCAGCGCACCGACCCCTTGCGGCTGATCGAGGCGGTGACGGCGGGCGTGGCCTTCCTGGCCGCGGGGTCCATCGTCATCAACAAGGGCAATGTGCGCGGCATCACCACCGGCGCCTCGATGTGGCTGTGCGGCGCCATCGGGCTGTGCTGCGGCACCGGCGATCTGCGGCTGGCGCTGATGGCCACCGGCATGGCAATGGTGGTGCTTTACCTGATCCGGGTGCTGGTCAGCCCCGCCGCCCGCGAAGTGGCGGAGGGGGACGGGGATTAGGGACAGGCCACCACCTTGACCGCACCGCCCTAGGTAGACCTCACCCACAGTCAGGTTAGAACCACCGCCTCAACTTGGATTTGGCCGAGTCGGAAAGCGTCATCTTGATGAAGCGTTCCAAGTTGTCCGGGTCTGGATGTCCTCTAGTGGCGCTCGCTCTTTCATCCCAGGTATCAAAATCATTGATGTCCTTGGCAGCATAGACGCCAACGCCATGACGAAGCGCGATTTCCTCAATACGTACCGCTTCTGGAGAATCCCTGAAGTCCCGTCCCGCTGTGTGGTAGATCACATAGGACTTTGTTGCAGCCTCTCTGTGCGCTAAAGCCTCCAGCACGCCCTTGATCGAAATCTCGTATGCCGTCTTCWGCTCGAARMTGAAAACATCGAGGATCTT
>NZ_LLWQ01000222.1 GCF_001447385.1 Paracoccus sp. MKU1 | reverse complement strand
CTTGGCATAGGGGATGTTGTAGGAGATCCCGCCGCCCTCATAGCTGGAAAACCCGGCGCAAAGCGTGATCTCGGCCAGGAGCCGCGCATCGGGCGTGCCGTGCCGGACCTGCACCGGCTTCTCCACCGCCTCGACCAGCCGCCGGCAGCCGTCGACGCCATGGTTGACCGCGGGAAAGCCGTTCAGCAGCGAGGTGCCCGCCGCGCGCGAGCGGTCGATGCCCTCCTGCGCCTCGGCATAGCGGTTGTGGCGGGTATAGGCGTCGATGGTCGTCGGCAGCACGTCGCAATAGGGGGCCAGCCCGTTCAGCAGCGCGATATGCTCGCGCAGCAGGGCCACCCCGGCGCGGGGTTGCAGCAGGGTGCGGTTCTCGGCATCGGCGCGGCTGAGCGCCAGCGGGAAACGCTTGGCCTCGGGCAGCGCCTCCTGCAGCCGCACGCCGGCCTCGAAATCGACGTCGGGGCCGGTGGATCAGCTTTGCAGCACCTCGCGGCGTTCGGCGTCGAATGTGGCGTCGTCCAGTCGGGTATTGGTGATCTCGGTCATGGGTTCGGGAACGCTGGATCAGGCCGACAGGCGTTCGGTGATGCCGAAGGCGGCGGTGTTGTGGCCATAGGCCAGCGGGCGGCGACTCTGGATGTCGGACTTCAGCAGCTCCACCACGTCCTCGAGCCGCACGGTCGGCGGAAACACCCGGTCGAAGCCCATCTCGAGGAAGCGCTGCTCGACCTCGGCGAAGGCGCGCTTGCCGATTACCAGGTTGCCGCCGACATAAAGCAGGATCTCGCCCAGCCCGCGCTCCTCGCAGCGGGCGCGGAAGTCCTGGCAGTCGATCTCGCCATGGCCATAGATCGACGAGACCAGGATGGCATCGGCCCTTTCCTCGATGGCCGCCTGGATGAACTCGTCTTGGCTGACCATAACGCCCAGGTTCACCACCGTGATACCGGTCCGGCCCAGCACCGCCGCGATGATCTTGTTGCCGACCGCATGGCAATCGGCGCCGATCACCCCCAGGATGACCCGGTATTCCGAGACCGCCTCCAGCATGGTTCCTCCCCTTCGCAATGAACCTGCGCCGAGGGGTAGGGGAATCACCCGCATCCGGTCAAGTTTTGTGAAGAGATATTATGAATCGGTAATTACTATTTATCTGTTTGATGCCGAGGCACTGGTTCCGCAGGCGAGGCGCGCAGGGTAGAAGGTGTTTGGCAATTGAACCGCGCCGGGTTTGCCGGAGGCTGATTTGGATTAGTTGCGCGGCCATGACTTCAGTTTCCAGAGCCGCGTAGAAGTTTGCCTCTGCTTCCGAAGGCGGGATGTTCCCGATCGGTTCGAGCAGACGGCGGTTGTTAAACCAGTCGACCCATTCGAGCGTAGCATATTCTACGGCCTCGAAACTGCGCCAGGGTTCCCGTCGATAGATCACCTCGGCTTTGAACAGACCGTTGATTGTCTCGGCCAAGGCATTGTCATAGCTGTCACCGACGCTGCCCACCGATGGTTCGATGCCAGCTTCCGCCAGCCGCTCACTGTAGCGAATGCTCAGATACTGGGCGGATTCAACCGGTCGTCGCAACACCTTCGATCATATCCTGTTTGAGCAGCTGGTCGAGTGCCTCTGCCGGCGTTTGCCAGCCAAGCGTCTTTCGTGGTCGCGTGTCCAGATCTTGCAGATGTATTCGTAAGGCGTGAGACCGCCGAGGGTCTTTAGCCTTCGTGCGAAGTTGTAGGCCGCCATGAAGTCGGCGAGGTGCGTTCGCAGCTGGTCGTGGGTTTCGTAGTGGAAGCGTTTGACGGTGGCGTCCTTGATCGTGCGGTTCATCCGTTCGACCTGGCCGTTGGTCCAGGGATGGTTGGGCTTGGTCAGCCGGTGCTCAATCCCGTTTGCCTCACAGATCATGTCGAAGCGCATCGGCCGGGAGTAGATGGTGTTCCGGTTCCGCGGCTGCTCTGCGAACTGGATTCCGTTGTCCGTGAGAATGGTGTGAACCTGGTAGGGCACGGCTTCAAGCATATGCTGAAGGAATTCCCAGGCTGTCTTCCTGTCGGCTTTATCGACGAGTTGGGTCACGGCGAACTTGCTCGTGCGGTCGATGCCGACGAACAAATATAGCTTACCTTCAGCTGTCTGCACCTCAGCTATGTCGATGTGGAAGAAGCCGATCGGGTAGCGTTTGAATTTCGACCGCTTCGGCTTGTCGCCCTCCATATCAGGCAAGCGCGAGATGCCATGTCGCTGCAGACAGCGGTGCAGCGCTGATCGCGTCAGGTGGGGGATCGAGGGCTGCAGAGCGTAGAGACAATCGTCTAATGGCAGCAGCGTATGGCGCCGGAATGCCACGACCATCGCCTCCTCGGCTTCGGTGAGGACGGTGGATCGCGGCTCCTACGGCCCGGTCTTCATATCCTCGACCGTCGCGCGCTTGCGCCACTTAGCAACGGTCTTGGGGTTGATGCCCAACTCCCTGCTCAGTTGCGCGAGCGAAGCTTGCGATCGCTGTATTGCTGCTCGGACAGCGTGCGTGGTCGTGGCGCTGCCATGGCGAATTTGTCCCATAGGGCATCCTTCCATTCCAAATAAAGGATCGCACCATCAAACCGTGGGATCAAACACCTAGCGCCGCCGTCGGCCTGCGAATATGATGGCCCGATTTCGCTGGATGCGCGCCATTTCATCCGCGACGACATGGCGCAGCCACTTCGCAGCCACTTCGCAGCATCGGCGAGGCTCAGGATTTCGTTGCGGATGTCGTCGAACATTCGGTCGCTCTCTGCAGTCAATCTGCGAGCGATTATACGGGCACGCGTCGGATCTGTCGTGCGGAGTGGCACCTGCAGGACGCCGTTTTCTGTGGACAACCGAGGCAAGCGTCGTCGCCAGTGATAGCTGTGACCGCGTTGGAGGATATGGTGTGGCCACCATTTCGATCGACCTCGCGTTGAGCGGGCGACCCTCGAACCTGGCGGCGGCTGTGTGACACTCTTGTGTGACACACCGAAGAAAGGCTAATAAAATCGTAGCAAAATCAATATCTTACTTATTGATTGGCTCCGGCGGTAGGGATCGAACCTACGACCAATTGATTAACAGTCAACTGCTCTACCGCTGAGCTACGCCGGAACACGGGGCGGTGTATAGCCTCGCTCTTTGGGGCCGTCCAGAGGGGTTTGCGCATTTTTTTCATCCGCATGGAAAATTCCCGGTCCCTCTTGTCCCGCGCACATTCAATGCCCGGAAAACACCGAATCCGAGCCGATCGGGCCGGGGGTCGAAACCGCGCCAAGCTCGGAAAGTGCGATCAGATGCGCCAGCACGTTGCGCGTCGCCGCGGGAATCATCGCCGGCGGGATGCGGTAGATTCGCCGCGCCAGGGCCTCGGCCGTGGCGGGGCCGGCCCGCAGCGCCGAAAGGATCTGCACCGTGCGCTCGCGCCGATGCGCGGCAAGCTCGGCCAGGCGCGCCGAGGGGTCGCCGATCGCCTCGCCATGCGCCGGGAGCAGCACACGCGCGCCCGCCGAATCGAGCCGCGCCAGAGAACGGAAGTAATCCGCCAGATCGCCGTCCGGCGGCGAGATGATGGTCGAGGACCAGCCCATCACCACATCGCCGCAAAAGATCGTCTCCTCCTGGCGAAAGGCCAGGTGGCCGGCGAAATGGCCCGGCGTGTGCAGCGCGGCCAGGCGCCATTCGTCGGTCTCGACCACCGCGCCGTCGGCCAGGGCGATATCGGGGGCGAAGTCGCGGTCCAGCCCCTCGCCGCCGTCGATCGCGCCCTCGCGTGCCAGCCGCTCCATCACCGCCGAACGGCCCGATTCGGCCGGGCCGAAGCCCAGGATCGGCGCGCCGGTCGCCCGCGCCAGCGCCCGGGCGCCGCCGGAATGGTCCAGATGCGCATGGGTGACGAAGATATGGCTGATGCGGCCGGATCCCGCGGCGGCCAGGATCGCCTGGCGATGCGCGGCAAGGTCCGGGCCGGGATCGATCACGGCGATCCGCTCGCGTCCCAGCAGGAAGGTGTTGGTGCCCGGCCCGGTGAAGGGCGAGGGATTGTCGGCGGTGATGATCCGCAGGGCTTTCTCGGCGCTTGTCATGGGGCTAACCTAGCCATGGCAAGGCCCGGTTTCCAAGGGCCGTGTGGGGCAAGAGGCGATGAATCTCGACTGGCTGAAACGGACCATGCCGCGCGGGCTTTACGGACGGGCGGCGCTGATCCTGTTCCTGCCGGTTGTGGTGGTGACCATCGTCGTCACCATCATGTTCCTACAACGCCATTTCGAGGACGTGACGCGGCAGATGACCTCGGGCATGGCGCGCGAGGTCGCGCTGGTCGTGGCGCGGATCGAGGCGGCGCCGGATATCGCGGCGGCGCATGATTCGGCCGGCGAAGTCGCCGGGCCGCTGGGGCTGGAGCTGATCCTGCCCGCCGAACCGGGCGCGGATTGGCGGGCCTTTTACGACCTCTCGGGGCGAATCGTCATTGCCGAGCTGCACGGGCGCGTGCCCGCCGTGCGTGCCGTCGACCTGAGCCACCGGCGCGAGGTGCGGGTGACGCTTCAGGGCCGCTGGGGGGATTACCGGCTGGTGTTTCCGCGCAGCCGGGTCAGCGCCTCGAATCCGCATCAGCTGCTGGTGCTGATGGTCGGCACCTCGCTGCTGATGACGGCGATCGCGACGATCTTCCTGCGCAACCAGCTGCGCCCGATCAAGCGGCTGGCGCGGGCGGCCGAGGAATATGGCAAGGGGCGGATCATTTCCTATCGTCCCGCCGGTGCCAGCGAGATCCGCAGCGCCGGTACCGCCTTTCTGGAGATGCGCGCCCGCATCGAGCGCCAGAACGAGCAGCGCAAGCAGATGCTCTCGGGGGTGAGCCATGACCTGCGCACGCCGCTGACCCGGCTGCGGCTGGGCCTGTCGATGCTGAGCTCCGACTACCCGCCCGATCCCGAGGAGATCGCGGCGCTGGAAAGCGATGTGGCGGCGATGGGCACCATGGTCGATGCCTTTCTGGACCATGCCCGCGACGCGGCGCAGGACGCGCCGCCCGAGCCGGTGCCGGCGCTTGATTTCGTCCGCGGCATCGTGGCCGATGCGCAGCGGGGCGGCCAGCAGGTGGTGCTGCATTCGGTCTCGGGCGATGGGGCCGGCCGCGCCACCTTTCGCCGCGACAGCCTGCGCCGCGCCATCGAGAACCTGATCGGCAATGCCGTGCGCTATGGCAAGCGCGCCGAGGTCGAGGCGGCGCTGGGGCCGAGCTATTTCCGCGTCTCGGTCGAGGATGACGGACCCGGCATCCCAGCCGAGAAGCGCGAGGAGGCGTTGAAGCCCTTTACCCGACTCGACCCGGCGCGGAACCAGAACCGCGGACAGGGGGTGGGGCTGGGCCTGTCCATCGCCGCCGACATCGCCCGCGCCCATGGCGGCCAGTTGCGGCTGGGCGAGGGCGAGCGGCTGGGCGGGTTGCGGGCCGAGATCGTGATTCCGCGCTGAGCGGCGCGGTTGCGGGACGTCCCGTCGCGGGCTAAGGCTGTCACAAAGACATAAGACAGAAGGGATTCCGCGATGCGGGCATTCGTATTTCCGGGGCAGGGCGCCCAGGTCGTCGGCATGGGGCGCGAGCTGGCCGAGGCCTATCCGGCGGCGCGCGAGGTCTTTGCCGAGGTGGACGAAGCGCTGGGAGAGAGCCTGTCCGACCTGATCTGGAACGGCGATATCGAGACGCTGACCCTGACCCAGAACGCCCAGCCGGCATTGATGGCGACTTCGCTGGCGGCTTTCCGGGCGCTGGAGGCCGAGGGTTTCGGCATCCAGGACGCGGATTTCGTCGCCGGCCATTCCCTGGGCGAGTATTCGGCGCTTTGCGCGGCCGGCGCCCTGAGCCTTGCCGATACCGCGCGGCTTTTGCGCCTGCGCGGCCAGGCCATGCAGGAGGCGGTGCCGGTCGGGCAGGGCGCCATGGCGGCGATCCTGGGCCTGGATTTCGCCGCGGTGGACCAGATCGCCCGCGACGCGGCCGAAGGCGAGGTCTGCCAGGCCGCCAATGACAACGATCCGGCGCAGGTGGTGATCTCGGGCCACAAGGCTGCCGTGGAGCGTGCGGCGGCGCTGGCCAAGGAGCGCGGCGCCAAGCGGGCGCTGATGCTGCCGGTCTCGGCCCCGTTCCATTCGGCGCTGATGCAGCCGGCGGCGGCGGTGATGGCCGAGGCGCTGGCCGCGGTCGAGATCGCCGCCCCCGCCGTGCCGCTGGTCGCCAATGTCCGCGCCGAGCCGGTGACCGAGCCGGGCGCCATCCGGCGGCTGCTGGTCGAGCAGGTGACGGGCGCCGTGCGCTGGCGCGAGTCGGTCGAGTTCCTGGCCGGGGCCGGGGTGACGGAGTTCTGGGAGATCGGCGCCGGCAAGGCGCTGTCGGGCATGATCAAGCGCATCGCCAAGGATGCCGTGGTGAAGAATATCGGTGCCCCGGCGGATATCGCGGTGCTGAAGGCGTAAGGGGGCTCCGCCCCCATCCCTGCGGGATTCCCCCGGAGTATTTGGAAAACGGAGAAAGACCTGATGTTTGATCTGACGGGTAAGAATGCCCTTGTGACCGGGGCGTCGGGCGGGATCGGCGGGGCGGTGGCGGAGGCTCTGCATGCCGCCGGGGCCACGGTGGCGCTGTCGGGTACGCGCGAGGCGCCGCTGCGGGAGCTGGCGGAAAAGCTGGGCGCGCGGGCGCATGTCGTCACCGCCAACCTGGCCGATGCGGCGGCGGTCGAGGCGCTGCCCAAGGCGGCGGCCGAGGCCATGGGCTCGGTCGATATCCTGGTCAACAATGCCGGCATCACCCGCGACAACCTGTTCATGCGCATGTCCGACGAGGAATGGGCGCAGGTGCTGGAGGTCAACCTGACCTCGAGCTTCCGGCTGTGCCGCGGAGTGCTGCGCGGCATGATGAAGGCGCGCTGGGGCCGGGTCGTGAATATCGGCTCGGTCGTCGGCACCACCGGCAATCCGGGGCAGGGCAATTACGCCGCCGCCAAGGCGGGGCTGGTCGGCATGTCGAAGAGCCTCGCCTATGAGGTCGCCTCGCGCGGGATCACCGTGAACTGCGTGGCGCCCGGCTTCATCGAGACCGCGATGACCGACAAGCTGAACGACGAGCAGAAGGGCCGGATCCTGACGCAGATTCCCGCCGGCCGCATGGGTTCGGCCCAGGAAATCGCCGCTGCCGTGCTGTATCTGGCCAGCCCCGAGGCGGGCTATGTCACCGGCGCGACCCTGCATGTCAACGGCGGCATGGCGATGATCTGAACGTGGTTTATGCGGGTTGCAAGATCACGTTCGCGTGCTATATCCCGCAAACAAGGCCGCAGGGGAACCGCCCTGGGCTCTGACCGGCAATCGCTGGAACATCTGGGCGGATTGCCCGCGAAAACGAGGAAGAGACATGAGCGATATCGCTGATCGCGTGAAGAAAATTGTCGTCGAGCACCTGGGTGTCGATGAGGAGAAGGTCACGGAGACCGCCTCGTTCATCGACGATCTCGGCGCCGATTCGCTGGATACTGTCGAGCTGGTCATGGCATTCGAGGAAGAGTTCGGCATCGAGATCCCGGACGATGCCGCCGAGACGATCCAGACCTTCGGCGATGCGGTGAAGTTCATCCAGGGCGCGGTCTGATCCTGCTCTGAGAAGGTTTCGGGGCGGTGCTTTCGATGGAAAGCGCCGCCCTTTTTCTTTGGTTGGGGTGGTTTGACCCAGCGTCGCGGGGAACCGCCGTGCGGCTGCCTTCGTTTCAGGGGTGAACCTGACGAAGGAGAGTTTCATGGCCGTGAATGTCAAAGGGCTCAGCGACAATGCCCGCAAGACCGCGATCGCCGAGTTGAATGCCCGCCTGGCTGACGCGCTGGCGCTGTCGGCGGCAATCAAGCAGGCGCATTGGAACGTCAAGGGCCGCAACTTCATCGCGGTGCATGAGTTGTTCGACACAGTCAAGGCGCGGCTGGACGAGCATGTGGACATGATGGCCGAGCGCGTGCAGGTGCTGGATGGCGTGGCCGTCGGCACGGTCGAGAAGGTGGCCAAGACCAGCACGCTGAAGGAATACCCGACCGACCTGACCAAGGCCGAGGATCATATCAAGGCCATCTGCGAGCGGATGCGCGATTACGGCGAAAAGGTCCGTGCCGCTATCGACGCCACCGACGAGGCGGGCGATGCCGATACCGCTGACCTGTTCACCGCCGCCTCGCGCACGGCGGACAAGGATCTGTGGTTCCTGGAAAGCCATCTGGAGTGACGGCCCTGCCGGCGTGACGGGAAACCGGGGCCAAGACCCCGGTTTTGCTTTGTGTCGTTACTTCGGCATCGGTGCCGTGATGCCCTCGACATAGAAATTCATCGAGGACAGGTCCTGGTCGCTGGCGGTCTGGCCCTCGGCCAGCCAGTCGCTGCCGTCCTGCTTCTTCAGCGGCCCGGTGAAGGGGTGGTATTCGCCCGAGGCGATCCTGTCCTTCAGCGCCAGCGCCTCTTCCTTGACTTCGGCGGGAACGGCCTCGGTGATCTCGCCGATCTCGACCTCGCCGTCGCCGATGCCCAGCCAGACCGAATGCGATGTCCAGCTGCCGTCCAGCACCTCGCCGACGCGCTTGACGTAATAGGGCGCCCAGTTGTCGATGATCGACGAGACCCGCGGCGTCGGCTTGAAGGCCGCCATGTCGCTGGCCTGGCCGAAGCCGATGGCGCCGGCCTCCTGCGCCTTGGCCAGCGGCGCGGTCGAGTCGGTGTGTTGCAGGATCACGTCCACGCCCTCGGCGATCAGCGCGGCGGCGGCATCGGCCTCTTTCGCGGGGTCGAACCAGCTATAGGCCCAGACCACCTTCATCTCGACATCCGGGTTCACCTTCTTCGCGTGGATATACGAGCTGTTGATGCCCTGCACCACCTCGGGGATCGGGAACGAGCCGATATAGCCGATCTTGTTCGACTTGGTCATGCGCCCGGCGATGGTGCCCATGACGGCGCGGCCCTCGTAGAAGCGCGCGTCGTAGGTGGCGACGTTCTCGGCGGTCTTGTAGCCGGTGGCGTGCTCGAATTTCACGTCCGGGAACTTCTTGGCGACGTTGATCGTGGCGTCCATGAAGCCGAAGCTGGTGGTGAAGATCAGCTTGTGGCCGGACAGGGCCAGCTGGGTGATGGCGCGCTCGGCATCGGCGCCCTCGGGGACGCTTTCGATGAAGGTGGTCTGGACGCGGTCGCCATATTCCTTTTCGACCGCCTGGCGGGCCAGGTCGTGCTGATAGGTCCAGCCGCCGTCGCCCACCGGCCCGACATAGATGAAGCCCACCTTGAGCTTTTCATCCTGGGCAAAGGCGGGCAGGGCCGAGGCGGCCACAAGGGCGGCAGCGCTGCCGAGAAGGGTTCTGCGGTTCATCATGGTCTCCTGTTGGTTACGCTAGCGCAGCGCGTGGAAGGGCCTGCCCAGCGATCCGGGGGCAGCAGCCCCGCCCGAGCGGCCGAATTTCTGCCGGGCCGAGATCAGCACCAGCACGATGATCGTGGCAAGATAGGGCGCCATGGACAGCAGTTGCACCGGCACCGCGACCCCGGCCGCCTGCAGGCGCAGTTGCAGCACGGTGACGCCGCCGAACAGCCAGGCACCGGCCAGAACCCCCCAGGGGTTCCATTGCGCGAAGACCACGATGGCCAGCGCGATCCAGCCGGCGCCGGCGGTCATGCCCTCGGTCCATTGCAGCACCGTGGCGATGGAGATATAGGCGCCGCCCATTCCGGCCAGCGCGCCGCCGAAACCGATGGCGAGGATGCGCACCCGCCGCACCGGATAGCCGAGGCCGTGGGCGGCGTCGTGGTTCTCGCCCACGGCGCGCAGGATCAGCCCGGGCTGCGCGCGAGCGAGGAACCACCAGACCAGCGGAACCAGCGCGATGCCGAGCCAGATCATCCAGTTCAGGCCCAGGGGGCCCGGCATCATCGCCGGCGCCTTCATCCCTTCATAGGGCTTGCCGAACATGGCGGTCAGCCCCAGGCCGAACAGCGTCAGCGCGAGGCCCGTGGCGACCTGGTTGGACAGCAGGAATTGCGTCAGCACCGCGAAGATCATCGACAGCGCCGCCCCGGCAATGGCGGCCGCCAGGAACCCCAGCGCCGTGCTGCCGCTGGCATGGGCGACGGCGAAGCCCGCCAGCGCGCCGCCGATCATCATGCCCTCGACACCCAGGTTCAGCACGCCGGCGCGCTCCACGACCAGTTCGCCAAGCCCGGCGAACAGGATCGGCGTGGCGGCGCCGAGCAGCAGGATGAAGACGGAAAGCGGGTCGATCATCATGCGCGCCTCCGGATGCGATAGCGGGTCAGGATGTCGAAGCCGAGCAGGAAGAACAGCAGCATTCCCTGGAAGACCTGCACCGTCGCGGCGGGCAGGTTCAGCATCATCTGCGCCAGTTCCCCGCCAATATAGGTCAGCGCCATGAGCAGTCCGGCCAGCAGGATGCCCAGCGGATGCAGCCGGCCCAGGAAGGCCACGATGATCGCGGTGAAGCCGTAGCCCGAGCCGAAGCTCTCGGTGATCTGACCGGCCGGGCCCGCAACCTCGAAAAGCCCGGCCAGGCCCGCCAGCGCGCCCGAGACGCCCAGGCACAGCGCCACCAGCCGCTCGGGGCGCACGCCGGCGAAGCGGGCGGCGCGGGGCGCGGCGCCGGCGGTGCGGATGTGAAAGCCCAGGACGTGGCGCGACATGACGAACCAGGTCGCCGCCAGGGCCAGCACCGCCGCCACGCCGCCCCAATGCAGGCCGGAATTGGCGATCAGTTCGGGGTTCGAGGCGGCGTCATATTGTTGCAGATTGCGCGAGCCGGGGAAGTTGAAGCCCTCGGGGTTCTTCATCGGGCCGAAGGCCATCCAGGCGGCGATCTTCTGCGCCACATAGACCAGCATCAGCGAGACCAGGATCTCGGAGGCCCCGAACCAGTTCCGCAGCAGCGCCGGGACCATGCCCCAGGCCCAGCCGCCAAGCGCCCCGGCCAGGATCATCGCCGGAAAGATCCAGAAGGCGTCCAGCGGATAGGCGGTCAGCGCCACCGCGGCGCCGCAGATCGCGCCGATGATATATTGCCCCTCGGCGCCGATGTTCCAGATCCCGGCGCGGAACCCCAGCGCCAGGCCGCAGGCGATCAGGATCAGCGGCCCGGCCTTGACCAGCAGCTGCGGCCGCGAATAGCCGGCGGCGGGACCGAACAGCGGGTCCCAGAAGATGGTGCGGATAGCGGCCAGCGGGTCGAAGCCCATGGCGGCGAACAGCGCGCCGCCGACGATCATGGTGGCCAGCACGGCAAGAACCGGCGTCGCGACCTGCCAGACCAGCGGTGCCGAGGTGCGGGGCTCAAGCCGGAACATGCGCCACCTCCATGCCATGGGCGCCGCCCAGCATCAGGCCGATCTCCTCGACGGTCAGCCCCTCGGTCGGGCGGGGGGCGGACAGCCGCCCCTGGTTCAGGGCGCAGAAGCGGTCCGACAGCTCCAGCAATTCGTCCAGGTCCTGGCTGTTGACGATCAGCCCGGCGCCCTGCGCGGCCAGATCCAGCAGCGCCTGGCGGATGGCCGCGGCGGCGCCGGCATCGACGCCCCAGGTCGGCTGGTTCACCACCAGCGCCCGCGGCCGGCCCAGCACCTCGCGGCCGATGACGAATTTCTGCAAATTGCCGCCCGACAGCGCGCCCGCCGCCGTGCCGGGACCGGGGGTGCGCACGTCGAAGGCGCGGATCACCTGTTGCGCGAAAGCCGTGGCCGCCTTGCGGTCGATCAGGCCCTTGCGGATCAGCCCCTGCCGTGTCCCGGCGGTCAGCAGCGTGTTTTCCGCCAGGCTGAATTCGGGCACGGCGGCATGGCCCAGCCGGTCTTCGGGCGCGGCGAGCAGCCCGGCGCGGCGCCGCGCCTCGGGGCCGGCGGCGGAGAGGTCGCGACCCTCCAGCAGCACGGTGCCGGGCGTGGTCGCCGTCTCGCCCGACAGCGCCGAAAGCAGCTCCTCCTGCCCGTTGCCGGCGACGCCGCCGATGCCCAGGATCTCGCCCGTCCGCAGGCTCAGCGCGATGTCCTTCAGCGCCACGCCCTCGCCGTCCGCCGTGGACAGGCCGCGCACCTCCAGCACCGGCGCACCGGGCTTGCGCCCCGAGCGGTCCACCAGCCGCATCTCGGCCCCGACCATCATCGCCGCCAGTTCGCGCGCGGAATGGGCGCGCGGATCGACCGTGCCCACCACCTTGCCCTGGCGCAGGATGGTGGCGCGGTCGCAATGGCTGCGGATTTCTTCCAGCTTGTGGCTGATATAGAGGATCGCCGTGCCGGCCTCGGCCAGTTGCCGCAGGGTGGCGAACAGGATCTCGGCCTCCTGCGGGGTCAGAACCGAGGTGGGCTCGTCCATGATCAGCAGGCGCGGGTTTTGCAGCAGGCAGCGCAGGATCTCGACCCGCTGCCGCTCGCCCGCCGACAGCGCGGCGATCCGCCGCGCCGGGTTCAGCGGCAGCCCGTAGCCCTGCGACAGCTCGGCGATACGGCGCGCAAGTTCCGCGCGCGGCGGTGGGTTTTCCATCCCCAGCGCGATGTTCTCGGCCACGGTCAGCGCGTCGAACAGGCTGAAATGCTGGAACACCATGGCGACGCCGGCGGCACGGGCGGCGCGCGGGTCATGCGGCGCATAGGGGGTGCCCAACAGGGCCATCCGCCCCTCGTCCGGCCGCACCAGCCCGTAGATCATCTTGACCAGCGTGGACTTGCCGGCGCCGTTCTCGCCCAGAAGGGCGTGGATCTCGCCGGCCTCGACCGCGAAGGACACGTCGTCGTTGGCGCGCACGCCGGGATAGGTCTTGCCCAGGCCTTCGGCCCGGAAAACATTGCTCACTGTCGCGGGCCTCGCTGCTTTTTGCGCAAGATTAGCGGTTTTCCGCCGAGGGGCAATTGCACAGTTGGGCAGGTCGCCCCTAAATTGGCGCCATGCCTGAAAATTCCCCCCGATTCATCCACCTGCGCACCCATTCCGAACATTCGCTGCTGGAAGGCGCGGTGCCGGTCAAGAAGCTCGCCGATCTTGCGGCGCAGAACGGCATGCCCGCCGTCGCGCTGACCGACAGCAACGCCTTGTTCGCGGCGCTGGAATTCTCGGTCAAGGCGCAGGACGCGGGCGTGCAGCCGATCATCGGCTGCCAGGTGACGCTGCAAGCCGAGGTCACGGGCCCGGTGGTGCTGCTGGCGCAGAACGAGGCCGGCTGGCTGAACCTGATGGAACTGTCCACCTGCCTCTACCTGCGCGACGACCATGCGCTGCCGCATGTGACCCCCGAGGAACTGGAGGCCCATGCCGAGGGGCTGATCTGCCTGACCGGCGGCGCCGGCGGCCCGCTGGGTCAACTGGTGCTGCAAGGCCGGCAGGCCGAGGCGCGCGCTCTGGCCCAGCGTCTGTCCGCCGCCTTCCCGACAAGGCTTTACGTTGAGTTGCAGCGCCATCACGATGCCGAGGGCCAGCCGGTTCCCGAGGAGGCGGGTTCCGAAGGCGGCATGATCGACATCGCCTATGCGCTCGACCTGCCGCTGGTCGCCACCAACGACGTGTATTTCCCTAAAGCCGAGCTTTTCGACGCCCATGACGCGCTGATCTGCATCTCGGACCGCGCCTATGTCGACCAGACCGCGCCGCGCCGCCGGCTGACCCCGCAGCATTACTTCAAGACCGCCGCCGAGATGGCGACGCTGTTCGCCGACCTGCCCGAGGCGATCCAGAACACCGTCGAGATCGCCCGCCGCTGCGCCTTCGCGGTCAAGAAGCACAAGCCGATCCTGCCGCGCTTCGCCGATGACGAGGTCGAGGAGCTGCGCCGCCAGGCCTGGGACGGCCTGCGCGCCCGGCTGGCAGTGATCCCGCATTCCGCCACGGTCGAGGAATACGAGGAACGCCTGCGCTTCGAGCTGGGCATCATCGAGCAGATGGGCTTTCCCGGCTATTTCCTGATCGTTGCCGACTTCATCAAATGGGCCAAGGAACACGGCATCCCTGTGGGGCCCGGCCGCGGCTCGGGTGCGGGGTCTCTGGTCGCCTATGCGCTGACGATTACCGACCTGGATCCAATCCGTTACAGCCTGCTCTTCGAGCGGTTTCTCAACCCCGAGCGGGTCTCGATGCCCGACTTCGACATTGACTTCTGCATGGATCGCCGCGAGGAGGTGATCCAATATGTGCAAGAGAAATACGGCCGCGACAAGGTCGGCCAGATCATCACCTTCGGCGCGCTGCTGTCCAAGGCCGCGGTGCGCGACGTCGGCCGGGTGTTGCAGCTGCCCTTCGGCCAGGTGGACCGGCTGTCCAAGATGATCCCGGTCGAGGGCGTGAAGCCGGTCAGCGTCACCAAGGCGCTGGCCGACGAGCCGCGCCTGCGCGAGGCGGCCAAGGAAGAGGTGGTGAACCGCCTGCTGGACTATGCCGCCAAGATCGAGGGGCTGCTGCGCAATGCCTCGACCCATGCCGCCGGCGTGGTGATCGGCGACCGGCCGCTGCACCGGCTGGTGCCGCTTTACCGCGACCCGGCATCCGACATGCCGGCGACGCAGTTCAACATGAAATGGGTCGAGCAGGCGGGGCTGGTGAAGTTCGACTTCCTCGGCCTCAAGACCCTGACGGTGATCCAGAATGCGGTGGACCTGATCAATGCCGGCGGTCGGCCGCTGCATGTCGCCGCAGACGGGCGTCAGCTCTACGAGCCCGCCAAGGGGGCCGAGAACCAGATCAATGCCATCCCGCTGGACGACAAGCCCAGCTACGATCTTTTCGCCAGCGCCCGCACCGTAGCGGTGTTCCAGGTCGAAAGCTCGGGCATGATGGACGCGCTACGGCGCATGAAGCCGACCTGCATCGAGGACATCGTGGCGCTGGTGGCGCTGTATCGCCCCGGCCCGATGGAGAACATCCCGACCTATTGCGAGGTGAAGAACGGCCTGCGGCCGCTTGAATCCATTCATCCTTCCATCGACCACATCCTGGCCGAGACCCAGGGCATCATCGTCTATCAGGAGCAGGTGATGCAGATCGCGCAGGTCATGGCCGGCTATTCGCTGGGCGGCGCCGACCTGCTGCGCCGCGCCATGGGCAAGAAGATCGCCGAGGAGATGGCCAAGGAACGGCCGAAATTCGTCGAGGGCTGCAAGGCACAGGGAATCGACACGAAGAAAGCCGGAGAGGTCTTTGACCTGCTTGAGAAATTTGCCAATTACGGCTTCAACAAGTCGCATGCGGCGGCCTATGCCGTGGTCAGCTACCAGACCGCCTGGCTGAAGGCCAATCACCCGGTCGAGTTCATGGCCGCGGTGATGAACTGCGACATTCATCTGACCGACAAGCTCGCCGTCTATAAACGCGAGGCCGACCGGATGGGGATCGAGACCGTGCCGCCCTGCGTCAACCGCTCGGAGGCCCTGTTCAGCGTCCGGGATGGCAAGATCCTCTATGCGCTCGGCGCGCTGAAGGGCGTGGGGGTCGAGGCGATGAACCTGATCGTGCAGGCCCGCGGCGGCCAGCCCTTTGCCGACCTGCACGACTTCGCCCGCCGCGTGGACATGCGCCGGGTGGGCAAGCGGCCGCTGGAGATGCTGGCCCGCGCCGGCGCCTTCGACGCGCTGGAACCGAACCGGGCGCGGGTGCTGAAATCGCTGGACGGGCTGGTGGCCTGGTCGGCGGCGGTGCAGGCGGCGGCGGCCTCCAGCCAGTCCTCGCTGTTCGGCGGGGGCGAGGATCTGCCGCCGCCGCGGCCGGTCGCCGCACCGGTCTGGATGCCGGCCGAGAAGCTGGCCGAGGAACATGCGGCGGTGGGCTTCTATCTTTCGGGCCATCCGCTGGACGACTACCAGCCGGCGCTGCGCCGCAAGGGGGTGCAGACGCTGGCCGAGGTGACGCAGGCGGCGGCCGACGGCGCGCTGGTGGCGCAGCTGGCCGGCACCGTCGCGCATCGCCAGGAAAAGAAATCCGCGCGCGGCACCCGCTTCGCCTTTGTCGGCCTGTCCGATCCGACTGGGCTTTACGAGGTCACGGTGTTCTCGGATACGCTGGACGCGCATCGCCAGCACCTGGAGCCGGGCGAGAACGTGGTCTTGCAGGTGCAGGTCGAGCCCTCTGGCGACCAGGTCAAGCTGCTCGCGCGCTCGGTCATGCCGCTGGATCAGGCGGTGGCCGATGCGGGCGCAAATTGCCTGGCGATCGAGATCGCCGGGCTGGATGCGGTGCCCGGCGTCGCCGAGGCGCTGGCGCGCATCCAGGCCGAGGTCAGTGCCCCCGCCCGCGCCCGCGGTCCGATCTTGCTGCGGCTGAAGGACGGCGCCGATTTGGTCGATATCGAGATCGCCGAGGATGCGCCGCTCACCACCCCCGCCCGCCAGGCCCTGCGCGTTATTCCCGGCGTGCTGGAGGTGGTCGAGGAGTAAGGGGGTCGGGTGGGGGCGAGGGGCCGGGGCTCTGAGCCCCATTGCCGACGCTCGCGACATCAGGAGGCGGACAGCAGGATTACGCCCGCAATCAGCACGCCGCAGCCGGCAAGCCGCCATGGTCCGACTGCCTCGCGCAAGATTAGCATCCCCAGCAAAGCGCCCACCATCATCGACATTTCGCGCATCGGTGCGACAAGGCTGAGCGGTGCGCCACCTGTCAGTGCGGCAAGCACAAGGATATAGGACAGCGGCGATAGCAGCCCCACACCAACGGCTGTCCAGCAATGCCCTCTCATTGCCTCGATGGCACGCCGGGGATTCGCAAGAACCAGCGGCAGCAGCAGGAAAAAGCGCAAGAGGTTCGAGAACCAGTCCAGCACTACAGGCGCAATTCCGAGCACCTTCACCGCATAGGCGTCGACCACCGTATAGCAGGCGATCAGACCGCCGGTCGCAGTCCCCCAACGCACCCCTGATTGCCCGCCGGGACGGGTGAAGGCCGCCAGCTTGCCCTGTGTGGCGATCAGCATGATGCCGGCGACAACCAAGACCAGCCCGATCAGACCTGTGCCAGACGGTGTTTCGCCAAGGATCAGGAAGGCCCCGATAGTCGAAAGCATCGGGCCGGTACCACGCGCTACCGGATACACAACCGACAGATCTGCAACCTGATAGCCACGTTGCAGGCACAGGCTGTAGGCCAAATGGATCAGCCCGCTGAGCAGGACGAAGCCGATGCCTGTCAATGTCCAGATGATGCTGCCCTTTGTCAGCAGATACAGGACCCACGGGGCATAGGCGACACAGGCAATCAGATTGTAGGCGAATACGAAGACCGGCCCGACCGATGCGGCCCGTTTGGCAAGCAGATTCCAGCTTGCATGGACGAAGGATGCGAGAACGACAAGAAACAGCGAGGCAAGCGTCATTGAGACCCCCTTATGCGCCGGTATGGCGCGGTTGATCTCGACGTCTCCTCCCCTGGGCTTTTGTCCCTTGGGTGCAGCCAGGGACCCCCCCCGGTCTCTGCAACGCTCGGTCCTGCGGCGGATCGCCCGGAACCCTAGTTACCACTCAGTCGATACCGAAATTTTAATCCTTGTCAGGTGGTGGCATCAAGATCCGGCCGGCCGCTTTTCTTCCATTGCAGCCATTTCCCATGGCCAACCCGGTCGCCTCCATCCCCAAAACGAAAAAAGCCCCGCTTTCGCGGGGCCTTTCCCTGGCGCGCTCAGTTGCGCTCCTTGTCCACCATCTTGCCCTTCGAGATCCAGGGCATCATGCCGCGCAGCTTCTCGCCGACCTTCTCGATCTGGTGCTCGTCGTTGATGCGGCGGGTCGCCTTGAAGAAGGGCTGGCCGACGGCGTTCTCCTGCATGAAGTCGCGCACGAACTTGCCGGTCTGGATGTCGGTCAGCACCGCCTTCATTCGCGCCTTGGTCTCCTCATAGGGCAGCACGCGCGGGCCCGAGACATACTCGCCATATTCGGCGGTGTTCGAGATCGAGTAGTTCATGTTGGCGATGCCGCCTTCGTAGATCAGGTCCACGATCAGCTTCACCTCGTGCAGGCATTCGAAATAGGCCATCTCGGGCTCATAGCCGGCCTCGACCAGCGTCTCGAAGCCCATGCGGATCAGCTCGACCAGGCCGCCGCACAGCACGGCCTGCTCGCCGAACAGGTCGGTTTCGCATTCCTGGCGGAAATTGGTCTCGATGATGCCCGAGCGGCCGCCGCCGATGGCCGAGCAATAGCTCAGCGCCAGGTCCTGCGCCTTGCCGGTCGCGTCGTTATGGACCGCGAACAGGCAGGGCACGCCGCCGCCCTTGGTGTATTCGCCGCGCACGGTATGGCCGGGGCCCTTGGGGGCCATCATGATGACATCGACGCCGGGCTTCGGCTCGATCAGGCCGAAATGCACGTTCAGGCCATGGGCAAAGGCGATCGCCGCGCCTTCGCGCAGGTTGTCATGCACGTATTTCTTGTAGGTCTCGGCCTGCAATTCGTCGGGCATGGTGAACATGATCAGGTCAGCCCAGGCGGCCGCCTCGGCGATGCCCATGACCTTCAGCCCCTCGGCTTCGGCCTTCTTGGCCGAGGCCGAGCCTTCGCGCAGCGCGACGACCAGGTTCTTGGCGCCCGAATCGCGCAGGTTCAGCGCATGGGCATGGCCCTGGCTGCCATAGCCCAGCATGGCGATCTTCTTGTCTTTGATCAGGTTCACATCGCAGTCGCGATCGTAATAGACACGCATCGGGATCTCCCTCACTTTTCGATACGAGGGGTCTAGCGGGAAACCGGCCGGAGTTCCGTGCAATCTTCGCAGATTTTCTGGAATTTCTGCGAAGATCATGCCAAATATGGCGAAAAGGTGAAAAGATCATGCCAGACGCCACAGACCGCCGCATCCTGCGCCAGATTCTGGCCGATCCCGATATCCCGAATGCCGCCCTGGCGGAGCGGGCAGGGGTGACGCCCGCCAGCCTGTGGCGCCGGCTGGAGCGCATGCGCCAGGGCGGCGTGATCCGCGCCATCGAGGCCAAGATCGACTGGCGCAAGCTGGGCTACGAAGTGCAGGTCAGCCTGCGCTTCACCTTGGACAAGACCCATCCGCGCGCCTTCGACGAATTCATCGCCGCTGCCCGCCGCGTGCCCGAGGTGACCGAGATCCAGACCTTTCTCGGTTCGGTGGACCTACGGCTGTCGGTGATCGCCCGCGACATGGCGCATTGGCAGCGGCTTTACCGCGAAAGCATCCTGACCCTGCCGCATGTGGCCGACAGCGATGCGCTGATGCTGGTCTCGACCATCAAGGATGTGCAGGAGTTGCCGCTGTGAGCGTGCTGGTGCCGGACGCCACCGACCTTGCCATCCTGAGGCTTCTGGCTGAGGATGCGACGCGCGGCGCGGCGGAGATCGGTCGGGTCCTTGGCCTGACCCAGCCCGCGACCTGGCGGCGCATCCGGCGGCTGACCGAAGCGGGGGTGATCGCCGGGCGCCGCCTGGTCCTTGATGAGGCCGCCCTGGGTTTCGGCGTCACGGTGTTCCTGGGCATCCGCCTGGCGGTCAAGGGTCGCGTCAGCCTGGAGGATTTCGAGCGCGCGGTGACGGCGATCCCCGAGGTGCAGGTGGTCCAGCATGTGCTGGGACAGTTCGACTACCGGCTGCGTATCCATGCCCGCGACATTGCCGATTTCGAGCGTATCCTGCGCCGCCGCATCATGACCCTGCCCGGCGTGGGCCAGGTCGAGGCGAACGTGATGCTGTCGGAGGAGCGGCGGCCGGGGCCGCTCTAGCAGCCGCCGGGTAATCGCAGGCGCACGCGCGGCCTCTGCGCCATCGGCTGGCGGCCACGGCGCCGGTGCTTCGCATCCGGCGGCCCAAGGCCATGGGCTGGCCGGTGAATTTTATGCTCGCTTCGGGCATCAAGCGATGGCGCCACGGGTTTGCATGATGCCGGGACCACCATTCTCCGAAGCCATCCGCAGCCCCCGGCCCGGCGGTCCGCTGGCCGTTCAGGGGCCGATGATCCGGCAGTTCTGATGCCGCGCCGAGATCCTGCCGCAGGCGAGTTCGGCGGTTTCCCGGTTCATGCCGACGAAATTCGCCTCGAAACCGCGCTTGGTATTGGCGACGCGGCTCAGCGCGCTGCCAAGGGCGCTGCTTTCCTGAAGTGCGGTTTTCAGCAGCATCTGTTCGGCCTCATGCTGAGAGCGGAACAGGCCTAGCGAGACCCCCCAGCTCTTGCCGCCCGAACCCGAGCCGCGCGCGACGATCTCGGTCGCCTGCGGTGCGGTTTCTTCCTCGGGCTCCAGCGAGGCCAGGATGATGGTTTCGGACCGCTGCGCCGGAGGCGGCGCGGTCAGCAGCGCCATGCTTTCCGGCTGAGGCTGGGTCGATTGCACGAAAAGCGAAGGCGAACCCGCTGCTGGGGTGGACAGGCTGGCCGACTGGTCGCCACGCGGCGCGGGCGTGGGGCGGGCGGCATTCAGCGGCTCGGCCGGCTTTTCCGACGTATCGCCTTCTTCCGGGCGAGCCTCGGGCCGGGCGGCGCGGGCCAGCAGTTCGGAATCCACCGTCACATTGGCGAACTGGCCGGTGCCGGGCTTGCGCGTCGGCCGGGCGCTGGCGGTCAGGGTGCTGCCGCTGCTGGCGGCAGGCGCAGGGGCGGCAGAAGCTTGGGCACGCGAAACGGCGGCCGAGATCGCGGCCGGGGTCACCACAGCAACGGTCGAGGCGCGCGCCACCGGCCGGTCAGAGCTGGAAAGTTGCACGTTCGCTACCGCCTGGCGCGGTTCGGCGCGTGCGACCTGCACGGTGCGACGCACCTTCTTCTCGGCCACCAGTTGCGGCGGCGCGGGCTTCACCTCTCGCACACGGGTGGGGGCCTTTCCGAAGCCGGCATCCAGCAGTTGCGCCATGACCTGGTTGCGATGCGCCGTCGAGGTGCCGCCCAGGACGGTGGCGATGATGCGCTTGGAGCCGCGCTTGGCCGAAGCCGTCAGGTTGAAGCCGGCAGCCCGCGTGTAGCCGGTCTTGATGCCGTCCGCGCCTTCGTAGTTGTCGAGGAAACGCTTGTTGGTGCTGGCGACGGTGGCGATCCCGGCATCTGCGGAACGCCGCGAGAAGATCGAGTAATATTGCGGGAAGTCATAGAACAGGCGGCGGCCGAGCACGGTCATGTCGCGCGCCGTGGAATAATGCCCCTCGGCCGTCAGCCCGTTGGCATTGCGGAAATTCGTGTTGCGCATCCCCAGCGCGCGGGCCATCTGGGTCATCTGCGCGGCGAATTTCGCCTCGGACCCGGCCAGCCCCTCGCCGATCACCGTGGCGGCGTCATTGGCGGATTTCACCGCCGCGGCGCGGATCAGATAGCGCAGCTCGATCCGCTGGCCCGGTTTCAGCCCCAGCCGCGAGGGCGGCTGCGCCGCCGCATGGCTGGACACCAGGAACTTGCTGTCTAGCCTGACCTGTCCGCGCTCGATGGCGTTGAAGGCCATGTAAAGCGTCATCATCTTGGTCAGCGAGGCCGGATGAAGCCGCGTATCCGCATTCTGCGCATAGATTTCCTGCCCGGTGCGCGCATCCATGACAAAGGCCGCGAAGGGGGCGGCGGCGACCGCCATGGGCAGCGCCCAGGCGAATAGGATCATCAGTCCCAAGCGGACGTTTCTGGCGATTCTGCTCACTGTCCCGGTCTCTTCTGCCTCTGAGAGTCCGTTCATTATGCGGACCCTTCATTAATAAAGTGACAATAACACGCATTCCCGCGTTCGGAAACCGCAAGTTTGCGCCCTTGCCGCGCAATCTGCCGCAGGTTGCCGGCGCTTTTGGACCGGGCCGCGGAGGCGGGGCTTATCAAGCGCGGGGAAAGCCTCTATATTCGGTCCCAGAACCGTCCATATCCTGATACGAGCGTCGTGACCAATCCGCAGATGACCAACCGACCCGGGGACCGCGAAGAGGTCGAACTGGGGGTCAAGACCAGACCCCGCACGCAACGGCCTCCGATGTACAAGGTATTGCTGCTGAACGACGATTTCACGCCGATGGAGTTCGTCGTGCATGTGCTCGAGCGGCTGTTCAACATGAACCACGCCCAGGCGATCGAGATCATGCTGACGGTCCATCGCAAGGGGATCGCCGTCGTCGGCGTCTTCTCGCACGAGATCGCTGAAACCAAGGTGGCGCAGGTCATGGAACTGGCCCGCCGCCAGCAGCATCCGCTGCAATGCACCATGGAAAAAGAGTAGAAATTGGCTGGATCACGGCTGGAACTTGTCTTTGGCGGCCCGCCGCCCGAAGGGCGCATGCTGCTGATCGGCGCGGGCGCCGCGACCGATCTTTCGCCCTTCGATCCCGCCCATGTGCAGATCGTGCAGGGCTTTTATCCCGATCATCAGGCGCTGAAGGCACGCGGCCATGATGTCGTGACCGAGGCGTCGGGTGCCTTCGACGGCGCCGTGGTCTTCCTGCCGCGCGCCCGGGCCGAGGCACGGGCCCGCATCGCCGAGGCGGCGGCACGGCTGGCGCCCGGGGCCTCGCTGTGGATCGACGGGCAAAAGACCGACGGCGTCGACGCGGTGCTGAAGGAGATGCGCGGCCTTGCGGCTGTGGACGAGGTCCAGTCGCGGGCGCATGGCAAGATCTTTCGCGTGACGCTGCCCGAGCCGGGCTGGCTGCCCGAGGGCTGGGCGGCGCAGGATCACCTGGCCGCGCCCGGCATGGTGACGCGGCCGGGCGTGTTCTCGGCCGACGGGCCGGACCCGGCCTCGCAGGCCCTGGCGGCGGCGCTGCCCGAGAAGCTGCCGACCCGCATCGTCGATCTGGGCGCGGGCTGGGGCTGGCTTTCGGCCCAGATCCTGAAACATCCCGGCGTCGAGATGCTGCATCTGGTCGAGGCCGATGCCGCGGCGCTGGATTGCGCGCGGCGCAATGTCACCGATCCGCGGGTGCGGTTCCACTGGGCGGATGCGCTGGATTTCCGCCTGCCCGAGCCGGTGAACGGCGTCGTCATGAACCCGCCCTTCCACGAGGGGCGGGCGGCCGATCCGAAGCTGGGCGCCGGTTTCATCCGCGCGGCGGCGGGGCTGCTGACCGGGGCAGGGCGGCTGTGGATGGTGGCCAACCGCCATCTGCCCTATGAGCAGGCGCTGCGGGAATGCTTTGCCGAAGTCTCGGAGCTGGGCGGCGATTCGCGGTTCAAGATCCTGACCGCCTCGGGCGCGCGGCGCGCCGCTGCCGGCCGCCCGCAGGCGAAAGGCCCGCAGTCGAGAGGTAGGAGAAGATGAGCCTGTCCATCCAGGGCAAGACCGCCATCGTCACCGGCGCCGCGCGCGGCATCGGCCTGGCCATCGCCCGGCATTTCGAGGAGGCGGGTGCCAATGTCATGTTCGCCGACAGCGACGAGGCGGCGCTGATGACCGAGCTGGGCGACGAGGCCGTGGGCGAGGGATCGGTGCGGGCCTTTGCCGGCGATCTGAGCCAGAAGCTGACGCTCGCGAACCTGGTCTCGGCCACCATCGACGCCTTCGACCGCGTGGACATCCTGGTCAACGCGCATCGCATGGTGCAGGGCTGCGACCCGCTGACGGTGAATGACGAGCTGCTGGGCGACATGCTGCGCCAGAACATGAGCTCGGGCCTGCGCCTGTCGCAGATGGTCGCCAAGCGCATGATGGCCCAGGCCGAGGAGGCTGATGAGGATGCGATCCAGCACGGCGCCATCGTCAACGTCACTTCGCTGGCCGCCGACTGGCCGCAGCCGCAGATGCTGGCCTATTCCATCGCCAGCGCGGCGCAGGCCCAGGCCACCCGCTCGCTGGCCTCGGCGCTGGCGCCCAGGCGGATCCGTGTGAACGGCGTGGCCTTTGCCAGCATCATGTCGAACAACCTGCAACTGAAGCTGCGCGAGGATCCCGGCCTGCGCGACCGCATGATCGCCGCGACGCCGCTGGGCCGGATCGCCGGTGCGGACGAATTGGCGGCGACGGTGCAGTTCCTGGCCAGCGATGCGTCCAGCTTTGTCACCGGTCAGATCCTGCGCGTCGATGGTGGCCGCAGCCTGGGCGACCCGCTGGCGCCCGGGGTTTACTGAGCCCTAGCCGTCCTCCTCCGGATAGGCGGCCTTGCAGGCATCGACGGCGGAGCGGGCGGCGGGCGCCAGCGCCTGCTTGCGCGCCAGCAGGTTGTCGCGCTTGCGCGTCTCGGCCGCCGGATCGATCGGCACCCGGTAACGCTCGGTATCGGCGACATCGCGCAGGCAGGGGCGATAGGCCAGCCGGCGGTTGCCATCCCGATCAACCCAGACATAGCGACAATCGTCCCATTCGGTGCGCATCACCGTGCGCTCCTCCCAGGCATAGCCGCGCGCCAGATTGGCCTCGACCTCGGCGAGCAGGTTCGAGACGGTGCGGTATTCTCGGGTGTTGCGGCTGATGCATTGTTCTTGCGGGGTTCCGCAACCTGCGACAACCAGAACAGGCATAAGGGCAAGCAGGATGTTGCGGGTCATGGCCGGGACCTCTAGTTGTTTCGCCAAGGAAGCATAAGCCCGCCCCGCAGGCGGAGCAATTCACGAATGTGGAGGCAAGCCCATGGAAATGCAGGACGAGCGACAGAAGGCCGCGGCCTGGTTCCGGGAATTGCGCGACCGGATCGTCGCCGCCTTCGAGGCGCTGGAGGATCGTGGTCCCGGCGCCGCGCCGCCCGGCCGTTTCGAGATCCGCGAAACCCGGCGCGGTGCGGATGGCGGCGGCGGGCTGATGTCGGTGATGCGCGGCGGCCGGGTCTTCGAGAAGGTCGGCGTGAACTGGTCGGCGGTGCATGGCGAATTGTCGGCGGCCGCGCGGCAGGCCATGGCGGCGCGCGGCGTGCCGGGGATCGAGGCCGACCCGCGCTTCTGGGCCTCGGGCATCAGCCTGGTCGCGCATATGCAGAACCCGCATGCGCCGGCGGTGCACATGAACACCCGTATGTTCTGGACCCCCGGCGCCTGGTGGTTCGGCGGCGGCGCCGACCTGAATCCCTGCCTGGACTATGCCGAGGACACGGCGCATTTCCACGCCACGTTGCGCGAAGCCTGTGCCCCGCATGGCGCGGATTACTACGACCGCTTCAAGGCCTGGGCGGACGAGTATTTCTTTATCCCGCATCGCGGCCGGGCGCGGGGCGTCGGCGGCATCTTCTATGACGACCTGAACACGGGGGACTGGCGGGCGGATTTCGCCTTTACCAAGGCGGTGGGCGAGGCGTTCCTGCCCGCCTTCCTACCCCTGGCCGAAAAGCGCATGGCGGAGCCCTGGGGCGAGGCGGAAAAGGACGCGCAGCTGATCCATCGCGGCCTCTATGCGGAATACAACCTGGTCTATGACCGCGGCACCAAGTTCGGCCTGGCGACCGGCCACGACCCCGAGGCGGTGCTGATGAGCCTGCCGCCCATGGCGAAATGGGTCTGATGCCGGGCTGGCCCGACCTCTATCTGATGCGGCACGGCCAGACGGCGTGGAATGCCGAAGGGCGGATGCAGGGCCGGCTGGATTCGCCGCTGACGCCGCTGGGCGAGGCGCAGGCCCGCCGGCAGGCTTGGCTGGTGCGCGACCTGCGCGGGCTTGCGCGCTATGCCAGCCCCGCCGGGCGGGCGCAGCAGACGGCGCACATCGTCTTTGACGGCCAGGATTTCGCCAGCGACGAGCGCCTGCACGAGATCGACATTGGCGCTTTCAGCGGCAGGCTGGTTTCGGAACTGCACGCCGCCCATCCCGAGATCTTCGCGCGCGGGGGGCTCGACTGGTATGACTTGGCGCCGGGGGGCGAGCATTTCCCCGGGCTGGAGGCGCGGGTGCGGGCGTTCCTCGACGATCTCACCGGACCGGCGCTGATCGTCACCCATGGCATCACCCTGCGCATGCTGCGGCTGGTGGCGATGGGGCTGCCGCTCGAGCGCCTGCCCGACATGGCGGTGACGCAAGGCGGGCTGCACCTGGTCAGCCGCGGCCAGCACCGGATGTTCTTCTAGGCAGAGGGTCCGCTCAGGATTTCGGCGGCAGCGGGCGGGCGGGATTGCCGACTACGGTCGCGCCAGGCTCCACGTCACGGGTCACGACCGCGCCGGCCCCGACGATGGCGCCGTCGCCGATGGTGACGCCGGGCAGGACGATGGCGCCGCCGCCGACCCAGACGTCATCGCCGATGGTGATGGGCTTGCCCCATTCGACGCCCTTGGCGCGGCTGTCGCGCTCGCGCGGCCGGTCCTCGGTCAGCAACTGCACGGCGGTGCCGAACTGGCAGCGCGCGCCGATGCGGATCTCGCAGATGTCCATGAAGAAGCAGCCGTAATTGACGAAGCAATCCGGCCCGAAATGGATGTGCTTGCCGTAATCGACATGGAAGGGGGTGCGGATCACCGCGCCGTTCCAGGTGCCCAGCAATTGGGTCAGCGTGCGGGCGCGGGTCTTGTCGCCGATGATCGTGGCATTGTAGTCGCGCATCAATCCCTGCGCGGCCTTGCGCATCGCCACCAACTCGCCATCGCCGGGCTTATAAGGCCGGCCGGCCAGCATGTCCTCGCGCGCCGTCAAATGAAGCCAAGCTCCAGGCGGGCTTCCTCGGACATCATGTCCATGCCCCATTGCGGCTGGAAGGTCATCTCGACATCGACCTGCTTGACGCCGGGCAGCGGCTCGACCGCGTCCGCGACCCAGCCGGGCATCTCGCCCGCGACGGGACAGCCCGGCGCGGTCAGGGTCATGACGATGCGCACGGCATTCTCGTCATTGATATCGATGGTGTAGATCAGGCCCAGGTCGAAGATGTTGACCGGGATTTCGGGGTCGTAGACGGTCTTGCAGGCCTCGACCACGCTGTCGTAGAGGGGATGATCCGTCGTCGAGGGCGCGATCAGCGGATCGCCTTCCTTGAGATTTTCGGTGCTCATGCGGCGCGTCCTGTAGAATCTTGGCACTGATATAGGACTTGTGCCCTCCGGGGTCCAGAGCCGCTTAGAAGCGGAAGTTCAACCGCCGTGCCACGCCGATGCTGATCGAGGGCTGGCTGCGCGTCTCGACCAGCGGCGAATCGCCGGCATCGCCCAGCAGCCGGCCATAGCTCAGCCGGCCCATTACCGCGGTGTCGGGCATGAACTCATAGCGCGCCTCGACGCTGATGCGGGCGATATAGGCGCCGCCGTCGGGATTGTGCTCGGAGCGGTCGGGCAGCGCCTCGGCCTCGCTCACGCCGAAATAGGTGCCGGTGAAATCCTGGTCGCCCAGGCCCAGCTCGGCCCCGGTCCACAGCGTCAGCTTGTCGCTGGCCTCGAACCGGTATTTCGCGCCCAGCTCGCCCACCACGCCGTGATGGCCGCCAAAACCCTTGCGGATGGCGCCGTAGCTGGTGAACTCGCCCATGCGCCAGGACAGCTTCACCCCGATCTCGCCCGCATAGCCGATGTCGTCCATGCCGCGCAAATCCTCGTAATCGCCGGCATCGCGCTTGCCGACATAGTTCAGCGAGGGCAGGATCGAGAACCCGTCCGGCTTGTCGCGGTCGGCATCGGCATTGCGCAGGATGAACCAGGGCGAGGGGTCCAGGTTATCCGAGCCCATGAATTCGGGGCTGTATTTCACGCCCAGGCCCGCGTCGAAGGAAAATTCCTGACCCAAGGCCGCCGATTGCGCCAGCGCGGGCGAGGTCATGGCGGTGGCGGCGAGAAGCGCGAGCGCGGCTATCCTGGTCATGGCGAATCCCTGTCGAATTGCGCGTGACCCTGCGTCGAAAACCTGTCGCAGGGCAAGCCGGTTCTGACGGATTTCACGCGGATGACGGCCGGCTGTTGCGCTCAGGCCCGCTCGGCGTCCTCCAGCCGCTCCAGCGCCTCCATCCACAGGCTTTCCGCGCGCTGCATGGCCTCGCTGGCCTCGGCATGCTTGCGGCCCCAGGCTTCGGCCTTCTGCGCATCGTCATAAGTCGCGGGATCGGCCATGATGACGTCCAGCTTCTCCAGCATGGCGGCCAGCTTCTCGACCCGTTCCTCGGCGCGCCGCGCCTCGGCCCGCAGCTCCAGCACCTTTTCGCGCGGCGGGCGCCTGGGCGCGGGCTTGGCCTCGGGTTTCGGCTCGGGCTTGTCCTCGCCGGCCAGCAGCATGCGGCGGTAATCGTCCAGATCGCCCTGCCAGGGCGAGACCCCGCCCCGATCGACCAGCCAGAGCCGGTCGGCCACCAGGTTCAGCAGGTGCATGTCATGGCTGACCAGCACCACGGCACCGGTATAGTCGTTCAGCGCCTCGGTCAGCGCCTCGCGGCTCTCGATGTCCAGGTGGTTGGTCGGCTCGTCGAGAATCAACAGATGCGGCGCGTCGATGGTGGCGAGCAGCAGCGACAGCCGCGCCTTCTGCCCGCCGGAAAGCTGGCCGACGCGGGTCTCGGCCTGCGCCTCCATCAGCCCGAATCCTGCCAGCCGGGCGCGTAGCTTTGCCGGCGGTTCGTCCGGGCGCAGCCGGCGGACATGGGCGATGGGCGTCTCGCCCAGTTCCAGTTCATCGACCTGATGCTGGGCGAAATAGCCGATGCGCAGCTTGCCCGAACGCGCCATCCGCCCCTCCATCGGCTCCAGCCGGCCGGCCAGAAGCTTGGACAGCGTGGACTTGCCCTGGCCGTTCCGGCCCAGCAGAGCGATGCGGTCGTCCTGGTCGATGCGCAGGTTCAGCCGCCGCAGCACCGCGCGCCCGTCATAGCCGACCGTCACCCCGTCCAGCGACACGATGGGCGGCGACAGCTGGTCGGGCTGCGGAAAGCTGAAACGGTGGAACTTCGCCTCCTCGGGCGCGGTGATCGGCTCCATCTTGGCCAGCATTTTGATGCGGGCCTGCGCCTGCACGGCCTTGCTGGCCTTGGCGCGGAACCGGTCGACGAAACTTTGCAGATGCGCGCGCCGCGCCTCCTGCTTCTTCGCCTCGGCGGCTTGCAATGCACGCTTCTCGGCCCGGGTCCGCGCGAAGGTGTCGTAGCCGCCGGTATACAGCACCAGCTTGCGGTCCTCGAGATGCAGGATATGGCCCACGGCGCGGTTCAACAGGTCGCGGTCGTGGCTGATGACGATCACGGTATGCGGATAGCGCGCCAGATAGCTTTCCAGCCACAGCGCGCCTTCCAGGTCGAGGTAATTGGTCGGCTCGTCCAGCAGCAGCAGGTCGGGCTGCGAGAACAGCACCCCGGCCAGCGCCACCCGCATCCGCCAGCCGCCGGAATAATCGGCGGTCGGCCGCGCCTGGTCCTCGGTCGAGAAGCCGAGGCCGCGCAGAATGGTCGCGGCCCGCGCCTCGGCCGACCAGGCGTCGATGTCGGCCAGCCGGGTCTGGATCTCGGCGATGCGATGCGCGTCGGTGGCATCGGCGGATTCGGCCAGCAGCGCGGCGCGTTCCGTGTCGGCCTCCAGCACCGTCTCCAGCACGCTGGTCGCGGTGCCCGGCGCCTCCTGCGCGACGCCGCCGATGCGGGCGCGGGGCGGCAGGGTGATGGCGCCGCCGTCAAGGCCCAGCTCGCCCCGGATCAGCCGGAACAGCGTGGTCTTGCCGGCGCCGTTCGGGCCGACCAGGCCGACCTTGTGGCCGTCCGGGATGGTGGCCGAGGCGTGCTCGAACAGCGGTCGTCCGGCGATGGAATAGGATATGTCGTCGATGCGCAGCATGCGCCCCGCATGGCGCAAGCCGCGGCGGGCGTCAATGCCGTCATCGAAGGCCCGTGCCAGGGCGCGGGCCGGGGCCGCGCCGGCTTTTCAAGCGCCGCGGCGCGTGTTAACGGGGCGCGGATTTCCGGGCCATTGCGGCCGGAACAAGGAAAAGGACGACCGATATGGCCATCGAACGCACGCTCTCGATCATCAAACCCGACGCCACCAAGCGCAACCTGACCGGCAAGATCAACGCCAAGTTCGAGGATGCCGGCCTGCGCATCGTCGCGCAGAAACGCATTCACCTGTCGCCCGCCCAGGCCGGCCAGTTCTACATCGTCCACAAGGACCGCCCCTTCTATGGCGAACTGGTCGAGTTCATGGCCTCGGGCCCGGTGGTTGTGCAGGTGCTGGAAGGCGAGAACGCCATCGCCAAGAACCGCGAAGTGATGGGCGCCACCAACCCGGCCAATGCCGACGAGGGCACCATCCGCAAGGAATTCGCCCTGTCGGTCGGCGAGAACTCGGTCCACGGCTCGGACGCGCCGGAAACCGCCAAGGAAGAGATCGCCTTCTTCTTCTCGGGCCTCGAACTGGTCGGCTGAGCCCGGCTTCTTCGTTCCACAAAGACTCACAAGAAAAGGCCGCCCACCGAGGCGGCCTTTTCACGTCGCGCCTTCACCGTTTCCCAAATACTCCAGAAAGGCAGCCCATCGCGGCTGCCCTTTCCCCCTTATTGCTGCTTTGCACTCAGCTCGAAGCCGATCTCGACGGCAAAGCCCACGGTGCTTTCATCGGCATAGCCCGCGCCGATGCCGAAATCGCGGCGATCCACGCGCATCCGGCCCTTCGCCTGCGCCACATCCCCTTCGATCGTCAGCTCGAAGGGCAGCTCGGCATCGACCGTCTGGCCGGCGACGGTCAGCCGGCCCCGCGCGACATGCGGCTGTCCCGCGGCCGGGGGTGGCAGGATCTCGGCTTCGAAAGTGGCAGCCGGATGGGCGGCGGCATTCAGGAAATCCGGCCCCTTGGCCGCTTCGCTGACCGCGCCCAGGGTCAGCGAAGCGATATCGACATCGACCGTCACCCGGCCGGCCCGGCTTGCCGGGTCATAGGCGATGTCGGCCTGCCATTGGCCGAACTGGCCCGCGACCGTGCTGCCGGCCTGCGTGACCTCGATCCCCAGCACGCCTTGCTCCACGGCCCAGCCCGAGGCCGGGCCCGCCTGCGGGGCGGCCGAGGCGAGTGGCGTTTCCTCGGCAACTGGGCTCGTGGCGGGAATGAAGGCAGGCCCGACCCAGATCGCCAGCGCCGCCACCGCGGCCAGCACATGCGGCAGGATGCCGGGCCGGGCCGCGGGCGGCTCGGGCGCCCGGTTCGGATTGCCGGCCATGCGGCTCATCGCGCCGTCGCGGTCGATGATCGCGTGTTTCAGCGCGCCGACCACATGCAGCGCGATCAGTCCGGCCAGCAGCCACCAGCCCACCTCGTGAAAGGTCGCGAAACGCTCGGAGAGCGCCAGGTCCTCGGGGACGAAGGGCAGGCGCTGGCCGAAGGGCCAGAGGATGCGGGCAAAGCCGCCCGGCGCCGCCGAATGCAGAAGCCAGCCCGACAGCGGCAGCACGATCATGCCGATCCACAGCGCCCAATGCACCACCTCGGCGGCGAAGTTTTCCAGCCGCCGCTCGGGATGCAGCGGGCGGGGCTTTGGTTGCGCCAAGGTCCAGAGCAGGCGGGCCGCCACCAGGATCAGCGCCGCCATGCCCACGGTCTTGTGCACGGAATAGGCGGCGAAAATCGCCTGGAGCTGCGCTTCCCCGCCCTCGGGCAGATTGTCCGCGTAAAGCCCGATGGCGATGGCGGCCAGGATCAGCACCGCGACCGTCCAGTGGAACATGCGGGCGACCCAGCCATAGGCGCGGGGGGTGTTGCTGGCCTTCATCGGATTTCTCCCATCGCTTCGCGCCAGTGGCGCCGGCAGAGCGAGACATAGGTTTCATTGCCGCCGATCTGCACCTGCGCGCCCTCGCGCAACGCACGGCCCTGTTCGTCCTGACGCACGACCATGGTGGCCTTGCGCCCGCAATGGCAGATGGTGCGCACCTCGCGCAGGTCGTCGGCCAGCGCCAGCAGCGCCGCCGAGCCGGGAAACAGCCGGCCGCGGAAATCGACCCGCAGCCCGTAGCACATCACCGGCAGGCCAAGGTCGTCGGCGACGCGGGCCAGCTGCCAGACCTGGTCCTCGGTCAGGAACTGCGCCTCATCGATGAAGATACAGGCGGCGCCGCGACCCTCGGTCTCGATCAGGGCGAAAAGATCGGCCTCGGGGGTGAAACCCAGCGCGGATTCGGCAATGCCGATGCGGCTGGCAATCTGGCCGGGGCCGGCGCGGTCGTCCAAGGCCGCTGTCAACAGCAGCGTTGCCATGCCGCGTTCGCGGTAATTGTAGGACGCCTGCAGCAACAGCGTGCTCTTGCCGGCGTTCATCGTGGAATAATGGAAATAAAGCTTGGCCATGCCGGCAGATAGCCGCGACGGCCGGAAAGTCGCAAGCCGCCGTGCGATGACGGCGGCTCACGTTTGCGCGTATCGCGGCGGGATCAGGCCCGCTGCGCCGTTTTCGGTGCGCGCGAGGGGCGCCGGGCCGGGCGCTTGCGCGCGGCGCCTTGCGCCGGGCGGCCCGCCGGGCCGCCGCGTTCGCGGATCTTGGCCGCCTCGAAGGGCTCCTCGCCGCCGACCACGGCGATCTTGGCCTTCATCGCCTTCTCGATGGCGCGCAGCTCGCCGATCTCGGCGGGCGAGCAGAAGGCGATGGCGCGGCCGTCGCGCCCGGCGCGCGCCGTGCGGCCGATGCGGTGGACGTAGTTTTCCGGTACGTTCGGCAGGTCGTAGTTATAGACATGCGCCACCTCGGGAATGTCGAGGCCGCGCGCCGCCACGTCGGTCGCGACCAGCACCTTGGTCTCGCCGGCGCGGAAGCTGGCCAGGGCGCGCTCGCGCTGGCCCTGGCTCTTGTTGCCGTGGATCGCCGCGACCTTGTAGCCCCATTTCTCCAAAAGCTTCGACAGCTTTTCCGAGCCGTGCTTGGTGCGGCCGAAAACGATGGCCAGCTCGTCCACATGCTTGGACAGGTATTCCGCCAGCAGCGTCGCCTTGTCGCCCTGGTTGACGAAATGCACGCCCTGGTCGATCTTGGCCGCCGCCTGGCCGGGTGGGTTCACCGCCACGCGCAGCGGATCGTTCAGGTAGCTGTCGGCCAGCTCCTCCATCAGCTTCGGCATGGTGGCCGAGAACAGCAGCGTCTGGCGCTCGCGCGGCAGCATCTTGGCGATGCGGCGCAGCGCGTGGATGAAGCCGATGTCCAGCATCTGGTCGGCCTCGTCCAGCACCAGATACTTGGTCTGCGACAGGTCCACGGCGCCGCGCTCGATCAGGTCGATCAGCCGGCCCGGCGTGGCGATCAGCACGTCGACGCCGCGCTCCAGCCGCTGGACCTGCACGTTGATCGAGGCGCCGCCGACGACGCGGAACTGCCGGATCGGCGTGCCGATGGCATAGTTGTCGATATTCTCGGCGATCTGGGTCGCGAGTTCCCGCGTCGGCGCCAGGATCAGCGCCCGGCAGGTCCGGGGCTCGGGCTTGCGGCCGATGTTCAGCAGCCGGGTCAGCATCGGCAGGCCGAAGGCCGCCGTCTTGCCGGTGCCGGTCTGGGCAAGGCCCAGGAGGTCGCGGCCCTCGACGATGCCGGGGATGGATTTTTCCTGGATGGGCGAGGGGGTCTCGATGCCCAGGCCCGGCAGGTTGATCGCCACGCGCGGGTCGATCCCCATGCGGGTGAAGGGGGTGTCGATCTCGGGGATGGCGCGGCGGATGAACTTCTCTTCCGGCTCGGCGCGGTGACGGCGGTGGTTGGTGTTGGGCTTGTCGTTGCGGAAGCGCGGCTTGCCGCCTTGCTGGGCGCGGGGATTGCCCGAACGGTTCGGGCGGGTGGTCTCGTTCGTCATGTCGTCTTTCGGCCAGGTCGCCCGCGTATCGGCGCGCATGGCTGGGGCCGTGCGGATCGCACGGCTGGTTGCGAGGGGCGGGCGTGGATACGGTGATGCCCGCAGCCTCCCCGCGTGAATGGGAAACTGGAAAATCGGTGCCGACCTTGGCGCAAGGGCGCCGGCTGCTCACGCGGCAGCGGGCGGCAACCCGTCGCAAATGAGGGTTCGGGCAGCGAAAGTCAAGCGCGTTCTGCGGAATCCATCCAGATCGTCACCGGGCCGTCATTGACCAGCGACACTTTCATGTCGGCGCCGAACGAGCCGGTCTCGACCGGCAGGCCGAGCCCGCGCAACGCCTCGGCAAAGCGCAGATACAGCGCCTCGCCGCGTTCGGGCGCCTCGGCGCCGGAAAAGCCGGGGCGGTTGCCGGTGCGGGTGTCGGCGGCCAGGGTGAACTGGCTGACCACCAGCACCGCGCCGCCGATATCCTGCACCGAGCGGTTCATCTTGCCCGCCTCGTCGCGGAAGATGCGCAGCTTGGCCACGCGCGCGGCCAGCTTCTCGGCCGCGTCCTCGGGATCGCCGCGCATGGCGCAGACCAGCACCAGAAGGCCCGGTCCGATGCGGCCGATGCTGCGGCCCTCGACCGCGACCTCGGCCTGCGAGACCCGCTGGATCAGCGCGCGCATGTCACTTGCCGAGCATGATGCCAAGGACGACCAGCATCAGCCCCAGGACCGATGCCGCGAGCGCGGCCATGTTCACCGCCACGACCTTGCGCATGGTGGCGCGCATCTGATTGTCGTCGGTGATCCGCGCCTTGGCCCGCGCGGCGGTCAGGATGCACCAGGCCAGCGCGACCAGCCCGATCACCGTCAGCGCGGTTCCGCCCCAGATCAGCCCGTCCCAGATCGTCATGTTTTCGCCTCCGTCTGCCGGCGACGGCCTAGCGGCGATTGCGCCCGCCCGCAAGACCGCCTAGACCCGCGGCGATGGACCGCCGGCCCCGCAGCGGGGCGCTCGTTGGCCGAGAGAACGCATGGCGGCTTGGCCGGGAGCGAGCGGTTCGAGAGGAAAACACTTTTGCCTTCTGGGGAAAGAGCATGAGCACTGAGGAAAAAACCGAATCCGCCTATGGTATCGCCGCAGGCGAATTGCGCCAGTTCGTGGAGCGTATCGAGCACCTGGAACAGGAAAAGAAGGACATCGCGGAGCAGATCAAGGAGGTCTATGCCGAGAGCAAGGGCCGCGGCTACGACACCAAGGCGCTCAGAGCCATCATTTCGCTGAGAAAGAAGGACAAGGATCAGCGCGCCGAGGAGGAGGCGGTGCTCGAGATCTACAAGCAAGCTTTGAACATGATCTGAAGCTGACGGTCAGGCCAAGGTTTCCTAGCCTGATCCGCGTCAATGAATTTTCTAGGCTCCAGACTTCGGTGGCGGGGCCGTCTCAGTCAAGCTGCTTTTCGCATACGACATTGTCCGCGGGAGCGCGGCTTTTCATGTCGTCGGAGCCAGCCTTCTATCACCGCCGCCTTCGTTTGAGATCACCCCGGGTGCATGCTTCGGTCCGTGGTCGGCGCCGCGGCCGCCAACATGATGCTGGCTCAATGCAGGTCCGATGTCCCCATCTCATTGGCGTGCTCGATGTGGTTCGGCAACAGTCCTGACCACGGCATCAGCGGAACCGCGTCCCTGTGGAACCTCGAAGGCCTGCGGTCAGGCAGGCAACGGTGGAGCGATCGGGCGGTCAGGTTGCATGTGGCACCTGGATCCGGGATCGGAAGGTGGTGCCATCAATCCACATCCGATGCAGGATCACGTTGATCCGCCGTGCGAGGGCAACCATGGCCCGCTTCGCACCTCGGCGGCGAACGATCTGTGCGGCTCATGTTCGCAGCCATGTCGAACGCCCCCGACGTGCTGGTCGTCAGCCCTCCCGAACTGGTCCGACGCCAGGCCGTGCCAATGGGCCCCGGCGCAAGGCCGGCGGTGGGGATCCTGGTCGCCATGGTCCTGCTGCTTGCCACGGGGATCCTTCCGCCCGCGGTCGCCCCTGCTGGCGGGGGGTGCGATCGTCCTGTCGGAATCATAACCGGGGAGCAGTCCTATCGGGCGATCGGGTGGACGACGGTGATCCTCGTCGGGGCGATGATGCCGCTTTCCACCGCTATGATGGAAACCGGCGCTGCCAAGCTCATGGTCGAGGCTCTGGTCGGGCTGGTCGGCGATGCCGGCCCCCTTGCCCTGCTCGCCGGCCTGTTCGTGTTGACCGCCGCCATGAGCCAGCTCATCAGCAACACCGCGACCGCGCTGATTGTCATCCAGATCGGGGTCGCTGCCGCCGCGAGCATGGGCATATCGCCGCGCCCGGTCCTCATGAGCACGGCCCTAGCCGCGGCTGCCGCTTTCCTGACGCCGATCGCGACGCCGACGAATCTGATGGTCATGGCGCCGGGGGGCTACGCCTTCGGCGACTGCTGGAAGCTGGGGCTGCCTTTGCTTGTCTGGTTCTGCGTGGTGTCGGTGTTCATCGTGCCGTTGATCTGGCATTTTGGAGATGGGCTGGGCGAGACGAGCAACCGCCAATCGAGATCGGGCACAACCGAACTCGTGCGCGGGAGGCTCTCGGGAAACCCGCCGATAGAACCCATTGCAGGAGAAGGAGAGAGAAATGCTACCGAAAAGAACGGTCAGCCATATGCTGCTGTCATTGTCGATGCTGGCGGCGATTTCTATCGGACTTTCCCGAACCGTCCTGGCACAGGAGCCGCTGGAGGCGGCTCCTCCCGCCAACCTCGCCGGCGAGGCGACGATCTTCCAGAACGTGCGCATCTTCGACGGCACCGGCACCGAGCTTTCGGCTCCTTCCAGCGTGCTGGTCAGAGGCGGCGTCATCGAACGCATATCCGCGGATCCGATCGCCGCGGAAGCCGATGCGACGGTCATCGACGGCGGCGGCTATACGCTGATGCCGGGCCTCATCGATGCGCACTGGCATGCGACGATGGTGCGGTCAACGCCCCCGCAGCTTCTTACCAGCGGCGTCGGCTATAGCAACCTCCTGGCTGGAGCCGAAGCCACGGCCACGCTGATGCGCGGCTTTACCACCGTTCGCGACATGGGCGGTCCGGCATTCGACTTGAAGCGCGCGATCGACGAGGGGCTGTTGCCCGGACCGCGCATCTATCCCTCCGGTGCCGTCATCACGGTGACCAGCGGACATGGTGATTTTCGCCAGTTGACCGACCTGCCGAGAACCCCCGGAACGCTCAGCCGCGTCGAGCAGATTGGCGGCGCCATGATCGCCGACAGTCCGGACGAGGTCCGGATGCGGGTGCGCGAGCAGCTCATGCAGGGCGCCTCGCAGATCAAGCTGACTGCGGGCGGAGGGGTCGCGTCGCCGTTCAGCCCCCTCGACGCGTCGACGTTCACCGAGGAGGAGCTTCGCGCCGCAGTCGAAGCGGCCGAGAACTGGGGAACCTATGTCGCCACCCATGCCTACACGTCGGTTTCCGTGCAACGCTCGATCGCGGCCGGTGTCAAGGTCATCGAGCACGCCCATCTCATGGATGAGGATTCGGCCCGCCTGATGGCCGAGAAGGGGGTATGGTTGAGCATGCAGCCTTTCGTCGACTTGGCGGGCGCCGCCTCCCTTCCTCCGCAGAATCAGGCGCGAATGCGGCAGGTGGTCGCGGGCACCGACACGGTCTACGCGCTGGTGAAGAAGTATAAGATCAAGACCGCATGGGGCACCGATGTCCTGTTCTCCCAGGCACTGGCCGAGCGTCAGGGCCAGGACCTCGTCAACATGACCCGTTGGTTCACGCCCGCAGAAGCGCTCGCCATGGCAACGTCGACCAACGCCGAATTGCTCGCGCTGTCCGGCGAGCGCAACCCCTATCCCGGCAAGCTCGGCGTCGTGGAGGAGGGCGCGCTGGCCGACCTGCTGCTGGTCGACGGCAATCCGCTGGAAGACATCGATCTCGTCGCGGATCCCGATGAGAACTTCGTCGTCATCATGAAGGACGGCAAGGTCTACAAGAATACGCTCGGTATGTGATGTTCCATCCGGCCGGGAGACGGCTGCGATATCGGCGACTTCAGTTCACGTCGCGAGTCTCGCAGGAACGAGGCTTGCGGTGCGTACGGGGAACTGGCGTCAGGAGGCGGTAATCACGACGATGACCATGACCTCAACCGGCGGCATGCCCGCTTGTCTGCAATCAGCCTTGGGACGGCGAGCTACCGTTGTCGGTCAGAAGATGACGCTCGTCCATGCCGATCATCAGGATCTTCGTAACCGACCGATTGTTACCGCGGCGATTGGGTTTTGATGCGGGCGACGAGTTCCGCGTCATCGACAAAGTCGTCGAGGAACGCGTGCCAGGTTTCGGTGGTGATGCGCGCGTCCCTGAGCATGTCTTTCAGTTCATCGATACCGTCATCGGTCAGGGCGGTGACGGTGTCATCCGGGCCGGTATAGACGCTGATGATCGAGCCATAGGTCAGGTTGTCGTCGTTGTAGACGATGGCTTTGAGAAGCTCGGGGTCTTCGCCCAGCATCTTTGCGATGTAGTCGAGGGTGCAGACGTGGGTGACGGTTGCCATCAGGCGGCCTCGTGCAGGGCGGAGGGC
>NZ_LLWQ01000221.1 GCF_001447385.1 Paracoccus sp. MKU1 | reverse complement strand
TTCCATGCGCCCTCTCCCCTTACGACTTCTGGAACATGGCGAGCATCCGGCGCGTGACCAGGAAGCCGCCGAAGATGTTGACGCCCGCCATCAGCACCGACAGCGCCGCGAGAGCCACCACCAGCCAGCCGCCCGAGCCGATCTGCAGAAGCGCGCCGACGATGATGATCGAGGAGATGGCGTTGGTGATCGCCATCAAGGGCGTGTGCAGCGAATGGCTGACGTTCCAGATCACCTGGAAGCCGACGAAGACCGCCAGCACGAAGACGATGAAATGCGACAGGAAGCTCGCGGGGGCGAACAGCCCCACCAAGAGCATCAGCGCCGCGCCGGCGCCGAGCAGCGTCACCTGGCTGCGGGTCTGGGCGCGGAAGGCGGCGATTTCCTGCGCGCGCCGTTCCTCGGGGGTCGGCTCCTTGGGCTTTTCCTTGGGCTTCGCGGCGGCGATGGCCGCGACCTTGGGCGGCGGCGGCGGCCAGGTCACGTCGCCGTCATGGGTGACGGTCGAGCCGCGGATCACGTCGTCCTCCATGTTCTGGACGATGACGCCGTCCTTGCCCGGCGTCAGGTCCGAGAGCATGTGGCGGATGTTGTTGCCGTAAAGCTCGGAGGCCTGGGCGCCCATCCGCGACGGGAAATCGGTATAGCCGATGATGACCACGCCGTTTTCGGTGACGATGCGCTCGTCCGGGACGGTCAGCTCGCAATTGCCGCCGCGCTCGGCCGCCAGGTCGACGATGACCGAGCCGGTCTTCATCGCCGCGACCATGTCGGCGGTCCAGAGCTTCGGCGCGTCGCGGCCGGGGATCAGCGCCGTGGTGATGACGATGTCCATCTCGGGCGCCAGTTCGCGGAACTTCTCGAGCTGCTTTTCCCGGAACTCGGGCGAGGAGGGCGCGGCATAGCCGCCGGTGGCGGCGCCGTCCTGCACCTGGTCCTGGAAGTCCAGATAGACGAATTCCGCGCCCATCGATTCGATCTGCTCGGCCACCTCGGGGCGCACGTCGAAGGCATGGACCTGCGCGCCCAGGCTGACCGCGGCGCCGATCGCCGCAAGCCCGGCGACGCCGGCGCCGACCACCAGCACCTTGGCCGGCGGCACCTTGCCCGCCGCCGTCACCTGGCCGGTGAAGAAGCGGCCGAAATTGTTCGCCGCCTCGATCACCGCCCGGTAGCCGGCGATATTGGCCATCGAGCTCAGCGCATCCATCTTCTGCGCCCGCGAGATCCGCGGCACCATGTCCATGGCGATGGCGGTGACGCCCTGTTCGCGCGCCAGCTCCAGCAGCTCCGGGTTCTGCGCCGGCCAGAAATGCGAGATCAGCACCTGGCCGCGCCGCATCTGCCGCAGCTCGGCCTCGCTCGGCGGCCGCACCTTGACCACCACGTCCACCGCCCCGATCAGCGCCGCGGCATCGGGATGCACGCTGACCCCGGCCGCCTCATAGGCCGCGTCCGAAAACCCCGCCCGAACCCCGGCGCCGGTTTCCACATGCACCTCATGGCCCAGCTTCTGCAGATGCGCCGCAGAGGACGGAGTCACCGAAACACGCGACTCCCCCTCAAAACGCTCCCTCAATCCGCCAATCCTCACCAGGCGATCCCCCATGTTAGCGACTTCCAGCGTCCCCCATAGCAGAGCGCAACAATCTTTCACAAGGGCGTGACGGCGGGTGCGATCCGGAAAAGTTACGTCGCGTCAGAATCGTAATCGCTGACCAGAAGGTGCAGCGGCGCCTCATCCTCGACGATATTCGCGAACCTGCCGATGGGTGCGGCGAAGATATTGTCGGTCAGGTCGTCATTTACCGTGGACACCTCGCCGATCAGCACCGGCCCGCCCTCGGCCCAGAATTCGTGCCAGTCGCCGGGCCGCAGGGTCACGGATTCGCCCGGCGACAGGCGCAACACCCCGCCCGGCGCGATCTGGCGCGGGATGCCGTCGCAATCGACCCGGCAGGGCGCGTTGCGGTCCATGCGGCCCTGCGCGTCCGAACCGCAGAGCCGAATCGCCAGGGTCGCACCGCAGCGGTTGATGATGTCCTCGGTCTTGATGACATGGGTATGCATCGGGCTGATCTGGTTTTCCTGCGAGATCAGCAGCTTCTCGGCATAGACCATGCCCCTGCCCGCTTGCAGGTCGGCAAGCCGGCCGTTGCGCAGTGTGAACAGGAACAGGCCCAGCCGGTCGAAATCGCCCTGGCCGTAATCGGTGATGTCCCAGCCCAGCCGCCCGTCGCGAATCGCCGGCGTGGCGCGGGCACGAAATTCCTCGGGGCTCCAATGCGCAAAGGGCGGCAGGTGGAAGCCCGCCTTGGCGATCAGTTCGGCCGCCTCGGCCATGATGCGGTTGATGCGCGAGCGTTCCACGATGCCCTCCCTAGATCCAGCGCCTGACCGTCATCCTATAGCGCTCATAGGCGGAACCGAAAGTGGCGGCGATGACGGCTTCCTCGCGCAGGATGAAGCGCCGTTGCAGGAACAGGGCGAAGGCCGGCACCATGACCAGCCCCGCGGGCGCGGCCAGCGCCAGCATCAGCCCGGCCAGCAGAATCAGGTCGGCGAGATAGATCGGATTGCGCGAAAGGCGGAATGGGCCGTCCGTCACCAGCGCCTCGGGCCGCTGCCCGGGCATGACCGTGGTGCGGGCCCGCCACATGGTCAGGGCCGCCCAGACCATCAGGACCAATGCCGCCCCGACCAGAAAAAGGCCCAGCCCGCGCAGCGCGACAGGCAGATCGAGCGGAATCAGCCATCCCAGCGCCGCCCCGGCCAAGGCGAACAGCACCAGCCAGGCCTGCGGCAAGGCGGCCAGCCGCGCGATCATGCCGCGCGGCTCGTCCGTTCCGCCTTGGCTTGCAGGCGGCGGGCATGCAGCACCGGCTCGGTATAGCCCGAGGGCTGCATGCGGCCCAGGAAAACCAGGTCGCAAGCCGCCTGGAAGGCCACGCCGTCATAGCCCGGCGCCATCGGCACATAGGCCGGGTCACCCGCGTTCTGGCGGTCCACCACCGCAGCCATCTTGCGGAAGGCGTCCATGACCTGCCGGTCCGAGACGATGCCGTGATGCAGCCAGTTCGCCAGCGACTGGGCCGAGATGCGCAGCGTGGCGCGGTCCTCCATCAGCCCGACATCGTTGATGTCCGGCACTTTCGAGCAGCCGACGCCCTGGTCGATCCAGCGCACGACATAGCCCAGGATGCCCTGGCAGTTGTTCTCCAGCTCACGGGCGATCTCGGCCTCGCCATAGTTGCGGCCGCCGGCCAGCGGGATGGTCAGCAGGTCGTCCAGCCGCGAGGGCCGGCGCAGCGCGGCGATCTGGGCCTGGCGGGCAAAGACGTCGACCTTGTGGTAATGCGTCGCGTGCAGGGTCGCTGCGGTCGGGCTGGGCACCCAAGCGGTGTTGGCGCCGGCCATGGGATGGGCGATCTTCTGCTCCAGCATCTCGGCCATGCGGTCCGGGATCGCCCACATGCCCTTGCCGATCTGCGCCTTGCCGGCCAGCCCGCAGGCCAGGCCGATATCGACGTTGCGATCCTCATAGGCCGAGATCCAGGGCTGGGTCTTCATCTCGCCCTTGGCGAGCATGGCGCCCGCCTCCATCGAAGTATGGATCTCGTCCCCAGTGCGGTCCAGGAAGCCGGTATTGATGAAGGCCACGCGATGCCTGGCGGCGCGGATGCATTCCTTAAGGTTGGCCGAGGTGCGGCGCTCCTCGTCCATGATGCCCAGCTTGACGGTGTGGCGCGGCAGGCCCAGCACCTCCTCGACGAAGTCGAAGATCTCGCAGGCAAAGGCGACTTCGTCCGGCCCGTGCATCTTGGGCTTCACCACATAGATCGACTGCGTGACCGAGTTCTTCGGCCCCTGCTCGCGGTCCAGGTCGCGCTTGGCGCAAAGCGCGGTGACCATGGCGTCCAGCAGGCCCTCGTAGACCTCCTTGCCCTCGCGGTCCAGAACGGCGGGGTTGGTCATCAGGTGGCCGACATTGCGCACCAGCATCAGGGCGCGGCCCTTGGCGGTGACCTCCGAGCCGTCGGGCGCGGTGAAGGTCACGTCGGGGTTGAGGCGGCGGGTAAAGGTCTTGCCGCCCTTCTCGACCTCTTCGGCCAGGCTGCCGTCCATCAGGCCCAGCCAGTTGGCATAGGCCAGCGCCTTGTCCTCGCCATCGACGCAGGCGACGGAATCCTCGCAATCCATGATCGCCGACAGCGCCGACTCGATCACGATGTCCGAGATGCCGGCCTTGTCCTGCGCGCCGACCGGCTTGGACGGATCGATGACGATGCGGATCAGCAAGCCGTGGTTCTTCAGGAAGATGTCGGTCGGCTTGTCCGCCTCACCGCGATGGCCGGCGAACTTGGCCCCCTCGCGCAGCGCCGGGATCAGCGCGCCGCCCTGCACCGACAGTCCCTCGATCGCGGCCCAGGAGCCCTCGGCCAGCGGCGCGGCGGTGTCGAGGAAATCGCGGCCCCAGGCGATCACCCGGGCGCCGCGGGCCGCGTCATAGCCCTTGCCCTGCGGCAGATCGCCCAGGGCGTCGGTGCCATAGAGCGCGTCATAAAGGCTGCCCCAGCGGGCATTGGCCGCATTCAGCGCATAGCGCGCATTGGTGATCGGCACCACCAGCTGCGGCCCGGCCACGCTGGAGAATTCCGGGTCGGTCTCGGGCGTCTCGATCTGGAAATCCTCGCCCTCGGGGGCCAGATAGCCGATCTCGGCCAGGAAATCGCGGTATGCGCCGGTATCCTTCGGCTCGGCGCGATGGGCGATATGCCAGGCGTCGATGGCCGATTGCAGTTCCTCGCGCCGGTCCAGCAGCGCCTTGTTGCGGGGACCGAACTTGTGGATCAGCGTCGAGAGCCCCTCCCAGAAACGGCGCGGCTCGACGCCGCTGCCGGGCAGCGCACGTTCGTTGATGAAGGCGGCAAGCGTCTCGTCCACCCGCAATCCTGCCTTTTCCACGCGACCCATCGCACTTCCCCTTGCTTCAATTGTCCGGCTGATTGGTGCACCGTGGTATGCCAAATGGCGCCATGTTTCAACCGGGCCGATCCTCAAGAGTTCCGCAATTCAGAGTTGCGAAAAAATTGAAAATCCGCCGCCCGGACCTCCGGGCGGCGGTTCCCCTGCCAAGACGGCGATCAGTTGTTCGCCGGCGGCGGGGTTGTGGTGGTTTCGCCGGCCGGAGGCGTGGTGGTTGCCGGCTCTTCCACCGTGATGGCGTCGTCCAGCGCCTCGCCAGCATCCTGCATGGTCTCGCCCGCGGCTTCTGCGGCGTTCTCGGCGGCATCCTGGGCGGCGGTCGCGGCCTCGCCCGCGGCTTCGGCGGCATCCTGGGCCGCTTCGCCGGCGGCGGTGGCGGCATCCTCGGCAGCCTCGCCCATCGCTTCGCCCGCGGCCTCGGCGCCGCTTTCGACCGCGGTGGCGGCCTCGCTGGCCGCCTCGCCCGCCGCGTCGGCGGCATTCTCGGCAGCGGTGGCGGCATCCTCGGCCGCATCCGAGGCCGCTTCGGCCGGGGTTTCGGTCGCGGTGGTGTCTGTCGTGGCCGGAGCGGTCGTGGTGCCGGCCGGCACGTCAGCGGTGCTGTCGGCGGGCTCGGTGGTGGTCACGGCGGCATCCTCGCCGGTAGTGGTCGCGCCCTCGTCGCTGCCCATGAAATATTGCAGCACGAAATAGGCGATGGCCAGCGCCAGCAGGATGCCGATGATGAGCGGCAGGGGCGAGGCGCGCCGCTCGACCGGCTCCACATAGGTCTCGGGCGCCGCGGTCGGGCGCTGTGGGTCGGTGCCTTCCGTCCGCTTCGGATCGTTCGGGTCGTAATGGGCCATTCGGTGTTCCTCGCTCTTTTGCTTCTTGCTGCGCGGCTGGTCGGCCCGGGGTCGAGGCCCCGGCTTGCGACCCGGCTATCCTGCGTCTAACACTTGGGTTTCGCACAAGTTCCCCTGTGCCGTCGATTTTTTTCACCTGCCCGGAAGGTGCCGCATGACCGTCACGCAATATCTCGCCGACTGGCGCCCCTATCCCTACGAGATCGCCGAGACCCGGCTGGAATTCGACCTCGCCCCCCGCGCGACGCGGGTGCGCTCGCAGATCGACTTCCGCCGCAAGGCCGCGGGCGATCTGGTGCTGGACGGGGCCGGGCTCAGGACGCTGTCGCTGGCCATCGACGGCATGCCGCTCGACCTCGCGCTGGCCCAGGGCGAGCGGCTGGCGATCCCCGCCGCCGACCTGCCCGACGCCTTCACCTTCTCGGCCGAAGTCGAGATCGACCCCGAGGCCAATACCGCGCTGGAGGGGCTTTACCTGTCGGGCGGCATGTTCTGCACGCAATGCGAGGCCGAGGGTTTCCGCCACATCACCTGGTATCCCGACCGCCCGGACGTGATGGCGCCCTTCCGCGTCACCATCCGCTCGGACCAGCCGGTGCTCTTGTCGAACGGCAACCCGGTCTCGCAGGCGCCGGGCCAGGCCGTCTGGCACGATCCCTGGCCGAAGCCCGCCTATCTGTTCGCGCTGGTCGCCGGCGATCTGGTGGCGGTCCCGGATAGCTTCACCACCATGTCGGGCCGCAAGGTGGCGCTGAACGTCTGGGTGCGGCCCGGCGACCAGGACCGCGCCGGCTATGCGATGGAATCGCTGATCCGCTCGATGAAATGGGACGAGGAGGCTTACGGGCGCGAATACGACCTCGACGTGTTCAACATCGTCGCCGTGGACGATTTCAACATGGGCGCGATGGAGAACAAGGGGCTGAACATCTTCAACTCCAAGCTGGTTCTGGCCAGCGCCGAAACCGCGACCGACGGCGATTACGAGCGCATCGAGGGCGTGATCGGCCATGAATATTTCCACAACTGGACCGGCAACCGCATCACCTGCCGCGACTGGTTCCAGCTGTGCCTGAAAGAGGGGCTGACGGTGTTCCGCGACCAGCAGTTCACCTCCGACATGCGTTCGGCGGCGGTCAAGCGCATCCATGACGTGCAGACCCTGCGCGCGCGGCAGTTCCGCGAGGATGCCGGACCGCTCGCGCATCCGCCGCGCCCGGACAGCTATCAGGAGATCAACAATTTCTACACCGCCACGGTCTATGAAAAGGGCGCCGAGGTCATCGGCATGCTCAAGCGGCTGGTCGGCGATGACGGCTATCGCCAGGCGCTCGACCTCTATTTCGACCGCCATGACGGCCAGGCCTGCACCATCGAGGACTGGATCAAGGTCTTCGAGGATGCCACCGGCCGCAACCTGACCCAGTTCAGCCGCTGGTATACCGATGCCGGCACCCCGCGCCTGTCGCTTTCCGAGGACTGGCGGGACGGTCGGCTGACCCTGAATTTCCGCCAGGAAACCGCCCCCACCCCCGGCCAGCCGGAAAAGCCGCCGCGGGTGATCCCCATCGCGCTTGGCCTGATCGGCCCCAATGGCGACGAGGTGCTGCCAACCACGGTGCTGGAGATGACCGAGACCGAGCAGAGCTTCCGCTTCGACGGGCTGGGCGCCCGGCCGGTGGTCTCGCTCCTGCGCGGCTTCTCGGCGCCGGTGACGGTCTCGCGCGAGATCGCGGCGGACGAGCAGGCGCTGCTGCTCGCCCATGACACCGATCCTTATGCGCGCTGGCAGGCCGGCCACGACCTGGCGCTGGACGGGCTGATCGCGCGGGCGGCCGGGGGCGAAGGCGGCACCGAGTTCAGCCGCGCCATCGCCGGGCTGCTCGACGATGCCGAGGCCGACCCGGCCTTTGCCGCGCTCTGCCTGGCGCTGCCGGGCGAGGAAGAGATCGCCACCACCATCGCCGCCCGCGGCCAGATCCCCGACCCCGACGCCATCCATGCCGGGCGCGAGGCGCTGGCCTGCGACATCGCCCGGGCGCATGAGCCGGCGCTGGCGCGGCTCTACGAGGCGATGCAGACCCCCGGCCCCTATCGGCCCGATGCCGAGGGCGCGGCGCGGCGCAGCCTGCGCCTGGCCTGCCTGGGCCTTCTGTCGCGGATCGACAGCGGCGCGCGGGCCGAGGCGCTGTTCGGCACGGCCGCGAACATGACCGAACGTCAGGGCGCGCTGGAATGCCTGATCGCCACGGGCAGGGATGACGAGGCGCTGGCCAGTTTCGCACGGGACTTCGCCGAGAACCGGCTGGTCATGGACAAATGGTTCATGGTCCAGCCTTTGCGCGCCGCGCCCGAGCGGGCCGTGACCCGCGCCCGCGACCTTGCCGCACGGCCGGATTTCGACTGGAAGAACCCCAACCGCTTCCGCGCCCTGATCGGCGGGCTCAGCGCGAACCACGCGGCCTTCCACGCCGCCGACGGCTCAGGCTACGATTTCACCGTGGACTGGCTGATGCGGCTCGATCCGGTGAACCCACAGACCACGGCGCGCATGTGTTCGGCCTTCGAAACCTGGACGCGCTATGACGCCAGCCGCCAGGCCCATGCACGCGCGGCGCTCGGCCGGCTGGCCACCATGAAGGGCCTGTCGCGCAACACGTCCGAGATGGTTACGCGCATCCTTGCCGGTGGCGCCTGACCATGGTCGAACCACCCTTGCGGGTATCCTGCGGGCGCGGCAATACTGCGCTCATGGATGCCCGCGAGGACATGAAACGCCGTCTCGATCCGCTGATTGCCGAGCGGGCGCCCTGGCTTTTTTCGGGCCGGCGGCACCACGCGCTGGCGCGCCAGGCGCTGATGTGGCTCTTGCGCTATCCGCGCACGCTGGACCTGGCAGCCGAATACCGCGATCTGCCGACCGACGAGATCATGCGCCGCATCGCGGGACTGATCCTGCGCGACCTGCGGGTCGAGGGGCTCGAGCATATCCCGGCCACCGGCCCGGCGCTGATCGTCTCGAACCATCCGACCGGCATCGCCGACGGCATCGTGCTGAACGCGGTGATCGCGGCGGTGCGCGACGACCTGTTCGTCTATGCCAATCACGACATCCTGCGCATCCTGCCACAATTCGACAGCCTGATCGCCCCGGTGGAATGGCGGGTGGAAAAGCGCAGCCATGCCAAGACCCGCGCCACGATGGATTACACGCGCGAGGCGCTGGGACGCGGACGGATCGGCCTGATCTTTCCCTCGGGCCGGCTGGCCAAGCGCCAGGGGCTGACGCTGCACGAGCGCCCTTGGATGGCCAGCGCCGCGATGATCGCGAAGAAGTTCGACGCGCCGATCATCCCGCTGCGCATCCGGGCGCGGAACTCGGCGCTGTTCTACCTGCTCGACGCGATCCACCCGACGCTGCGCGACGTGACGCTGTTCAACGAGGTGCTCAACAAGGCGGGCCAGCCCTTCCGCGTCACCATCGGCACGCCGATCCAGCCCGGAACCCTGCCCGGCCGCAGCGAGGACGGAATCGCGCAGCTGCGCGACGCGGTGCTGGCCCTGCCGGCGCCGGGACAGAACGCCGTGCGCATGTCGCAGATCCGCGGGCTGTTCCAGCGCCGCCATGCGCTTGCCAAGCCGCGCCCGATCGAGTGAACCGCAACCGGCGGTCCAACGATCAGTCTTGCGCATGGGTATTTGAACAACGAAGAAGCCCGGCGCTGCGCTGAACGTTGCGCAAGGCTCAAGGCTTCTTCGTTGCATAAATACCCATATGGCCGCGACGCAAAGCCTACGGGGAAAGGTGTCACACCACCATGTCGTCGCGATGGACCAGCGCGGCACGACCGGGATAGCCGAGGATACCCTCGATCTCGTCGCTGCGATGGCCGGCGATGGCGCGGGCCTCGGTCGAGGAATAGCGCACGAGGCCGCAGGCCAGTCGGGCGCCCTTGCCGTCCTGCACCACCACCGGGTCGCCGCGGCCGAAGCGGCCCGAGATCGCGGTCACCCCGGCCGGCAGCAGCGACTTGCCCTGTCCCAGCGCCCGCGCCGCGCCGGCATCGACGGTGATCTCGCCCTTGGGCTTCATCGCCGCGATCCAGCGCTTGCGCGCCGCCTGCGGATCGGTGTCGGGCAGGAACCAGGTCGCCCGCGCACCATTCGCCACGGCGGAAAGCGGGTTCAGCACCGAACCCTCGGCGATCGCCATGGCACAGCCGCCCGCGACTGCCGTGCGTGCGGCCATGAGCTTGGTCTTCATGCCGCCCTTGCTGACGCCGGAGATCGGGTCGCCGCCCATGGCCTCGATCTCGGGCGTGATCTGCCCGACCACTGGCAGGTGCCGCGCAGAGGAGTCGGTCTTGGGATTGGCGGTATAGAGCCCGTCCACGTCCGACAGCAGCAGCAGTTGGTCGGCGCCGCAGGTCACCGCGATCTGCGCCGCCAGCCGGTCGTTGTCGCCGAAGCGGATCTCGTCGGTCGCTACCGTGTCGTTCTCGTTCACGATGGGCACCACGCCGAGGCCCAGCAGCGTCTGCATGGTGGCGCGGCTGTTGAGATAGCGGCGCCGGTCGGTGGTGTCGTCCAGCGTCACCAGCAATTGCGCGGTCTTGACGCCATGCGGGGCCAGCGCCTCCTCATAGGCGCGGGCCAGTTTGATCTGGCCCACGGCGGCGGCGGCCTGCGACTGTTCGACCCGCAGCGGGCCGGTGGGCAGGCCAAGCACCTGCCGCCCCAGCGCGATTGCGCCCGAGGAGACCAGCACCACATCCGTGCCCCGCGCCCGCGCCTGGGCCACGTCGTCGCAAAGCGCGCGCAGCCATTCGGCGCGCAGGCCGGCGCCATCCACCAGCAGCGCCGAACCGATCTTGACCACCAGCCGCTGCGCGCGGCCAAGCTCGGGCGTCACGGCTGCCACGGCTTGTCTTCCTTGTCCCCGGCGGGCTTGCGCGAGGGCGCGATCTGCGACCAGAGCGCGCGCAGCACCTCGGTCACGCCTTCGCGCGAGACGCCGGACATCAAGAGCACCGGGCCGCCGATCTCGGCCTCGAGCGCCGCCTTGCGCTCGGCCAGCGTCTCGGGGTCGAGTGCGTCGATCTTGTTCAGCGCCGTCACCCGCGGCTTCTCGGCCAGCGCCGGGGAATAGGCTTCAAGCTCGGTCAGGATGGTGCGGGCGTCATGCGCCACATCCTCGGCGGTGCCATCGACCAGGTGCAGGAGCACGCGCGAGCGCTCGACATGGCCGAGGAACTGGTCGCCGAGCCCCCTGCCCTCGGACGCGCCTTCGATCAGGCCAGGGATGTCGGCCATGACGAATTCATGCCCGTCCACGCCCACCACGCCAAGGTTGGGGTGCAGCGTGGTGAAGGGATAGTCGGCGATCTTGGGGCGCGCGTTCGAGACGGCGGCGAGGAAGGTCGATTTCCCGGCATTCGGCAGGCCCACCAGACCGGCATCGGCAATGAGCTTCAGCCGCAGCCAAAGCGTGCGCTCGACCCCGGGCTGGCCGGGATTGGCGTGGCGCGGGGCGCGGTTGGTCGAGCTTTTGAAATGCAGGTTGCCGAAGCCGCCATTGCCGCCCTTGGCCAAGAGCACCCGCTGGCCCGGCTCGGTCAGGTCGGCGATCACCGTCTCCTGATCCTCTTCCAGGATCTCGGTGCCGACCGGCACGCGCAGCACGATGTCGTCGCCCGAGGCGCCGGTGCGCTGCGCCCCCATGCCATGGCCGCCGGACTTGGCGAAGAAGTGCTGTTGAAAGCGGAAGTCGATCAGCGTGTTCAGCCCATCCACCGCCTCGGCCCAGACATCGCCGCCATTGCCGCCGTCGCCGCCATCCGGGCCGCCATATTCGATGAATTTCTCGCGGCGGAAGGACACGCAGCCCGCGCCTCCGCCGCCCGAGCGGACATAGACCTTGGCGAGATCGAGGAATTTCACGGGGCGGCATCCTTGCGGCGAAAATCAGGCAGAGGGTGGGATACGCGCTTGGGCCTCTCGGTTCAAGGGCACGGTTCCGGGACGGCGTGACTTTCCCCCGCCGGCTGGGCTAGATGGGCCGGCGACGAACGAATGGAGACGCCATGCCGATCCTGACCTATGCCACGCTTTTCACCGCCATCACACTTGAAGTGGTCGGCACCACCTTCCTGCAACGCAGCGAGCAGTTCACCCGACTTGTCCCAACGCTGCTGATGGGACTGTGTTATGCAGCGTCGTTCTATTTCCTGTCGCTGGCCTTGCGGGCCATGCCGCTGGGCATCGCCTATGCGATCTGGAGTGGGCTCGGCATCGTGCTGGTCTCGCTGATCGGGCTTTTCGTCTTTGGCCAGAGGCTGGATCTCGCGGCGGTGATCGGCCTGACCATGATCGTCGCGGGTGTCGTCATCGTGAACCTGTTCTCGGGCAGCGTGACGCATTGAATGCCGTCTACCCTTAACATTCCGGCAATCGGGTCTAGATAATGTTCGAATGGAGGGCACGATGATCCACTTCGACAACAGCTATGCCCGACTGCCGGAAGGTTTCTTCACCCGCACCCGACCGACTCCGGTGCGCGACCCGAAGCTGGTGGCGCTGAACCGGCCGCTGGCCGAGCGGCTCGGCCTTGATGCCGATTGGCTCGCCGGCCCCGAGGGCGTGGCGATGCTGGCCGGCAATACCCTGCCCGAGGGCGCCGAGCCCATCGCCCAGGCCTATGCCGGCCATCAGTTCGGCGGCTTCGTGCCGCAGCTTGGCGACGGGCGCGCGGTTCTGCTGGGCGAGGTGGTGGCGCCGGACGGCGCGCGCTTCGACATCCAGTTGAAGGGCGCGGGGCCGACGCCCTTCTCGCGCCGCGGTGACGGCCGGGCCTGGCTGGGCCCGGTGCTGCGCGAGTATCTGGTCAGCGAGTTCATGGCCGCCTTCGGCATCCCGACCACCCGGGCGCTGGCCGCGGTGACCACCGGCGAGACGGTGATCCGCGAGACGCTGCTGCCCGGCGCGGTGCTGACCCGCGTCGCCGCCAGCCATATCCGCGTCGGCACCTTCGAATTCTACGCCGCGCGCGGCGACCGCGAGCGGCTGCGGCTGCTGGCCGATCACGTCATCGCCCGGCACTATCCCGATGCCTCGGGCGCGGCCGACCTGCTGCAACGCGTGGTCGAGCGGCAGGCGGCGACCATCGCCGGCTGGATGGCGCTCGGCTTCATCCATGGGGTGATGAACACCGACAACATGTCGATCTCGGGCGAGACCATCGACTATGGCCCCTGCGCCTTCATGGACGGCTACCGGCCCGACAAGGTGTTCAGCTCGATCGACGCCTATGGCCGCTATGCCTGGAACGAGCAGCCAAACATCGCGGTCTGGAACCTGGCGCAATTCGCCAGTTGCCTGGTGCCGCTGATGGGCAATGACGACGCGGCGGTGGCCGAGGCGACCCGCATCGTCCACAGCTTCCCAGAGCTGTATCAGTCCGAATGGCTGAAACGCTTCGCCGCCAAGCTGGGCATCGCCGCGCCGCGCCCCGAGGACCGCGCGCTGATCGAGCGGCTGCTGACGCTGATGGCGGCCGAGGAGGCGGATTTCACCCGCACCTTCGCCGGGCTGGCGGACGGACGCGCCCGCAAGGAATTCGCCGCGCCCGAGCAATTCGACGCCTGGGCCGAGGGCTGGCGGACCCGCATCCGCGACCTTCCCGATGCCGCAGCGGTCATGGCCGGCGCCAATCCGCGCCGCATCCCGCGCAACCACCGCATCGAGGAAGCCATCGCCGCCGGCCGCGAGGGCGATTACGCGCCCTTCCACGCGCTCGACGCGGCGCTGCGCGCGCCCTTCGAGGACCGGCCGGAATGGGACGGCTATGCGCTGGCTCCGCAACCCGAAGAAATCGTCCGTCGCACCTTCTGCGGCACTTGAGCAGCAGCGAAAGGCCCCATGCCGAAAAGCCCCGACCATCTGAGACTGGCCAGCTACAACCTGCACAAATGCCGCGGCATGACCGGCCCGCACGCGCCCGAACGCAACCTGCGCGTCATTGCCGAGCTGGATGCCGACGTGATCGCCCTGCAAGAGGTGGATTTCCGCTTCGGCGCCCGACCCGAGGCGCTGCCGCGCAAGCTGATCGAAAAGACCACCGGCATGGTGCCCGCCCCCTTCCTCGGCACCGGCGAGAACTCGCTGGGCTGGCACGGCCAGACCATCCTGCTGCGGCCGGAACTGCGCGACAAGGCGGCAATCCGCCGCCTGCCGCTGCCGGGGATCGAACCGCGCGGCGCCCTGGTGCTGCGCCTGCCCGGCCTGACGGTGGTGGCGGTGCATCTGGGGCTGATCCGCTCGTCGCGCCGGGCGCAACTGTCGCGCATCATCGCCCAGGCCCGGCGCATCGGCCACGACCGGTTGGCGCTGACCGGCGATTTCAACGAATGGCACGATTCGCGCGGGCTCGAGGCGCTGGAGGCGCTGCGCGTCGTCACCCCCGGCCCCAGCTGGCCCGCGCCCTTCCCGCGCCTGCGCTACGACCGCTTTGCCGTCTCGCGCAGCATCGAGGTGCTGGATTGCGGTGTGCTCGACAACGACACGGCGCGGCAGGCCTCGGACCACCTGCCGATCTGGGCCGACCTCGCGGTCAATGCGCATGAGGAGGTGCCCTGCGGCTATCACCCGGCACGCATCACCTCGCGCATTCCCGGCGAGGACGGGGTAGCCGGAGCAGAATGACGCTTTTCCCCCCTCCTCCCGTCGGCTAAACAGCGGCCAACACTCGTCAGGAAGAGGGACGCAGACATGACGGCCATCATCGACATATTCGCGCGCGAGATACTGGACAGCCGGGGCAACCCGACGGTCGAGGTCGATGTGACGCTGGAAGACGGCACCATGGGCCGGGCGGCGGTGCCCTCGGGCGCCTCGACCGGCGCGCATGAGGCGGTCGAGAAGCGCGACGGCGACAAGGCGCGCTACCTGGGCAAGGGCGTGCTGGAGGCCGTCGCCGCGGTGAATGGCGAGATCGCCGAGAACCTGATCGGCGAGGATGCGACCGAGCAGGTCGCCATCGACCGCATGATGATCGAGCTGGACGGCACCCCGAACAAGGGCCGGCTGGGCGCCAACGCCATCCTGGGCGTGTCGCTGGCGGTGGCCAAGGCCGCGGCCGAGGCCTGCTCGCAGCCGCTCTACCGCTATGTCGGCGGCGCGGGCGCCCGCGTGCTGCCGGTGCCGATGATGAACATCATCAACGGCGGCGAACATGCCGACAACCCGATCGACATCCAGGAATTCATGATCATGCCGGTGGCGGCGGAGAACATCCGCGAAGCCGTGCGCATGGGCTCGGAAGTGTTCCACACGCTGAAGAAGGAACTGTCCTCGGCGGGCCTGGCCACCGGCGTCGGCGACGAGGGCGGCTTCGCCCCGAACCTCAGCAGCACCCGCGACGCGCTGGACTTCATCCTCAAGGCCATCGAGAAGGCCGGCTACCAGCCCGGCGACGACATCATGCTGGCGCTGGACTGCGCCTCGACCGAATATTTCAAGGGCGGCAAATACGAGATGGCCGGCGAGGGCAAGTCGCTGAGCCCGGCCGAGAACGTCGCCTACCTGGAGGCACTGTGCAACGACTACCCGATCCTGTCGATCGAGGACGGCTGCGCCGAGGACGACTGGGACGGCTGGAAGCTCTTGACCGACACGCTGGGCGGCCGGGTGCAGCTGGTTGGCGACGACCTGTTCGTGACCAACCCGGCGCGGCTGGCCGAAGGCATCGCCAAGGGCTGCGGCAACTCGCTCTTGGTCAAGGTGAACCAGATCGGCACCCTGACCGAGACGCTGGACGCGGTGCGCATGGCCGACCGCGCGCGCTATACCTCGGTGATGTCGCACCGCTCGGGCGAGACCGAGGACGCCACCATCGCCGACCTGGCCGTGGCGACGAATTGCGGCCAGATCAAGACCGGCTCGCTTGCGCGCTCGGACCGGCTGGCGAAATACAACCAGCTGATCCGCATCGAGGAAATGTTGGGCGCCGCCGCCGAATATGCCGGGAAATCCATCCTGCGCGGCTGAGCCCCGCGACACCCGAATGACGAAGGGCGGCCCCGCTGGCCGCCCTTTTCATATCCACCAGCGATGCGTCAGGGCGAAGGCGCCAAGCGCGAGGCGGCGGCGAAACTCCGATGGCGCGGCGGCGGCCAGCGCCTCGATCCCCTGCGGTGCGGCCTGCAAGGCAACCCGGACGCCCGCGCCCGGAAACAGCACCGGCGCCAGCCGGCGCGGCACATGGTGGCGCTGCGCCTTCGCCTCGGCAAGTTTCGCGCGGGCCTGGCCGGCGATCCGCGCCAGCAGCTCGGGCGAGGCATCCCAAAGACCAAGCCCCAGCCCCTGCAAGGCCGGCAGCGCGGCAAGCCAATGGGCCAGCCCTGCCCCCTCGGCCTGCGCGGCGATGACGCTCGCCGCCTCTCCGTTTCTCCGTTTTCCAAATACTCCGCGGGGGTCCGGGGGCGCGAAGCCCCCGGTGGTGCCACCCAGGGCCTCGGCGGCGAATTCCGCCAGCGGCACCGCCGTATCCCGCACATAGGCAGCGACGGCCTCTGGCCCGTCCAGCGGCTCGCGCGCCGCATCCCGGCGGCGGGCTTCGGCCAGCACGGCGAAGGCGGCGGCGCGCGGCCCCCAGGCCTCGGCCAGCGGCGTCAGCAGCTCGTGCGCTTGCGGCTTGCCGGCGCCGATCTCCTCCAGCCGCTCGATCCACCATTGCAGCCGCATCTCGGCGATCAGCGGCTCGGCCGAGGCGAGCGGCGCCCGCGCCAGTTCCAGGTTCAGCGCATAAAGCGACATGAGCTTCGGCCGCGCCTCGGCCGGCACCAGCAGGCAGATGCCGAAACGGTCGGGATCGTGGTCGCGCAATGCCTGGGCGCAGTCCTGAAGGCTCATGCCGGGGCCACCCGGTCGCGGATCAGCTTCCAGCGGATCGCATCGACCAGCGCCTCGAAACTGGCATCGACGATATTGGGCGACACGCCGACGGTGGACCAGCGATGGCCATGGCCGTCAGCGCTGTCGATGATGACCCGGGTCGTCGCCTCGACCCCCTCGCCGGTGATGCGCACGCGGAAGTCCACCAGATGCATGTCGTCGATGGCGGCCTGATAGGGCCCCAGATCCTTGGCCAGCGCCCGCCACAGCGCGTTGACCGGGCCGCGGTCATGCCCCTCGGAATCCATGCTTTCGCTGACCGACAGCATGCGCTCGCCGCCGATCTGCACCACCACCACCGCCTCGGAAACCGAGATGCGCTTCCCCAGCGCGTTCCGGCGTCGCTCGACGGTGACGCGGTAACGCTCGACCGAGAAGTAATGCTGCATCCGGCCCAGCTCGGCCAGAGCCAGCAGCTCGAAGCTGGCCTGGGCACCGTCATAGGCATAGCCGGCATCCTCGCGCACCTTGACCAGGTCGAGGATGTGCGCCAGCGCCGGGTCGTCGCGGCCGACCTCGATCCCCGCCTCGGCAAGACGGGCGCGCAGGTTCGACTGCCCGGCCTGGTTGGACATCGGGATCACCCGTTCATTGCCGACCGTCGCCGGATCGACATGCTCGTAGGTCGCCGGGTTCTTCAGGATGGCGCTGGCATGCAGCCCGGCCTTGTGGGCAAAGGCCGAGGCGCCGACATAAGGCGCGGCACGGGTTGGCGCCCGGTTGAGGATCTCGTCCAGCCGGCGCGAGATCCGGGTCAGCGCGGCCAGCCCCTCGGCCGTGACGCCGGTTTGCAGCGCCGAGCGATAGGGCTCCTTCAGCAGCAGGGTCGGAATGATGCTGGTCAGGCTGGCATTGCCGCAGCGCTCGCCCAGCCCGTTCAGCGTGCCCTGCACCTGCCGCGCCCCGGCATCGACGGCAGCGAGCGTGCAGGCCACGGCATTGCCGGTATCGTCATGGCAATGGATGCCCAACCGATCGCCGGGAATGCCGCCGGCGATGACGGCGCGGGTCACCTGCCCCACCTGTTCCGGCAAGGTGCCGCCGTTGGTATCGCACAGCACGATCCAGCGTGCGCCCGCCTCCAGCGCCGCGCGCAGGCAGGCCAGCGCATAATCCGGGTCGTCGGCATGGCCGTCGAAGAAATGCTCGGCATCGAACAGCGCCTCGCGGCCCTGAGCGACCAGATGCGCGACCGAGGCGCGGATATTGTCGAGGTTTTCCGCCAGCGAGATCCCCAGCGCCTCGCGGACATGGAAGGGATGCGTCTTCCCGACCAGGCAGACGGCGCGGGTGCCGGCATTCATCACCGCCGCCAGCACGTCGTCGTTCTCCGCCGAACGTCCCGCGCGCTTGGTCATGCCGAAGGCGGTCATGGTGGCGCGGGTCGCGGGCGCCTGGGCGAAGAAATCGCTGTCGGTCGGGTTGGCGCCGGGCCAGCCGCCCTCGATGTAATCCACGCCCAGCCGGTCCAGCATCTGCGCAATCTCGGCCTTCTCGGCCGCGGAAAACTGCACGCCCTGGGTCTGCTGCCCGTCGCGCAGCGTGGTGTCGTAAAGGTAAAGGCGCTGGCGCGTCATCGGGGCGGCCCCTTTCGGCTGGCTGGCATGCGGTTATTCGGGCAGTTTCGCGGCGTCGAAATCCGGGCCGGGCAGAAGCTCGACCCCGGCGGCGCTCATGCGCACCTCGACCCCGGCATCGATCAGCCGCTTTTTCAGCGCATCCACGGCCGAGAAATCCTTGCTGGCCTTGGCTTCGATGCGCAGCGCCGTCATGCGCCCGGCCAGCGCCGACAGGTCGGGACCCTCGGCGATCCAGCCGGCCAGTTCCTCGGTCAGCAGCCCCAGCATCCGGGCGCCGGCCAGCAGGCCGGAACCGTCGCCCTGCCCCGCCATCTCGTGCAAGGCCGCGATCGCCCCGGCGGTGTTGAGGTCGTCGGCAAGCGCGGCGAGGACGGCGGGGGCCGGGCTTGGCGCGGGCTCGACGCCGGCGACAAGGCCGCGCCAGCGGCGCAGCACCGCCTCGGCCTCGCGCGCCTTCTCGGCCGTCCAGTCCATCGGCTTGCGGTAATGCGTCGACAGCAGCACGAAGCGGATCACCTCGCCGGGGATGCCCTGGTCCAAGAGATCGCGGACGGTGAAGAAATTGCCCAGGCTCTTGGACATCTTCTTGCCCTCGACCTGCAACATCTCGTTATGCAGCCAGACGCGGGCGAAATCGCCATGCGGATGGGCGCAGCAGCTTTGCGCGATCTCGTTCTCGTGATGGGGGAATTGCAGGTCGATGCCGCCGGCATGGATGTCGAAGCTCTCGCCCAAAAGCTCATAGGACATAGCCGAACATTCGATATGCCAGCCCGGACGGCCCCGGCCCCAGGGGCTGTCCCAGCCCGGCAACTCGTCGTCCGAGGGCTTCCACAGCACGAAATCCATCGGGTCTTCCTTGAAGGGCGCAACCTCGACGCGGGCGCCGGCGATCATGTCATCGACCGACCGCCCCGAAAGCTTGCCGTAATCGGCAAAGCTGCGCACGCGGAACAGCACATGGCCATCCTTGGCATAGGCATGGCCGCCGGCGATCAGCGTCTCGATCATGGCGATCATCTCGCCGATATAGTCGGTGGCGCGCGGCTCGTGATCGGGCCGCGCCGCCCCCAGCGCATCCATGTCGGCGTGATACCAGCCGATGGTCTCATGCGTGCGCTCGCGGATCAGCTCCTCCAGCGTGCCGGGGGCGCCCGCCTCCTTGCGGGCCGCTGCGGCCGCGTTGATCTTGTCGTCCACGTCGGTGAAGTTGCGCACATAGGTGACGTGATCGGCGCCATGGACATGGCGCAACAGCCGCACCAGCACGTCGATCACCACGACCGGCCGGGCATTGCCCAGATGCGCCCGGTCATAGACCGTCGGCCCGCAAAGATAGAGCCGCACGTTCTGCGGATCGATGGGCCGGAAAAGCTCCTTCCGGCGCGTCCTGGTATTCGTCAGCCTGATCTCGACCATGACTTCCCCTTTGCGGGCGTCGTCAGGTCACCATGAACCGCCCGCCTGAATTTTCAGCCGGTAATGATGCAGCGGGTGGTGGCGGTTCCTGCCTTCATGCGCCCGCCTTAACGCATTGTCTTGCCTATGCCAAGAGAGGCTGCAAAACTCGGGCCATGAGCCGCGAACTGGTCAACGAGATCTGCGCCGCACAGCCCGGGGCCGAGTGGTCGGATCCCTGGGGCGGTGGCCATGATTGCTGGAAGATCGGCGGCAAGACCTTTGCCGTCACCGGCACCGTCGGCAGCCATGTCTCGGTCAAGACCGACAGCGTCGAGATGGCCGAATTCCTGATCGAGACCGGCGTGGCCGAGCACGCGGCCTATCTGCATCGCAGCTGGGTCGCCCTGCCGCTCGATTCGGCGCCGGACGAGCTGGCGCATCGCATCCGCCATTCCTATCGCCTGGTGCGCGGCGCCCTGCCCAAGAAGGTGCAGGCCACGCTGCCGTCTCTGTGACGAAAATGGCCGACCCCCGAAGGGGCCGGCCAGAGGCGAAGGGCCGAGCGACTGGCCCCACGCCAAGAACGATCAGCGAGGCGTCAGGCCGGAACCTGCGAGGCGAGCTGTTGCAGCAAGCCTTCCATCTGCTTGCAGAGCGCCTCCTCGGTGGTGTTCTGCTCGGTCGCGGCATCGGCCAGCGTGCGCTCGACGCCCATGGCCGAGACGGTGCCTTCCTTGCCCTTGGCCTCGGCGGCATCGCCCTTGGCGGCGTCCCCGGCCGGGATCATCGCCAGCAGCTTGGTCTGGATTTCGACCGCCTTGCCGTCGATATGCCCCTGTTCCTGGCAATAGGCCAGGACGCCCAGCTGGTTGCGCGCGCTTTCATAGGCGGCGCCGTTGTCCTGCGCCGGCACGGCGGCGGGCGCCTCGGCCGTCGCCGGCGGGGCGGCGGGATCGGCCGGGGCCGTCTCTTGCGCCAGGGCGACGCCAGCGGTCAGGCCAAGGGCCAGGGCGGGCAGAATTGCGAAACGTGCGATCATCTCGATCTCCGTCTGTTGCGTGTGCCGGGACTGTGGCACGCCCCAGCCGGGGTCGCAAACCGGGTCGGCGGAATGCCGCGGCCGCTTTCTCGCCGGATCAGCGGAAAAGCACCAGCGAACCCGGAGACCAACTCACATTCGCGCGGGTGCCGACATCCTGCACCTCGCGGCCGAAGACATTGCGCATGGCGATGCGGACCGGCCGGGCCTGGCCGTCGAACGAGCCCGAGCCATCCAGCCGCACGTCGTAATAGGTCATGTCGCCGTAATAGACGACCTCGTCGATCACGCCCTCGGCCACCCGGTTCGCGCCCTGCGCGCCGGGCGCCACCAGCGACACCGCCTCGGGCCGGAAGCCGATCGAGGGGCCGTCGTCGCCCGGATCGGCGCGGCTGACATTGGCCATGGGAATGTCGACGCGGCCCAGCCCCGGCGCCTCGATCTGCACGGCGTCGCCCGTCTCGCCCAGCACGCGGGCGGGCAGGAAGTTCATCACGCCGATGAAATTCGCCACCCGGCGGCTGGTCGGGCGGGCATACAGCGCCTCTGGCCCGTCGAGCTGGGCGATCTGGCCCTCGAACATCACCGCGATGCGGTCGGACATGACCAGCGCCTCCTCCTGGTCATGGGTGACCAGAACGAAGGTGATGCCGACCTGGCGTTGCAGCTTGATGAGTTCCACCTGCATCTGCTCGCGCATCTTGCGGTCCAGCGCCGAAAGCGGCTCGTCGAGCAGCAGCACCTTGGGCTTCAGGATCAGCGCCCGGGCCAGCGCCACCCGCTGCCGCTGCCCGCCCGAGAGCGCATGGCTGGCGCGGCTGCCATAGCCCTTGAGCCCGACCATCTCCAGCGCCTGTTCGACCGCCGCCGCCTTCTCGGCCTTGCTTCGCGGGTCGCGGCGCAGCCCGAAGCCGACATTCTCGGCCACGGTCAGATGCGGGAAGATGGCATAGGACTGGAACACCATGTTGGTGGGACGCCGGTTTGCCGGCACGTCCTGCATGTCCTGCCCGTCGATCAGCACCACGCCGGAGGAGATGTCCTCAAAACCCGCGATGGTGCGCAAGAGCGTGGTCTTGCCGCAGCCCGAAGGCCCCAGCAGCGAAAAGAACTCGCCGGCGCGGATGGTCAGGTCGATGCCGCGCAGGGCGTGATAGTCGCCGTAATGCTTCTGCACCTCCCGGATCTCGATCATCGGCTTCGCCCCGGCCATGGCGGCGCGATGGGCGGCGGTGCTTTTCGGGGTGGTCACAGGAAACCTCCGGTATCCTTGGTTCCGGTCTTGGCGATGCCGCGACGGCGGAAATATTCGGCGACGGTCAGAAGCAGGATCGACATGAGCACCAGCACCGTCCCCAGCGCCATGATCATCGGGATCTGCTTGGGAAAGCGCAGCTGGCTGAAGATATAGGTGGGCAGCGTCGGCTCGTTCCCGGCCAGGAAGAAGGCGATGATGAACTCGTCCAGGCTGATGGTGAAGCTCATCAGCAGCGACGAGATGATGCCCGGCATGACCAGCGGCAGGATCACCAGCCGGAAGGCGCTCCATCTGGTTTCCCCCAGGTCATAGGCCGCCTCCTCCAGCGAACGGTCGAGCGAGTTGAACGCGGTGGAGAGGATCACCGTCGCATAGGGCATGCAGATCAGCGTATGGCCCAGGATCACCGTCAGGATGCTCAGCTGCACGCCCAGCGACAAGAGCACGACCAGAAGCGAGATCGAGACGATGATCTCGGGCAGCACCAGCGGCAGCATGATGAGCCCCATGATCGGCCCCTTGCCCGGAAAGGCGAAGCGGGTCGAGGCGCGGGCGGCGAAGATGCCGAGGCAGGTGGCCAGGATCGAGGCGCTGACGGCGATGGTCAGCGAATTGGTCAGCGCCCGGCGCAGCGAGGCATTGCCCCACATCTGGCTGAACCATTCGGTCGTGAAGCCCTTCAGCGGAAATGCGATGATCGTGCCCGAGTTGAAGGCAAAGACCGGCAGAAGCAGGATCGGCGCATAGAGAAACAGCAGATAGATCAGCGCATAGGCGCGCAGGCCCCGGCCCTTCATTGCCGCACCTTCAGGAAGCGCCGGTTCAGGACGATGAAGGCCACGCTGATCACCGCGACGATCAGCATCGCCGTCACCGCCAGTGCCGAGCCCATCGGCCGGTTGTCGAGGTCGAGCATCTGCGCCTGGATCATGTTGGCGATCATCGGGATCTTGCCGCCGCCGATCAGCGCCGGCGTGACATAGTCGCCAATGGTCGGGATGAACACGATCAGCGCCGCCGCCACCACCCCCGGCATGGCCAAGGGCAGGGTGACGCGCCAGAAGGTCATGGCCCGGCTTTCGCCCAGATCGCGCCCGGCCTCCAGCAGCGAACGGTCGATCTTTTCCAGCGCGATGAAGATCGGCAGGATGGCGAAGGGCGCATAGGCATGGGCAAGCGTGATGACCATCGAATTGACGTTGTAGAGGATGAAGGTCAGCGGCTGCTCGATGATGCCCAGCGTCTTGAGGCCCGAATTGATGACGCCGTTATAGCCCAGGATCACCTTCCACAGGAAAACCCGGATCAGGTAGCTGGTCCAGAACGGGATGGTGATCAGGAACAGCCACATTGCCTTCTTCTGCGGCGCGACCGCGAAGGACAGGAAATAGGCCACCGGAAAGGCCAGCACCACCGTCGCCAGCGTCACCAGCCCCGCCACCACCAGCGAGCGCAGCATGATGCGGTGAAAGATCGGATCGGCCCAGACGGTGCGGTAATTCTCCAGCGTGAATTCGCGGATCACCGTCAGATAGCCGTCCTTGAAGAAGGAATAGGCCAGGATGGTCAGCAGCGGCGCTGCCAGCACCAGCACGGCATAGCCCAAAGGGGGCGCGATCAGGGTCAGGCCCTGAGCCGCCTGAGATCGGTTTCCTGACGCCATGCCCCGCCCTGTGAATCCCTGTCGCTCGGTGTGGCAGGTTTCCATATCCGCGCCGCGAGGAAAAGGGTTTTCCTGCGGTGCGGCGGCGCCGTTTCACGCTGCCTGGAAATGCGCCGCCACCTCGCGCCGATGCGGGCGGGCGCGGTGCTCGACCAGATAGATGCCCTGCCAGGTGCCCAGTTCCATCCGGCCGCCCGCGACGGGAATATGCAGGCTGACGGGCAGGATCGCCGCCTTGAGATGCGCGGGCATGTCGTCCGGCCCCTCGGCGCGATGCGTCAGGTAGTGCATCGACGGATGATCGGCCGGCGGCGCGATGCGGTCCAGCCAGGCCAGCAGATCGCGCTGCACGTCCGGGTCGGCGTTTTCCTGTACCAGCAGCGAGCAGGAGGTATGGCGCAGGAACAGCGTCACCACCCCGTCCACCGCGCCGATGCCGCGCAGCCAGGCGGCGACCTCGGCGGTGAAATCGTGGCAGGCCGGGCCGCGGGTCTGGATGGTAAAGCGGGTCGCGCTCATTCCGCCGCCTCGCCCGGGGCCTCCAGCAGCGCGGCACCGTCATGGTCCAAGGCGATGCGCTTCTGCGTGCGCGCACCCAGGTCGCGCAGCATCTCGGCCTGGCGGATCACGTTGCCCGGGCCGCGCGTCAGCCGGTCCATGGCGGTGGCGTGGCTTTTCTGCGCCCGCTCCAGCGCGGTGCCGACATCCTCGACGGCCGAGACGAAACCGTGCAGCTTGTCGTAAAGCTGGCCGGCGCGGGCGGCGATCTGCATGGCGTTCGACTCGCGCCGCTCGACCGTCCAGATGTGATCGACCGTGCGCAGCGTCAGCATCAGCGTGGTCGGCGTCGCCAGCCCCACCCGGTTCTCCATGGCAAACCGCGCCAGGTCGGGATCGACGCGCAGCGCCTCGGAAAACGCGCCTTCGACGGGGATGAACATCAGCACGTAATCAACCGAGCCCTCGTCGATCGCCTGATAGCCCTTGGCCGCCAGCCCGGCGACATGGGCGCGGACCGAGGCGACATGCCGGCGCAGCGCCGCGTCGCGGGTCGGCATGTCCTCGGCATTCACCGCCTCCTCATAGGCGTTCAGCGAGACCTTGCTGTCGATCACCAAGAGCTTCTTCTGCGGCATCTTCACGATCACGTCGGGCCGCCACAGCTTGCCGTCGCCGTCGCGATGGCTGGCCTGCGTCTCGTAATGCGTGCCGGCGATCAGCCCGGAATCCTCGAGGATGCGCTCCAGGATCATCTCGCCCCAGGCGCCGCGCTTCTGGCTGTCGCCCTTCAGCGCCCGGGTCAGCGCCACCGCCTCGCGCGAGATGTCCTCGGAGCGCTTGTGCAGGTATTCGATCTGCTCCTTAAGCCTCGCGCGCTCCTCGTCCGTGGCCTTGTTGCGGGCCTGGAGTTCGGTCTGGAAGCGGTGCACCTGCTCGCGAAACGGGGTCAGCAGCGCCGAAAGCTGCTCGCCATGCGTCTTTTGCATCTCGCTGCCCTGGGATTTCAGCGTCTCGCTGGCCAGCAGACGGAACTGGCCGGTCATCTCCTCGCGCAGCTCGCGCAAGGTGGCGATGTCACGCTCGGCCGCCTCGCGGTCCTTCTGCGCCGCCAGCCGCGTCTCGGCCAGGTCGCGTTCCAGCCGCGAGACCTGCTGGCGTTCGCGGTGCAGCGCATCGGTCAACCCGTCGCGTTCCTCGACCAGCTCTTGCAGGCGCTGGGTCAGCGATTCCGCCCGGGTTTCCAGCCGGCTCACGGCCAGCAGCCCGTCGCGCGATGCTGCCGATTCGGCTTCCAGCCGCGCCTGCAATTCGACCTCGCGTCGCGACGCCAGCATCGCGGCCGCCTGCGCCGAACGCCGCGTTCGCCACAGCGCAACAAGGCAGAGCGCCAAGGCCGCCAGCGCGACGATCAAGAGCAGTCGCAGATTGCCTGCATCTGCCAGCCATGCCTGCATGTTTTCCGCCTCGCCCATCGGCCCTTGCGCCTTTCCGGTCCGCGGTCACGCGCCGCTTGCCGGTGACTGTTCACCTTTTTCCCCCAGAATGCAAGCACGCCGCCCTCTTTCCTCGCCCCGATTGCACCCCTAGCTTGCGCCGGGAAACCGCAAGAGGAGATCAGGCATGGTCAGGACCGTGGCCGTCATGGTGGGCTCGCTCCGCAAGGACTCGCTCAACCACAGGCTGATGAAGGCATTGCAGAAACTGGCCGAGGGCCGGCTGCAATTCCACCTGCTGCATATCGGCGATCTGCCGCATTACAACGAGGATCTGTGGGCCGAACCGCCCGAGTCGGTGCTGCGGCTCAAGGACCGGATCGAGCATTCCGACGCGGTGCTGGCGATCACGCCGGAATACAACCGCAGCTATCCCGGCGTGATCAAGAACGCGCTGGACTGGGGCACCCGGCCCTATGGTCAGAATTCCTGGAAGGGCAAGCCGGCCGCCGTCACCGGCACCTCGCCCGGGGTGATCGGCGCGGCGCTGGCGCAGGCGCGGCTCAAGAACGACCTGCTCCATGTCGGCGCGGTGATGATGAGCATGCCCGAGGCCTATATCCAGTGGCACGCCGAGGCCTATGCCGCCGATGGCAGCGTCACCGACGAAAAGACCGCGAAGTTCCTGCAAGGCTTCGTCGATGCCTTCGCGAACTGGATCGAGAAGCACAGCTGACCCGACATGAGAAGGCCGCGCCCGGGGCGCGGCCTTTTTCCCTGATCCCGGCGGTTACTGGTCCAGGAAGGACCGCAGCTTGCGCGACCGGCTGGGATGCTTGAGCTTGCGCAGCGCCTTGGCCTCGATCTGGCGGATACGCTCGCGCGTGACGCTGAACTGCTGGCCGACCTCTTCCAGCGTGTGATCGGTGTTCATGCCGATGCCGAAGCGCATGCGCAGCACCCGCTCCTCGCGCGGGGTCAGGCTGGCCAGGACGCGCGTGGTGGTCTCCTTCAGGTTTTCCTGAATGGCGCTGTCCAGCGGCAGGACGGCGTTCTTGTCCTCGATGAAATCGCCGAGCTGGCTGTCCTCCTCGTCCCCGATCGGGGTTTCGAGGCTGATCGGCTCCTTGGCGATCTTCATCACCTTGCGGACCTTTTCCAGCGGCATTTGCAGCTTTTCGGCCAGTTCCTCGGGCGTGGGCTCGCGGCCGATCTCATGCAGCATCTGGCGGCCGGTGCGCACCAGCTTGTTGATCGTCTCGATCATGTGCACCGGGATGCGGATGGTGCGGGCCTGGTCGGCGATGCTTCGCGTGATCGCCTGGCGGATCCACCAGGTGGCATAGGTCGAGAACTTGTAGCCGCGGCGATACTCGAACTTGTCCACGGCCTTCATCAGGCCGATATTGCCTTCCTGAATGAGATCAAGGAATTGCAGGCCCCTGTTCGTGTATTTCTTGGCGATGGAGATCACCAGCCGCAGGTTCGCCTCGACCATTTCCTTCTTGGCCTGGCGCGATTCCTTTTCGCCGCGCTGGACCTGGCTGACGATGCGGCGGAATTCCTCGATATCGACGCCGACATGCTGGCCGACCATGGCCATCTCGGCGCGCAGGCTTTCCACCTGGGTGCGGGATTTCTCGAACAGCGCCTGCCAGCCGCGGCCCTTGTTCTGCATCATGCGCTCGACCCAGGTCGGATCGAGTTCGCTGCCGCGATAGGCGTCGATGAATTCGCGCCGGTTGATGCGCGCGGCATCGGCCAGCTTCACCACGTTCGAATCGATGGTGACGATGCGGCGGTTGATGCCATAGATCTGGTCGACCAGCGCCTCGATACGGTTGTTGTGCAGGTGCAGCTCGTTCACCAGCGCCACGATGCGCGAGCGCAGTTCCTGATAGGCGCTTTCCTGCGCGGCCGAGAAGGTGCCGTCCTCGTTCAACGTCGCCGACATGCGGTTGTCCTGCATGTGCGACAGTTCTTCGTAGCCGCGGGCGATGGCCTCCAGCGTCTCCAGCACCTTGGGCTTCAGCGAGGCTTCCATTGCGGCCAGCGACAGGTTCTGGCCGTCGTCCTCGTCCTCGTCCTCCTCGCGGCCCATGGGGTTGCCGTCGGCGTCGAACTCCTCCTCCTGCTCGCGGGCGGGGCCGGCGCTGGTGGCCGGGCGGGTCTCGGTCGGCAGAACCTCCTCCTCGCCATCCTCGTCCATCGAGCGGCCGAAGGTGGTTTCGAGGTCGATCACGTCGCGCAGCAGGATGTCTTCGTCCAGAAGCTCCTGGCGCCACATGGTGATGGCCTTGAAGGTCAGCGGGCTTTCGCAAAGCCCGGCGATCATGGTGTTGCGACCGGCCTCGATCCGCTTGGCGATGGCGATCTCGCCCTCGCGGCTCAGCAGCTCGACCGAGCCCATCTCGCGCAGATACATGCGCACCGGGTCGTCGGTGCGGTCCAGCTTTTCCGTCTCGGCGGTGGCGACGGTCAGTTCGCGCGAGCTCGAGCCGGTGGTCGTCAGCTCGCCGCCCGATTCGGTCTCCTCGGCCTCCTCGTCGTTCTCGACCACGCGGATGTCCATTTCCGACAGCATGGACATGACATCCTCGATCTGGTCGGAACTGACCTGTTCGGGCGGCAGGACGGCATTGAGCTGGTCATAGGTGATGAAACCGCGCTCGCGCCCTTCGGCGATCATGCGCTTGACCGCGGCCTGCGACATGTCCAGCGAAGGATCGTCATCCTTGGGGTCGGGCTTCTGGTCGTCGTCGTTGGCTGCCATGCTGGCTCCCTTGAGGCGATGATTCGCGAATCGGCGAATCGGGATCGGCTATCGGCCGGTTCTAGCGCGAATCGCCGGCGATTCAAAGCCTGCGACCCGGCAGCGGCCAGGGTGATTCGGCGCGGGTGATTCGCGCCTGGTTCAGCGGCGCGGCTTGCGCCAGATCTCGTTCTTCAGCGCCGCCTCCAGGATGGCCCGATAGGCGTCGCTGTCCTCGCCCAGGTCCGACAGATCGGCCAGCGAGGGGTGGTCAGCCTGTTGCCGGGCGCGCGCGGATTGCGCCACGCGCCAAGTCAGGCCCTCGTCGGCCAGCCCCTCGATCTCGGCCTCGGCCCGGGCGATTTCCTCGCGCGCGGCACGACGGGACTCGATCCGGTCCAGGGCGTTGGCAAGGATGTCCGCGGCGGCATCGCCGTCATGCGGGCGCAGGATGGCCGGGGCCGCCCTCACATGGGGGTCGGCCATGATGCTTTCAAGGGCGCGCTGCCCGGCCTGGGACTGCGTGCCGGACAAGAGGTCGTGGATCAGCGCCGCCCGGTCCGCGTCCCGCGGCTCCAACCGCTCCAGCCGCGATTCGACCGCCGCGATCAGCCCGGGATGGGTGGCGCAGATCGCCAGCACCATGGCCTCGACCAGCGCCTCGGCCTCGTGCTCGCCCGCATCGGGCGAGGACAGCCGCGAGGCCCGGGTCGGCGCCGACGGCGCCACCGGCTGGAAGCGGGCATTGCGCCCCTGTCCCTGCCAGCCCTCGCGCGACGGGCGCGACGGGGCGGTGTCGCGGCGGCGGTTGCCGAACAGTTCCCATTTCAGGTTGCGCAGCACGGCATGGTAATGGTCGCGCGTGTCCTTGTCGGGAATCTTCGCCACCGCCTCGCCAAGCGCCTTATCCAGCGCGGCGCGGCGCTCGGGGCTGTCGAAGACGCGCCCCTCGGTCTCGCGCCGCCAGAGCAGATCGACCAGCGGCCGCGCCTCGTCCAGCACGGCCGCCATCGCCCCGGCCCCGCGGGCGCGGATCAGGTCGTCCGGGTCCTGGCCCTGCGGCAGAAAGGCAAAGCGCAGCGCCTGCCCGGGCCCGGTCATCGGCAAGGCCAGGTCGATCAGCCGCATCGCGGCGCGCAAGCCCGCCTCGTCGCCATCGAGCGCGATCACCGGCTCGGGCGAGATGCGCCACATCAGCCGCAGCTGATCCTCGGTGATGGCGGTGCCGAGCGGCGCCACCGCGCCCTCGAACCCGGCGCGCACCAGGGCGATCACGTCCATATAGCCCTCGGCCACGACCAGCGGCTTGCCCTTGGCCACCGCCGCCCGCGCCGGGCCGATATTGTAGAGATTGCGGCCCTTGTCGAAGAGCGGCGTCTCGGGGCTGTTGAGATACTTCGCCCGCGCGTTCGGGTCCATCGCCCGGCCGCCGAAGGCGATGCAGCGCCCGCGCCCGTCGCGGATCGGGAAGGTGATGCGGCCGCGGAAGCGGTCGAAGGGCGCGCCGCCGTCGTCGGGCCTGGCGGCAAGACCTGCCTCGACGATCAGCGATTCGGCGATGCCCTTGCTGCGCAGGGCGTTGAACAGGCCCTGGCGCTGGTCGGGGGCGAAGCCGATGCCGAAGCGTTCGCAGGCGGCCTCATCCAGCCCGCGCCGTTCCAGATAGGCGCGCGCCGGCTCGGCCGCGCCCATGCCCAGCTGCATGCGGAACCAGCGCACCGCCTGTTCCATGACCTCGACCAGTTCGGTGCGGCGGTCGGCGCGCTGCACCTGCCGGGGGTCGCGCTCGGGCATCGGCAAGCCGGCCTCGGATGCCAGCAGTTCCACGGCTTCCAGGAAGCCCATCCCCTCGGCCTCGCGCAGGAAGGTCAGCGCGTCGCCTTTCGCGTGGCAGCCGAAGCAGTAATAGAAGCCCTTCTGGTCATCGACATGGAAGGAGGCGGTCTTTTCGCCGTGGAAGGGACAGGGCGCCCACCAGTCGCCCTTGGCCTGATTCGAGCGGCGCAGATCCCAGACCACCTTGCGGCCGATCACGCGCGACAAAGGCACGCGGGCGCGGATCTCGTCAAGGAACTGGGGCGGCAGGCTCATGCCGTCCTATATCGGATCAGGACCGCCGGTTGAAAAGGGGATTCGCACCCACCGCGCCGCGCACCAGGTCCCAATAGACCGCGACCACGCGCTCCTGGTCCAGCCGCCCGCCCTCGCGATACCAGTTGGTGACGCCGGTCAGCATGGCGATCAACGCCATGGTGGCCAGCCGCGTGTCGGGCACCGCCATCGCGCCCTCGGCCTCGCCGGCGATCAGGATCGCCTCCAGCGCGTCCTCGTAGCGTCGGCGCAGGGCGGCGATCTCGGCGCGGTTTTCCGGCGTCAGGTTGCGCAGCTCCATATAGGACAGGAACACCGCCTCGGGCCGCTCCAGGCTGGTCTGGATGTGAAAGCGCAGGAAGGCCTCCAGCCGGTCCAGCGCCGGGCGCGTCGGGTCGTCGCACCAGGCGGCCAGCAGCTCCTCCATGTGCACCCGCAGCAGGTCGGCCAGCAGCGCCTGCTTGTCGGCGGTATAGGTATAAAGCGTGCCGACCTGCACGCCGACTTCGGCCGCGATCTGCCGCATCGAGACCGCGGCATAGCCGTGGCGCGCGAACAGGCTGCGCGCCGTGTCGCGGATCAGCGGTCCGGTGATCTCTGCCCTTGAGCCCTGGGTTCTTGCCATGCTGCCTTCTAGGCGGCCGGCCGCGCCAAGGAAAGAGCGCATCTTGCCCCCGCCGCCCCCGCAGGCCTATGGTCCGGCACATGAATTTTCAGGGGAACGGCATGAGGCGGATCTGGAGCGCGCTGGCGCTGACGCTGCTGGCCGCCTGCGGCGATGCGGGCGGCGACTATCCCGAGCTGATGCCGACCGACCGGCTGCTGGCCGAGCCCGCCCTGCCCGGCCATGCCGCCGATGCCGCCCGCGACCCCGCAGCGGTCGGCGGTGCGCTGGATGCACGCGGGCAGGCGCTGGCCGGCCGCGCCGGCGCCGGCCCGGTGGCGAATGACGCCGCCTTGCGGCAGCGGGCCGATGCCCTGCGCGCCCGCGCCAAGGCGCTTTCGGAACAGTCGCTCGCCGAGGATTGCCCCGAAGGCAGCGCCGATTGCGCGCCGAACTGAGGAGACCCCCAATGCCGGTCATCACCTGCATCGACGACCTGAAGACGCTCTATCGCCGGCGCGTGCCGCGCATGTTCTACGACTACGCCGAAAGCGGCAGCTATACCGAGGGCACCTTCCGCGAGAACTGCTCGGACTTCCAGCGCATCAAGCTGCGCCAGCGCGTCGCCGTGGACATGACCGGGCGGACCACCGAAAGCACCATGGCCGGGCAAAAGGTCGCGATGCCGGTGGCCCTGGCCCCGGTCGGCATGACCGGCATGCAATGCGCCGATGGCGAGATCAAGGCGGCGCGGGCCGCGAAGGCCTTCGGCGTGCCCTTCACGCTCTCGACCATGTCGATCTGCTCGATCGAGGACGTGGCCGAGGCGGTGCAGGCCCCCTTCTGGTTCCAGCTCTATGTCATGCGCGACCAGGAATTCCTGGAGGCGATCATCGAGCGAGCGAAGCGGGCCAATTGCTCGGCGCTGGTGCTGACGCTGGACTTGCAGATCCTGGGCCAGCGCCACAAGGACCTGAAGAACGGGCTGTCGGCCCCGCCCAAGCTGACTTTGCCGGTGCTGCTGGACCTGGCGACAAAATGGCGCTGGGGCATCGAGATGCTGCGCACCAAGCGCCGTTTCTTCGGCAATATCGTCGGCCATGCCAAGGGGGTGGGCGACCCCTCGTCGCTGATCGCCTGGACGGCCGAGCAGTTCGACCCGCAGCTCGACTGGGGCAAGATCGCCCGCATCCGCGACCTCTGGGGCGGCAAGCTGATCCTCAAGGGCATCAACGATCCCGACGATGCCAGCATCGCGGCGGATTTCGGCGCCGATGCGATCATCGTCAGCAACCATGGTGGCCGGCAGCTCGACGGTGCCGTCAGTTCGATCCGCATGCTGCCGGAGATCGTCAAGGCGGTCGGCGACCAGGTCGAGATCCATCTCGACAGCGGCATCCGCTCGGGCCAGGACGTGTTGAAGGCGCTGGCCATGGGGGCGCATGCCACCCATATCGGCCGCGCCTTCATCTATGGGCTGGGCGCAATGGGCGAGGCGGGCGTGACCGCGGCGCTCGAGGTGATCCGCAAGGAACTGGACATCACCATGGCCCTGTGCGGCGAGCGGGACGTGAAGAACCTCGGCCGCCACAACCTGCTGGTGCCACAGGATTTCCTGCAGGCCTGGGGCTGAGGCGCCGGGTCAGGGCTGCGCGTGCTGACCCTGGCCGTGACCATGCCGCTTGTCCTTGCCGAAGCCCGGGATCGGCAAGCGGCCCAGCAGCAGCGCGGCCAGCGTGGGCAGGCCGACGCCGAACAGCATCAGCCCCAGCAGATCCCGCACCCCGACGGCATTGGCCAATTGCAGCGCCATCACATGCATGAAGTAGATCATGGCCGAGATCGGATCGAGCCGGATCGGCGGCTGCGGCATGGACGTGCCCAGCACCGCCACGAACAATGCCGGCGCCGCGACGTAAGAACTGATCGGGAGATCCAGCATCACCTGATCGCTGCGCCAGGCCTGCACCAGCCAGGCCTCGGCCATCAGCAGCCCGGCCCCGGCGACGGTGGCGGCCAATACCAGCGGGCGCGGCGGCAGCCCCTCCATCCCCAGCCGTGCCACGCGCCGGCCACAGAGATAGCCGATGGCCACGAAGGGAAAGCACATGAAAAGGCCGTTCGAGAATTTCTTCACGCCGATATGCACGATCCCCGACAGAGCGACATATTGCAGCACCAGCCCGATCGCGGCGCAGACCGCCGCCACCGCCAGCAGGATGCGGTATTCATAGGCCGGCGCCACCTTGCGGGCAAAGCCGCGCAACAGCAGGATCACCGCCCCGGCGACCAGGATGCCGGCCATGAACCACAGGTGGAAATAGCCCCAGGCCAGGGTCTTGATCAGCGAGACGACGCCATGCACCTCGTTCAGCCAGAAGGGCAGGTAGATCACCATCCAGAACAAATAGAGCGCCCCCACGCGCGCCAGCCACTTGTTGCCCTTGTCGCGCGCCACCGCCGAATAGAGAAAATAACCCGCGACGATGCAGAAGGCCGGCACCATGACCCGCATCAGCCCGTTGCCGATCATGAACAGCCGCGGCGTCATGTGCGACTGCAACCAATAGGTATGGGCAAAGGCCACCACGACCGCCAATCCCAGCTTGAGATAGTCCAGCGAATGAATACGATGCAACGCGAAAACCCCGGCCCACGTGTGTTGCAATGCTCTGCAACCGCAAGGGCCATCTGACAAGCGTTTTTCGCCTCTCATGCAAGTGTTTTTTCGCTTCACATCCATCTGACGTCGCGCTATAGGCCCCACTTCGGCCATGCACCCTTGGAGGATGGCCGCCATTGAGTAGCACAAGGATACAAACCATGGCCAAAGAGATCCCGGATCTGGTGGCCGAGGCACGCGCGGGGACAGGCAAGGGGGCCGCCCGCCAAGCTCGCCGCGAAGGCAAGGTGCCCGGCATCGTTTATGGCGACGGCAAAGAGCCGCAGCCGATCCAAATCGAATTCAACTCGCTGCTGACCAAGCTGCGCGCCGGCCGCTTCATGTCCACGCTGTGGAACCTGAAGGTCGAAGGCCAGGACGACGTGCGCGTCGTTTGCCGCGGCGTCCAGCGCGACGTGGTCAAGGACCTGCCGACGCATATCGACTTCATGCGCCTGCACCGCAACACCCGGGTGAACCTGTTCATCCACGTGAACTTCGAGAATCACGACGCCGCCCCCGGCCTCAAGCGCGGCGGCACCCTGGTCGTGGTGCGCCCCGAGGTCGAGCTGGTCGTGACCGCCTCGGACATCCCCGAGCAGATCACCGTGGACCTGACCGGCAAGCAGATCGGCGACACCATCCACATCAACGACGTGGTGCTGCCGGCCGGCGTGAAGCCGACCATCGACCGCAACTTCGTCATCGCCAACATCGCCGCGCCCTCGGGCCTGCGCTCGGCCGATAACGAGGAAGCTGCCGCTGTCGAAGGCGAGGCCACCGAGGCCTGATCGCCGGATCCAGCTGCGAATCACATCGGGCGGCACCCCTGCGGGCGCCGCCCTTTCTCTTGCCGTCATGCCCGGCGATTGCTAGGACATCGCGCCTGATGCGAAGGGGAAAAGCATGGAACCGATCCATATCATCGGCGCCGGCCTTGCCGGGTCCGAGGCTGCCTGGCAGATCGCCCGCGCCGGCGTGCCGGTGGTGCTGCACGAGATGCGGCCCCAGGTCGCGACCTTCGCCCACCGCACCGGCGATTGCGCCGAGATGGTCTGCTCGAACAGCTTCCGCTCGGACGACAACCGCATGAATGCCGTCGGCCAGCTGCATTGGGAGATGCGGGCGGCGGGCGGCCTCATCATGGCCATGGCCGACCGCCACCGCCTGCCCGCCGGCGGCGCGCTGGCCGTCGACCGCGATGCCTTCTCGCAGGCCGTGACGCAGGCGCTGCGCGACGAGCCGCTGGTCAGCTTCCAACCGGGCGAGATCCGCGAGCTGCCTGCCGAGGGGCGCTGGATCGTCGCCACCGGCCCGCTGACCTCCGAGGCGCTCGGCCGGTCGATCCGCAGCCTGACCGGGGAAGGCTCGCTGGCCTTCTTCGACGCCATCGCCCCCATCGTCCATGCCGAGAGCATCGACATGTCGATCTGTTGGCGGCAAAGCCGCTACGACAAGGGCGAGACCGAGGAAGAGCGCACCGCCTATATCAACTGCCCGATGACGCGCGAAGATTACGAGGGCTTCATCGACGCCCTGCTCGCCGCCGACAAGACCGAATTCCACGAAGGCGAGACCGCCGGCTATTTCGACGGCTGCCTGCCGATCGAGGTTATGGCCGAGCGCGGCCGCGACACGCTGCGCCACGGGCCGATGAAGCCGGTCGGCCTGACCAATGCCCATAACCCGACCGAAAAGCCCCATGCCGTGGTGCAGCTGCGCCGCGACAATGCGCTGGGGACGCTCTATAATATCGTCGGCTTCCAGACCAAGATGAAATATGGCGCGCAAGTAGATGTTTTCCGGCGTATTCCCGGATTGCAGAACGCCAGTTTCGCCCGGCTGGGCGGCATCCATCGCAACAGTTTCCTGAATTCGCCGCGGCTGATCGACGACCGGCTGCGACTGCGCGCGCGGCCGAACCTGCGCTTCGCCGGCCAGGTGACGGGGGTCGAGGGCTATGTCGAATCCGCTGCCATGGGCCTGCTCGCCGGCCGCATGGCCGCAGCCGAGGCGCTGGGGCACGACCTGGCCCCGCCGCCCGCCACCACCTCGATGGGTGCGCTGGTCAACCACATCACCGGCGGCGCGGATGCGAAAACCTTCCAGCCGATGAACGTGAATTTCGGCCTCTACCCGCCGCTGGACGCGATGCGCGGCGGCCGCAAGGGGCGCAAGGACCGCTACCCGGCCTATACGGATCGGGCGAAAGCCGATTTCCAGCAATGGCTTGCGGGGAAAAGTTGAACCGAACGCGGTTCGCCCCCTCGCCGACCGGCCCGCTGCATCTGGGCCATGCCTTCGCGGCGCTGACCGCGGCGCGGCTGGCCGATCCCGGCCAGTTCCTGCTGCGCATCGAGGATATCGACCAAAGCCGCTGCCGCCCGGAATACGAGGCGCTGATCGCCGAGGACCTGCACTGGCTGGGCCTCGACTGGCCGCAGCCGGTCATGCGCCAGTCCGAACGCCTGCCCGCCTATCAGGCGGCGCTCGACCGGCTTTCGGCGCTTGGCCTGACCTATCCCTGCCGCTGCCGCCGCGCCGATATCCGCGCCGCGCTCTCGGCCCCGCAAGAGGGCGCCGCGCCGGCGATCGGCCCCGACGGCCCGGTCTATCCCGGCACCTGCCGCCACCGCCACATGGCGGATGCCGGGCCGCAGGACGCAATCCGCCTGAACGCGGCCCGCGCGCTCGAGCATCTCGGCCTCGACGTGATCGCCTTTCTCGACGAAAATATCGCGCCCGGCCTACCGTATCGGCTGGCGGCGCGGGATTTCACCACCGGCGTCGGCGACGTGGTGCTGGCGCGGCGTGGCATGGGCACCAGCTATCACCTCGCGGTGGTGGTGGACGACGCTGCCCAGGGCATCACCTTAGTGACGCGCGGAAAAGATCTCCTGGATTCAACGTGGATCCACATCGTTCTTCAGGAATTGCTTGATCTGCCGGTGCCGCGCTATCACCACCACCGCCTGATCCGCGACGAGCATGGCAAGCGGCTCGCCAAGCGCGACGACGCGCGAGCGCTCAAGCTGTTCCGCGACGAGGGCGTCAGCGCCGAACAGATCCGTCAATCGCTGGGGTTCTGAGGCGCCATGATGACGACCTCCTCTCCCCCGCGGATGGCGGTGTAAAAGCAGCTCCGCCGATTGGTATGGCAGGCCGGCCCATGCTGATCAACCAGCAGCAGCAGGCAGTCCCGGTCGCAATCCACCCGCAGTTCGACCAGCTTCTGCACGTGACCCGAGCTTTCGCCCTTGACCCAGAAGCTCTGGCGCGAGCGGGACCAATATGTCACCCGCCCGGTATCCAGCGTCTGCTGCACGGCTTCCGCGTTCATCCAGGCCATCATCAGCACTTCGCCGCTCTGATGATCCTGCGCGATGGCGGGAATCAGGCCGTTCGCGTCATATTTCAGGCTGGCGGGGTCGAACATCGGCTTTCCTTTCGGCTGCACCGCACCTATCTAGACCCGACGGCAGCAAGGGAAAAGGCCATGTCCGACAGCGACCTGATGCAGCTCTATTCTCGGCGCATCCTGGCGCTGGCCTCGGACATCCCGCATCTGGGCAAGCTCGACCATGCGACGGGCAGCGCCCATCGCCGCTCGCCGCAATGCGGCTCCTCGGTGACGGCACATGTGGCGATGCAGGACGGCCGCATCGCCGATTTCGCGCAGGAGGTGCGGGCCTGCGCCCTGGGCCAGGCCTCGGCCGGGGTGCTGGGCCGCGCCGCGCTCGGCCGCTCGCGCGATGAGATAGCGCGCGCCCGTGACGAATTGCAGGCCATGCTGAAATCGGACGGCCCCGCCCCCGCCGCGCCCTTCGAGGAACTCGAGGCCCTGCTGCCCGCCCGCGAATTCCCGAACCGCCACGCCTCGATCCTGCTGGCCTGGGAGGCGCTCCTGGACGCCATCGACGCCTCGGCCTGACCGCTTCTCTGTTGCCCAAATACCCCCGCCGGAGGCGAAAAAAGAAAAGCCGGCCCGCGAGGGACCGGCAGTTGCGCGCATGATCGTCCGGGGGAAGGTTTCGGCCCCAGGCGAAGGGCCGTCGATTGCGCGGGGCAGTAAGCAGGGAGGGAGGATCAGGCTGCCAGGATCGAGGGCAGCGAAAACAGGATGATCGCGGTCACCGAAATCGCAATGGTGCCGAGCAGGTCAGAGAGGGATTCGCGAGTCATGAGGTCTCTCCACGGGTTGTTTATGATTTGTTCTCACGACTCGCCAGCAAAGTAAAGAACTTTTTAAGAACATCGTGCGAACATCTGCACGTACGATGAATGAGGCGTTCCCTTCGCCCTGCGCGACGACTCTGGCCGCAACGCAGGGCATCGCCGCCACGCGGTCCGGCCTGCGGGCGCGATTCCGCGGCTGCTTCGGCCCGAGAACCTCCTTCTGACGCGGTTGAGGCAGCATGGGGCTTGTCGCCGATATCTTCGAAGAAAAACCGGCGCCCGGCCGGTCGACATTCTCTATCGCCCGGTTCGCGGCCCTGATGCCCCGCAGATCGAACGATTACGATTTATAGCCTGTAATCAAACGCATAGGGTGGAGTGGCGACCCCGCCAGGACTTGAACCCGGAACCTAGCGCTTAGAAGGCGCTTGCTCTATCCAGTTGAGCTACGGGGCCGCATGGCGGCAGTCATGGCGCAGGATCGCGGCTGAATCAACCGTTCAATCCGAACCGCGCAGGTCAATCGTCATGAAGACGCTGTTCGAGTCAGGCTGGTAATCGCCAAAGGGCAGGCATTCGACGAAACCCGCCCGGGTATACAGCCCTCGCGCGGCGATGAAGGTGGGCTGCACCCCGGTCTCCAGACTCAGCCGCGCCATGCCCTCGGACCGGGCGTGGTCGATCAGCGCCTGAAGCATGCGGCGGGAATGGCCGCGGCCGCGGGCTTCGGCCAGGACATGCATGGACTTGATCTCGCCATGATCGGGGGCGATGCGCTTGACCGCGCCCATGCCGACCGGCAGGCCGGCCTCGCGCAGTACGAAAAAGGCGATCTCCGGCCCCTCCAGGGCGGCGCGCGGCAGCATGTGGATCGATTCCGGCGGCGTGTCGGCATGCATGTCGGCGGTGTGGCGCTGAAACAGCAGCGCCAGGTCCTCGCCCAAGGGGCTTTCCCGCCCGATCACCAGAGCCCCGTCATCCATCGTCCCGCCTTCCTTTTCGTCGCGCGCCGGACCCTAGCAGCGGCCTGCGGGATTGCGAAGCCCCGCCTACCGCGGCGGCATGAAAAATAAGGATGAATGCGCCCGACAGCCTGTCGCCGCCCGGACGCTTTCCGCGCCGGGCCGGGCGCGAGGGGAAAAGCGGTCCGCCGCCCGGCCAGCCTTGGGAAAACATTCGCCGCCCGCCCATGCAGCAGAAGCCCGACCGCCTTGCCGGGCCCCGGCCGGCCCGTTACCTCTGGCTCGGAAACGGAGGCGCCATGTCCATCGTCATCGAGCACATGACCAAGAGCTTCGACGGCACCGCGGTGCTGCGCGGCATCGATCTGACCATCGAATCGGGCGAGCTGGTGGCGCTGCTCGGGCCCTCCGGCTCGGGCAAGACCACGCTGCTGAAGATCATCGCCGGGCTGGAATGGCCGAATTCGGGCGGGCTGGTGGTGCATGGCGCGGACTGGCTGCATCTGGCGGCGCAGGACCGCCGCATCGGCTTCGTCTTTCAGCATTACGCGCTGTTTCCGCATATGAGCGTGCGCGACAACATTGCCTTCGGCCTGACCGTGCGCCCGCGCGCGCAGCGACCCGGCAAGGCGGTGATCGCGGCCAAGGTGGATCGACTGCTGGAATTCCTGCAAATCGCGCATCTGGGCGACCGCTATCCGGCGCAGCTTTCGGGCGGGCAGCGCCAGCGCGTCGCCCTTGGCCGGGCGCTGGCCATCGAGCCCACGGTGCTGCTGCTCGACGAGCCCTTCGGGGCCTTGGACGCCGCCGTGCGCCGCGACCTGCGCGCCTGGCTGCGCGAGGTGCATGACGAGACCGGCTCGACCACGATCTTCGTCACCCATGACCAGGAGGAGGCCTTCGAACTGGCCGACCGCGTCGTGGTGATGGGCGAGGGCCGGATCGAGCAGATCGGCAATGCCGACCAGATCCACGACCACCCCGCCAGTCCCTTCGTGGCCCGCTTCATGGGCGCGACCATCGAATTGCCGGTCACGCTGCAAGCCGGCCGGGCCGAAGCGCCGGGGCTGGACAGCAGCCGCCTGCCCCGACGCGCCCTGCCCGACGGGCCGGCGACGCTGTTCCTGCGCCCCGCCGATGTGACGCCCCTGGCCGATCCCGCCGGGCGCTGGCAGATCACCCATCGCACCAGCAACGGCGCCCTGCTGCGGCTGGACCTGACCGACGGAACCAGCCGGTTCGGCATCGACCTGCCCCGCCGCGCGCCCGAGGCGCAGGGCTTGGTCCCCGGCGCCCGCGTCAACCTGCGCCCCGAGGCGGGCACGATCTTTCCCGGCCCCCGCACCCTGCCGCCTCAGGCCGCCGCTACCGAATTCCCCCGCAAGGAGAAAAGCCTATGATGATCCGCAAGCTTCACGTCGCCGCGCTGGCCCTGATGCTGGGCAGCAGCCCGGCGCTGGCCCAGGACAAGATCCTGAACGTCAGCTATGACATCGCCCGCGAGCTGTTCGAGGCGCTGAACCCCGAATTCCAGGCCCATTGGAAGGACAAGACCGGCCGCGACGTGACCATCGACCAAAGCCATGGCGGCTCGTCGAAACAGGCGCGCGCGATCCTCGAGGGGCTGCCGGCCGATGTGGTGACCTTCAACCAGGAAACCGACGTGGATGTGCTGGCGCAGAACGGGCTGGTGGCCGAAGACTGGCGCGAGGCCCTGCCGAACGGCGCCTCGCCCTATTACTCGCTGCCCGCCTTCCTGGTGCGCGAGGGCAACCCAAAGGGGATCAAGGACTGGTCGGATCTGGCGCGCGACGACGTGCAGGCGGTGTTCCCGAACCCCAAGACCAGCGGCAACGGCCGCTATACCTATCTGGCCGCCTATGCCTATGCCCTGACGCAAGAGGGCGGCACGCCCGAGAAGGCGCAGGAATTCGTCGGCAAGATCTTCGCCAACGTGCCGGTCTTCGACACCGGCGGCCGCGCCGCCACCCAGACCTTCGCCGAGCGCAACATCGGCGACGTGCTGATCACCTTCGAGGCCGAGACCAAGGGCATCGCCAAGCAATACGAGGCCCAGGGCTTCGAGGCCGTGACCCCGGCGACCAGCCTTTTCGCCGCCTTCCCGGTCGCGGTGGTCAGCGAAAATGCCGAGAAGAACGGCGCCACCGAGGTTGCGACGGAATATCTCAACTGGCTCTATAGCGCCCAGGCGCAGGAGACGCTGGCCGAGAACCACTATCGCACCACCGACGAGGCGGTGACGGCGAAATACGCCGCCGAGTTCCCCGAGGTGAAGCTGCTGACCGTCGACGAGGTCTTCGGCGGCTGGCAGAAGGTGCAAGAGGAGCATCTGGCCGAGGGCGGCATCCTCGACAAGGTCTTCGTCAACCAATGAGCGCCGCCGCCGCGCCCATCCGCGCGAAACGCGTCTTGCCGGGGTTCTCGCTGAGCCTCGGCACGACGCTGCTTTACGTCGCGCTGGTGATCCTGATCCCGGTAGTGGCGCTGGTCCTGAAAGGGGCCGAGATCGGGCCGGCGCGGTTCTGGGCCATCGTCACCGCGCCGCGCACGCTGGCGGCTCTGCGGGTGACGCTGACCGCCGCCGCCGCGGCCACCGTCTTCAACGCCTTCTACGGGCTTCTGATGGCCTGGGTGCTGACGCGCTACGACTTTCCCGGCAAGCGCATCCTGGACGCGCTGATGGACATTCCCTTCGCCCTGCCGACCGCGGTCGCGGGCATCTCGCTGACCGCGCTTTATTCGGCGAACGGCTGGTTCGGCGCGCCGCTGACCGGGGCGGGGATCGAGCTGGTCTATACGCTGGGCGGCGTGATTCTGGCGATGACCTTCACCTCGATCCCCTTCGTGGTGCGCGCGATCCAGCCGGTTCTGGAGGATCTGGACCCGGCGCTGGAGCAGGCGGCGATGACGCTGGGCGCCCGGCCCTTCGCCATCTTCCGCCGCGTGGTGCTGCCGGCGATCCTGCCGGCCTGGCTGGCGGGCTCGACCGTGGCCTTCGCCCGCAGCTTGGGCGAGTTCGGCGCCGTGGTGTTCATCGCCGGCAACCTGCCCTTCAAGACCGAGATCGCGGCGCTGCTGGCCTTCATCCGGCTCGAGGAATACGACTACCAGGGCGCCGCCGCCATTGCGCTGGTGCTGCTGCTCATTGCGCTGATCCTGCTGGCGCTGTCGAACCTGATCCAGTTCCGCGCCGCCCGCCATCTGGAGGCCCGGTGATGAGCACCGTCGCACTCACCCACGCCCCCGGCCAAAGCCGCGCCGTGCCGCGCTTGCTGATCGGGCTGGCCTTCGCGCTGACGGCGATCTTCGTCGTGGCGCCGCTGGCCTTCATCTTCTGGCGCGCCTTCGCCGAGGGCTGGGCGGTCTATCTGGCAAACATCGCCGACCCGCTGGTCCTGCATGCGATCTGGCTGACCACGGTGGTCGCGGTGATCGTGGTGCCGGTCAACATCGCCTTCGGCATCGCCGCCGCCTGGGCCATCGCCCGCTTCCGCTTTCCGGGGCGCAAGCTGCTGATGGTGCTGATCGAGATCCCCTTCTCGATCTCGCCGATCATCGCCGGCATCTGCTATCTGCTGCTTTACGGCCGGCAGGGCCTGCTGGGCCCCTGGCTGGCCGCGCATGACCTGAAGGTGATGTTTGCCCTGCCCGGCATCGTGCTGGTCACCATGTTCGTCACCGCCCCCTTCGTAGTGCGCGAGGTGCTGCCGCTGATGCAGGCCCAGGGATCCGAGCAGGAGCAGGCGGCGGTCACGCTGGGCGCGCGCGGCTGGCAGGTGTTTTCCCGCGTCACCCTGCCCAATATCCGCTGGGCGCTGCTTTACGGCGCGGTGCTGTGCACGGCCCGCGCGGTGGGCGAGTTCGGCGGCGTCTCGGTGGTTTCGGGCTCGATCCGCGGCCAGACCAACACCCTGCCCTTGCAGATCGAGCTGATGTTCAACGACCTCAACACCACCGGCGCCTTTGCCGCCGCCTCGACGCTGACCGTCATCGCGCTGGTGGTGCTGGTGGTGAAGGCCGCTCTGGAAAGCCGCAGATAACGCCTCGTAACTGGCGGGAATGTCAGTGGACTTGACCCGCCACCCCGCCTAGGCTGCACGCCATGGACGCCGCGATCAAGGACCAGAAACAGCCCTGCCCCGAACTGCCGAAGCCGCGCAGCTTTTGGCAGCGCATCGCCGACCGGCTGGCGGCGATCGTCGGCGCGCGCCGCCCAGCCACCCCGCCCGAGAAATCCGTGGCCTTCACCATCGCGGTGATCGCGCTGGGGGCCAAGCTCGCCAAGGCCGACGGCGCCGTGGCCCGGTCCGAGGTGGCGGCCTTTCGCCGCGTCTTCATCATCCCGCGCTCCGAGGAAAAGAACGCCGCCCGCGTCTTCGACCTGGCGCGGCAGGACGTGGCCGGCTTCGACGCCTGGGCGCGGCGCATCGCCCGCATGTTTCCCCCGGGCGACCCGGTGCTGGCCGATGTGGTCGAGGGGCTGTTCATCATCGCCGTTGCCGATACCGACCTGCACGAAGCCGAAATCGTCTTCATCGACGAGGTGGCGCGCATCTTCGGCCTGCCGGCCGAGCAGGTGGCGGCGATCCGCGCCCGCCACGACCGCCGGCAGGGCTGCCCCTCTTGCGAGGTGCTGGGCGTGACGCCGGACACGCCGCTGCCCGAGGCCCGCCGGCGCTGGCGCGAACTGGTGCGCGAAAGCCATCCCGACCGCGCCCTGGCCCGCGGCCTGCCACCCGAGGCGATCCGCTTGGCCGAGGCCCGCACGCGGGCGCTGAACGAGGCATGGGAAAACTTCCGCAACATGCACCGCCTGCGCCCGGCCTGAGGGAACCCGCCCGCCCCGGCGCCCGTTTCCCCTGCGAACAGCCGAAGGACCGGCCCATGCGCAATCTCCTTGTCCCCGCGATCCTCTGCGCGATCATGGCGCCCGCCGCCATGGCGCAGGATTATGAGCCGCCGCTTGCGGACGAACCGCCGCCCGACGGTCAGGCCGCGCCTGAAGCCGATATGCTGGAACGCGGGCTCGAGAATTTCATGCGCAACCTGCTGGAGCGGGCCGAGCCGCATCTGGACCGGCTGGGCCGCGATCTGGGCGATACGCTGGGCGCGGTCGCGCCGGTGTTCGAGGATATCGGCAAGCTGATGGACGATGTGCGCAACTATCAGGCGCCCGAGCGGCTGGAAAACGGCGACATCCTGATCCGCCGCCGCGCCGATGCGCCGCCACCGCCGCCGGTCGGCGATACACTGCGCGACATGCTGCGCCCCGCGCCCGAGGACGATCCGCGCCTGAACCCACTGCCTGACACCCCCGAAACGCCGCTGCCTGAACGCAACCCGGAAAGTGAGATCGAGCTTTAGGGTGCGAAGCCCTCGACCCAGTCGATCAGCCGCGGCAGGCTGTGCCGGTGCAGGTCATAGGCTTGCAGGATGGTCTGGCGCGCCGCCGCTTGCAGCCGCGCGGCATCGGGATCTCCGGTCAGCCCGCGGATCAGCGCCGCCTCCAGCGCCGGCTGGTCGAAGAACGGCACCAGCCGGCCGTTCTCGCCGTCGCGGAGCAGCTCGCGCACCGGCTCGGTATCCGAGCCGACGATATAGCAGCCCGCCGCCATCGCCTCGGTCAGCGACCAGCTCAGCACGAAGGGATAGGTCAGGTAGCAATGCACCCGGCTGACCTGCAACAGCGCCAGGTATTGCGGATAGGGCACGCGGCCCATGAAATGGATACGCGAAAGGTCCAGCCGCCCTTCGAGCTCGGCCAGCAGCTTTTCCTTCCAGCCGGCCGCGTCCTTGGGCAGGCCGCCATAGCTGACCCCGTCGCCGCCGACCAGCACCACCTGCGCATTCGGCCGCGCCCGCAGCACCTCGGGCAGCGCGCGCATGAAGCGGTGAAAGCCGCGATAGGGCTCGAGCGAGCGCGAGACATAGGTCAGGACTTCGTCCCCCGCCCGCAGCTTGCATCCGTCGGGCAGCAGGAATTCGGCCTGCGGATTGGGACAGACCTTCAGCGTGTCGATGCCGTCATGGATGACCGTCAGCTTGCCGCGCAGCTCGGGCGGAAACGAGTCCGCCTGGTATTCGGTCGGCGCCAGCCCGGCATCGGCCTGCACCAGCCCCTGGATCAGATGCGCCGAACGCGCGACGGTGCCGACCCGCCCCTCGTCGCTGTCCGGGCTGATCTCGGGGTCGAAACCGACATCATGGCCGCGCGTGCGATACATCAGTTCGGCATAGACCAGCAGCTTCGCATCGGGCCAGATCTCGCGCAGGAACAGCGTCTCGCCCCAGCCGCTATGGCCGAAGATCACGTCGGGCGTATAGCCGTGACGGTCGCGCAGCGCCCGGCAGCCGCGCGCGGCCAGCCAGCCGCGCTCGGCCATCTCGCTGAAAGTGCGGCCCAGCATCGGTGGCAGGTTCAGCTCGCCCGGCGCCTTGTAGCGCACCACCCGGACCGGCGAGGGCCGCGCGTTCTTTTCGTCGGTCAGCGCCAGGACATCATGGCCGCGCGCCGCCAGGGCCGGCGCCAGATGCAGGAACTGGGCCGGGAAATTCTGGTGGACGAACAGGATCTTCATGCAATGGCCGTAAGAAACGCCGCCTCGATCAGCCGGCGCGTATAGTCGCTTTGCGGATTGTCGAAGACCGCCTGGGTCGATCCCTGCTCGACCACTTCGCCGGCACGCATGACCATGATCTGGTGCGACATGGCGCGCACCACGCGCAGGTCGTGGCTGATGAACAGATAGGCGAGCCCGTGCTTGCGCTGCAACCGCCGCAAAAGCTCGACGATCTGCACCTGCACGGTCATGTCCAGCGCGCTGGTCGGCTCGTCCAGCACCACCAGCTTGGGGTTCAGGATCATGGCCCGGGCGATGGCGATGCGCTGGCGTTGGCCGCCGCTGAACTCATGCGGATAGCGGTGCATGGTGGCGGGGTCGAGGCCCACCTCGCGCATGATCGCATCGACCATCTCGCGGCGGTTGCGGCCGGGCTCGATGCCATGCACGCCCAGACCCTCGGAGATGATCTGCTCGATGGTCATGCGCGGCGACAGGCTGCCATAGGGATCCTGGAACACGATCTGCATGTCCCGCCGCAGCCCGCGCAGCGCCCGGCCCGGCACTTTCGAGATGTCGCGGCCCATGTAGAGGATCGGCCCGTCGCTTTCGATCAGCCGCATGATCGCCAGCGCCAGCGTGGTCTTGCCCGAGCCGGATTCGCCGACGATGCCCAAGGTTTCGCCGGCGCGGACCGAGATGGTGGCGCCGTTCACCGCCTTCACATGGCCGACGGTGCGGCGCAGGAAGCCGCGCTGGATCGGAAACCAGACCTTGAGGTCCTGGGTCGCCACGATCTGCGGCGCCTCCCCGGTGATCGGGTCGGCGCGACCCTTGGGCTCGGCCGCCAGCAGCATGCGGGTATATTCGTGTTGCGGATGGGCGAAGATCTGTTCGACCGGCCCCTGCTCGACGATCTCGCCGCCCTTCATCACGCAGACCCGGTCGGCGATGCGGCGCACCAGGCCGAGATCGTGGCTGATGAACAGCATCGACAGGCCCTCGGCGGCCTTGAGTTCCGCCAGCAGCTCCATGATCTGCGCCTGGATGGTCACGTCCAGCGCCGTCGTCGGCTCGTCGGCGATCAGCAGCTCCGGCCCGTTCGCCAGCGCCATGGCGATCATCACCCGCTGGCGCTGGCCGCCGGACAGCTGGTGCGGGTAATCGGCCAGCCGCGTTTCCGGGTCGCGGATGCCGACGCGGGTCAGCAGCTCGATGATCCGCGCCCGCGCCGCCGCGCCCCGCAGCCCCTGGTGCAGCGCCAGGCTTTCGGCCAGCTGCCGCTCCAGCGTGTGCAGCGGGTTCAGCGAGGTCATCGGCTCCTGGAAGATGAAGCTGATGTCGTTGCCGCGCACCCGGCGCAGTTCCGGCTCGGCCGCGCCCAGCAATTCGCGCCCGGCATAGCGGACCGAGCCCGAAACCTCCGCCGCCTCGCCCAGCAGCCGCACGGTCGAAAGCGCCGTGACCGACTTGCCCGAGCCGGATTCGCCGACCAGCGCCACCGTCTCGCCCTTGCCGACGGTAAAGCTGACGCCCTTGACGGCGGGCGCAAGCTGCCCGTCCTGCCGGAACCCCACCCGCAGGTCGCTGACTTCCAGAACCGGCGTCATCGAAAGGTCTTTCTTGGGTCGAAGGCGTCGCGCACGCCCTCGAAGATGAACACCAGCAGCGACAGCATGATGGCGAAGCTGAAGAAGGCGGTGAAGCCCAGCCAGGGCGCTTGCAGGTTCTGCTTGGCCTGCAAGGCCAGCTCGCCCAGCGAGGGGGCAGAACTGGGCAAGCCGTAGCCCAGATAGTCCAGCGCCGCCAGCGACGAGATGGTGCCGGTGACGACGAAGGGCAGCATGGTCAGCGTCGCCACCATGGCATTGGGCAGGATATGGCGGAACATGATGACCCGATCGGACACCCCCAGCGCCCGCGCCGCCCGGACATATTCGAAGTTGCGCGCCCGCAGGAACTCGGCCCGCACCACGCCGACCAGCGCCGGCCAGCCGAACAGGATCGAGACGAAGACCAGCAGCCAGAAACTTCGCCCCAGGATCGCGAACAGGATGATAATCACGTAAAGAGAAGGGGTTGACCCCCATATCTCAAGCAATCTCTGGAACACCAGGTCGGTCCTGCCGCCGAAATAGCCCTGCACCGCACCCGCCGCGATGCCCAGCAGCGAGGCGACCACGGTCACGATCAGCGTGAACAGGATCGACAGGCGGAAGCCATAGATCACCCGCGCCAGCACGTCGCGCGCCGTGTCGTCGGTGCCCAGCCAATGCGCCGCATCGGGCGCGCTGGGGGCGGTGCCGACATTATTGATGGTGCGGTAGTGATAGGGGATCGGCGGCCAGAGCATCCAGCCCCGCTCGACCGTCTCGCCCGCGACCATGCCGGTTTCGCGCGCCTCGCGCTCGGTGGCCTCGGGGTCGTCCCAGCATTCCTGCCGCCCGCCGGTGCGGATCAGGCATTGCACGCCCGGGTCGGTATAGATCGCCTCGGTGCCGAAATCGCCGCCGAAGGCGGTCTCGGGATAGAAGCGATAGACCGGGAAATGCAGCTCGCCCCTGTAGCTGACCAGGATCGGCTTGTCGTTGGCGATCAGCTCCGCGAACAGCGAGGCGACGAACAGGATCGTGAAGACGATCAGCGACCAGAAGGCGCGCTTGTTGCGGCGGAAATTGCGCAGCCGGCGCCGGTTCAGCTCGGTCATCGCCATCAGCCGGCCCTCCGCTCGAAGTCGATGCGCGGATCGACCAGCACATACATCAGGTCCGACAGGATGCCGACCAGCAGGCCCAGCAGGCCAAAGACGTAAAGCGTGCCGAAGATCACCGGATAGTCGCGCTGCACCGCCGCCTCGAAGCCCAGCCGGCCCAGCCCGTCGAGCGAGAAGATCGTCTCGATCAGGATCGAGGAGCCGAAGAACACGCCCAGGAACATCGAGGGAAACCCGGCGATCACGATCAGCATGGCGTTGCGGAAGACATGGCCGTAAAGCACCCGGCCCTCGGTCAGGCCCTTGGCGCGGGCGGTCATCACATATTGCTTGTTGATCTCGTCCAGGAAGCTGTTCTTGGTCAAGAGCGTCAGCGTGGCAAAGCTGGAGATGGTGGTGGCCGTCACCGGCAGGGCGATGTGCCACAGATAGTCCTTGACCTTGCCCCACAGGCTCAGATCGGCCCAGTTGTCCGAGGTGAGGCCGCGCAACGGGAAGATCTGCCAGTAGCTGCCGCCGGCGAACAGCACCATCAGCAGCACCGCGAACAGAAAGGCCGGGATGGCATAGCCGACGATGATCGCGCCCGAGGTCCAGGTGTCGAAGGGCGTGCCGTTCCTGACCGCCTTGCGGATGCCCAGCGGGATCGAGATCAGATAGGCGATCAGCGTCGACCACAGCCCCAGCGTGATCGAGACCGGCATCTTTTCCAGCACCAGGTCGATGACCGAGATCGAGCGGAAGAAGCTGATGCCGAAATCGAAGCGGACATAATTGCCCAGCATGATCAGGAAACGCTCGGCCGCGCCGATCTTTTCCTTGGCGCAGTCGGGCGATTTCAAGTCCGGCTCGCCTTGATGCGCGGCGGTGCAGGCGATGCGGGCAAAGCCCATCTGCACCTCCAGCTGGTCCAGCAGCTCGGGCGGGATGCCGCGGGCGCCGGCATATTCGGTGTTCTGCGGCGCCTCGCCGGCCCCGCCGGTGATGTTGCGCAGCGCGTCGCCCTCGCCCTGGACGCGGGCGATGATCTGCTCGATCGGGCCGCCGGGAACGAATTGCGTCAGCGTGAAGTTGACCAGCATGATGCCGATCAGCGTGGGTATGATCAGCAGCAAACGCCGCAGGATATAGGCTGCCATCCGTCCCCTTGCTCCGCCTTGATCCGCGCCGGCCCCGTAGGCCCTAGCGCAGCGCGCCGGATTGTTTCAGCTTTGCCGCCTTATCCGCGTCATACCACCAGAAATCAAGCTCACCCAGCGCATAGGGCGGCAAGGTCTCGGGATGGGCAAAGATGTCGTAATAGGCGACGGTATGCTCGGCCTTGTACCATTGCGGCACCCAGAAGCGCAGCGCCCGCAGGCTGCGGTCCAGCGCATGGGCCACGGTGGTCATGGCTTCCTGCGTCGTCGCCTCGATACCCAGCTGGATCAGCCGGTCGATGGCCGGATTGGCCAGGCCCATCGGGTTGAACACGTCGCCGACATTTTCCGAGCCGAAGGTCTGCTCGGTATCACCGGTCAGGAAATAGCCCTGGGACACATGATCCGTCACCAGGTCGAAATCATGGCTGCGGGTGCGTGCCGTCAGCTGGGCATCGTCCACCCGCAGGTTCACCGCATCGATGCCCACGGCGCGCAGGTTTTGCACGAAGGGGTTGATGACGCGGTCGAAGGTGGCGCTGTCGTTCAGGAACTCGACCCGCAGCACCTCGCCCTTGGCGTTGCGGCGCAGCCCGTCCCCGCCGACCTTCCAGCCCGCCTCGTCCAGAAGCCTCGCGGCCTGGCGCATGTTCCTGCGGTCGAGCTGGGTCTTGCCCGAGACCGGCTGGAGCACGGCATCGTCGGTCAGCACCCCCGGCGGCAGGTCCTTGGCCAGCGGCTCCAGCAGCGCCAGCTCGGCCTCGCTGGGCTTGCCCTCGGCCATGAGCGGGCTGTTTTCCCAGGGCGAGTTCACCCGCTCGTAGAGCCCATAGAACAGCGTCTCGTTCGACCATTCGAAGTTGAACATCAACCCGATGGCCTCGCGCACGCGGATGTCCTGGAACTTGGCCCGGCGCAGGTTGAAAACCCATCCTTGACCATTGGCGATGGTGCCGTCCGGCAGCGCCTCCTTTTTGACCACGCCGGACTGCACGGCAGGAAAATCGTAGCGCGTCGCCCAATGGATCGAGCTTGCCTCGTTGCGGAAGGTATAGACCCCGGCCTTGAACGCCTCGAAGGCGCTGTCGTAATCGCCGAAATACTCGATGCGGAGGCGGTCGAAATTGTGCCGGCCGATGTTGATCGGCAGATCCTTGCCCCAATAATCCGGGTTGCGGCGCAGGGTGATCGAGCGGCCCATGTCGGCCCGGTCGAACATATAGGGCCCCGAGCCGATGAAGGGGATGGTGCTCGACTGCTCGATGTCGCGCTTGTTCTTGCGGAAATCCTCGCGCGAGAAGACGATCTGGCCGCCCACCGACTGGATCACGTCGCGGCGCGGATAATCCGGCCGGAAGATGAACTTGATGGTGCGGTCGTCGATCACCTCGGCCTTGGCGACGATCTTCGAGATGATGGTGCGATAGGAGGACAGGCCCTTGTCGCGCAAAAGCTCGAAGGAAAACAGCACGTCATGCGCGGTCAGCGGCGTTCCGTCCGAGAATTTCGCATCGGGCCGCAGGTGGAAGATCACCCAGTCGCGGCTTTCGGGATATTCGATGGTCTCGCAAAGCAGGCAATAGGCGGTGCCGATCTCATCGGCGACGGTTTCCATCAGCGGCTCCAGCATGGCGTTGGACAGCGCCGCCGCGCGGCCGCGATGGGTATAGGGGTTGTAGCTGTCGAAGCCGCCGCTGGCCCATTCCGAAATCTCGCCGCCCTTGGGCGCGTCCGGGTTCACATAGCGCAGATGCTTGAAATCGGCGGGCAGTTCCGGCGTGCCGAAGACCGAGATGCCATGCGACACGATGGTCTGGGGTTTTTGCTGTTCCTGCGCCAGGGTCCAGCCGGGCAGCAGCGCCACAAGGGCAACCATCGGGGCATGTCGCAGGAAACGCATCGTCATCGGGTCTTGTCGATCCTCGTTCTGTATCGCTCGGGCAGCGGGGCGCCTCGGGCGCCAAAGCTAGCAGCCCTCCGTCCCGGTTCAACATGCAAATGCGTGATCCATGGCCGCGGCGACCGGCCCGGCAGGCAAGCGGCAAGCAAAAAGGGCGCCCCGAGGGACGCCCATCCTTGCGCTGCGCGGCTGCCGCTTACTGCTGGCCTTGCAGATAGGCGATCAGATTGGCGCGATCCTCGACCTTGGGCAAGCCGGCGAAGGCCATCTTGGTCCCCTTGATGACGGTTTTCGGGTTGGCCAGGAATTCTTGCAGCGCCTCCGGCGTCCAATCGCCGCCATGCGCCTTCATCGGCTCGGAATAGTTGAAGCCGCCGACGCTGGCAACCGCGCGGCCGACCACGCCGTTCAGATGCGGGCCGGTGCCGTCGGTGCCGTCCAGCTTGTGGCAAGCCTTGCACTTGCCGAACACCTTCTCGCCGGCGGCCGCATCGGCCGAGGCCAGCACGGTGGCGAAGTCGGGGCCTTCCTCGGCCGCCTCGTCCTCGGCGCCGCCGGCATCCTCGACCGGGATGGTATAGGCCTGGGCATGCTCCTCGCCCTCGGCGCCATGACCTGCGGGACCGACGTGAAAGATACCCGATGCCGCCCAGCTCATCAGCAGAAGGAACAGAAGCGAGCCGATCAGCGCACCGGCTGCCTTGGTGACGGTCATGGTATCGAACATGTCTGCGGATCCCCTGGGCTGTCCGTGGATTTGGCCGTATCTACCCGCTTTTGTTCCGCCGGTTCAAGGTGTAGTTGTCGCTCGCAAAGCACAAAACGGGCGGGAAGGTGTAACCCATGACCGATGTCACAACCCAGAACGTGATCGCATTCCAGGGCGAGCCCGGCGCCTACAGCCATCAGGCCTGCCGCTTCTATCGCCCGCAGATGGAGGCCCTGCCCTGCCGCACCTTCGAGGACACCATCGAGGCGGTGCGCGGCGGCCGGGCCGAGCTGGCCATGCTGCCGGTCGAGAACTCGACCTATGGCCGGGTCGCCGACATCCATCACCTGCTGCCCGAAACCGGGCTGCACATCATCGACGAGGGTTTCGTGCGGGTGCGCATCAGCCTGCTGGCCCTACCGGGCACGAAGCTTTCGCAGATCAGCGAGGCCATGAGCCATCCGGTGCTGCTGGGCCAATGCCGCGGCTTCCTGCGCCGCCACGCCATCCGCAGCATCGTCGGTGCCGATACCGCCGGCTCGGCGCTCGAGGTGGCGCGGCGGGGCGAGCCGTCGCTGGCCGCGCTGGCCGCGCCGCTGGCGGGCGAGATCTACGGGCTCGAGGAACTCGCCTCGGGAATCGAGGACCGGCAGAACAACACCACCCGATTCCTGATCATGGCACGCCAGCCCGATTTCAGCCGCCGCGCCAATGCCGAGGGCGGCACGACCATGATGACCAGCTTCGTCTTCCGGGTGCGCAACATCCCGGCCGCGCTTTACAAGGCGCTTGGCGGCTTTGCCACCAACGGCGTCAACATGACCAAGCTGGAAAGCTACATGGTGGACGGCGTCTTCACCGCCACGCAATTCTACGCCGACATCGAGGGCCACCCCGAGGATTCGCATGTCGCCCGCGCGCTGGAGGAGCTGGACTATTTCACCTCCAGCCTGAACATCCTGGGCGTCTATCCGGCCGATCCGCTGCGCGCCGCGCAATCGCAGGCGGCGGCCGCCGAATAGGCGGGCCGCACCGCGGCAGGGCCGGGTCAGGCGTGTTCGCCCGCGGCAAGCTGGGCGATGAAGTCGCCGACCCGCCGCGCGAACTTGCGGTCGAGCTGCGCCTTGCCCAGCTTGGCCGTCTGCAACATCAGCCGCGCCTTCATGCTGCGCGGATGCGCCTCGGTCTCGAAGATCAGCCGAGACTTCGCCCGGGTCAGCGCCACCACCGTCATGCGGATCATCAGGTCGAACTGGTCGGAACTGCCCTTGATGACCACCACTTCGGGCGCATCCAGCTGCGCGACCTCGGCGGTCACCTCGCGGTGCCGGCCGCGCCAGTCGAAGCCGATCAGCCAGCGCATGCCGACCCCCGGCGCGGCCAGATCGTCCAGCCGGCGCACCGTGGCGCCGCGCCGCACCAGCAGCCGCTCGATCGCGTCGAAATTGCTGGCGGTGCGGAACAATCCTTCCGCGGCAAGGTCGATATCCCGTCGGGTCGAGAACTTCATCGCTGATCCGGTCAGTTGAAAGAATGTCGTGTGTCGGCCGGTTCATCCCATGTTGCGTTGCGGCATGCAAGGCAAGAGGCCGCAGCGGAAACGGCAGCGGCGCAATCTATAGTTGCATTATGTGCATAATGACCGCATGCAGGCCCTATGATGCCCGATCGCCCCTCCACCGATCCACCGCCCGCCGCCGGCGCCCTGGAACTTCGCATCATGGCGACGACGGACCTGCATATGCATGTGCTGGGCTACGACTATTTGGCGGACCGGCCCTCGGGGCGTCTCGGCCTGTCGCGGGCGGCGGCGCTCATCGCGCACGCGCGCCAGACGGCACGCAACTGCCTGTTGTTCGACAATGGCGACGGGCTGCAAGGCAGCCCGATGGGCGACTACCTGGCGGAAGCCGACGGCATCGGCCCGCGCCAGCCGCATCCGGCCATCGCGGCGATGAATGCGCTGCGCTACGATGCGGCCACCCTCGGCAACCATGACTTCAGCTTTGGCCTGGGGTTTTTGCGCCGCACGCTGGAAGGGGCCGAATTTCCCTTCGTCGCCAGCAACCTGCGCCCACGCCGACCGCTGCCGGTGCAGCCCCATCTGCTGCTGGAACGGCAATTCCACGACGAGCACGGCCATCCCCGGCGGATGCGCATCGGCGTGCTGGGCTTTCTGCCGCCGCAGACCGTCGAATGGGAGCCGGGACTGAAATCCGAGCTCGTGGTCGACGACATCCTGCTGGCCGCCCGCACCGGCATCGCCGCCTTGCGCGGCCAGGGTGCCGACCTGATCGTGGCACTGGCGCATAGCGGCATCGGTGCGCTCGCCCCGGCGCCGATGATGGAGAACGCCGCCGCCGCGCTGGCCGCCCTGCCCGGCATCGACTTGGTGATCGCCGGCCATACGCATCGGGTGTTCCCCTCGCCCGATCATCCGCAGGGGCCGGGGATCGACGCGCGGCGCGGCACCCTGGCCGGCAAGCCTGCGGTCATGGCGGGCTTCTGGGGCTCGCATCTGGGGCTGATCGACCTGCGGCTGGAGCCATCTTCGGCCGGCGGCTGGCGCATCGCCGATTTCACCTGCCGCGCCGAGCCGGTTGGTGCCGAGCAGGACCATCCCGCCGTCACCGGCCCCGCGCTTGTGGCACATCGCCAGACTCTGCGGCATTTCCGCCGCCGGATCGGCCGCACCGAACGCCCGCTGAGCAGCTATTTCGCCTTGATCGGCGAGGATCCCGGCCTGCGGCTGGTGACCATGGCGCAACGCTGGCATGTGCGGCACGCGTTGCGCGGCACGCGCTGGCAGGACCTGCCGATCCTCTCGGCCGCCGCCCCTTTTCGCGCTGGTGGCCGAGGCGGGCCGCAGCACTATACCGACGTGCCGGCCGGGCGGCTGACACTGCGCAACATCGCCGATCTCTACCTGTTTCCGAACCGGATCTGCGCCATCCGCCTGACCGGGGCCGAGCTGCGCGAATGGCTGGAACGCTCGGCCAGCCTGTTTCTGCATATCCAGCCGGGCAAGCCGGACCAGCCGCTGGTCGACCCGGAATTCCCAAGCTACAACTTCGACATCATCGACGGGCTGGACTGGCAGATCGACCTGAGCCGCCCGCCGCGCTACGCGCCGGACGGCCGCCTTGCCCATGCCGATTCGCACCGCATCGCCGCGCTTTCGCATCGCCAGCGCCCGGTGGCGCCGGACCAGCCCTTCATCCTGGCGACCAACAGCTACCGGCTGTCCGATTGCGGACTGTTCGCCCCGGTGGCGGCGGGCCGGCCGGTGCTGCTGGACGGCACCTCGCGCACCCGCGAGGTGCTGCGCCGCTATGTGGCGCAGCGCCGGGTGCTGGCCCCCGATCCTCGCACCGGCTGGAGCTTCCGCCCCCTGCCCGGCACCTCGGTCCTGTTCGAGACCGGGCCGGCCGCCGCCCGGCATCTCGACGGGCTTTCCGCTCGGGTCGAGCCGGCGGGCCTGGGCCCGGACGGCTTCCTGCGCCTGCGGCTGCACCTTTGACCGGCAAGCCGCTTGCATCCCGCCGCGCGCGCGCCTATCTAGGCGGCGAGAGGTTGGCGCGGGCAGGCGCCTCGCCAACCCGGTCAGGTCCGGAAGGAAGCAGCCGTAACGAGTCCCGCTTGGGTCGCTGTCCAGCCTCTCACCCTCTTTCCCCCTTCAGCACGAACCGATAGCCTGCGCCGGCGCAACCCGCCCGAAGGCCCGCCGATGACCACCCGCCCCCGCATTCTCTGCCTCGGCGCGATGCTGTGGGACCTGATCGGACGCAGCCCGGCGCCGCTCCTGCCGGGTGCCGACATGCCCGGCCGGATCACCCGACAGCCGGGCGGCGTGGCGCTGAACGTGGCGCTGGCCCTGGCGCGGCAGGGTCTTACGCCGGCCATGCTTTCGGCCGTCGGCCGGGACGCGCCCGGCGAGGCGCTGGTGGCCGAAGTCGGCCGGCGCGGCGTCGAGACCCGCTGGCTCTGGCGCCACGGCGGGCTTGCCACCGACAGCTATCTGGCCATCGAAAGCCCGGACGGGCTGGTCGCCGCCATCGCCGATGCCCGGGCGCTGGAAACCGCCGGCACCGCGATCCTCGCGCCGCTGCGCGACGGCCGGCTGGGCGATCCCGCCCGGCCCTGGCGAGGCACGCTGGTGCTCGACGGCAACCTGACCGAGCCAGTCCTCGCCGAAATCACCCGCGATCCCTGCCTTGCCGGCGCCGATCTGCGCATCGTGCCTGCCAGCCCCGACAAGGCGGCGCGGCTGCGGATGCTGATCGACCATCCCCGTGCCATCTTCCACCTGAACCGCGCCGAGGCCGAAGCCCTGGCCGGCCGCAGCCTGCCCGATGCCGCCCGCGCAGCCGAGGCCGTCGTCGCGCTCGGCGCCCGCCGGGTGCTGGTGACCGACGGCGCCCGCCCCGCCGCCGATGCGGCGCAAGGCGCACCCACGCTGGCCGACACCCCGCCCCCGGTCGCCGCCCTCCGCGTCACCGGCGCGGGCGACGCGTTCCTTGCCGCGCATCTCGCCGCCGAAAGCCGCGGCGCCGGCCGCGCCGAAGCCCTGACCCAGGCGCTCCGCGCCGCATCCGCCCATGTCTCCGGAAAGGACCAGCCATGCATTCCCTGATCGCGCTTTCTCCCGAAACCTCGCAGGCGCTGGCCGAGGGCCGGCCGCTGGTGGCGCTGGAATCGACCATCATCACCCATGGCATGCCCTATCCGCAGAACCTGGAGGTGGCGCAGCAGGTCGAGGCCGCGGTGCGCGAGGCGGGCGCCGTGCCCGCCACCATCGCGGTGATGGGCGGACGCATCCGCGTCGGCCTCGATGCCGGGGCGCTGGAGGCGCTGGCCTCGACCCCGGCCGCGCAGGTGATGAAGCTGTCGCGCGCCGATCTCGCCGCCTGCCTGGCGTTGGGACGGACCGGAGCGACCACGGTGGCGGCGACGATGATCTGCGCCCACTTGGCCGGAATCGAGGTCTTCGCCACCGGCGGCATCGGCGGCGTGCATCGCGGCGCCGAGACGAGCTTCGACATCTCTGCCGACTTGCAGGAACTGGCGCAAAGCCCGGTCACCGTGGTCGCAGCCGGGGCCAAGGCGATCCTGGACCTGCCCAAGACGCTGGAGGTGCTGGAAACGCTGGGTGTGCCGGTGATTGCCTTCGGCCAGGACCAGCTGCCGGCCTTCTGGTCGCGCGAATCGGGCCTTGCGGCGCCGCTGCGCATGGACGACCCGGCCCAGATCGCCGCCAGCGCCCGGCGGCGGCGCGAACTGGGCCTGGCCGGCGGCCAGCTGGTGGTGAACCCGATCCCGCCGGAGGCCGAGATCCCGCGCGCCGAGATGATCCCGGTGGTCGAGCAGGCGCTGGCCGAGGCCGAGGCGCAGGGCATCGCGGCCAAGGCGGTCACGCCCTTCCTGCTGCAACGCATCTTCGAGCTGACCCAGGGCCGTTCGCTCGAGGCCAATGTCGCGCTGGTGCTGAACAATGCCCGGCTGGCGGCGCGCATCGCCGCCGCCATGGCCTCCTAACGGCGACCGAACAGCTGCGACAGGTCATAGGAATCACGCTCGCCGATCTTTTCGGCATCGCGCTCCAGGAACCGATCCGCCGCCTGCATCCCGGCATCGTGCATGCGCTGCAACAGGCCGGGATTCGGGATCAGCTTGGTGCTGGCGCTCAGCGAATTCATCAGGTCCTCGTCCATGATCGCATGCAGCAGCACGTTCTTCATCGGCCGCCCGGTCAGCCGGTCCTCGGCATGCAGCCGCTTGACGAAGTTGATCGCCCGCAATTCGGCCAAAAGTGCGGCGTTGAAACTGATCTCGTTCACCCGGTCCTGGATCGCGGCCGGGGTCTTCGGCACCGCATCGCGCAGCATCGGGTTGATGTTGACGATGACGATGTCGCGCGGCAGGTCGCCGCGGTACAGCGGAAACAGCGCCGGATTGCCGGAATAGCCGCCGTCCCAATAGGCCTCGCGCCGACCGGTCAAGGGATCGTCGATCTCGACGGCGCGGAACAGCTCGGGCAGGCAGGCCGAGGCCAGGATGGTGTCCACCGTCACCTCGGCCCCGCCAAAGACCCGCACCAGCCCGGTGCGCACATTGGTGGCGGTGACGAAGAAGGCCGGCCCCTCCTCGCGGCCCAGCCGGGGATGCGGCATCTCGCGCAGGATGGCGGCCAGCGGGTTGGTGTAGAACGGCCCCGAATCATAGGGGCTGAACACCCGCGTCAGCGAACCCAGCCAAGCCACGGGCGAGAGCAGCTCGGTCAGCCGCTGCCAGGCGCGCGGCACCGGGAACATGGAATGCAGCCAGCGCACGACGCTGTTGTCGCTGACCTGCCCGACCTGCGACCAGATATGGGCCAGGTTCTGCCGGGCCGCCTCGCGCCCGCGCCGACCCGGCCCGCAGGACAGGCCGGCGGCCAGCGCCGCGCCGTTCAGCGCCCCGGCCGAGGTGCCGCTGATGCCGCGGATCTCGATCGCGGGCTCATCCAGCAGCCGGTCCAGCACGCCCCAGGCAAAGGCGCCATGCGCGCCGCCGCCCTGAAGCGCCAGATTGATCCGCCTCACGTCCATGCCCACCCCGCATCTCGCAACCGCAGCATACAATGCCGCAATGCAGCATCAAACCGCGCAGGTCCCTACGCCGACAAAAAGGTGCATCGGTGCCACAGTCGCGACCCGCGCCGCGATGCGCAAGCCTTGCGCTTCTTCGTTGCCCAAATACCCATGCGACCGCGCGACAGGCGCGGCGGCTCAGTCCTCGGCCTGCGCCTCGGCCCGCGACTTGCCCGCGACATCCAGCGCCAGCGTCGCGGCCATGAAGGCGTCCAGATCGCCGTCCAGCACGCCCTGCGTGTCCGAGGTCTCGTGCCCGGTCCGCAGGTCCTTCACCATCTGATAAGGGTGCAGCACATAAGAGCGGATCTGGTTGCCCCAGCCGGCCTCGCCCTTGGCCTCGTGCTGGGCGTTGATCGCGGCGTTGCGCTTGTCCAGTTCCAGCTGATACAGCCGCGCCTTCAGCGCCGCCATGGCGTTGGCGCGGTTCTGGTGCTGCGACTTTTCCGAGCTGGTCACGACGATGCCCGTCGGCAGGTGGGTGATGCGCACTGCCGAATCGGTGGTGTTGACGTGCTGCCCGCCCGCGCCCGACGACCGATAGGTGTCGATCCTGATCTCGTTGTCGGGGATGGTGATCTCGATATTGTCGTCCACCACCGGATAGACCCAGACCGAGCTGAACGAGGTATGCCGCCGTGCCGCCGAATCATAGGGCGAGATGCGCACCAGCCGGTGCACGCCTGATTCCGATTTCAGCCAGCCATAGGCGTTCGACCCCGAGATCTTGTAGGCGGCCGAACGGATGCCCGCCTCCTCGCCCGGCGTCTCGGACAGCAATTCGACATTGTAGCCCTTCTTCTCGGCCCAGCGGACATACATCCGCGCCAGCATACTGGCCCAGTCGGCGCTTTCCGTGCCGCCGGCGCCGGCATTGATCTCCAGGAAGGTGTCATTGCCGTCGGCCTCGCCGTTCAGCAGCGCCTCCAGCTCCTTCTGCGCGGCCAGTTCCGCCAGCGATTTCAGCGAGGCCTCGGCATCGGCGACGATCTCGTCATCGCCCTCGGCCTCGCCCAGTTCGATCAGCTCGGCATTGTCCTTGAGTTCGGTGTCGATCCGGCGATAGGTCTCGACCGCATCCGACAGCATCTGCCGGTCGCGCATCAGCTTCTGGGCGCGGGCCGGGTCGGACCAGATGTCGCCCGCCTCGATCATGGCGTTCAGCTCTTCCAGACGGTGCGGCGCGGTTTCCCAGTCCATGCGCTGGCCGAGCAGTTTCAGCGATTTGCGGATCGCTTCGATGGTGGCTTGGGTTTCGGCGCGCATGGGCACTCTCTGGGTTCGGATTTCGGTCAGGGCAGGACAAATAGCGCGGGCGGCGGGCGGCGGCAAGCGCCCGCCCGGCAAAGTCGCCTCAATACAGCCCGCCCGAGGACAGGGTGCCGAAGTCGGCCTTCTTCGGGATCACCCTTTTCTTGCCGGTCGAGGTGGTCACCGCCTGGCCGCCGTCGCGGCCCTGGGTGAACAGCGGCAGCGTGCCGGGATCGGCACGGCCGAAGCCGCCATCGACAAGCATCATCCCGGTCAGGTTCTGGCCGTCGCGGAAATATTCGGCGATGACATTGTCACCCTTGGCATCGGGGCCCAGGATCGCGCCGGTGAAGCGGTCGATGTTGACGAAATGCCCGCCCGGCGGCACCTTGAACGCGGTGCCGCCGAATTCCTTGACCGCCTCCTGCATGAATTCGTTGAACACGGGCACGCAAAGCGTGCCGCCATAGGCGTTGGCGCCCAGCGTGCGCGGCTGGTCATAGCCCAGATAGCAGCCGGCGACGATGTTCGAGGTAAAGCCGATGAACCAAACGTCCTTGGCATCGTTGGTGGTGCCGGTCTTGCCTGCCACCGGCACCGGCAGGTCCACGCCGCGCCCCGAGCCGCGTTTGACCACGCCCTCCAGCATCGAGGTCAGCTGATAGGCGGTGATCGCGTCCATCACCCGCTCGCGGTTGGAACGGATCGCGGGCGCGGCGCCGGCGGGCAGCGTCGGCTGGCCGCAGGTCACGCATTCGCGGCGGTCGTGGCGATAGATGGTGCGGCCGCGGCGGTCCTGCACCCGGTCGACCAGCGTCGGCTCGACCCGCTCGCCGCCATTGGCGAACATGGCATAGGCGGCGACCATCTTGAACAGCGTCGTTTCCTGCGCGCCCAACGAGTTGGCGAGGAAATGGCCCAGATGGTCATAGACCCCGAATTTCTCGGCATATTTCGCCACTGTATCCATGCCGATGCCCTGGGCGATGCGGATGGTCATCAGGTTGCGCGACTGCTCGATCCCGGTGCGCATCGGGGTCGGGCCATAGAACTTGCCGTTGGCGTTCTTGGGCGTCCACAACCCCTGCGGCGTGTTCACGGTGATCGGCTCGTCCACCACGATGGTCGCCGGGTTGAAGCCCGAATCCAGCGCGGCGGCATAGACGAAGGGCTTGAAGCTGGAGCCCGGCTGGCGCTGCGCCTGGGTCGCCCGGTTGAAGACCGAGCTTTGATAGGAAAACCCGCCCTGCATGGCAATGACCCGGCCGGTGTTCACGTCCATGGCCATGAAGCCGCCCTGCACCTCGGGCACCTGGCGCAGGGTCCAGCGGATGAAGCTGCCGTCGCTGTCCGAGGTCATACGGCGCACCAGCACCACGTCGCCGATCTCCAGCAGGTCCGAGGCCACTTTGGCCTTGGGCGCCAGCGTGCCGTCCGCCAGCCGCTTCCTCGCCCATTGCACGTCCTTGGCGGGGATCTGGGCAGTGCCCTCCTGATCCTCGATGCCGATGGTGGCATCGCCGCCCTCCAGCGACAGCACCACGGCCGGGAACCAGCCCTCGATGTCGCGCGGCACGCTGGCATCGGCCAGCGCGGCGCGCCAAGCCTGCTCGCTGCCCAGCTGTTCGGGCGGGATCCTGACGCGGGTGCCGCGCCAGACGCCGCGGCCGCGGTCGTATTTCTCCAGCGCCTGTTGCAGCGCATGCGCGGCGACCTTTTGCAGCTTGGGATCGATGGTCGCCCGGATCGCCAGGCCGCCGCCGAAAAACTCCTCGGCGCCGAATTGCGCCGAAAGCTGGCGGCGGATTTCGTCGGTGAAATAGTCGCGCGGCGGCAGCTGCTCGCGGAAGGCGGGGAAATCGCCGTTCTGCACCGAGCGCAGCGGCTGCTTCGCCTCGGCTTCATAGGTCGCCTGGTCGATATAGCCGTTCTGCCACATCTCGCGCAGGACATAGTCGCGCCGCTCGGTCAGGGCCTCCTTGGCGGTGACCGGGTGATAGCGGCTGGGCGCCTTGGGCATGGCGGCCAGCGTCGCGGCCTCATGCGGGGCCAGTTCGGTCAGCGGCTTGTTGAAATAGCTTTGCGCCGCCGCAGCCACGCCGAAGCTGTTCTGGCCCAGGAAGATCTCGTTGAGGTAAAGCTCCAGGATCTGATCCTTGCTGAGCGTCGCCTCAAGTCGCGTCGCCAGGATCAGTTCCTTGATCTTGCGCTCGACGCTGCGGTCGCTGGACAAGAGGAAGTTCTTCATCACCTGCTGGGTGATGGTCGAGGCGCCGCGCAGGTTGCGCCCACCCGAGCTGATCGCGTCCAGCGCCGCCTTGCCCATGCCCATCGGGTCGAAGCCGTGGTGGCTGTAGAAATGCTTGTCCTCGGCACTGACGAAAGCCTGCTTGACTAGGGGCGGAATGTCGCCGATGGGCACGAAGATACGGCGCTCCTCGGCGAATTCGTCGATCAGGCGCCCCTCGGCGGAATAGATCCGGCTGATGGTCTTGGGCGCATATTGCGCCAGCTGCTCATGGCTGGGCAGGTCGCGCGAATACATCCAGAACACCGCGCCCACGGTCAGGGCGATGAAGAAGATCGCGGTCACGAGCCAGGAAAAGATCGCGCCGATGAAGGACAGCAGGAAACGCAGCAATGGGCAAGCCTCTGGGGATAACCTGCGCCTCTATAGACAGCGAGGCCGCGCCCGTCAAAGCAACCTTGCGCTACTTGCGCAGCAGGGCGGCGCGGGCGGCATCGTCCTGCGCCCACAGGCCGATGGCCTGCGCCAGCGCCTGCGCGGTGCGCGCCCGCCAGTCCGGGTCGAACAGGTTGGCCCGGTCGCCCGGATCGGTCAGAAAGCCCAGCTCGACCAGGACCGAGGGGATGTCGGGCGATTTCAGCACCGAAAAGGCCGCGCCGCGCACCGGCCGGCGATGCATGGCGATGCCCGCGCGGTTCAGTTCCGAAACCGCGAATTTGGCAAAGGCTTCCGAGCGCGGATGCGTTTCGGTTCGCGCCAGGTCCATCAGCACATCGGCCAGCTGATCGTCGGTCCCGGCCAGGTCCAGCCCGGCCAACAGGTCGGCGCGGTCGTGGCGCATCGCCAGTTCGCGCGTGGCCCGGTCGTCGGCCTGCTGGTTCCAGACATAGATCGACAGCCCCGCCGCCTCGCCCGCCGGCAACGCATCGGCATGCAGCGAGATGAACAGGTCGGCCTGCTCGGCACGGGCGATGGTCATGCGCCGCTCCAGCGGGATGAAGCTGTCGTCCTTGCGGGTGGCGACGACTTCGAAACCGGCACGGGTCAGGATCTCGGTCAGTTCGCGGGCAAAGCCCAGCATCAGCGCCGCCTCGCTGATCGCGCCGACCTGGGCGCCCGGGTCATGGCCGCCATGGCCGGGGTCCAGCGCGACGCGCAGGGGCCGCGCACCCGCGCGGCGCGGCGGCAGCGGGGCGACGGCCGCCGGCGCCGGCAAATCCCACAGCGCCGAAAGCGCATTGCCCCGGGTGACGAAATCCTGCTGGTCGACCGGCTCGATGCGCAGCTTGACCAGCGCGCCCCGCGCCCCGCCCTCGGCCGGGCTTTGCACGGCCAGCCGCAGCGCATAGGGGCCGGGCAGTTCCATCACCAGGCGCGACCAGCCGGGCCTGAACCGGCCCCAGCGCAGCGCCGGCACCAGTTCGCGCCCCGGCAGCGCATCGGCATCGACACCGGAAAAGTCGATCTCGCGGAAATCGACCACCAGGCGCGGCGGGCCGTCGAGGAAATAGACCCGGTAAGGCACCGGCTGGCTGATGGTCAGCCGCAGTTCCATCGGCCGCGGCCTGCCCCGGTCGCGCCCCTCGGCCGTCAGCGATGATTGCGCCGGATCGACCGTCGCAAGCGCCGAACGCGTGCCGTCATCGGCCAACGCCGGCAGCGCAAGCCAGATCAGCAGAAGGGCGCAAAGCCATCTCATCGCGCCGCCATGAAGGCCGCCAGCCGGTCCAGCCCCTCGGCAATCTCGGCAGTCGAGGCGGCATAGCTGAAGCGCAGGGTCCGCGCGCCGCGACGGGGATCGAAATCCAACCCCGGCGTCACCGCAACCCCCGCCTTTTCAAGAATTTCCGCTGCGAAGCTCAGACTGTTTCCCGTCAGTTCCGACACATCGGCATAGATGTAGAAGGCGCCCTCGGGCGGGGCGATGCGGTCGAATCCCATCTTCGGCAGCCGGTCCAGCATCAGCCGGCGGTTTTCGGCATAAACGGCCAGGTTCGCCTCGGCCTCGGCCACGCAATCCAGCGCCGCCAGCGCCGCGACCTGGCTGGCATGCGGCGGACAGATGAACATGTTCTGCGCGATGCGCTCGACGGTGCGGATCATGCTGTCCGGCACGACCATCCAGCCGACCCGCCAGCCGGTCATGCTGAAATATTTCGAGAAGCTGTTGATGACGAAGACCTCGTCCGTCACCTCCAGCGCGGAATGGAAGCCGGCGCCGTAGTCGAGCCCGTGATAGATCTCGTCCGAGATCACGCTCATGCCCAGTTCCGCCGCCCGCGCGCACAGCGCCGCCAGTTCCTCGCGCCGCAGCACCGTGCCCGAGGGGTTGCCGGGCGAGGCGAGGATCAGCCCCCGCGCATCCGCCGGCAGGTCCTGCGGCCGCGGCTGATAACGGTCCTCGGCCCGGGTCGGGATGCCCACGGGCTCCAGCGACAGGGCGCGCAGAATCTGGCGATAGCTGGGATAGCCCGGCTCGCCCAGGGCCACCCGCTCGCCCGCATCGAACAGCGCCGAGAAGGCCAGGATGAAGGCGCCCGAGGAGCCCGGCGTCACCACCACCCGCGCGGGATCGAGGTCGAGCCCATACCAGCGCTTGTAAAGCCCGGCGATGCCCCGGCGCAGTTCCGGCAGGCCAAGCGCGACCGTATAGCCCAGCGGCCGGTCCAGCGCGGCGGCCAGCGCCCGGCGCGCGCCCTCGGGTGCCGGGGTCGAGGGCTGGCCGACCTCCATATGGATGATGCGGCGGCCCTGGGCCTCGGCCTCGCGGGCGGCTTCCATCACGTCCATGACGATGAAGGGATCGACCTGCCCGCGGCGGGATTGTCTCATATCTGCCTGCCTCATTGGTTTTGGCCGGGTATCAGCCCTGTGGGCGGCCCGGTCAACCCCGCGTGAGACCGGGGCGGGTCGCTTGCAACGGCGCGCTGGACGGGCCAAGTTGCCGGCAATAGGAAAGGATCCCGGATGAAAGCCCTGCTGACCGCCGCCCTGCTGACGGCGACCGCCCTGCCCGCCACGGCCTTCGACCCGGCCAATATGAGCGAGGCCGAGAAGGCCGCCTTCGGCGAGGCGGTGCGCGACTATCTGATGGCCAATCCCGACGTGCTGATCGAGTCGATCAACGTGCTGGAAGAGCGCCGCGCCGCCGACGAGGCGAAGAACGACCAGCTGCTGGTCGAGAACAACAGGGAGGCGATCTTCGACGACGGCCACAGCTGGATCGGCGGCAATCCCGAGGGGGACGTGACCCTGGTCGAGTTCATCGATTACCGCTGCGGGGTGTGCAAGCGGGTGAATCCGGAGCTGGAAAAGCTGATCTCGGCCGATGGCAACATCCGCTGGATCCTGAAGGAATTCCCGATCCTGACCCAGGAAAGCGACATGGCCGCGCGTTTCGCCATCGCGGTGCAGCAGGAAGCCGGGCCCGAGGCCTACAAGAAGGCGCATGACGCGCTGATGGAATCGCGCGGGCCGGTCAATCTGGAAAGCCTGACCGCGCTGGCCGGCGATCTGGGCGTGGACGGCAAGGCGGTGCTGAACCGGATGAACACCGAGGAGGTCTCGGCCGTGCTGCGCAAGAACCACCAGCTGGCCGAGCAGATGCGGATCATGGGCACGCCGACCTTCATCATCGGCGGCGAGATGCTGCGCGGCGTGCCGGCCGAGGGGCTGGAAGGCGCCATCGCCCGGGCGCGTGCGGCCGAGGCCGAGGGCTGAACCGGCGCCGCCGGCGCAGGTTGCGCGGGCGGCAGGAGTATTTGGAAAACGGTGAATGGCAGAGGGCGGCGCCTCGACCGCCCTTTCGCCTATTCGGCGGCGGCGGCTTGCGCGGCCTCGAGTTCGGCGGCGCGTTTCTCGACCAGTTCGACGATGTGATCGACCATCTGGTCGTTGGTCATCTTGTGGTCCTGCCTGCCCGCCAGATAGACCATGCCGGAGCCCGCACCGCCGCCGGTGAAGCCGATATCGGTCATCAGCGCCTCGCCCGGGCCGTTCACCACGCAGCCGATGATCGACAGGCTCATCGGGGTCTTGATGTGTTCGAGGCGCTTTTCCAGGATCTCGACCGTCCGGATCACGTCGAAGCCTTGCCGCGCGCAGCTGGGGCAAGAGATGATCTGCACGCCGCGGGTGCGCAGGCCCAGCGATTTCAGGATCTCGAAGCCGACCTTGACCTCCTCGACCGGATCGGCGGACAGGCTGACGCGGATCGTGTCGCCGATGCCCATCCACAAGAGGTTGCCGAGGCCGATGGCGGATTTCACCGTGCCGGACATCAGCCCGCCCGCCTCGGTGATGCCCAGGTGGATCGGCGCGTCGGTCGCCTCGGCCAGTTGCTGATAGGCGGCGGCGGCGAGGAAAACGTCGCTGGCCTTCACGCTGATCTTGAATTCGTGGAAGTCGTTGTCCTGCAGGATCCTGATGTGGTCGAGGCCGGATTCCACCATCGCATCCGGGCAGGGCTCGCCGTATTTCTCCAGCAGGTGCCGTTCCAGGCTGCCGGCATTCACGCCGATGCGGATCGAGCAGCCGTGGTCGCGGGCGGCCTTAATGACCTCGCGCACCCGGGCGGCGTCGCCGATATTGCCGGGGTTGATGCGCAGGCAGGCGGCGCCGGCCTCGGCGGCCTCGATGGCGCGCTTGTAGTGGAAATGGATGTCGGCCACGATCGGCACCGGGCTTTCGCGGCAGATCTCGCGCAGCGCCCGGGTCGAGTCCTGGTCGGGCGTCGAGACGCGGACGATATCGGCGCCGACATCGGCGGCAGCGATGATCTGGTCCAGGGTCGCGCGCACGTCGGATGTGTCCGTGTTGGTCATGGTCTGCACGCTGATCGGCGCGTCCCCCCCCACCGGCACATTGCCGACCATGATCCGGCGCGACTTGCGCCGGTCGATATTGCGCCAGGGGCGGATCGGATTATGCGACATGGCTAGGGCCTTTTCCTGCGCCAGAGACGGATTCACCCGCCAGAGATAGGCCGATGCGGCCGGACGAGCAAGTCGTCCGGTCCCCGCCGCAGGCCCGATGCCGCATCCGTGACCTGCGGGCCGATCACTCCTGCACGGGCGCCTGCTCAGGTTGGCCGGCCGAGGCCAGCGCGACCATTTCGGCCAGTTGCGGATCCTTGCTCAGATCGGCGAAGGCGAATTTCGCGGTCAGCGCATTGGGCGAAAGCTCGACATTCTTGACCACCTTGGCGCCGGGCGCCGCCGGGCCATAGGTCCGGCCGTTCACCGCGAAATAGATCGCGCCGGAATTGCCCGCGCGCAGCACCGGCGGCGCCTCGAGCTTCGGCAGGGCGAAACGCTCGCCCGCATCCATGGTCTTTTCCAGAAGCACCGTGCCGTCGGCCGAGGTGACACGCACCCAGGCCGGGCGGGCAGCCAGGATCTCGACCTCGGGCGCATCGGGCGCGACGGTGCGCACGGCGGCCTGTTCGGCCGGCATCTGCGGCCCATAGCCCCGGTCCTGCACGGCAGCGGTGCGGGTCGCGGGCTCAGCGCCTTCGGGCTGCATGGCCGGCGCGCTCAGCCCCGGATCGATGGCGGCAATGGGACCGTCGCGGGCCACCAGCACCGGCACCTCCAACGTCTGCGGGCGATAGGTCCGGTCCAACCCTTCGGGGCGCGGCAGGTTGACCTGGGCCGATTCCACGGTCTCGGGCTCGGCCGCCTCCTGCACCGGGTCCAGCGCGGCGATCACGCCGGGCGCCTGCTCGCCGGGGGTCAGGTTGACCTTCTGCACCTCTTGCAGCACGGTCCAGCCGCCATAGCCCAGACCGCAGGCCAGCACCACCATGACCAGCAGGGAACCGATGGCGCGCGGCTCGATGGAACTCCACATGCTTTCCTGCTTCGGCAGGAAGATCGGATGCGGATTGGCCAGCGCCTCGGCCGGATCCGAGGGCCGGCGCTGCGGCTTGGGTCCGGCGGCAGCCGGCGCCAAGCCATGCGTCGGCTGGAAGCCCGATTCCTGGCAGAAGCGCCGGAAGGTCCATTCGGCATCCATGCCGAGATAGCGGGCATAGGAACGCACATAGCCGGCAATGAAGCTGGGCGTATCGAAGGCGGAAATGTCGCAATTCTCGATAGCGGCGACATAGGAGGCACGGATGCGCAATTCGCGCTGGACATCCAGCAGCGACTTGCCCAGCGTGGCCCGTTCGCCTCGCATCAAGTCACCGAGACGAATATCAGGATCGTCGAAGCCGGGCGGCAAAGCCGCCGGTTCCTCATGGCCATGCGACGGGGGATTCCCCCTTAGCCCGATCATTGCGCCTGCCCCATTCTTTGCTGCTCGTCTTCCCCGAATCGGAAGACTCTCACAACTTGATTAAAGCAAGGTTATCACGGGCGCGAGAGGTCTTCACCCCGAAACCGCTTCAGGCAGCCGAAGTTGAACGGTTCAGTTTGCACTGCGACCACAGGTTGTCCATGGCCTTCACGAGGTGGTCGATCTGCTTGGGGTCATGCACCGGCGAAGGCGTGAAGCGCAGCCGCTCGGTGCCGCGCGGCACGGTGGGGAAGTTGATCGGCTGCACATAGATGCCGAAATCGGCCAGCAGCAGATCCGACAGCGCCTTGCAGTGCACCGGGTTGCCGACATGCACCGGCACGATATGGCTGCCATGGTCCATGATCGGCATGCCGAGGCCACGCAGCCGCATCTTCAGGATGCGGGCATTCAACTGCTGGCGGTCGCGCAGCAACTGCCCCTCGGCCGTCTTCAGGAAGGCGATCGAAGCCGCGGCGCCCGCCGCCACGGCCGGCGGCAGCGAGGTGGTGAAGATGAAGCCCGGCGCATAGGAGCGGATCGCATCCACCATCTTGGCCGAGGCGGCGATATAGCCGCCGAAAACGCCGAAGGCCTTGCCCAGCGTGCCGTTGAAGATGTCGATGCGATGCGCAAGCCCGTCACGCTCGGCCACGCCGCCGCCGCGCGGACCATACATGCCGACGGCATGCACCTCGTCCAGATAGGTCAGGGCGTTAAATTCATCGGCCAGATCGCAGATCGCGGCGATGGGACCGAAATCGCCGTCCATGGAATAGATCGACTCGAAGGCGATCAGCTTCGGCGCCTCGGGATCGTCGGCCTCCAGCAACTCGCGCAGATGCGCCACGTCATTGTGGCGGAAGATGCGCTTGGCGCCGTCGAAACGCTTGATTCCCTCGATCATCGAGGCGTGGTTCAGCGCGTCCGAATAGATGATGAGGCCGGGGAACAGCTTGCGCAGGGTCGAGAGCGTCGCGTCATTGGCGGTATAGGCGCTGGAAAAGACCAGCGCGGCCTCTTTCTGGTGCAGGTCGGCCAGTTCCGCCTCGAGCCGCTTGTGATAGATCGTGGTGCCCGAGATGTTGCGCGTGCCGCCGGAACCCGCCCCGGTGGCATCCAGCGCCTCGTGCATCGCCGCCAGCACCACCGGATGCTGGCCCATGCCCAGGTAATCGTTGCCGCACCAAACCGTGATCTCGGTCTCGGTCCCGTCAGGCCGGGTCCAGACCGCCAGCGGATAGGCCCCCTTGCGGCGCTCGATGTCGATGAAGGTGCGATAGCGACCTTCCTCGTGCAGCTTGCCGATGGCCTGATCGAGGGCGGCTGAGTAGTCCATGACAGATCCCTTGCCTTGCTTGAACTTGCTTGCTTGGGGGATCATGCTCCGATCCCGCGGGTCATACATTGATAAGTGTCAAAGCGGGGAAAATACAGCGCAAAAATGTCGCACCACGACCAAGATGGCAGGCATTTCTCTGAGAAAATCAATCAAGAAAGACGAAGAATGACGGACAATTCCAGAATCGGCGAAATACTTTCAACCCTGGACGAGGAACTGCCGCGCGCGCTGGACAGGCTCATGGAGTTTCTGCGCATTCCCTCGATCTCTACCGATCCGGCCTATAAGGGCGAGGTGCGGCGGGCGGCGGAATGGCTCTGCGCCGAGCTGACCGCCCTGGGCTTCGACGCCGCGCTGCGCGACACGCCCGGCCATCCCATGGTCGTCGCCCATTCGCCCAAGGGCGTGCGGCGGCCGCTGCTGTTCTATGGCCATTATGACGTGCAGCCGGTCGATCCGCTTGAGCTGTGGGAGCGGCCGCCCTTCGAGCCGCAGATCGAGGACACGCCCCAGGGCAAGGTCATCCGCGGCCGTGGCGCCTCGGACGACAAGGGCCAGCTCATGACCTTCGTCGAGGCCTTCCGTGCCTGGAAGGCGGTGCATGGCAGCCTGCCCTCGGACCTGGTGCTGCTGTTCGAGGGCGAGGAGGAATCCGGGTCGCCCAGCCTGCGCCCCTTCCTGCGCGAGCATGCCGAGGAGCTGCGCGCCGGCATCGCCATGATCTGCGACACCGGGCTCTATGCCGATGGCCGCCCGGCCATCACCACCCAGTTGCGCGGGCTCTATGGTGACGAGATCGTGGTCCGCGCCGCCGACCGCGACCTGCATTCCGGCAGCTTCGGCGGGCTGGCGGCGAACCCGATCCAGATCCTGGTCAACGCGCTCTCGACGATCAAGGATGCCAGCGGCCGTGTCACCCTGCCCGGCTTCTACGACGGCGTCGAGGAGCTTTCGGACGAGCTGCGCGCCGATTGGGCCGCGCTCGGCTTCGATCCGGGTGAGTTCCTGTCGCGCGTCGGGCTGAAGCACCCCGTCGGCGAACAGGGCCGCACCGGGCTGGAGATGATCTGGAACCGCCCCACCTTCGAGATCAACGGCATCACCGGCGGCTATACCGGCGAGGGTTTCAAGACGGTTCTGCCCGCCGAAGCCCGAGCCAAGGTCAGCTTCCGCCTGACCGGCGCGCAGGATCCCGAACGCATCCGCGACTCCTTCCGCGCCCATGTCCGCGCCCATGTGCCAGCGGATTGCAGCGTCGAGTTCCACGGCCACGGTGCGAGCCCGGCCAGCCGCATGGATATTTCGGACCCGGCCTTCACCGCGGCCAAGGCGGCGCTGACGCAGGAATGGGGCCGCGAGGCCGCCTATATCGGCGCCGGCGGCTCGATCCCCATCGCCGGGGATTTCAAGGAGATCCTGGGCATGGATTCCATGCTGATCGGCTTTGCCCGCGACGACGACCGCATTCATTCGCCGAACGAGAAATACGACCTCGGCAGCTTCGCCAAGGGGGCGCGAAGCTGGGCGCGGATCCTGGCGGCCCTGGGCTGAAGGCCGCCAGGGGGCGGCCCCGCCGGGTCGCCCCTGCCCGCCGGCAAGAGGCGAAAGCACCCTGCCGTGTGGTCTCGGGCAGGCAAAGGGACCTGGGACGGATATTTGCCTTGCGCCCGTGACCCAGATCAATTCCCGGAAGGAAGCGCCGTGATAGCGCAGCGGCGGCATTGGGAAGGTTTGCACGCGATGACCATGACTGCATTCGCCTCGGCGGTTCTGGCCCTGCTGCTGGCGCCGGGGCCGACGAACACGCTGATGGGGCTCGCCGGGGCGCGGCGGGGCTTGGGCAGCGTCCTGCGCCTGCTGCCTGCGGAACTGGCAGGCTACCTGACCACCGTCCTGCCGCTGGCCTTTCTGGGTGCAGGGGTGATCGAGCGGTCGCCTGCCCTTGCCATCGCGCTGAAGCTTGCGGCGGCGGTCTGGATCATGGTCCTGGCCACGACGCTATGGCGGTCGCAGGACGGCGAGGGGACGGACAAGGCGGTCGGGGCCCAGCGGATCTATGTAACAACCGTGCTGAATCCCAAGGCGCTGATCTTTGGTCTCGTCCTGCTGCCGGCCCCGGACGACCCGGCTTTCGCGCCGCGGCTGGGGATGTTCTGCCTGATGGTGATGGGCGCCGCACTGGCCTGGGGCTGCGCAGGCTGCTTGACGCAGGCCGGAAATGGTGGCGGCAGGCGGTTGCAAGGGGTCCAGCGGCTGGCCTCGATCTGGCTCGCCTTCGTTTCGATCTCGCTGGTTTTCGGCGTCATGCGCGCCTGATGAGACCGCAAGCCGCCCGGAGCGGTTCCCGGCGGCTCTCGAACCTTCTGCATATTCGTCGCGCTGCGGTTTTCTGGCGCCCATCGTGCCGTGACAAATGAGAAAGGGCGCCCGCAGGCGCCCCGATCATCCCGGCCGGCCGTCGTTCAGGCGGCGCGGGCGGTCAGCACGGTCTCGACTTTCTTCTGGGCGCCGGCCTCGTCCATGCCGCTGACGGCGGCGACTTCGCGGGTCAGGCGGTCCAGGGCGGCCTCATAAAGCTGACGCTCGGAATAGGACTGCTCGCGCTGGTCGTCGTTGCGATGCAGGTCGCGCACCACCTCGGCAATCGACATCAGGTCGCCCGAGTTGATCTTTTGCTCATATTCCTGGGCGCGGCGCGACCACATCGCCCGCTTGACCCGGGCCTTGCCCTTCAGGGTGTCCAGCGCCCGCTCGACCAGATCCGGGGTCGAAAGGCCACGCATGCCGATCTCGGTGGCGCGCGCGGTCGGCACGCGCAGGGTCATCTTGTCCTTCTCGAACGAGATCACGAACATCTCGAGGCGCAGCCCGGCAACCTCCTGTTCTTCGATCGAAACGATGCGGCCCACGCCATGGGTGGGATAGACGACAAAGTCATCGGGGCGGAATTCGGTCTTCTTGGCTTTCGACATTGGGCTTCCTTCGCAGTTGCACCGCCGCGCGGCACAAAAACCCCCAAGGCGGGACGATCCCCCCTTACGGGCCAACATTGTTGTTCTTGCACTTCTGATCGGGCAGTCGATCAGCACAGGCAGCAGCGCCGCTCGGGCCACAAAAGCAGCCCGACCGGCGCGAGATGGTTGCACCATAGCACAAAAACCGCGCCGGTTCAAAGGTTCGCTGCAAAGCGGCACCGGCCCTGTCCGATGAGAGAAAATCTTTGAAAATCAGCACCCGATACCCGATCCACCAGCAGAGCCGATGCATGGCCCGGTGCGAATCAACTGCGCCCCCGCCACAGCTGCGGTTTACCGATTCCCGGATTTTCCCGCCAGCGGCAAGGCAGACAAAAGCGGCATATGATGCGCAATCAGCACAACCGCTAGCCTTGCGAACGAAATTCCGGCCGGAACGGGACCGTCGGTCTCAATCCCCCTCGCCGGGCGCTTCCGAGAAATATTTCTCCAGCTTGCCGGGCGTGCCGTCCATCTCCTCATAGCCGGGCATCGGGTCCTTCTTGCGGGTGATCACCGGCCAGGTCTCGGCATATTTGCGATTGAACTCGACCCATTTCTCCATGTCGGGTTCGGTATCGGGCCGAATCGCATCGGCCGGGCATTCCGGTTCGCAGACGCCGCAATCGATGCATTCGTCGGGATGGATGACCAGCGTGTTCTCGCCTTCATAGAAACAGTCCACGGGGCACACCTCGACGCAATCGGTGTATTTGCACATGATGCAGTTTTCGGTGACGACATAGGTCATGGCGCGATATTCCTGTTTCCTGATCGGCTAGTTACGCTCGCTGCGGCCATCAATCAAGGCCGCCACGGGCGAAAAGACGCGGATATGGCCCGGGCAGAGCCGGGATGGGATGGCGTTCTGTCGCAGCGGCGCCGGCCGGAACCCGGTTCTTTGCCAAAGGCGCCTAAAGTTCCTCGTAAAGCATCGCGGCTTCGCTGGCCGGACCGCGGCGCTCGCCCAAAAGCAGAACCCGCAGCACCCGCACCCGGCCATGGGCCGAGACGGTGACGGTATCGCCGTTCCGCACCGCCTGCGCCGGCTTGCTGCAAGGCTGCCCGTTCACCCGGATGCCCCCGGCGCCGATCGCATCGGCAGCCAGGGTCCGGGTCTTGAACAGCCGCGCGTGATGCAGCCAGCGGTCGAGCCGGATCGCGCCTGGCTCCTCTCGGCTCACGACTTGTTCTTGAGCGCGGCGAGAATGGCGAAGGGGCTGTCCGGGTCGGCCTGTTTCTCGGCACGCGGCGGGCGGGCCTCGAAGCTCTTGGGACCGTCATGGCGCGGCTTGCCCTTGGGCTTGCCCTTCGGGCCACGCTCGGGCCGGTCGCCCCGCTCGCCGCGATGCTCGTCGCGGCGCTTGCCCTCGAAGGGCTTGCCTTCGCGCCGGCCCTCCTGCCCCGCCTTCTCCGATCCCGCCTCGCGCTCGCGGCGCGGGCCGCGCTCGCCCTGGGAACGCGGCTGTCCCTGGCCTTGGCCCTGGCGCTCGCTGCGCTCGGGCCGGCGATGGCCGCCCCGCGGGCGCGGCGCCCAGGTGAAGGTATAGAACATCTCCATCTCGGCCGACGGCGATTCTTCGGCGGTCTCGCCTTCGGCTTCCGCCTCGGCGGCCTTGCGGGCAGCCTGCTCGGCCTCCCACTTGGCGCGGGTCTCGGCGGCGAGCACGCTTTCCTCCTCGGTCAGCGGATGCTCGTGATCGGCTTCCTCCGGCACCGGCTCGGCAACGGGCGCGGCCTCGGCGCGGGTCTTGGGCCGCTCGCCCTTCTCGGCGCGATAGCCCAGCCCCTGCATCAGCCCGGCGAACTGCTCCAGCGTCATGCCGGTGATCGACAGCATGTCGGGCGTCGCCTCGAAGCCGCCGCGGCTGTCCTGGCTGCGTAGCATGTCGGCCAGCCGCTCCAGCATGTCGATGCGGATCGCCCGCTCGCCCGCCGGGTGATAGCCCGACAGCGTATAATAGCCTTTGGGCACGTCGGGCAGGTTGGGGATCGTCACCAGCCCGGGGGGCGGGCTTTCGGGAAATTCCGACAGCCCCTGGTCCAGCCCCCAGAGCACCAGCCGCAGCCGGGTCGGCGCCGGTTTCAAGAGTGCCGGCTGGAAGATGGTGAACTGGCCGAAGCGCACGCCATGCTTGCGCAACAGGCCGCGCGCGTCCTGGTCCAGTTCCTTGACCTCGGTGGCCACACCCTCGCGCGGCAGCACGCCGAAGGATTCGAGCAGGCGGAAGGCGAAGCCGCGGGCCAGGCCCGTCAGCGTCTCGTCGTTCTTCAGCGCCAGCAGCGGCTCGAACAGGGTCGCGATCTTGCGGTCGATGAAATGCTGGAGCCGGCGGCGCACCTTCTCGGCGATCTCGGGCCCGGCCTCCTCATCGACGAAGGGCTCGACGCCGGGCTTCAGCGCCTCGGCGCCCTTGACCAGCTTGCCCACCGCCGAGCTGCCCCACATCAGGCCGCCCTGTTCGGTGAAGTCCAGCTCGGTATCCGGCGCGTTATAGAAGCGGTCGGCGCGCAGATGGAATTCGGGGCGCAGCGCCTCATAGGCGGCGCGTTGCAACATGCGCGCCTCGTCCCCGGTTGCGCTCGGATCGGCGTGGAAGCGGAAGCCCTCCAGACGGCCGGCGAACTCGCCCTCGACCGTCACTTCGCCCTTGTCATTCACCTCGGCCAAAAGGCTCTCCTTCTGTTTGAGCCGGCGCAGCAGCACGGAAGTGCGCCGGTCCACGAATCTTTGCGTCAGCGCCGCGTGCAACGCGTCCGACAACCGATCTTCTACCGCGCGCGTCTCCGCACGCCAATGGCTTTCGTCCGAAACCCAGCCGGATCGTTGGGCAACATAGGTCCAGGTCCTTATATATGCCAATCGTTTCGACAATGTGTCGATATCGCCTTGCGTTTTATCAATTCTGGCGATTTGTCCCTTCAGCCAGTCGCCGGGCACCTCGCCCTCGCGCAGAAAGCCGAAAATCCGCGCCAGCAGCGTCGCATGCTCGACCCCGGAGATGGCGCGGAAATCGGGAATGCGGCACACGTCCCATAAAAGCCGCACATCGCGAGGATGCGACACCCTGTCGTGGATCTCGGGCATGGCGGAAAGCGCCTTGAGCGCGCGGATATCGTCCGCCTCGCGCCCGCGGGCCAGCCATTCCGATTGCGGCTGGGTCTCCAGGCTTTTCAGCAGCCGCTCGACCGTGCCGAATTCCAGCGCCGCGTTGCGCCACATCAGCCGGCTGATGGGCTGGAAGCGGTGGTTCTCGATGGCCTCGATCAGCCCCTCGTCCAAGGGGGCCGCGTCGCCGGTGACGCCGAAGGTGCCCGGCTCGGTATGCCGCCCGGCCCGGCCGGCGATCTGGCCCAGCTCATGCGGGAACAGCGGGCGATAGCGGCGGCCGTCGAATTTCTCGGTGGCGGAAAAGGCGATGTGGCGGATGTCGAGGTTCAGCCCCATGCCGATGGCATCGGTCGCGACCAGGTAATCGACCTCGCCTGCCTGATACATGGCGACCTGCGCGTTCCGCGTGCGCGGGCTCAGCGCCCCCATGACCACGGCGCAGCCGCCCTTCTGGCGGCGGATCAGCTCGGCCGTGGCATAGACCTCCTCAACCGAGAAGCAGACGATGGCCGAGCGCGGCGGCATGCGGCTGATCTTCTTCGAACCCGCCCAGGACAGGGTCGAGAACCGCTCGCGCCGCATGAACTGCGCCTGCGGCACCAGCGCGGCGATGGCCGGGCGCATGGTGTCGCTGCCCAGCAGCAGCGTTTCGTGCAGGCCCCGCATGTTCAGCAGCCGGTCGGTGAAGACGTGGCCGCGCTCGGGATCGGCGCAAAGCTGGATCTCGTCGATGGCGACGAAATCGGCGCCGACCTCGGGCATGGCCTCGGTGGTGGCGACCCAGTATTGCACCCGCTCGGGCACGATCCGCTCCTCGCCCGTCACCAGCGCCACCACCGAGGGGCCGCGCGCCTTGACGATGCGGTCATAGACCTCGCGCGCCAGAAGCCGCAGCGGCAGGCCGATGACCCCGGTGCGATGCGCCAGCATCCGGTCGATGGCGTAATGCGTCTTGCCGGTATTGGTCGGGCCGAGGACGGCCGTGACCCGGGATCTGTCGTTCATCAGGCGTCCGTGCCCTGCAATTTCTGTTCGAGGCGCCGGACGGCATCCTGCGCATCCTGCTGGTGGGGGTGGACCTTCAGGCTCTGGCGAAACGCCTCCAGCGCGTTCCGGTCGTCGCCAAGCTCCTCCAGGATCGAGCCGAGCTGGGTCAGGGCGCCGAAATGGCGCGGCTCCAGCCGCAGCACCTCGCCCAGATCGGCGATGGCCGGGCCGAAATCGCCGTCCAGATAGAAGGCGACCGAACGCAGATACCAGCCGGCCGCGAAATCCGGCGCGTGATCGGTCAGCGCCGTCAGGTGGCCGATGGCGGTGACGGTGTCGCCCGCATCCAGCGCCGCCTCGCCGCGCTTGTAGAGCAGATCCATCGCCGCCGAACCGGACCGCGACCAGATGCGCAGGATGTCGGTCTCGGCCCGGGCCCAGGTCTCGCCTTCGGGTTCGGCCAGTTCGGCGAACAGCAGGTCCAGGTCCTCGCGCTCGCGCAGCCGCGCCTCGGCGGTCGGCTCGGACGGGGCGGCGGGTTCGGAGAGCGGGGTTTCCGGCGCCGGATCATCCTCATTTTCCGGAAAATTTTCTTGCGGCGCCTCGTCCTGAACGGGTATCGCTTGGGGAAACGGCGCCTTCGCCAGGGGCGCGGCCTGCCCCGCCTGGCCGCTGCCGAAGCCCGCCAACCCCAGCAGGAGCGCTGCCGCAACGGCATGATGGAAAAGAGGGACTGGCAAACGCATATACACCATGTAACTTTCCCCATCGTCTAATTCCAGACACGAGAACAGGAGATCGAGAATGAGCAAAGTGGTCGAGGCCGCCGTGGCCGCACTGGATGAAAAGGCCAAAGGCTTCGACGGCACCGCCAAATTCGTCATCGAGGGCGAGGGCGCGGTCTATATCGACGCCGACGGCGCCCGCGCCGCCGATGACGAGGCCGAGGTGACCCTGACCGCCAGCCGCGAGACTTTCGAGGGCCTGCTCAGCGGCGACGTGAACCCGACCACCGCCTTCATGACCGGCAAGCTGCGGGTCGATGGCTCGATGGGCATGGCGATGAAGCTGGGGGCGCTGCTCTCGTAAGCGATGAAGCCCGCGCCCTTCAACACGCTGCCCGGAGATCCCCTGCCCATGGCCCGCGCCTTCTGGCTGCGCGCCGAGGACGGGGTGCGGCTGAGGGTGGCGCATTGGGCGGCGGGCGGCGGTTCGGGGACGGTGCTGCTGTTCCCGGGCCGCACCGAATACCTGGAGAAATACGGCGAGGTCGCGGCGGACCTGAATGCCGCGGGGCTGGACGTGCTGGCGCTGGACTGGCGCGGACAGGGCATGTCCGACCGGTTGCAGGACAACACCCGGCCCGGCCATATCGGCGATTTCGCCGATTACCAGCGCGACGTGGTCGAACTGGTGGTGACGGCGCAGGAACTGGACCTGCCCCGGCCCTGGCATCTCTTGGCGCATTCCATGGGCGGCACCATCGGCCTCGCGGCGCTCGAGGCCGGGCTGCCGGTGCAAAGCGTGGTCTTCTCGGCGCCGATGTGGGGCATCAACCTGCGCCGCGTGCCCGAGGCCGCCGCGATGGCCATCGCCCGGCTCGGCATCTGGCTGGGCCGGGGCGGGCATCCCGCCCCCGGCTCGGGGGGTGAGGAAAGCTTCGTGCTTCTGGACCCGTTCCACGACAATCTGCTGACCGGCGACGGCCGGCGCTGGGGGCGGCTGGTGGCCGAGGCCGCGACCTGGCCCGACATCTCGGTCGGCGGCGCCAGCAACGACTGGCTACGGGCGGCGCTGCTGGAATGCCGGCGCCTCGCCACCATGCCCTCGCCGGCGCTGCCGGCACTGATCGCGCTCGGCGACCGCGAGTGGATCGTTTCGCCCCGCGCCATCCGCAACCGCGTCGCCGCCTGGCCCGGCGCCACGCTGCTGGACTTGCCCGACTGCCGGCATGAGCCGATGATGGAGCGCGACCCGGTCCGCAGCCGCTTCCTCGAGGCTGCCATCGCCCATTTCGCAGCTGCCGCGGCAGACTGAACCGATCCGATGCCTTGCAGCCCGGCGGTTCAGAGGTCACATGTGGACCATACGAAAGGACCGATCATGACGATTTCTGCCAGCCGCCCCCTGGACCGCATCCTCCCCCGCATGCTGCCGCGTGACGAGAACGCCCTGCCCGTCGCAGCCGAGGCCCCCGATCTGGGCACGCTGCCGGAATGGGATCTGAGCGATCTTTACCCCTCCCCCGATTCGCTCGAACTGACCCGCGACCTCGAAGCGGTGGAACAGGCATGCTGCGAATTCGCCCGCGACTACGACGGCAAGCTGGCCGCGCTGGATGCCGGCAAAATGCTGGACTGCATCGAACGCTATCAGCAGATCGACATCCTGGCCGGGCGGATCATGTCCTATGCCGGGCTGCGCTATTATCAGAACACCACCGATTCGGCCCGCGCCAAGCAGATGGGCGACCTTCAGGATCGCATCACCACGGCGACGACCAAGCTCGTGTTCTTCAGCCTGGAGTTCAACCGCATCCCGGATGCGCGCTACGAGGAAATCTTCGCCGCGCCGAACGGCCCCGCCCGCTACAAGCCGGTTTTCGACCGCATGCGCGCCATGCGCCCCTATCAGCTGTCGAACGAGCTGGAACGTTTCCTGCATGACAATTCCGTCGTCGGCGCCGCCGCCTGGAACCGGCTCTTCGACGAGACCACCGCCGGCATGACCTTCGACGTGGACGGCGAGGAACTGGGGCTGGAGGCCACGCTGAACCTGCTGACCGACCACGACCGCGGCCGGCGCGAGGCCGGCGCCCGCGCCCTGAGCGCGGTGTTCGGCAGGAACGTCAAGCTTTTCGCCCGCATCCACAACACGCTGGCCAAGGAAAAGGCCATCGAGGACAAGTGGCGCAAGATGCCGACGCCGCAAACCGCCCGGCACCTGTCCAACCATGTCGAACCCGAGGTGGTCGAGGCGCTGCGCAATGCCGTCACCGCCGCCTATCCGCGGTTGTCGCATCGCTATTATCGGCTCAAGGCGCGCTGGCTCGGCCTCGACAAGCTCCAGGTCTGGGACCGCAATGCGCCGCTGCCGACCGAGAGCCCGCGGCTGATCCGCTGGGCCGAGGCGCAGGCGACGGTGCTGGACGCCTATGCCGGCTTCTCGCCGAAGCTGGCGGATCTGGCGCAGCCCTTCTTCGAGCGCGGCTGGATCGACGCGGCGGTCAAGCCCGGCAAGGCGCCAGGCGCCTTTGCCCATCCGACCGTCACCACCGTCCACCCCTACGTGCTGCTGAACTATCTGGGCAAACCGCGCGACGTGATGACGCTGGCGCATGAGCTGGGCCACGGCGTCCACCAGAGCCTGGCGGCGGCACAGGGCGAGCTGCTGGCCGCGACGCCGCTGACGCTGGCCGAGACCGCAAGCGTCTTCGGCGAGATGCTGACCTTCCGCGCCCTCTTGGCCAAGACCGCCGACAAGGCGCAACGCAAGGCGCTGCTGGCCGGCAAGGTCGAGGACATGATCAACACCGTCGTGCGCCAGATCGCCTTCTACGATTTCGAGTGCAAGCTGCACGCCGCCCGCGCCAAGGGCGAGCTGACGCCGAACGACATCAACGCGCTCTGGATGTCGGTGCAGGCGGAATCGCTGGGCGATGCCTTCGAATTCATGCCGGGCTACGAGACCTTCTGGACCTACGTGCCGCATTTCGTGCATTCGCCCTTCTACGTCTATGCCTATGCCTTCGGCGACGGGCTGGTGAACGCACTTTATGCCGCCTATGAGGACGGGCTGCCCGATTTCCAGGCGAAGTATTTCGACATGCTGGCGGCAGGCGGCTCGCGGCATCACAAGGAGCTGCTGGCCCCCTTCGGCCTCGACGCCTCCGACCCGGCCTTCTGGGACAAGGGCCTGTCGATGATCGAAGGCTTCATCGACGAGCTCGAGGTGATGGAAGGCTGATCCGTCGCGACCCGGGGGCGCTTCGCCCCCCGGACCCCCCGAGGATATTTGAGCACGAAAGAAGCGGCGGAGGCCATCCTGCCGTTCTTCCGTGTCCAAATATCCCGGGGGAATCCCGAAGGGATGGGGGCAGAGCCCCCTGCTTCCCCCGGCCGCTGCCGGGGCAATTTTCCGTCGCCTGGGGCGCATGCCTGCCCTATGCTGCCGGAAAACGGGAAAGGGGACGGCATGATCCGCAGGATCCGGCGCATCATCCTTTGGCTTCTGGTGCTGACGGTTCTGGCAGCCGCCGCCGTGGCGATCTGGGGCCCAGGCTTCGTCGAGCGCCGACTGAACCCGGTGACCATGCCAGCAGAAGGCTGGCCGGTTTCGCCCCAGGCCGAGGCATTGCATCAGCGGCTGGTGATCGGCGATTGGCATTCCGACGCGCTGCTCTGGGACCGCGATCTGCTCAAGCCCGGCGATCGCGGCCATACCGACATTCCCCGGCTGGCCCAAGGCAACGTCGCGGTGCAGGTCTTCACCACCGTGACCAAAAGCCCGCGCGGCCAGAACTATGACCGGAACTCTGCCGAGGCGCCGGACAACATCACGCCGCTTTTCATCGGCCAGTTGCGCCCGTTGCCCAGCTGGTTCAGCCTCAAGGAGCGCGCGCTGGTGCAGGCGGCCGCCTTGCACCGTGCCGCCGAGCGCGCGCCCGACCAGCTCATGCTGATCCGCTCGGCCGAGGATCTCCAGACCCTGCTCGAGGCCCGGCAGAACGGCGCGCGGACAGTGGGGGCCATCCTCGGCTCGGAAGGAGCCCATCCGCTGGAGGGGCAGATCGGCAACCTCCAGGTGCTTTACGGCGCCGGCTTCCGCCTGTTGGGGCTGACGCATTTCTTCGACAACGAGCTGGGCGGCAGCCTGCATGGCGAAGGAGGCAGCGGCGCCGGGCTCAGCTCCTTCGGCCGGCAGGTGGTCGAGGAGATGATGGCCAAGCGCATGATCGTCGACCTGGCCCATGCCAGCCCGCAGATGGTGCGCGACGTGCTGGCCATCCCCGGCACACGGCCGATCCTGTCCCATACCGGTATCCACGGCCATTGCCCCAGCCCGCGCAATCTGGACGACGCCCTGCTGAAGGCCATCGCCGACAAGGGCGGGCTGATCGGCATCGGCTATTGGGCCGATGTGGTCTGCGGCAAGACCCCGGCCGACATCGCCCGCAGCATCCAGGCCGCCATCGCATTGCTGGGCGAGGATCACGTCTCGCTCGGCTCGGATTACGACGGCTCGGTCGATGCGCCCTTCGATGCGTCCCAACTGGCCGCGCTGACCCAGGCGCTCATGGATGCAGGGCTGAGCGACCAGCAGATCGCCAAGGTCATGGGCGGCAACATGATGCGCTATCTTGCCCAGATGCTCTGAACCCGCCTAAGCTCGCACCGGAACAGGAGAGAGCCCATGCTGACCGTCTATGGCGTCACCCGCTCGCGCGCCTCGCGCATCATCTGGCTGTGCCATGAGCTGGGCCTGCCCTTCAAGCAGGTGCCGGTGATCCAGGCCTATCGCCTGCCCGATCCCGACGCAGCGGACGCCCCCCTGAACACCCACTCGCCCAGCTTCCTGAAGCTCTCGCCTGCCGGGGCCATTCCGGTGATCCAGGACGGCGATCTGGTGCTCTCGGAATCGCTGGCCTGCACGCTGCATCTGGCGCGCAAACACGGCCAGCCCTTCGGCCCCGCCGATGCCATCGAGGACGCGCTGATGCTGCAATGGAGCTTCTATGCCGCCACCGCCATCGAGCATGACGCGCTGACCATCCTGTTCAATCATGGCACGGGACAAGCCCAGCCGGGCGCTGCCCAAGCGGCGATCGCCAATGCGGCCGAACGGCTGGCCCGGCCGCTGCGCGTGCTGGAGGATCACATCGCCCGCCACGGCCATCTGGTCGGGGGCCGCTTTACCGTGGCCGACCTGAACCTGGCCGAGATCCTGCGCTATGCCCAGGGCTATGGCGAGTTGATGGGGCAATTCCCGGCGGTCATGGCCTGGCTTGACGATTGCCAGGCCCGTCCCGCCTTCCGCAAGATGTGGCAAGAACGGCTGGCCGAACCGGAATGACCGGCTCTGCCAACCGGCGACAGCCGGCTGCGGCATCGCTTGGGGTTCGGCCCTTCGGGTCTGCCCTGATCCAGGCAGGCTCATGCGTCGACGGTTGCCGGTGGCGGATCAAAGAGCAGATACCATGGAACGCCAAGACCGTCGCTTTCCACGCCCTGTTCTTTGCCGGCCCGGATGGCCATTGCCCCGCTCGGTAGGCAGCGCGATCAGAAGTCTGCGCCTGACGGTTCGCAGCCGGGACAAGACTGGCCGGAGCGCCCGGGACCTTGCGATACCCGCCAGCGTCCATATTCGGCATCTTTCTGGCTGACGCGAAGGCGCGGCCTCCCCCGCTGCTTCGACAGCGTACTGGCGAGCATGAGGATGCCGCGCATGGAACGGCCGCGCAAAACCAGCAGATGCGCAGCGCTCAGGCCGCAGAAGCAACGTCAAATTGCTTCGCAGCTTCGGTCGCCGCACCTTCTCATCGAAAACATCGTGCCGGGCTTTGCTGCCTCGCGCCGGCTGGAAACACGCTGGGCAAAAGGCCGCTCCGAATGGTCGCAGGTGATCGAACCGATCCCGGCGGCGATCGATAAGCCGGCGCTCCCTCGTCCGTGTAGCGGTGGAGGCGAAATGCCCCATGCGGCGCAGAGAGGGACAGCGTCCGGTCTCGAAGGCGGATCGCCTCCGACCAGGCTGAAGAGCTTTGCTGGCTTCTGCGGCAGGCTGGGGAAGAAGGGCGGGGCGGCCGATCGCTCTGCCCTCCCCGCCTCTGTCCCGGCGAACTCGCTACCCCACGCCTTGGTCAGAGACACTGCACTTGGAACCGGACGACTTTCCACATGTCTCGACCCAGCGGCGACTCGATAACTTCGCAGATATGGCACGGCGCGCGGGCAGGCGATTTGATCCTGATCAAGGAATCCCGAGTTCTGTCATGAAATCGACGCGAATCCGTCATTGCGGCCTTCCCACCCCTTGCGGTCTGCGGCAGCCGATCCACTTTCCCTTGCCCCCGGCCCATGGGACATGAGATAACCCCGCCCCAGAAGAACAAGACGAGCAGGTGCCATGGCCGACGATCTCTTCCCCGCCGCGGATAAGGCTTCCGACAGCTATTCGGCGTCCTCGATCGAGGTGCTCGAAGGGCTGGAGCCGGTGCGCAAGCGTCCCGGCATGTATATCGGCGGCACCGACGAACGCGCGCTGCATCACCTGGTCGCCGAGATCCTCGACAACTCGATGGACGAGGCGGTCGCCGGCCATGCCAGCCGCATCGAGGTCGAATTGCTGGCCGATTTCAGCGTGGTGATCCGCGACAACGGTCGCGGTATCCCCATCGATCCGCATCCGAAATTCCCCGGAAAATCGGCGCTGGAGGTGATCCTCTGCACGCTGCATGCCGGCGGCAAGTTCTCGGGCGACGCCTATCAGACCTCGGGCGGGTTACACGGCGTCGGCGCCTCGGTGGTCAATGCGCTTTCGGACAGCATGGTGGTGCAGGTCGCCCGCAACCGCGAACTTTACGAGCAGCGCTTCTCGCGCGGCCTGCCGCTGGGCCCGGTCGAAAAGGTCGGCGCCGCCCCGAACCGGCGCGGCACCACCGTCACCTTCCACGCCGACGAGCAGATCTTCGGCCATCACCGCTTCAAGCCGGCGCGGCTGCTGCGCATGGTCAAGTCCAAGGCCTATCTGTTCTCGGGCGTCGAGATCCGCTGGAAATCCGAGATCGACGACGGCGAGACGCCGTTGGAGGCGACCTTCCACTTTCCCGGCGGGCTTGCCGACTACCTGGGCGAGGTGCTGGGCAAGGCCTCGACCTATGCCGAACGGCCGTTTGCCGGCAGCGTCGATTTCAAGGAAAAGTTCAACACCCCAGGCAAGGTCGATTGGGCGATCAACTGGACGCCGTCGCGTGACGGCTTCATCCAGTCCTATTGCAACACCGTGCCCACGCCCGAGGGCGGCACGCACGAGGCCGGCTTCTGGTCCGCCATCCTGCGCGGCATCCGCGCCTATGGCGAGCGGGTCAGCAACAAGAAGGCGGCGCAGATCACCCGCGACGACCTGCTGGCCGGCGGCTGCGCGCTGGTCTCCTGCTTCATCCGCGAGCCGGAATTCGTCGGCCAGACCAAGGACCGCCTTGCCACCACCGAGGCGCAGCGGCTGGTCGAGGGCGCGGTGCGCGACCATTTCGACAACTGGCTGGCAGCGGATACGAAATCGGCCGGCGCCATCCTGGATTTCCTGGTGCTGCGGGCCGAGGAACGGCTGCGCCGCCGCCAGGAAAAGGAAACCGCCCGCAAGTCGGCCACGAAAAAGCTGCGCCTGCCCGGCAAGCTGGTCGATTGCTCGGCCACCAATCGCGAGGGCACCGAACTGTTCATCGTCGAGGGCGATTCGGCAGGCGGCAGCGCCAAGATGGCGCGAGAACGCACCACCCAGGCGCTGCTGCCGCTGCGCGGCAAGATCCTGAACGTGCTGGGCGCCGCCTCGTCCAAGCTGGGCTCGAACCAGGAGATCGCCGATCTGTGCCAGGCGCTGGGGGTCGGCATGGGCTCGCGCTTCAACATCGACGACCTGCGCTATGACAAGATCATCATCATGACCGATGCCGATGTGGACGGCGCCCATATCGCCTCGCTGCTGATGACCTTTTTCTTCACCCAGATGCGGCCGCTGATCGACAAGGGGCATCTCTATCTGGCCTGCCCGCCGCTCTACCGGCTGACGCAGGGCGCGCATCGCATCTATGTCGCCGACGACGCCGAGAAGGAGTTGTGGCTGGCCAAGGGTCTGGGCGGCAAGGGCAAGATCGACGTGCAGCGCTTCAAGGGTCTGGGCGAGATGGACGCCAAGGACCTGAAGGACACGACGATGAACCCCAGGACGCGCAAGCTGATCCGCGTCTCGATCGACGAGGAAGAAGGCGGCGAAACCGGAGACCTGGTCGAGCGGCTGATGGGCAAGAAACCCGAGCTGCGCTTCCAGTTCATCCAGGAGAACGCCCAATTCGCCGATACCGAGGAACTGGACGTGTGACCCTGGCGGCCTCGCTTGCCGTCTATGTTCTGGCGGCGCTGGCCGAGATCGCCGGCTGCTTTGCCTTCTGGGCCTGGCTGCGGCTTGGAAAATCGCCCCTCTGGCTGGTTCCGGGGATGCTGTCGCTGGCAGTTTTCGCCTGGCTCCTGACGCGGGTGGATGCAGATTTCGCCGGCCGCGCCTATGCTGCCTATGGCGGGATCTATGTCACGGCCTCGCTCGGCTGGCTGTGGCTGACAGAAGGACAGGTGCCAACGCGCTGGGATCTGCTGGGCGGTGGGCTTTGCGTGCTGGGGGCGATGGTGATCCTGACCGGCCCCCGTGCAGCATGAACTCCGCCCGAGGTCACGGCGGGCAGTTCAGCCGCAGGTGGCGGGTGTGCCCTTCGCGACGATATCCTGCCAGTCTGCGCCGAGGGTTTCGCGCGCCGAGAGAGCGTTCCTAGCCTCGGGCGAGCCTTCGGGAACCATCTTCACGACCATGCCCTGAGAATAATTCTGCTGGAAGCCCCGGAAGAAATCGCCCTGCAACCCGCTGTCGCTGTGATCGCCCAGGATCACGAACCTGTCGCCCCCCTTGCGGATCACCTCGATGGCCGCCGATTTGAACGCCACGTTCCGGGCGCCGGACGGGCCGCAGGCCGGCGCGGCATGGGTCGCAACCTTGAAGGTGTCCCTGGTCATGGGTTGGATCTGGGTCTGGGCGCAGGCCGCGAGGGTAAGCAAAAGCGCCAGCGTCGCCGGCAGGGCAAGAATCCGCATCTGAAAACCTCATCTGGATGAATCGCTGTCCGGATCATGCAGAACATCCCTCGAACATCAACAGGGATATCCTTAAAATACAAGGTCTAACAATCGGTTAATTAGAACTTCATTCCCAGCGAAAAGCTCACCCCCTCGCTGCCGATGCCGAAGCTGGCGGCACCGAAGGAGATCCCCAGCAGCGCGCCGCCAAACACCTGCGCCGGGGTGTGTTCGCCGGCATGGACCCGGCTCCAGCCGGTCAGCCCCGCCGCGCCATAGGCCAGTGCCCCGGCCTCGGGCCGGTCATCGAAGCATTTCCCCGCCAGATCCGCCGCCCCGAAGAACGCCGCCGCCGTATGGCCGGAGGGGAAGCCCTTGCCCTCGCCCGAGGGCCGGCGCGAGATCGGCTGGCCGTCGAAGAACGCCTTCATCCCCCAGACCAGCGCGGCTTGCAGCACGCCCCGCACGGCGAAATCCTCCAGCCGGTCCTGATCGGCGGCACAGACCGCCGCGGCCAGGGGCAAGCCGTATTTCATCGTCGTGCCGAATTGCTCGACCGGATCGGCCGCGGCGGGGGCCGAGAGACAGCAGAATGCCGCGCAGGCTGCCGTTGCGCGTCTCATGCGCCCAGCCGGATCACCCGGTCCATCCGCGCCGCCAGTTCCATGTTATGGGTGGCGATCAGCGCCGCGAGCCCGGTCTCGCGCACCAGCGCCATCAGCACGTCGAAGACCTTGTCCGAAGTCGCCGGATCCAGATTTCCCGTCGGCTCGTCCGCCAGCAGCAGCGAGGGCTGGTTCGCCAGCGCCCGGCAGAAGGCGGCGCGCTGCTGCTCGCCCCCCGACAATTGCGCCGGCCGGTGATCGGCACGATGCGACAGCCCCACCCGGCCCAGCAGGTCCAGCGCCCGCGCCCGCGCCGCAGCCTGGGAAACACCGTTGGCCAATTGAGGCAGGACGATGTTCTCCGCCGCCGAAAACTCCGGCAGCAGATGGTGGAATTGATAGACGAAGCCCAGTTGCTCGCGCCGCGCCTCGGTCCGTGCCCGGTCGCTCTGCCCGGCCATGTCGCGCCCGCTCAGCAGCACCCGGCCGGCATCCGCACTGTCCAGGAGGCCGGCGATATGCAGCAGCGTCGATTTCCCGGCGCCCGAGGGCGCGACCAGCGCCACCACCTCGCCCCGCGCCACCGAAAGCGACAGGTCCGACAGGACCGGCACCGGCGCTGGTCCACCGATGCCGTAAGTCTTGGAGATGCCTTCCAGAACCAGGACGTCACTCATAGCGCAGCGCCTCCACCGGGTTCATGCGCGCGGCGCGGCGCGCAGGGAAAATGGTGACGATGAAGGACAGGGCCAGCGACAGCGCCGCCGCCCGGAAGATGTCCCAGGCCCGCAGATCGGCGGTAAGCTGGTAGATGCCGCGCACCTCGGGCTGCCAGGCATTGCCGCCGGTCAGCGCGTTAAGCGCCGCCATGATGTGATCGACGTTCAGCGAGAGAGCCACGCCCAGAACCACGCCGGCAATGGTGCCGATCACCCCGGTAAAGGCGCCGCAGAGGAAGAACACCCGCAGGACCGAACCCTCGGTCAGGCCCATGGTGCGCAGGATGCCGATGTCGCGGCCCTTGTTCTTGACCAGCATGATCAGCCCCGATGTGATGTTCATCGAGGCGATCAGCACCAGGATCGACAGGATGATGAACATCACGTCATCCTCCATGTCGAGCGCCGCGAGAAAGGATCCCGAGGCGTCGCGCCAGGTCCAGACCTGCCCCCGCTCGCCTGCGGCTTGCAAGAGCGGCATGGTCCAGCCATCGACCCGCTCGGGGTCGGAGACGAAGACCCCGATCTCGTCGGCGAGCCCCTCGCGGTTGAAGAAGCTCTGCGCCTCGGCCATCGGCATGTAGACGCGCGCCTTGTCCACGTCATAGCGCCCGGCCGAGAAGATATAGACCACCTCGAAGGATTCGACCCTCGGCGTGGTGCCGAAGGGGGTCTTGGCACCCTCGGGCGCCACCAGTTGCAGCCGGTCGCCAATGCCGACGCCCAGATCGCGCGCCATGCCGATGCCGATCGCGATGCCGCTGTCGAAATCCTCGATATTGCCCGCCGCGTGCTGGGGATCGACGATGCCCGATATCGCCTTGAGCGAGTCGAGCGTGATGCCATAGACATCGCCCAAGGCCGCCGACTCGCCCTGCCGCGCCATGACCTGGGCGCGGACGGCCGGAACCGCGCGGGTCACGCCGGGGATCTGGGCAATCTTCGCGGCCAGCGCATCGTAATCCTCGATCCGGCCGGGGGTGACATAGGTCTCCTCGGTCAGTTCGTTATAGATCTGCGTGGGCGCGTAATAGACGGTGCTATGAGCGTTGGCGCCCAGGATCGTATCGACGAATTCGGCCCGGAAACCGGCGCGCACCGCCAGGGTGGCGATCAGTGCCATCACCCCCAGGGTGATGCCGATCAGACTGATCCAGGTCATCACGCTGACTCCGCCCTCGGCACGGCGCGCGCGCAGATAGCGCCAGGCGATCATGAATTCGAAACGCGAAAACGGGGCGGGGCTGGCCATCGCTCACCTGTCTGTTGGATGGCGCCTGATTGGCCTTTCGCCGTTGATAATGCAAGCCAACAAGGCCGTGACCACGGGGGCCCGTATCACGGCTTGGGATGGTCGTCCCATTCCGAGCTGAGGATCCGTTCAGCATCGCCCTTTGGATCGTCGTATTGACGGCCGCGCAGGGACCAGATGAAGGCCAGCAGGCCAAGCCCGCCAAGGCCCAGGGAAACCGGAATCAGAAGGCCGAGGATTTCCATGCTTCCTCCCTATCGCAACCGCAACGCGTTCAGCGTCACGCTGATCGAACTCAGCGACATGGCCAGCGCCGCCATCAGGGGCGTCGCGAAGCCGGCGATGGCGATGGGCACCGCGACGATGTTGTAGACCAGCGAGATGGCGAAATTCTCCTTGATCCGGGCGCGGGCGCTGCGCGCCAGCTCCAGCGCCTCGGCCACCGGCGAAAGGTCGCTGCCCATCAGCACCATGTCCGAGGCGGTGCGCGCCGCATCCAGCGCCGAGGCGGGCGAGATCGAGACATGCGCCTCGGTCAGGGCGGCGGTGTCGTTCAGCCCGTCGCCGACCATCAGCGGATGCAGCCCCTGCCGGCGCAGATCGCGCAGGGCCTCGGCCTTTTCGACCGGGGTGACACCGGCCCGCCATTCCGCGATGCCGAGCCGCTGCGCCAGATCCTGGACCACCGGCGCCGCATCGCCCGACAGCAGCATCACCCGCCGGCCCGAGGCAAGGATCCGCGCCACGCAGGCCTCGGCCCCTGGCCGCAGCCGGTCCGAAAACTCCAGCCGGATCGCCCCCCCCTGTCCCAGCGAAAGCCAGCTTGCCGACAGCGTCGCATCGCCATGCTCGGCCCCCAGCCAGTCGGCGCGGCCCAGCCGCACCTCGCGCCCCTGCCAGATCCCCGTGATGCCATAGCCCGGCACCTCGCGCAGATCGGCCAGCGGAGCGGGTTCGGTTCCGGCTTCCAGCAAGGCCTGGGCCAGCGCCTGCGACAGCGGATGGCCCGATCCCTGCGCCAAAGCCAGTGCCACGGGGCGGGCCCCGGTCGGGATCGGGTCCAGCGAGACCAGTTGCGGCACGCCCATGGTCAGGGTGCCGGTCTTGTCGAAGACCGCGGCATCGACCTCGGCCAGACGCTCCAGCGCGGTGCCGTCCTTGATCAGCATGCCGCGCCGGAACAGCCGGCCCGAGGCGGCCGTGACCACCGCCGGCACCGCCAGGCCCAGGGCGCAGGGGCAGGTGATGATCAGCACCGCTGCGGCCACGTTCACCGCCAGCCGCAGGTCATGCGTGGTCAGATACCAGCCGAGAAAGCTGCAAAAGGCCAGAAGATGCACCAGCGGCGAATAGAGCCGCGAGGCGCGGTCGGCGAGCCCGGTGTAATGGCCGCGCGCCGATTCCGCCGCCGCGACCAGCGCCGTCAGCCGCGCCAGCGAGCTGTCGCGCCCCGCAGCCGTCACCCGCATCACCAGCGGCCCGGTCAGGTTCACCTCACCCGCCGAAAGCGCAAGGCCGGGGCCAGCCGCGACCGGGATGCTCTCGCCGGTCAAGAGCGAGCGGTCGATCTCGCTGCTGCCCTCGGCAATCTCTCCATCGGCGGGGACGCGGGCGCCGGGGCGGATGCGGATCAGGTCGCCCGGAACCAGTTCGGCCACCGGAACCGGCTCGTCGCCCGCAGCCGTTACGCGGAAAGCCCGCGGCACCTCCAGCGCGGTCAGTTCCTCAGCGGCCGAGCGGGCGACGGCGCGGGTGCGATAGTCCAGGTAGCGCCCGATCAGCAGGAAGAAGCACAGCATCACCGCCGCGTCGAAATAGGCGTGATGGCCGGAATGCAGCGTCTCATAGACCGAAATCGCGCTGGCCAGGATCAGCGCCAGCGAGATCGGCACGTCCATCCCCAGCCGCCCGTGCCGCAGCGCCCGCCAGGCGCTGGAAAAGAAGGGCTGCCCGGCGAAGGCGACTGTCGGCAGGGCGATGGCACCGGAAATCCAGTGGAACATGTCGCGCGTCGCGTCCTCGGCCCCCGACCAGACCGCGACCGACAGGATCATGATGTTCATCATCGCGAAGCCCGACACGCCGATGCGCATCAGGATGTCGCGGCCCTGCCGGTCGGCGGCGCTGGCGGAGAGCGCGGCGGGGTCCAGCTCATGCGCCTCGTAGCCGATGCCCTCGACCACCGGGATCAGCTCCTCGGCACTCATGCCGGGCGCGTCCACGGTGACGCGGCGCAGCGTCAGGTTCACCCGCGCGTCCCTGACGCCGGGATGGCGGTTCAGCACCCGCTCGACATCGGTGATGCAGGTCGCGCAATGGATCGTCGGCAGGGACAGGACGATGTCCCCTTGCCCGCCCATGGCCCCGGCGATGCGCTGCGCCAGCGGCGCGGCGTCGCAGGCCGGGCAGGCCGAAAGCCGGGCATCGTGGTCGTGCAGCGTGGCGTCGGACATCTCAGTTCACCCGGTTGCCGTGGTAATGGTCGATGCGCTGGCGGAAAACCGTGCCATCCGGCGCGGTGGCGGTCAGGTGGATGTTCCACAGCCCCGGCTCCAGCGCCAGCGGCGCGTGGAACAACCCGCCGGTATAGGTGAATTCGGGGCGCCGGTCCTCGCGCATATGGGTGGGGCGGCCGACCGTCACCTCCAGCCCCTGCACGCGGGCCGGAAGGCCCTGCCCGTCCCGGATCGCCAGGGTAAGCTCGCGCCCGTCATATTCCGGCGTCACCGTCCAGTTCAGCGCCGCCTGGGCGTCGCGGTCGCGGTCGAAGCTTTGCGACGCCACATAGCTGTTCTTGACCTCCAGCCCCGGGAAAGTGCCGACGGCCTTGACCGCCATGAACACGTTGACGGCGATGATGGTGCCAAAGGCGCCCAGGGTGATGATCAGCACATGGCGGCCGGTCAGTTCGCGGGGCATCATTCGCTCCTTCCGTGGAAGACGGTGCCGATTTGGGACTTTACCCCATCGGTGACATCCTCGACCCAAAGCGTCAACTCGCTCTGCGCCGTCTCCGCCAGGGCCGAGCCCTTTTCGGCGGTGACATAGACGCGCTGGGTATGGGTGCTGTCGGCCGGCACGCTGACACCGGTATCGGGCAGCCCTTCGAGCGTCAGGCGGATGCCCTGGGGCGCGGCGCCGTCGGCGCCGGTCACCGAGACGGCAAAGTCGCGCTCCGCCCCCTGCTTGTTGCGCAGCCGCAACGCATAGGTGTTGCGGATCGCGCCGTCGGCCATGGTGACGTAAAGCGGGTTCCTGACCGGCGTCACGTTCAGGTCGAAGGGCGAGCGCAGGAACAGCGCCACCACCAGCGCGACGCCGATCCCCGCCCAGAGCGTGAAATACAGCATCGTGCGCGGGCGCAGGATATGCTTGAGCACCGGCTTGGGCGCAGCGCCGGCGCGCTCGGCGGTCTCGTCCTTCAGCGCCATGTAGTCGATCAGCCCGCGCGGCTTGCCGATCCTGTCCATCACCTCGTCGCAGGCATCGATGCAGAGCGCACAGGTGATGCATTCCATCTGCTGGCCGTCACGGATGTCGATGCCCATCGGGCAGACGTTCACGCAGGCCATACAGTCGATGCAGTCGCCCTTGGTCCCGCCGTCGGATTTCGTCGGCTCGCCCCGGTGCAGCTTGCCGCGCGGCTCGCCGCGCCATTCGCGATAGGCAACGGTCAGCGTGTCCTCGTCCATCATCGCGGCCTGGATGCGCGGCCAGGGACAGGCATAGATGCAGATCTGCTCGCGCGCGAAGCCACCGAAGACGAAGGTGGTCGCGGTCAGGATGCCCATGGTGATATAGGCGACGGGATGGGCCTGGCCGGTGAGCAGGTTGCCCAGAAGCGTCGGCGCATCGGTGAAATAGAAGATCCAGGCACCGCCGGTCGCCAGCGCGATCACCAGCCAGATCGCCCATTTCGTCAGCCGCAGCCGCAGCTTGCGCAGGTCCCAGGACGCGTTCCACAGCCGCACCCGGGCATTGCGGTCGCCCTCGACCCAGCGTTCGGTCAGGATGAACAGATCGGTCCAGACTGTCTGCGGGCAGGCATAGCCGCACCAGACCCGTCCCAGGGCCGAGGTGAACAGGAACAGCCCCAGCCCCGCCATGACCAGCAGGCCCGCCACGAAGTAGAATTCATGCGGCCAGATCTCGATCCAGAAGAAATAGAAGCGGCGATTGGCCAGATCGACCAGCACCGCCTGGTCGGGCATGCCGGGGCCGCGGTCCCAGCGGATCCAGGGGGTGATGTAATAGATCGCCAGGGTCACCGCCATGATGACCCATTTCAGGTTGCGGAACCAGCCATTGACCCGACGCGGGAAGATCGGCTCTCGGGCGGCATAGAGGCGTGGCGGGTCGATGTCGGAATTCGACATGATTGGCTCCTGTTGCGCGTGGCTCGTGTATAGAACCTAGCAGCGAAAGCGCATTGATCTGCGTCAATCGCGGGCGTGCGGAACATACCGATGCGAAATCCGGCGGACATAGGCCCAATTGTCGCATCCCGGCGCAAAAAAGCCACGCGACCGACTTGCGTCGGTCTGCGGCCTGGGCATTTGATAAGAACACCGGCCCCCCTTGGAAACGCGCGAACAGGACGGGGGGCCGGTGCCTCCGGGGCCGGTCTCCCGGCCGCGGATCTCGGTATTTTTTATTCGCCACCGCCGAGGCTGTGGACATAGGCGGAAACGGCCCGGATATCGGCTTCGGACAGGCGTCCGGTCCAGGCTGGCATCACGCCGAAGGGTCCGTCGCGGACGATACGGGTGATCGTCGCCGGATCCGAACCATAGAGCCAGACCGCATCGGTCAGGTCCGGCGCACCCTGCGCCCGGTCGCCGGTGCCGTCCTCGGCATGGCAGGACGAGCAATTGTCGGCAAAGACCGTCACGCCCTCGGCCGCCTGCGCCGCGTCATGCGGCAGGCCGGCCAGCTCCAGCACATGGTTCACGACCTGGCCGATCTGGGCATTATCCAGCAACTGGTCGGTGCCGAAGCGCGGCATTTCGGAATAGCGGGTGTCCGCATCCTTGGGGTCGCGGATGCCATGCATGACCGTGGTGTGGATCTCCTCCAGCGTGCCGCCCCAGAGCCAGTCATTGTCCAGAAGCGAGGGATAGCCCGTGGCCCCACCCGCCCCCGAGCCGTGGCATTGCGCGCACCAGGTGCGGAAGATCGCGGCACCGGCATTGGCGGTATAGTTCGCCAGTTCCGGGTCGCCGGCGATCTCCTCCAGCGGCGTCTCGACCAGCTTGGCCTGGATCGGGGCGTTGGCCTCGTTGAAGCGCTGGATCTCGGCCGCCACGTCGGAGCGGTAGTTCTGGCCCAGCAGGCCCTGGGTCGCACCGTTCACCAGCGGAATGGCGGGATAGGCGATGAGATAGAACACCCCCCAAACGATGGTGGCATAGAAGGTCCACAGCCACCAGCGCGGCAGAGGGTTGTCGTATTCCTCGATCCCGTCCCAGCTATGGCCGGTCGAAGGCACCTCGACCACCTTGCGCCCGCCCTTGCGGTCGCGCACCACGCGGGTGGCGCCGGGCCGGGGCGTGACCGGAGGATGCAGCGGACCCTCGGGGCCTTCCGGAGGCTGGGCCAGGATCTTGGCCTTGTGGGCCTCGTCGGCGGCCTGGCGTTCCAGCTCGATCCGGTTGTCGGGATTTTGCGGGCTGGCATGCTCGTCGTCGGTATCGGCCATCACTCGACCTCCTTCTCGCCCGCCGGGGCGGGACTCGTCTCGTTACGGAAGATGCTTTCGGCCGCGTCGCGGTGCAGCGGCCGCGAGCCCGGCCGGAAGGCGAAGACGATCGTCCCCAGGAAGAACAGCACCAGCAGCAGCAGCACCCAGCTGTCGGCCAGTTCGCGCAGGAAGGAATACCTGTCCATGGCGGGCCTCAGCGGTTCGGATCAGGTTCGAAGGTCGAGAAGTCGACCATCGTGCCCAGGACCTGGAGATAGGCGATCAGGGCGTCCATCTCGGAGACGCCGGGGCGGCGGTCGAAATTGCGCTGCTGCGCACCCGGATAGCGTTCCTCCAGCCCCGAGGCATCGGCATCGGGATCGGCCTGCGCCAGGAAGTCGGCCCGGGCAGCGGCGATCATCTCGTCGCTATAGGGCACGCCGACCCGCGCATCGGTGCGCAGCCGCTGCTCCACGTTGGATGGGTCGATCCGCCGATCCAGCAGGAAGCCGTATTTCGGCATGATCGATTCCGGCACCACCGCCTGCGGGTCCACCAGATGGTCCAGGTGCCATTCGTCCGAATAGCGGCCGCCGACGCGGGCCAGGTCCGGCCCGGTGCGCTTGGAGCCCCATTGGAACGGGTGGTCGTACATCGACTCGGCCGCAAGGCTGTAATGGCCATAACGCTCGACCTCGTCGCGCATCGGGCGGATCATCTGGCTGTGGCAGACATAGCAGCCCTCGCGGACATAGATGTCGCGGCCCTTCAGCTCCAGCGGCGTATAGGGCCGCATGCCCTGCACCTTCTCGATGGTGTTTTGCAGATAGAACAGCGGCGCGATCTCGACGATGCCGCCGATGGTCACCACGAGGAAGGAAAAGACCAGCAGCAGCGTGGCGTTCTTTTCAAGGACCTTGTGCTTTTCAAGAATGGCCATGATCCGTCCTCACTCTGCCGGGACCGCGGCGATGGTCGCCTGGGTCTTGGGTTGCTTGGCGACGGTGGCCCAGAGGTTGTAGCACATGATCAGCGCACCGCCGAGATAGAGCACGCCGCCCAGGGCCCGCACCACGTTCATCGGGAATTTCGCGGCCACCGTGTCGGCGAAGGCGTTGACCAGGAAGCCCTGCGCATCGACCTCGCGCCACATCAGTCCCTCCATGATGCCCGAGACCCACATCGAGGCCGCGTAGAGCACCAGGCCAATGGTGGCGAGCCAGAAATGCCAGCTGACCAGCCCCGTCGAATAAAGCCGCTCACGCCCCCACAGCCGCGGCACCAGATAGTAAAGCGCGCCGAAGGTGATCATGCCGTTCCAGCCAAGCGCGCCGGAATGGACGTGGCCGATGGTCCAGTCGGTGTAATGCGACAGCGAGTTCACCGCCTTGATCGACATCATCGGCCCCTCGAAGGTCGCCATGCCGTAGAAGCCCACGGCCACCACCATCATGCGGATGATCGGATCGGTGCGCAGCTTGTCCCAGGCGCCCGACAGCGTCATCAGCCCGTTGATCATGCCGCCCCAGCTGGGCATCCACAGGATGATCGAGAACACCATGCCCAGCGTCGAGGCCCAGTCGGGCAGCGCGGTATAGTGCAGGTGGTGCGGACCGGCCCAGATATAGAGGAAGATCAGCGCCCAGAAGTGGATGATCGACAGCTTGTAGCTGTAGACCGGACGCTCGGCCTGCTTGGGGATGAAGTAATACATCATGCCCAGGAAGCCCGCCGTCAGGAAGAAGCCCACCGCGTTGTGGCCATACCACCATTGCGTCATGGCGTCCTGCACGCCCGAGAACAGCTGCACCGATTTCGAGCCGAAGGGGCTGACCGGGATCGCCAGGTTGTTGACGATATGCAGCATGGCAATGGTGACGATGAAGGACAGGTAGAACCAGTTCGCCACGTAGATATGCGGCTCTTTCCGCTTCAGGATGGTGCCCAGGAACACGGCCAGGTAGACGACCCAGACGACGGTCAGCCACCAGTCCACATACCATTCCGGCTCGGCATATTCCTTGGACTGGGTGGCGCCGAGGATATAGCCGGTCGCGGCCAGCAGGATGAAAAGCTGATAGCCCCAGAACACGAACCAGGCCGCGTTGCCGCCCCAGAGCCGCGCCGCCGAGGTGCGCTGCACCACGTAGAACGAGGTGGCGATCAGGGCATTGCCGCCAAAGGCGAAGATCACCGCCGAGGTATGCAGCGGCCGCAGCTTGCCGAAATTGGTATAACCCATGGTGAGGTCGCTGAGGTTCAGTGCCGGAAAGGCCAGCTGAAAGGCGATGACCACCCCGACCAGGAAACCCACCACGCCCCAGAAGGCGGTGGCGATCACACCGGCGCGAACCACGTCGTCCATGTACTGCGTTTCGGGATGCGGCTCGAGCGCGGGCTGCTCATTGCCCATCTGGCGCAGCACGCGCAGGAACATGATCCCTGCCGCCAGCATGATGATAAGCGCGTTCACCAGATACGCGGGATCATCGGGTCGCGCATAATTGGCGGCGATCGCGGCCAGGACCGCGATCGTGCCAAACGCGATCAGCTTGATGGTATCCAACATGAATTCCTGTCCTTCATCCTGCTTCCGAAGGCGGCCGACTCGCATCAGGATGCGGCAGAATCGCGGCTTCGACAGCTACTTCTAACGTCGCACGGTTTCGTGAAACTTTGATCTGCGTCAATCTGCCCATGCTTGATAGGTGTAAAATCCACAAATATCCGGACAGGATGTCGCAGTCAGGCACACGCACCGATTGCGATCCTGCCCGATGCAGGCAAAACTTGCGCCGAACCCCGAAAGGAGAGCGCCCATGGGCTACAAGACGATCCTGACCGTTCTGACCGACGCCAAGCAGCAGAAGCAACTCGATTCGGCCATTGCCATGGCCCGGCGCGAGGATGCGCATCTCGACGTGTTCTGCATGGGCGTGGACCACACCCAAAGCGGTTACTACTATGCGGGCGCCTCGGCCTATGTGTTCCAGGAATCCATCGACAAGGCCATGGCCACGGCCAGCGAGCTGGAGGAGAAGATCCGCGACCGGCTCGACCCCGAGGACGTCCGCTGGTCGGTCGATTCCGCGGTGGCGCAGGTCGGCGGGCTTTCGACGCTGGTGGGCATGCGGGCGCGCTATTCCGATCTGGTGGTGCTGAACCGTCCCTATGGCGAAGGTGCGCCGCCCGATGCCGAGGCCGTCACCGAAGCGGCGCTGTTCGAGGGTTCGGCCCCGGTGCTGATCGTGCCCGACCAGTTGAAGGAGCCCTTCGGCAAGAAGATCATGATCGCCTGGAACCAGTCTAACGAGGCGCTGGCCGCCGTGCGCCGCGCCCTGCCGCTGCTGATCGCCGCCGAAAGCGTCGAGATCACCGTGGTCGACCCCTCGCCCAGCGGCCCCGAGCGCTCGGATCCCGGCGGGGCGCTGTGCCAGATGCTGACCCGGCATGGCGTAAAGGCGGAAATCGCGGTTCTGGCGCGCACCCTGCCGCTGATCAGCGACATCCTGAACCGCCGCGCCACCGAGATCGGCGCCGATATGCTGGTGATGGGCGCCTATAGCCATTCCCGCTTCCGCGAGGCGATCCTGGGCGGCGCGACGCGCAGCATGCTGGAAAAGGCGCAGGTGCCGGTGCTGATGGCGCGCTGATGCGCCGCCTTGACAAGACGAACCCCCGGGCAGGTCCCCGGGGGTTTCGGTTTCGAACCGAGCGACAGCCCGACCGACCGCCTAGCTCAGCGGCCCACCATCCGAATCGTCGCCGCTTTCGGTGACCAGCCGCACGAAGGAGGGCACGATCACCCGCCGCTTGCCGTCGAGCTCGATCACCCCTTCGCGCTTCAGCGCGCTCATCTGCCGGCTGACGGTCTCCAGCGTCAGGCCCAGGTAATCCGCCATCGCCTCGCGCGTCAGCGGCAGTTCGATGGCGATGCGCCCTTCGGGGCGACGCTTGATCAGCGCCGCCTCGCGCCGGGCCAGAATCACCAGCAGCGAGGCGATCTTCTCGCGCGCCGATTTGCGGCCCAGAAGCAGCAGCCAGTCGCGGGCGGCGTCAAGCTCGTCCAGCGTCATCTCCAGCAGCCGGCTGGCGATGCGGGGATTGTCGATCAGCAGCTTTTCAAAGGGTTTGCGGCGAAAGCAGCACAACACCAGGTCGCTGGTCGCGGTGACGGTATAGGCCGCCATCTCGCGCCCGGGCCGGCCCAGGAAATCGCTGGGCAGCAACAGGCCCACCATCTGCGTGCGCCCATCCTCGAGCTGCTGGGTCAGGCCGGCCATGCCCGAGACGACCGAACCCACGAAATCCATCCGGTCGCCGGCCCAGACCACGACCTGTCCCGCCTCGTAGCGGCGATAGAATTTCATGCTTTCCAGTTCGTCCAGCTCGTCGCCTTCGCAATGTGCGCAGACGGCCCGATAGCGGATCGGACAAATTTCGCAGGGCTGCTGCGTCGCGCAGATGGCGGCGTCTTGTGGCATTTGATTTGGGTCAAGGTCCTGGCGCGAGTTCCGGGCATATATAGCAGCATGGAACAACAATCGCAACTTGAGCGGCTGGGACTGTTTGACGCGCGCGTGCCGCGTTACACCAGCTACCCCACCGCGCCGCATTTCACAACCGCCGTGGGCGAGCCGGTCTTTCGCGACTGGATCGCCGCGATCCCCGCCGGCGCGGCGATCTCACTCTACATGCATGTGCCGTTTTGCCGGCGGCTGTGCTGGTTCTGCGCCTGCCGCACCCAGGGCACGCAATCCGACGAGCCGGTGCGCGCCTATGCCAAGGCCCTGTTGGCCGAGCTCGACATGCTGAAGTCGGCGCTGGCGCCCGGCGTCAGATTGTCGCGGCTGCATTGGGGTGGCGGCACGCCGACCCTGATGCCGGCCGAGATGATGCGCGAGGTCGCCGGCGCCGTCCTGAACGCCTTCCCGCTGGCCGAGGGCGCGGAATTCTCGGTCGAGATCGACCCGAACGAGATCGACGAGGCGCGCATGGACGCGCTGGCCGAGGCCGGGCTGAACCGCGCCTCGATCGGGGTGCAGGATTTCGACCCCGAGATCCAGAAGGTCATCGGCCGCGAGCAGAGCTTCGAGGTGACGAAACGCGCCGTGGACATGATCCGCGACCGCGACATCGCCAGCCTCAACGCCGACATCCTCTACGGCCTGCCGCATCAGGACCCGCGCCGCATCGCCGAATCGGTGCAGAAGCTCCTGGCGCTCTCGCCCGACCGGGTGGCGCTTTACGGCTATGCCCATGTGCCGTGGATGGCCAAGCGGCAGGTGATGATCCCGTCCGAGGCGCTGCCCGATCCCCATGGCCGGCTGCGGCTGTTCGAAACCGCGCGCGAGCTGTTCCTGGCCGATGGCTATGACGAGATCGGCATCGACCATTTCGCCCGGCCCGGCGACGGGTTGGCCCGCGCGCAAAAGGCCGGACTCCTGCGCCGCAATTTCCAGGGCTATACCGACGACCGGGCCGAGGTTCTGGTGGGCCTGGGCGCCTCGTCGATCTCGCGCTTCCCGCAGGGCTATGCGCAGAACGCCCCGGCGACCGGCGCCCATCTGGCCAAGATCCGCGACGGGCGCTTCTCGACCACGCGCGGCCATGCCTTCACGCCCGAGGACCGCTGGCGCTCGCGCATGATCGAAGCGCTGATGTGCGATTTCGAGATCCGCTCCGACGAGTTCATCCGCGACCACGGTTTCGACTCCGACAGCCTGGCCAACGTCTTCGCCCCCGTCGTCGCACATTTCGGCGAGATGGTGGAAAGCGATGCCTCGGGCCTGCGCATCACGCCCAAGGGACGGCCGCTGACCCGGATGATCGCGCGCATGTTCGACGGCTACGACATGGCGGCCTCGGGCCATTCGGCCGCGATCTAGCGGCCATGGCCGTGGTCATGGTCGTGCCCATCATGCCGGTCGCCGCAGACCTCGCCCTCGCGCTCGGTCTCGATGGTGGCGTGATCGATGCCGAAATCGCGCCGCAGCAGCGCCTTGACCCGCCGCACCGCCAGCGCCGGATCGGCCCCCTCGCGCAGTACCAGATGCATCGATAGCGCCGTGCTGCGCTCGTCGATCTGCCACAGATGCAGGTGATGCGCACCCGCAACGCCCTCGACGCCGGTCACGGCACCGGCCAGCGCCGCGTGATCCGTGCCGGCGGGCGCGGCCAGCATCAGCATGCGCATCACCGGCCCGATCTGCTGCCCGATATGCCACAGGATCACCGCCGAGATCAGCAGCGTCAGGATCGGGTCGGCGAGATTCCAGCCAAAGGCCCAGATCAGCGCCCCGCCCAGGATCACCGCGACCGAAACCGCCGCATCGGCCAGGTTGTGCAGGAAGGCGGCACGGATATTCACGCTCTCCTTCGCCGCCCGCCAGACCAGCGCCGCCGTGGCCATGTCCACGAACAGCGCGAAAGCCGCCAGCGCCATGACCAGCCCGCCCGCCACCTGCGGCGGCTCGACCAGCCGCCCCAGCGCCTCGATCCCCAGCCAGACCGACACGGCGATCAGCGCGATATAGTTGACGAAGGCCGCGACGATCTCGGCCCGGCCCCAGCCATAGCTCATCTCGGGACTGGCGGGACGGCGCGCCAGCCGCCGGGCGCCAAAGGCCAGCACCAGCGCCAGCGCATCCGAGAGATTGTGCACCCCATCCGCGATCAGCGCCGTGGAATCCGCGACATAGCCGCCCAGGATCTGCGCCCCGGTCAACGCCAGGTTGACCACCACCGCAATCAGGATGGTGCCGTCGCCCACCCCGCCCGGCAGATGTGAATGGCCGTGTCCGCCGTCATGCGAATGCGAATGGCCCATCCCGCCCTCCACCGGCTTCTTCGTTGCCCAAATACCCATGCGACCGCGCAACCGGCACGGCCGCCGCCGCTCAATGCGCCTCGGCCCAGTTCGCTCCCTGCCCGGCGTCGACAATCAGCGGCACGTCCAGCCGGACCGCGGGATCGGCCGCGCCCTGCATGACGCCGCGCGCCGCCGCGATCAGCTCGGGCACCGCGCCCTCCTCGACCTCGAAGACCAGCTCGTCATGCACTTGCAGCAGCATCTTCGCCGGCAGGTGCCGGATCGCCTCCGGCATGCGGATCATTGCCCGGCGGATGATATCGGCGGCCGCGCCCTGGATCGGCGCGTTGATCGCCGCCCGCCGCGCCCCACCCGTCGCCGGCCCGGACTGGTTGATGCCCGGCGTCATGATCCGCCGCCCGAACAGCGTGCGCACGAAACCGTCCTGCTTCGCCCCGGCCACGGTGCGGTCCATATAGGCGCGGATCTCGGGGAAACGCTCGAAATAGGTGTCGATGAAGGCCTGCGCCTCGGCGCGCGGAATGCGCAGGTTGCGCGCCAGGCCAAAGCCGGAAATGCCGTAGATCACCCCGAAGTTGATCGCCTTGGCGCGGCGGCGGATCATCGGGTCCATGCCCTCGACCGGCACGCCGAACATCTGGCTCGCCGTCATGGCATGGATGTCGATGCCGTCGCGGAAGGCCTGCTTCAACGCCGGGATCTGCGCCACATGCGCCAGGATCCGCAGCTCGATCTGGCTGTAGTCGAGGCTCACGATCCGCATCCCCGGCCCGGCGACGAAGGCTTCGCGGATGCGCCGTCCCTCCTCGGTCCTGACCGGGATGTTCTGCAAGTTCGGATCGGTCGAGGCCAGCCGGCCAGTCTGCGCCCCGGCGATGGAATAGCTGGTGTGCACGCGCCCGGTCTCGGGGTTCACATGCAGCGGCAGCGCATCGGTATAGGTCGATTTCAGCTTCGAGATCGCCCGCCAGTCCAGCACCCGCGCCGGCAGCTCATGCCCCTCGGCGGCCAGGTCCTCCAGCACCTCGGCGCCGGTGGAGAAGGCTCCGGTCTTGCCCTGCTTGCCGCCGGCAAGCCCCATGCGCTCGAACAGGATCTCGCCCAGCTGCTTGGGACTGCCGACATTGAACGGCCCGCCGGCCAGGGCGTGGATATCGGCCTCCAGCCCCGCCATCTTCTGGGCAAAGGCGTTGGACATGCGCTTCAGATGCTCGGAATCGATGCGGATGCCGGCCATCTCCATGTCGGCCAGCACCGCGATCATCGGCCGCTCCAGCCGTTCATAGGCGGTGGTCACATGGTTCGGCGCCAGCTTGGGCCGCAGGTGATGCCAGAGCCGCCAGGTCACCTCGGCATCCTCGGCGGCATATTCGCTGGCCTTGTCGATCGCCACCTGCGAGAAATTGATCTGCGCCTTGCCCGAGCCGATCAGGTCCTTGATCGGCAGGCAGCGATGGCCCAGATACAAGTCCGCCAACTCGTCCATGCCGTGGTTATGCGCCCCGGCATTCTGCGCATAGGACAGCAGCATGGTGTCGTCCAAAGGCGCCATGCGGATGCCGTAGCGGGCCAGCAGCTTCCAGTCATACTTGATGTTCTGGCCGATCTTCAGCACCGAGGGATCCTCCAGCACCGGCTTGAGCATGGCCAGCGCCCGCTCCCGGTCCATCTGCCCCTCGACCCGGGCGCCGGAGCCGAACAGATCCGCCGCGCCATCGACATGGCCCAGCGGCAGATAGGCCGCCCGCCCCGGGCCGGTGCAAAGCGAGACCCCGACCAGTTCAGCCTGCATCTCGTCCAGGCCGGTGGTCTCGGTGTCGATGGCGACCACGCCCCTCTCGGCGATCTCGGCCAGCCACTCGGCCAGCACGGCCTCGTCGCGGATGGTGACGTAAAGGCTGCGGTCGATCGCCGGCAGTTCGGCGGCGACCGGCACCGCCGGGTCCGCACCGGCGGCGGGCGGGGGCGTTACATCGGCCATGGTCGGCGGCTCGGTCCCGAAACGCTCGGCAACCCGCTTGGTCAGGGTGCGCAGCTCCATCCGGGTCAGGAATTCCAACAGCGCCTCGGGATCGGGCTCGCGGATCTCCAGGCTTTCCAGCGTGAAATCCAGCGCCATCCCGCAATCCAGCTCCACCAGCCGCTTCGAGATGCGGATCTGCTCGGCATGGTCGATCAGCGTCTGCCGGCGCTTCGGTTGCCTGATCTCGCCGGCCCGTGCCAGCAAGCTCTCCAGATCACCATATTCGTCAATAAGTTGTGCGGCGGTCTTGATGCCGATTCCCGGCGCGCCCGGCACGTTGTCGATGGAATCGCCGGCCAGGGCTTGCACGTCCACCACCCGCTCGGGGCCGACGCCGAATTTCTCGCGCACCTCCTCGGGGCCGATGGGCTTGGCCTTGATCGGGTCCATCATCTCGACCCCGCCACCGACCAGCTGCATCAGGTCCTTGTCCGAGCTGATGATCGTCACCCGACCGCCCGCATCCCGCGCCTGGCAGGCCAGCGTGGCGATGATGTCGTCGGCCTCGAAGCCCTCGGTCTCGATGCAGGCGATGTTGAAGGCCCGCGTCGCCTCGCGGGTCAGCGGGAATTGCGGCCGCAGATCCTCGGGCGGCTCGGGCCGGTTGGCCTTGTAGAGCGGATAGATGTCATTGCGGAATGTCCGCGCAGAATGATCGAAGATCACCGCCGCATGGGTCGGCTGGTCCGAGCCCTTGCCGTCCTGCAAATATTTCCACACCATGTTGCAGAAACCCGCCACCGCCCCGATGGGCAGCCCGTCCGAGCGGCGGGTCAAGGGCGGCAGCGCATGATAGGCGCGAAAGATGAAGGCCGAGCCGTCGATCAGATGCAGGTGATGACCCTTGCCGAATCCGTCCGTCATATGTGCCGCGCGCCCCGTGCTCTCTTTCGTTCGCCAGCCTTGATGCCACGAAGCGGCCCCGGGGCCAAGGCCGCGCGGCCCGGCTTTTCACCGTTGAACAAATACCCCCGCCGGAGGCGTCGCAACGCCCCAGCCGGCCCGGCATGGCAGCCTCGGAAAGCTCCCGTCGCAGCCGGGCCTCAGTGATCCTCGTGCGCGTGCTCGCGGTCGATCACGAAACGCTTGTCGCAATAGCCGCATTCGACCCAGCCGGTGTCCCGCGGAATGGCCAGCCAGACGCGCGGATGGCCCAGGCCCCGCGCCTCGTCGCCGTCGCAGGCGACCTTCCAGGAGGTGACGGTCTGGATCTCGGGGGCCGGAATGGTCATGGCGGTTCCTTGAGCTTTGACGACAAACGGGGTTAAACCGGCGGCGATCATAATGAACGCCAAGAGCCGATGCCAGCCCCAGAGCAAAGCCCGAATGCCATCGAAATCAGCGGCCTGACCAAGACCTATGCCGCCGCGGGCAAGGCGCCCGCGAAACAGGCGCTGAAAGGTCTGGACCTGGCGATTCCCGCCGGCTCGATCTTCGGGCTCCTGGGACCGAACGGCGCCGGCAAGTCGACCACGATCAACATCCTGGCCGGGCTGGTGCGCAAAAGCTCGGGCAAGGTCAGGATCTGGGGCTTCGACCAGGACGTGAACCCGCGCCAGTCCCGCGCCGCCATCGGCGTCATGCCGCAGGAACTCAACATCGACCCGTTCCTGACCCCCCGCGCCAGCCTCGAGGTGCAGGCCGGGCTCTACGGCGTGCCGAAGCGCGAGCGCTGGACCGACGAACTCCTGGAACTGGTCGGGCTGACCGAACAGGCGGAAAGCTATTCGCGCCACCTGTCGGGCGGCATGAAGCGACGCCTGCTGCTCGCCAAGGCGCTGGTCCACCGGCCGCAGATCCTGGTGCTGGACGAACCGACGGCGGGCGTCGACATCCAGCTGCGCGAGATGCTGTGGCGCAATGTGCGCAAGCTGAATGACCAGGGCATGACCATCATCCTGACCACGCATTACCTGGAAGAGGCCGAGGAGATGTGCGACCGCATCGCCATCATCGACCATGGCGAGCTGATCCTGTGCGAGGATACCGCCGCCCTGCTCGGCCGCGCCGATTCCAAGACGCTGGTGGTCGATACCGGCGAGGCCCGCAGCCTGCCCGCCCTGCCCGAGGGCGTGCGGGCCGAGCGGCGCGAGGACGGCCGGCTGGCGCTCAGCTATGCGCCCTCGCGCATTCCGACGGACGGGCTGATCGACGCGCTGCGCGCCGCCCGCCTGCCGATTCGCGACCTCGCGGTCGAGGCGCCGGACCTCGAGGATGTCTTCGTCCAGCTGACCTCGCGCCCGGCGCCTCAGCCCGGCTGAACCATCCGGCCCATGGGCCGGCCGCCCAGGATGTGCATGTGGAAATGCGGCACCTCCTGCACGCCGTCCGGCCCGGCATTGGTGATGGCGCGAAAACCCAGCCCGCCCTCCAGCGCCACGCCCAGCTCACGGGTCACCTTGGCGATGGCGCGGTGGAAATCCACGATCTCGGCCTCCGAGGCATGGGCGGCGAAATCGTCATAGCTGACATAGGCGCCCTTGGGGATCACCAGTACATGCACCGGCGCCTGCGGCCGGATGTCGCGAAAGACCAGCGTATGCTCGGTCTCCAACACCGTGTCATTGGGGATCTCGCCGCGCAGGATGCGGGCGAAGATGTTGCTGTCGTCATAGGCGGGCATGCTCTCTCTCCTCAATCGCTGAACAGGTAGTCGGTCTTGGCAAGCGTCAGCGCGATCTCGGCCGGCACGTCCAGGAAACGCGCCAGCTGCGCGGCATTCTCCTGGCACGGCCGCCAGGGCGCGACGGAATGGAAGCCGGCGAAATCCATGTCGCGCAGCCGCTCGGCCTCGTGTTCCAGATCGGCGCGCACCGTGGGCAGCAGCCGCTCGATCACCTCGGGCGCGGTCTCGGCACCGGCCAGCCCGACGCGGGCGATGTGACCGCGCAGATAATCGTCGTCGAATTCGGAATCGACCAGCAGAATGCGGGTATCGGCCTTGTCCGAGGTCAGATCCTGAATCAGGTGCAGCGCCGAAGGATCCAGGCACAGCACCAGCCGGTGCGATTCGAAATGCTGGAACAGCAGCCGGATCAGCGCCCGGCGGTGCCGGTCGCGCTTTTCGACCGTGGTCTCGACGCCGCCCAGATCGGGCAGATGCGCCTCGTGCTCGTTGAAGACGAAATCCACCGCCGGAATCGGGGTATGCGCCCGGATCGCCGCGGTCAGCCGCTTGGCGACATGCCATTTCTTGGCCACCACCAGCAGCAGCGAATTGGCCCGGCCCAGGCTGCCCTCGGCCTCCCAGAACCGCTGGCCGAACCGCCGCCCGACCCGGCCGCGCGCGGTCAGGAAACGAAACAGCCCGGTCGCCTCGTTCGAGATCGGGAAATGCACGCCCGAGGCAGCCCAGAGCGCACCCAGCCGCTCGCGCAGCCGGATCGCCTCGGGGCTGATCTTGCGGGCGAACAGGTAGTCCTGCCCCATGAGCAGGTCGTAATGGTCGTTGTAGAACGTCACCGGCATGCCGTAATCGGTGAAGATCAAATAGGTCAGGGTGCGCGAGCGGATCTCCTTGCGCGGCACGACATGCGGCACCACGGTCTGGAAGAAGGTCTCGTCCGGGATCCAGGTGGTCGAGAAGAAGCGCATCACATCCGGGCGGCTGGCGCAGAAATCCAGCACCTTCTCGACGGTCTGGCGGCGCAGGCACCACCATTGCGAGCCGATCATGACCTGGATGTCGGCCGGCACCTTGCGGGCCAGGCCGAATCGCCTTTGCAGGTCATAGCTGGCATAGAACAGCCATTTCCGCCGGCGCTCGTTGAACCAGTGGCGATAGATCAGCCGCTCCTCCTTGAAGCCGGTCTTGATCCAATCCGATTCGAAGAAATCGAAGTTCTCGATGTAATCGCAATCCTCGGCATCCAGAAAGCCATGCGCATGTTCGGCCGACTTGATCGGCATGCAATCGCCCGACAGCATGTAGAAATGCGTGGCCTGCGGAAAGGCGGCGACGGCGGCGCGCACCGCCTCCAGCGTGGCGCCGACCAGCGACCATTCGCCCCAGCCGCATTTCCAGCGCCGTTGCGCAAAGGCGACCGAGGGATTGTCGGCCAGCGCCGCCCTTATCAGCTCGAAATCCCGGGGATTGGCCCGCCCGTCGAAATGGATCGACACGTAATCGCCCGAGGCGGTCAGCCGGCGGGCCTGCGCGACCACCCCCTTCGGATCCTTGTGGCAGAGAAGAATGAAGGCAATACGCGCCATCTCGATAGCCATCCCGTCCGGTTCACGCAGGCAACGCTTCGCGGCAGGTTGAAACTCTGCCGGCGATTTGCTTTGTGTCCTTACCGATTTTGACCGGAGGGGCAACCCGGCCGCGGTCCCGGCCGGCCGGCGCGGTTTTTGAAGGGAAAGAGAGTTATGGGTTTTCCAGGAACCTGGATGACGGAAAGCGAAAGCATGGTCTATCGCGTCGTCCCGAAATGCGCCTGCTCCTCGATCGGACAGATCATGTTCTATTCCGACCATGGCCGCTATTTCGACGGCGACATCCATGATTCCACCGGCGGGCTGCACAAGTGGAACCAGCCCGAAAGCCAGCCGCTGATCGAGGAAAACGTCAGGGCGCACAAGGCGCTGACCTTCACCTGCGTGCGCAATCCCTATGCGCGCATCTTGTCCTCGTTCTTCGACAAGATCGCCGGCATCCAGCGCAACGGCAAGCGCTATCGCGGCAACCTGGTGCCGCAGCTGATGCAGCGCTACGGCGTCGATGTCGGCAGCCCCGAGAACGGCTTCGAATTCGACCAGATCGCCAGCTTCCGCCGTTTCCTGCTGTTCGCTCGCGACACCATCCGCTGGCGCCGCCCGATGGAGCCGGACATCCACTGGTCGGCCATGTCGGGCCATATCTCGACCTTCATCGTCAACGGCGGCCGCTACGACCAGATCTTCTTCACCGAGAAGTTCAACGAGGGCATGCAGAAGGTGCTGGACGCCGCCCCGACCCCGGTCGGGCTCGACGTGAACGACGTGCCGAAGTTCAACGAATCCGCAGGCCACGGCCCCAAGCGCGCCCATAAGGCCAGCGCCTATTTCGACGACCTGTCGCGCCATCTGGTCTGGGAAATCTACAAGAAGGATTTCCAGCTGTTCAAATACGACTTCGACGATCCCGACAACAAGCTGCCGAAGAACGAGATCGACCTGGACGAGGTCCACGCCAAGCTCGGCCGCTGAACCGTCGCGCCATCCCGGCCCGCAGACCCGCTTCTTTCGTGTCCAAATATCCCCGCCGGAGGCAGCGGCGCGCAAGCGCCGCTTCCCTTGCAGATTTCCCTTGCGCAATGCGAAAATCCCGCTATTTTCCCGCGTTCATTCGACCGGCGGGGGAATCCCGGACCGCGGCCCCGCTCTGCGACCCGTTTTCGCGACTTGCGGCCCACGCTCCAGTGGCCTATGCCCGCCCCAGATACGAAACACCGAATCCGGGGCCGCCCAGCCGGGTTGCCCCCCGAACCACTTGAGGTTGAGACATGGCCGTCCCTCAGAACCGAGTTACCCGCTCCCGCCGCAACATGCGCCGTTCGCATGATGCGCTCGTCGCTGGCAACCCGAACGAATGCCCGAACTGCGGCGAACTGAAGCGCCCGCATCACGTCTGCCCGTCCTGCGGCCATTATGCCGACCGCGAGGTCGTGGCGCAGGCCAATGAGGTCGACCTGGACGAAGACGCGGCCTGAGCGGACCGACCGCGGATATGGCTTCGGCAGATTCCAGCATTCTGCCTCGCGCCCCTGGCGACGGGGGCGGCGTGGTGATCTCCGTTGACGCGATGGGCGGCGACCGCGGCCCGGCGACGGTGATCGCCGGCATGGCCGAGAGCGCCGGGAGAAATCCCGATATCCGCTTCATCGTCCACGGCCCGCAGGCCGAACTGGAACGGCTGATCGCCCGGCGCGGCGATCTGGCGCGGCGTTGCGACATTCGCGACGCCGCCGGCGTCGTGACCATGGACGACAAGCCCAGCCAGGTGCTGCGCAAGGGCGAGGGCACCTCGATGTGGTCCGCCCTCGAATCGGTGCGCCGGGGCGAGGCGACCGCCACCGTCTCCTGCGGCAATACCGGCGCGCTGATGGCGCTGTCGATGCTGCGGCTGCGCAAGCTGCCCGGCGTGAACCGCCCCGCCATCGCCTGCCTCTGGCCGTCGCGCAACCCGCAGGGCTTCAACGTCATGCTGGATGTCGGCGCCGATATCCGCGCCGATGCGCAGGATCTCCTGACCTATGCGCTGATGGGCGCCTCCTATGCCCGCAACGGTTTCGGACTGGAGCGGCCGCGCGTCGGCCTGCTGAATGTCGGGACCGAGGAGCACAAGGGCCGGCCCGAGCTGAAACAGGCTCATGAGCTGATCCCCACCACGGCGCAGGCGGCAAATTTCGACTATGTCGGCTTCGTCGAGGGCGGCGACCTGCCCTCGGCCCGCGTCGATGTGATCGTGACCGACGGCTTTACCGGCAATGTGGCGCTGAAGACCGGCGAGGGCACGGCGAAGCTGGTCGGCGAGCTGCTGAAGGAAGCCTTCGGCAAGTCGGTGATGTCGAGATTCGCGGCGCTTCTGGCCATGGGTTCGCTGAAGCGGCTGCAAAAGCGTATCGACCCGCGCCGCGTCAATGGCGGCGTCTTCCTGGGCCTGAACGGGACGGTGGTGAAATCGCACGGCTCGGCCGATGCCACCGGCGTCTCGGCGGCGATCAAGCTGGCCTTCCGGCTGGCGCAATCCGGCTTTCAGGACCGGCTGGCGGCGCGCGTGGCGCAATCCGTCGCGGCGGCCGGCCAAATCAACGGCAGCAAGGAAAGCGAGGCGTCCTGATGCGGCGTGCAATCGTCCGGGGAACCGGCCATTACCTGCCCGAGCGCGTGGTCGAGAACAGCTGGTTCGAGGACAAGCTGGACACCAGCGACGAATGGATCCGCGCCCGCACCGGCATCGAGCGGCGCCATTTCGCCGCCGAGGAGCAGCGCACCAGCGACCTGGGCATCCTGGCGGCGCAGGCCGCGCTGGCCGATTCCGGCCTTGAGGCCGGGCAGATCGACGCGGTGATCGTGGCCACCTCGACCCCCGACCTGACCTTCCCCTCGGTCGCGACCATGGTGCAGGCCGGGCTGGGCATGCGGCATGGCTTCGCCTATGACCTGCAAGCAGTCTGCGCCGGCTTCGTCTATGCCCTGGCCAATGCCGATGCGATGATCCGCGCCGGGCTTGCGGATCGCGTCCTGCTGATCGGGGCCGAGACCTTCAGCCGCATCATGGACTGGACCGACCGCGGCACCTGCGTGCTGTTCGGTGACGGCGCCGGCGCCGTGGTGCTGGAGGCCGCCGAGGGTCAGGGCACCTCCGCCGATCGCGGCATCCTCGCCACCGACCTGAACAGCGACGGGCAATATCGCGACCTGCTCTATGTCGATGGCGGCGTCGCCTCGACCGGCACGGCCGGGCATCTGCGCATGCAGGGCAACCTGGTGTTCCGCCATGCGGTCGAGAAGCTGGCCGACACCGCGCATCGCGCGCTGGACCGCGCCGGGCTGAACACCGATCAGGTGGATTGGCTGGTGCCGCACCAGGCCAACCTGCGCATCATCGAGGCCACGGCCAAGCGCATGCACCTGCCGATGGAGAAGGTGGTGCTGACGGTGGCCGATCACGGCAATACCTCGGCTGCCTCGATCCCGCTGGCCCTGTCGGTGGCCAATGCCCAGGGCCGCTTCAAGCCCGGCGACGTGGTGGTGGCCGAGGCCATCGGCGGCGGCCTCGCTTGGGGCTCGGTCGTGCTGCGCTGGTAGGCAAACCCTTATTTCAGCTGCGAATCCTTCGATCCGCGCCGGTTGATTCCGGCGTCGGGACGCCAGGCCCTGTCCCGGCCCGACTGGCAGTTCACGCACAGCCGCACGCCGGGAATCGCCTGCCGCCGCGCCTCGGGGATCGGCTCGTCGCATTCCTCGCAGAACGCGGCACTTTCCCGGTCGCCGCGCTGCGCATTGCGCAGCCGCATCCGCTCGATCGCCTCTTGCGTCGAAACCTCGATCTGTTCGTTCACCGCATCGTCGCGCGCCCAGCCGCCAGCCATGTCAGTCCCGTCCTGCTTGCCTTTCCAGCCATGAAGATAGGCACGAATTGCCGCGCTTCCAAGCAGGGCATTGGGTGCCATGCGCGGGGCCTTGCGGATAAGGCGCGAATAATGCGGGACAAAATCGGCCGATGAGGGAACGGAATCGGGCGGGGGTTGTTGACTCGGCGCCGTAAAGAAATCATCCTTCGCACCATTCAAGAGGTTTCCGAGATGAGCGACTCTACCCTGACCCGCATGGACCTGGCCGAGGCCGTGTTCCGTGAGGTGGGTCTGTCCCGCCACGAATCGGCCCAACTCGTCGAAAGCGTGCTTGGCCATATCTCCGATGCGCTGGTGCGCGGCGAGCAGGTCAAGATCTCGTCCTTCGGCACGTTTTCGGTCCGCGACAAGAACGAACGCATCGGCCGCAACCCCAAGACCGGCGAGGAAGTGCCGATCACGCCGCGCCGGGTGCTGTCCTTCCGCCCCTCGCATCTGATGAAGGATCGCGTCGCGGCGGGGAACAGGCGCAAGGGCTGATGAGCAAGTCGCCCGACGCCTTCAGGTCCATCGGAGAGGTCTCGCGCCTCGTGGGCGTCGCGCCGCATGTGCTGCGCTATTGGGAATCGCAATTCACGCAGCTTGCACCCGTGAAGCGCGCCGACGGCCGCCGCTATTACCGGCCGGACGACGTCCGGCTAGCCGCTGGCCTCTGCCAGGTCATGCGCGAGGAAGGGCTCAGCATCCGCGGCGCCAAGCGGCTGATCGCCGCCGACCGCGGCGCCGCGCTGCGCGAGATCGGCGCTGCCCGGCTCGGCGAGACCCTGGGCGATGTCGGCCCCGCCGAACGCCCTTCCGCCCCTGGCCCGGCGGTGCGCTTGGCCCTGCCCGGCTCGGACGGACCGGCTGCGCCCACCCCGTCCCGATCCGCGCCGAAGCCGGCCCGCCCCCGGCCCGAACACGCCGAATCGTTGCCGCTTTTCGTGGCGCTCGATCCAGGCCACGCGTCGCGGCCCGAGCCGGACTGGCTCAGCCGCCTGGTGGCCACCGCGCTGGCGCTGCGCCAGCACGAATTGCAGGGCAAGCCCCTGCCTGTGCAGGCGAAATCCCTGCGTGACGCGCTGTCGACCGCGCTCTGACGCGCATGGCCGGCCGCTTTCCCGCCCTCGGCAGCAGTCTATCCACAGCAATCGAGAATCTTGCCGAAATTTCCGCCCTTCTCCCCTTGTGCTGGCGGCCCGCTTCGCTCTATATGCCCCTCGTCGGGCCGTGGCGCAGCCTGGTTAGCGCGTCCGTCTGGGGGGCGGAAGGCCGCGAGTTCGAATCTCGCCGGCCCGACCATTCCGAAAACGCCCATCCCTGTCCGGGGGTGGGCGTTTCCTTTTGCCGAAAGGGTTTCGCGTGAACGGTGTGCTTCCCGATACGTCCCTGCGCCAGCTGATCGCAAGCGGCGCGATCTCGGCGGACCAGCCGATCTTGCCCGAACAGGTCCAGCCCGCCAGCCTCGACCTGCGGCTGGGCGCCACCGCCTGGCGGCTGCGCGCCTCGTTCCTGGCCGGGCGCGGGCGCAGGGTCAGCGACCGGCTCCGGGATTTCGAGATGCATCGCATGGACCTCACCGACGGTGCCGTGCTGGAAAAGGGCTGCGTCTACCTGGTGCCGCTGATGGAGCGCCTGACGCTGCCCGCCGGCCTCGACGCGGTGGCCAATGCCAAAAGCTCGACCGGCCGGCTCGACCTGCTGACCCGGCTGGTCACGGACGAGGGCACCGAGTTCGACCGGCTGCCCGAAGGCTATGACGGCCCGATCTATGCCGAGATCTGCCCGCGCAGCTTCTCGGTGCTGGTGCGGCCCGGCATGCGGTTGAACCAGTTGCGGCTGCGCCAGGGCCAGGCCGTGCTGTCGGATACCGAGTTGCGCAACCTGCACGCGCGCGAGCCGCTGGTGACGGGCGAGGCGCTGATCGACGATGGCTTGGGCTTCTCGGTCGACCTGCGCCCCGAGGCGGGCGACCTGGTCGGCTACCGCGCCCGGCCGCATAGCGGGGTGATCGACCTCGACCGCATCGGCGCCTACCAGGCCCGCGACTTCTGGGACGAGCTGCGCACCACCGACGGCCAGCTGATTCTCGACCCCGGCGCCTTCTATATCCTGGTCAGCCGCGAGGCGGTGGCCATCCCGCCTGATTACGCTGCCGAAATGGCACCCTATCTGGCCATGGTGGGCGAGTTCCGGGTGCATTACGCCGGCTTCTTCGACCCGGGCTTCGGCCACGGCAGCGCGGGCCGGGGCGCACGCGGCGTCCTCGAGGTGCGCTGCCACGAGGCCCCCTTCGCGCTGGAGCACGGCCAGGTCGTCGGCCGACTGGTCTACGAGCGGATGGCCGCCCGGCCGGAACGGCTCTACGGCAGCGGCATCGCCTCGAACTACCAGGGCCAGGGCCTCAAGCTGGCCAAGCAATTCGCCTGAATCGCCGCCCCGCCCTGCGTTTTCTTTCGTGTCCAAATATCCCGGGGGGAGTCGCGCGCCAGCGCGACGGGGGCAGAGCCCCCCTTATTGCATCCGCCGGGTGATGCGCGCCGCCTGACGGGCGCGCTTGACCGCCTCGCGCATGGCCTTTTCGTGGCTCTGCTGCTGAGGGGTCCGGCGCGCGCCCGGTTTCGGCGCATTCGCCCGACGGATGCCCCAGTTCATCAGCCGGTCGGCCGCCATACGCGCGATCAAGGCAACAAAATTATTGATATTCATGGTTTTAAAATCAATTCTTCACTCATCTTCGAACAGATCCTCCGCCATGCTCCCGGCGTCCTCGGCGTCCTCCTCGCCGAACAGGCCGGGCGCCAGGCCCTCCCCGGGCGGGCGCGACTCCAGCAGGCCGGCAGCACGCAACTCGGCCAGCCCCGGCAGGTCGCGGGCGCTTTCCAGTCCGAAATGATCCAGGAAGGTCTCGGTCACCACGAAGGTCACCGGTCGGCCGGGGGTCTGGCGGCGGCGACCGATGCGAACCCAGTCCAGCTCGATCAATTGGTCCAGCGTGCCGCGGCTGACGGCGACGCCGCGAATCTCCTCGATCTCGGCACGGGTGACGGGCTGGTGATAGGCGATGATCGCCAGCGTCTCGGTGGCGGCGCGCGACAGGCGGCGGCTTTCGACAACGCTTTCCTGCATCAGGAAACCCAGATCGGCGGCGGTGCGAAAGGCCCAGGCATCGCCCACACGCGCAAGCTGCACCCCCCGCCCCTCATAGCGGGCGCGCAGCGCGCGCAGCGCCTCACCCGCATCGCAGCCGGCCGGTAGGCGCGCGGCGATCTCGCGCTGGCTCATCGGCTCGGCCGAGGCGAACAGGATCGCCTCGACCATGCGCTCCTGCTCGGCCAGCGGCGGCGGGGGGAAACGCTGCAGGTCGGGGGCGGTGTCGTCCTGGCTCATTGCGGGCGCCTGCGGATGGTGATCGGGGCAAAGGTCCCGGCCTGGCTGATCTCCAGCGCACCCTGACGCGCCAGTTCCAGCGTCGCGGCAAAGGTCGCCGCGGTGGCCGAGCGGCGGCGCTGCGGATCGGCCTCCCAGCCGTCGGGCAGGAAGGCGGCAAGCTCGGTCCAGTCGCCGGCAAAGCCGATCAGCCCGCGCACCCGGTCCAGCGCCTGCTCCATGGTCAGCACGTCGCGGCGGTCGAAGGCATAGGGGCGGAACTCGTCGCGGGTGCGCAGCCGGGCATAGGCGCGCATCAGGTCGATCAGCCCGGCCTGCCAGGCGACCTGGCACTGCCGGGCGACGGTCTCGGGCGCGCCACGCGCAAAACGGTCCTGCCCCAGCCGGTTGCGGGCCATCAGCCGCGCCGCCGCCTCGCGCATGGCGTTCAGCCGCTCGAGCTGGAAGGCCAAATGGGCGGCCATTTCCTCGGCGCTCGGCCCCTCAGCCTCGGGGTCTGGCGGCAGCAGCAGCCGCGATTTCAGATAGGCAAGCCAGGCCGCCATGACCAGGTAATCGGCCGCCAGCTCGATGCGCAGCGCCCGCGCCTCCTCGACGAAGGCCAGATACTGGTCGGCGAGCTCCAGCACCGAGACCTGCATCAGGTCGACCTTCTGCGTGCGCGACAGCGTCAGCAGCAGGTCCAGCGGCCCCTCGAAGCCGGAAACATCGACGACCAGCACCTCCTCGGCGCACCGCTCGGCCACGGCTTGCGGCGCGAACCCTGGCAGATGCGGCGCCGGGTCCCGCTCAGGGTCCGGGTCGGGCACGGGGGTCAGGTAGGGTACCTTGGTCATGACGCGTCCGGGCAAGAGAATCTGCGCAGAATCCGCCATGGACCGGGCTTAGTCAACCGATCAGGCCGCCAGCCCGCCAAGCGCCGCCAGTTCGGCCCGCAGCACGGCAGTATCCTCGGCCAGCGGCGCGCGGCGCAGGGCCAGCGCCGCCTCGGCCCGCGCGACGGCGCGCGGCGCCATGGTCCCGGCAGCGGCGACGATCTCTTCCATCTGCGCCGGCGTCTCGTTGCAGGACAGCACCAGGTCGCAGCCCGCGGCGATGGTGGCGGCGGCGCGCTCGGCCGGGCTGCCAGACAGCGCCTGCATGCCGATATCGTCCGACATCAGCAGCCCGTCGAAGCCGATCTCGCGCCGGATCAAGTCGATCACGGCGGACGAGGCGGTGGCTGGTGCATCGTCGATGGCGGTAAAGCGGATATGCGCGGTCATCGCCATGGGCAGGTCGGCCAGCGCGCGGAACGGGGCGAAATCCGTGGCGCGCAGCTCGTCCAGCGCAGCCTCGACCACCGGCAGGTCCTTGTGGCTGTCCACCCGCGCCCGGCCATGGCCCGGCATGTGCTTGATCACTGGCAGCACCCCGGCGGCCAGCATCGCCTGCGCGGCGGCCCGCCCCAACCGGATCACCGTATCGGCATCCGAACCGAGGCAGCGGTTCTTCAGGAAGGGATGAGTGTCGTCGCGGGCGATATCCAGCACCGGGGCGCAATCGGCGTCGATGCCCACGGCGCGCAGTTCCTGCGCCAGCAGGTGATGGTGCAGCCAGATCGCGCGCTCGCCGCGCCCGGCCTGGTCCAGCGGCGCCGGCCAGTCGGTCCAATGCGGCGCGCGCATGCGCTGGACCCGGCCGCCCTCCTGGTCGATCAGCACCGGGGCGTTGCGGCCTAGCGTCTCACGCAATTCGGCGGTCAGCCGGCGCAGGCGGTCCGGCGTATCGACATTGCGTGCGAACAGGATGAAGCCCCAGGGATCGGCGGCGCGGAAGAAATCGCGCTCGGCCCGGCTCAACTCCGGGCCGGCGATGCCGCCCAGGATGGTGGCGCTGGTCATGTCAGCGGCTCACTTCGCCGCAGCGGGAATGCAGTCCACGCCCTCGGCGATCAGCGCCGCGCAGAAGCGGCGCGCCTCGTCGCGCGAGGCGAAGCCGGCGGCGCGCAGGCGCCAGAAGGTGCGGCCATTGGCCTTGTGCTCCTGAACCACCATGCCCTTGCCGGCGAACAGCGCGCCGAACTTGCCCGAGACGCGGTTCCATTCGCCCCGTGCCAGCGCATCGCTGTCGAAGGCGCCGATCTGCACCAGCGGCGCGCCGGAGGCGACCTGAGCCGGGGCCGGCGCCGGGGTTTCGGGCGCAGCGGCGGGGCGGCTTTCGGCGGCCGCAGGCGCGGGCGTCGGGGCGGCATCGCTCGCCACCACAGGCGCGGCGGCCAGACGGCGTGGGCGCGGCGCGGGACGCGCCGATTGCGCGATGGCACCGGGAACCGGCGCCGCACCGGCCTCGGCCAGCGCCGTGGTGATGGCGATGTCGCGCGTCTCGTTGCCGGCAAGGTCGGTCACCGCCTCGTTCACCGGCGCCTCGGCGGCCGGGGCATCCGAGATCACCGCATTGGCGACGGATTCCGCGGCCGGATCGGGTTCGGCCAGGATCTCGCCGTCGGGACGAGCGATGACGCGGGCGGTTTCATCCATCAGCGGCAGTTCGACCGGGTGCGAGGGCTCTTGCGCGGTGGCGCCCAGCTCGCCCATGGGCACGTCCTGGTCCTCGAGCGGGGTAGCGGGCGGCGCGATGGCCACGCGGTCCACCGCCGCGGTCTCGGCCCCGGCAGCGACCGAATTCACGGCCAGGCCGGTGCGGTCGGTGAGTTCGCCCCCCGGATTGTCGGGGGCGGTACGGGCCTCGCCTTCGATGGCGCGGATGACCGGCACGCCCGAGACGTCGCGCACCACCAGCTTGTAGCCCCAGACCGCCAGAATCACGATCAGCCCGACCGAGACCAGCGCGCCCAGGTAATGCGTCAGCCGCGTGATCCGCCCCAGAAGCGAGGGCGAATCGGTCAACGCCTCGGCAGGGGTGTGATAGTGCTGTTCGTCCCAGCCTTCATCCGGCCAATCGTCAGCATAGCCCTGCTGCCCCTCGGCATGGGGATAGTCATGCGACAGCCTGCCCGGCTGCGCCCCGTCAAACCCGCCCGAGGAGCGGAAATCTACTACCGTCATTCCTGCCTGCCTGCCGGTTGTTCCGACGCTGCTCGTTTATCTGCTCGTCCCCGGCAGAGCGCCGTTTTTCAGCGCATTTCCTTGGCCGGAGTCACCCCCAAGATACCAAGACCGGCCGAAATGACAACGCCAACGGACCGCACCAGCGCGATTTTCGCCGCCATGGCCGCCGGATCGCCCTCTTGCAGGAAGCGCAGCGACGGCTCGTCATTGCCGCGGTTCCACAGCGAATGCAGCTCGGAGGCGATGTCATAGAGGAAAAACGCGATCCGATGCGGCTCATGCGCGCGGGCGGCGATTTCGACGGTGCGTGGCCATTCTGCAACTTTCTTGGCCAGTTCCAGCTCGGCCGGATGCGATAGCCGGGCCAAATCGGCCCGGGCCAGCCCGGCATCCGAGGTATCGACGCCCATCTCGGCGGCCTTGTTCAGCACCGAGTTCACCCGGGCGCTGGCATATTGCACATACCAGACCGGGTTGTCCTTGGACTGCTCCAGCACACGCGCGAAGTCGAAATCCAGCGCCGCGTCGTTCTTGCGCGTCAGCATGTGGAAGCGGGTCACGTCCGCGCCCGCCTGCTCGACCACGTCGCGCAGGGTGACGAAGGTGCCGGCGCGCTTGGACATCTTGAAGGGCTCGCCGTTCTTGAACAGCTTGACCAGCTGGATCAGCTTGACGTCCAGCGGCACCCGGCCGTTCGACAGCGCCTTGACCGCCGCGGTCATGCGCTTGACATAGCCGCCATGATCGGCGCCGAACACGTCGATCAGCGCGTCGAAGCCGCGCTCGATCTTGTCCCAGTGATAGGCGATGTCGGGGGCGAAATAGGTCCAGGAACCGTCCGATTTCTTTACCGGCCGGTCCACGTCGTCGCCATGGACGGTGGAACGGAACAGCGTCTGCTCGCGCGGTTCCCAATCTTCTGGGGTCTTGCCCTTGGGCGGCTCCAGAACGCCTTCATAGATCAGGCCCTGCTGGCGCAGCCGCTCGATCGCGGCCTCGATCCGGCCGGTGCCGTAAAGCGCCTTCTCGCTGGAGAACACATCCATATGGACGTTGAGCAGCGCCAGATCCTCGCGGATCATGTCCATCATCGCCGCAGTGGCGAAGTCGCGCAGCTCGGCCAGCCATTCCGATTCCGGCTTGTCGAGCAGGCTGGTGCCGTATTTCGCCTTCAGCGCCTCGCCCACCGGGATCAGGTAGTCGCCGGGATAGAGCCCCTCGCGAATCTCGGGTTCCAGCCCGTTGGCCTCGCGGTAGCGTTCATAGGCGGAACGGGCCAGCACATCGACCTGGGCGCCGCCGTCGTTGATATAGTATTCGCGCGTGACCTCGTGGCCCGAGAAATCCAGCAGCGCCGCCAGCGCATCGCCGAAGACCGCGCCGCGGGTGTGGCCGACATGCATCGGCCCGGTCGGGTTGGCCGAGACGAATTCCACGTTGATCCGCTGGCCTCTGCCCATGTCGGAACGGCCGTAATCCGCGCCCTCGGTCAGCGCGGCACGCAGCACCCCCTGCCATTCGGCCGGCGCCAGGCGCAGGTTCAGGAAGCCCGGCCCCGCCACCTCGGCCGAGGCGATGCGGGGATCGGCGGCAAGGCGGGCGGCCAGCGCCTCGGCGATGTCGCGCGGCTTTTTCCCGGCCGGCTTGGCCAGCACCATGGCGGCATTGGTGGCCATGTCGCCATGCGCGGCGTCCCGGGGCGGCTCGACCGTCACATTGGCGGTGTCGAGTCCCGCAGGCAGCTCGCCCGCCTGTTCCATCTGCGCCAGCGCGCCGATCACCAGCGCGCGGATATCCGAAAAGAGGTTCATGGCTTCCATCCGTAAGATCGCACGGGGATAGCGCCTGCCCGAGGGGGCCGTCAACCGGGCCGGCTTTCGGACGCAAGGCCGGTCTGCAAGACGAAAAAGCCGCATCAGATTGACGCAGAGCGGGTTTTCGGCTAGGTCCGCGCTGTCTGCATCCGGCAGGCAAGGCAAGGGGCGTGCGGAAATTGCGTCCCGAACCGCCGCGAAGCCCCGGTTTCCGGGATGGGCGGCGATGGACGCAAGCACGGCGCGGGCTGGTTCCGCGCATTGATACGAAAGCCCTGAATGACCAAATTTTCCGATCTGAAGCTCGACCCCAAGGTCCTGAAAGCCATCGCCGAGGCGGGGTATGAAACCCCCACGCCGATCCAGGCGGGGGCGATTCCCCCGGCGCTGGAAGGCCGCGACGTGCTGGGCATCGCCCAGACCGGCACCGGCAAGACCGCCAGCTTCACCCTGCCGATGATCACGCTCCTGGGCCGGGGCCGCGCCCGCGCGCGGATGCCGCGGTCGCTGGTGCTGTGCCCGACGCGCGAACTCGCCGCCCAGGTGGCCGAGAACTTCGACATCTATGCCAAGCATACTCGGCTGACCAAGGCGCTGCTGATCGGCGGCGTCTCCTTCGGCGAACAGGACAAGCTGATCGACCGCGGCGTCGACGTGCTGATCGCCACGCCCGGCCGGCTGCTCGACCATTTCGAGCGCGGCAAGCTTCTGCTGACCGGCGTGCAGATCATGGTGGTGGACGAGGCGGACCGGATGCTCGACATGGGCTTCATCCCCGACATCGAGCGGATCTTCCAGCTGACGCCCTTCACCCGGCAGACGCTGTTCTTCAGCGCCACCATGGCGCCCGAGATCGAGCGCATCACCGACACCTTCCTGCATGCGCCCGAGCGCATCGAGGTGGCACGCCAGGCCACCACCAGCGAGACCATCACCCAGAAGCTGGTCGAGATCACCCCCACCCGCCGCGACCAGACCGCCAAGCAAAAGCGCGAATTGCTGCGCGCCCTGATCCGGGCCGAGGGCGAGGGGCTGAAGAACGCCATCATCTTCTGCAACCGCAAGACCGAGGTGGACATCGTCGCCAAGTCGCTCAAGGCGCATGGCTTCGACGCTGCGCCGATCCATGGCGACCTGGACCAGCGCCACCGCATGGCGACGCTGGACGGGTTCCGCGAAGGCACGCTGCGCTTCCTGATCGCCTCGGACGTGGCGGCGCGCGGGCTCGACATCCCGGCGGTCAGCCATGTGTTCAACTTCGACCTGCCCAGCCATGCCGAGGACTATGTCCACCGCATCGGCCGCACCGGCCGCGCCGGCCGCCAGGGCACGGCGATCTCGATCGCGACGCCGGCGGACGAGAAATATCTCGGCGCCATCGAATCGCTGGTCAAGCAGACCTTGCCCCGCGCCCCGGTCCCGGAAGGGTTCACGCTCTCCACCGCCGCCCAGGGCGCGCCCCGCCCCGCGCGCGAGGGCGGCCGCAAGGAACGCGGTCGCGACCGCGACCGCCGGGGCCGCCGCGACGACAGCGAGCAGCGTCCCGCCCATGAGCCGCGCGCCGAGGTCAAGCCCGTCGAACAGGCCGAACGCCGGCACGACCGCGCGCCCCGCGACGAGCGTCGCGAACGCCATGGCGAGCGTCACGACCGGCGCGAGGATCGCCGCACCGACCGCCATCCGGTCATGGGCATGGGCGACCACGTGCCCGAGTTCCTGACCCGCAGCTTCCGCCCGGGCTTCACCGAACCCGCCGAGGACGCGCCGACCGAGGAAACCGTCGCAGCGCCCCTGCGCGATCACGTCGCCGCGGCCCCGGCGCAGCAAGCCCGCCCCGAGCCCGAGCCGGCCGCACCCCCTGCTCCCCCTGCCGAGACCGCCATCTCCGAACCGCCTGCCGGGACCGAGGCCCAGGCCGAGCCGGTCGCCGAAGACCAACCCTCGACCGAACCTGCCGCCGCGCAGCCGGCCGAAGTCGTGTCGGAGCCGGCACCGGAAGCCGCGGCCTCTGCCGAACCTGCCGTGGCAGCCCCTGCCGAGCCGGCCGTAACCGCCGAACCCGAAGCCAAGGAAAAGCCTGTCCGCAAGCGCAAGCCGCGCACGCCCAAGGCCAAGGCCGAGCTGGAGGCTCCCGCTCCCGAGGTTCCGGAGGTGCAGGCGGAGGTCGCACAACCCGAGGCCGGGCAGGCCGAGGTCCCCGCCGAAGCCGAGCCCGCCGCCAAGCCCGCGCGCAAACCGGCAAAGAAGCCGGCCAAGCCCCGTGCACCCCGCAAGACCAAGGCGGCCAAGGCGGAAGCTCTCGGCAGCGAAGAACCCGGCGCCGATGCGGCGCCGAGCCCGGACGATACCATCGCCGGGGCCTGAGCCGGTTCCATGGCCTTCCCGGCCTTCACGCCATCCTCGCAGCGCGGGCGCCCGTCCTGGACGAGCCTCGTTCTCGGCGTGGGATTGGGCGCCATGGCGGCGCTGGGTCAGGCGCCCTGGGATCTCTGGCCGCTGACCCTGCTGGCGCTGGCGCTGCTCTGCCGGCAGATCGCCCATGCCGCAACGGCCCGCGCCGCCGCCTGGCATGGCTTTGCCGCCGGGCTGGGGCATTTCGCGCTGGCGATGTCCTGGATCGTCGAGCCTTTCCTGGTCGAGCCCGAGATCTATGGCTGGATGGCTCCTTTCGCGCTGGTCTTCATGGCGGCAGGCGGGGCGCTGTTCTGGACCGTCCCGGCCTGGCTCGGCGCCCGCCTCGCCCCCGGCTTCCCCGGGCAGGGGCTGGGCTTCGCGGCGCTGCTGGTGCTGTCGGACTGGATGCGGGGCTGGATCTTCACCGGCCTGCCCTGGGCGCTGACTGGCCATGTCTGGATCGACACCCCCGCCGGGCAGGTCGCGGCGACCTTTGGCGCGATCGGGCTGTCGGGCCTGACCATGCTGGCCGCCGCCCTGCCCCTGTGCTTTCACCGGGCCGGCCGGTTCCCGGCACTACCCGGCACGGTTCTTGCCGTGCTGGTCGTCGCCACCGCCTGGAGCGCGGGGCTTGCGCGCCTGGCCCAGCCCCTGCCGCCCGATACCGGCCTGCGCCTGCGCCTGATCCAGCCCGACGCCACCCAGGCGCTGAAATGGGATCCCTTCTGGTCCGAGGTGTTCTTCCGCCGCCTGCTCGACCTGTCGGCCGTGCGCGACGCCGATGTGCCGCCGCCCGATGCGGTGATCTGGCCCGAAACGGCGGTGAACTTCCTGCTCGAGCAATCCGGCACCGCCCCGAAGGAGATCGCCGCCTATGTCGGCACCCCGGTGATCCTTGGCATCCAGCGGGTCGAGGGCAGCCGCTATTTCAACAGCCTGACCGAATTCTCGGCCGCCGGAATCGGCCCCGTCTACGACAAGTTCCATCTGGTTCCCTTTGGCGAATACACGCCTTGGGGCGACATGATGGCGCAGTTCGGCATCCGCGCCTTTGCCGCGCAGCACGGTTTCGGCTATTCGGCCGGGCCGGGGCCGCAGGTCATGCGCCTGCCCGGCCTGCCGCCGATGCAGCCGCTGATCTGCTACGAGGCCGTGTTCGCCCATCACCTGATCGCCGGCGAGAACCGTCCGGACTGGCTCTTGCAAGTCACCAACGATGCTTGGTTCGGCCAGCTTTCTGGGCCGTGGCAGCATCTGGCGCAGGCCCGGCTGCGCACCATCGAATCGGGCCTGCCGCTGATGCGGGCCGCCAATACCGGCGTCTCGGCGGTAATCGACGCACGCGGGGGGCTTCGCGCCACGCTGGGGTTGAACCGCGCCGGCCGCATCGACGCGGCATTGCCCGGCGCGCTGCCGCCCACGCCCTGGTCGCGCTGGGGCGACTGGCCGGCCGTGGCGCTGGCGCTGGCGGCCTTCCTGCTCATCGCCGCGACGAGGCACCGCGCCACGTTGCGCAGTTGACGGCGACGGGCGCGTCCACTAACGCTTCGCCTGACCGTCACAACGGCTTCCTGGCGTGGCGGCGTCATTCCAACGGAGCATCTTCATGGCCAGACAGGACTATGTGTTCACCTCGGAATCCGTCTCCGAGGGCCACCCCGACAAGTTATGCGACCAGATCTCGGATGCGGTTCTGGACGCGCTTCTGGCCGAGGACCCGGCCGCCCGCGTCGCCTGCGAGGCTTTCGCGACCACCGGCACGGTCGTCATCGGCGGCGAGATCGGGCTGAGCGACAAGAAGAAGCTGGGCGAATACATGGGCAGCATCGCCGAAATCGCCCGCGACACCATCCGCGACATCGGCTATGAGCAGGAAAAGTTCCACTGGAACACCTGCCATGTCCACAACTACCTGCACGAGCAATCCGCCCATATCAGCCAGGGCGTCGACCGCGACGGCGCCGGCGACCAGGGCATCATGTTCGGCTATGCCGTGGACGAGACGCCGGAATTGATGCCCGCGCCGATCCAGTATGCCCATGCCATCCTGCGCCGCCTGGCCGAGGCGCGCAAATCCGGCGCCGAGCCGACGCTGGGGCCGGATGCGAAATCCCAGTTGAGCCTGCGCTACGAAAACGGCAAGCCGGTCGAGATCACCAGCCTGGTGCTGTCGCACCAGCACAAGGACGAGACGCAGACCTCGGACGACATCCGCGCCATCGTCGAGCCCTATATCCGCGAGGTGCTGCCCGAGGGGTGGCTGACCGAGCGCACGGAATGGTGGGTGAACCCGACGGGCACCTTCGTCATCGGCGGGCCGGACGGCGACGCCGGCCTGACCGGGCGCAAGATCATCGTCGATACCTATGGCGGCGCGGCCCCGCATGGCGGCGGCGCCTTCTCGGGCAAGGACCCGACCAAGGTCGACCGCTCTGCCGCCTATGCCGCGCGCTACCTGGCCAAGAACGTGGTCGCGGCGGGCCTGGCGAAGCGCTGCGTGATCCAGCTCTCCTATGCCATCGGCGTGGCGAAGCCGCTGTCGATCTATGCCGATACCTTCGGCACCAGCGAGATCCCCGAGGCCGAGATCGAGCGCGCCGTCTCGCGCGCCATGGACCTGACGCCGCGCGGCATCCGCGAGCATCTGGCGCTCTGCCGCCCGATCTATCGCCGCACCGCTGCCTACGGCCATTTCGGCCGCACCCCCGAGGCCGATGGCGGCTTCTCCTGGGAACGGACCGATCTGGCCGAGGCGATCAAGCGCGAGCTGTAAGGCAGCCGGGGGCTTCGCCCCCGCGCGTTCCGCGCTCCCCCAGGATATTTCGGCACGGAAGAAGCCAGGAGGTCGCGCCCGAGCTTCGCCCTGCTTCTTTCGTGGACAAATATCCTGCGGGGGAAGCCCGTCGGGCTTGCACGACGGGCGTGGGGGCGCAAAGCCCCCATTCCTCAATCCTTGAAGCTGCGGCTGTCCTTGATCTGGTCCCAAGCCCAGACCACTTCCTGAAGGCGATCTTCGTCCGAGCGATCACCGCCGTTCATATCGGGATGAAGATCCTTGACCAGGGACTTGTATTGCTTGCGGATCTCGGCCCGGGTCCAGGTTTCCTTGGCCTCGAGGATCTCCAGCGCCCGGCGCTCGGTGGGCGGCAGTTTCCGGGTCGCAGCCTTGCGCAGCTCGGGATTGGTGCCGTTCGCGCCCAGGATCTCCAGCGGATCGTCGATGCCGTGGCGGGCCCATTTCTGCTCCTGCGCGGCGCGGCCGAAGGGCTTGGTCGGCCGTTCCCAAACCGTGGCATTGTCCAGGAACTCCTGGAACTCGGCCTCGGACTGGCCCTGGAAATAGTTCCAGTTCAGGTTGTATTCGCGCACGTGGTCCTTGCAGAACCAGTAATATTCGTCCAGCGCCCGCGGCGATTTCGGCGCGCGATACTGGCCGGGCTGGTTGCAGCCTTCCTTGTCGCAGATCCGCTTCGAGGTCTCGAAGGCGCCGGACATGCCGCGCCGGCCCTTGGCCCGGCGTTTCTTGTCCGAAGCCGCGGAAATGTCGAATCCGAACGGGTCGCTGTTGCTCATCTGCCTGCCTTGTCCTGAACGGGACAGGCAGTTTAGGCTATTTCGCGAGACATGAAAGGGGGCAAGCGCATGATTGCCGACGAGATGCGAAAAAGACTGGCCGAACTCCAGCCCTCGCGGCTGGAAATTATCGATGAAAGCGAGATTCATCGTGGTCATGGCGGCTGGCGCGAGGGCGGCGAGACGCATTTCCGCATCCGCATGGCCAGCCCGCAATTCGCCGGGCTGGGCCATGTCGCGCGCCATCGGCTGGTGCATGCCACCTTGGGCGACATCGTGCCGCGCATCCATGCGCTGGCGCTGGAACTGGCGGAAAACTGACCCGTTAGCGCGCGCGGTCTTGCCCGGCCGGGGCGCCGGGCGTAGAAGCCCCGAAAAGCAGAAAGCACAAGGAATTCCCGCATGACCTCGCCCAAGGATTTCAACGATCGCATGCTGTCGCTCGGCCTTGCCCGCGTCAGCGAGGCGGCCGCCCATGCCTCGGCGCGGCTGATCGGCCGCGGCGACGAGAAAGCCGCCGACCAGGCCGCCGTGAACGCGATGCGCGACCAGCTGAACATGCTGGACATCAAGGGCGTCGTCGTCATCGGCGAGGGCGAGCGGGACGAGGCGCCGATGCTGTTCATCGGCGAGGAGGTCGGCACCGGTCAGGGGCCCGCCGTCGATATCGCGCTCGACCCGCTGGAGGGCACCACGCTGACCGCCAAGGACATGCCGAACGCGCTGACCGTGATCGCCATGGCGCCTCGCGGCACGCTGCTGCATGCGCCCGATGTCTATATGGAAAAGCTCGCCATCGGCCCCGGCTATCCCAAGGACGTGGTCAGCCTGGACATGTCGCCCTCCGAACGGGTGCGGGCGCTGGCCAAGGCGGGCGGCGTCAAGGACAGCGACATCACCGTCTGCATCCTGGAGCGGCCCCGGCACGAGGATCTGGTGGCCGAGGTACGCTCGACCGGCGCGGCCATCCGCCTGATCACCGACGGCGACGTCGCCGGCGTGATCCATTGCGCCGAGGCGGAACTGACCGGCATCGACATGTATATGGGCTCGGGCGGCGCCCCCGAGGGGGTTCTGGCTGCCTCGGCGCTGAAATGCATGGGCGGTCAGATGTGGGGCAAGCTCCTGTTCCGCAACGAGGATGAGAAAGCGCGCGCCGCCAAGGCCGGCATCACCGACCTGGACCGCATCTATTCGCGCGACGAGATGGTCACCGCCGACGTGATCTTTGCCGCGACCGGTGTCACCAACGGCTCGATCGTCGCCGGCGTCAAGCGCGAGCCGCATTACCTGCAAACCGAGACCATCCTGATGCGCTCGAAAACCGGATCGGTGCGGCGCATGATCTATCGCAACCCGATCAAGTAAGCGGCCAGACAGGCTTGAACAGCGGGCGGTCATGGGGGATGAAGCCCGCATGACCGCCTTTCTTTCCGTAGAATCCTCGCTGACCGGCCGTCTCTGGCGCGGTCCCGATGCCATGCTGGAACGCGCCGCCGAGGCGCTGGCCCAGGACAGCCGCCTGCCCCTGCCCGTCAGCCGGGTGCTGGCCGCGCGCGGCGTGCCCGCGCATGAGGCGCCGCTTTACCTCGATCCCAAGCTGCGCGACCTGCTGCCAGATCCCCTGAGCCTGCGCGACATGGACAAGGCCGCCGAGCGGCTGGTCGCCGCCGTGCTGGCCGGCCAGCGCATCGCCATCTTCGCCGATTACGACGTGGATGGCGGCGCCTCGGCGGCACTGCTGCTGGACTGGCTGCGCCGCCAGGGCCGCGACGCCACGCTTTATATCCCCGACCGCATCGACGAGGGCTATGGCCCGAACGCCCCGGCTATCGCGGCGCTGTCGCAGGAGCACGACCTGATCGTCTGCGTCGATTGCGGCACGCTCAGCTTTGATGCCCTGGCGGCCTCGACCTGCGACGTGATCGTGCTGGACCACCACCAAGGCGGCGAGACCCTGCCCCCGGTGCTGGCCGTGGTGAACCCGAATCGCGCCGACGAGGACGGCAGCCTTGGCCATCTCTGCGCCGCGGGCGTGGTGTTCCTGACGCTGGTGCGCTGCAACAGCCTGCTGCGCCAGTCCGGCCAGCCGCAGCCCGACCTGATCGCGCTGCTCGACCTGGTGGCGCTGGCGACGGTGGCGGATGTGGCGCCGCTGGTGGGGGTGAACCGCGCCTTCGTGCGGCAGGGTCTGCTGATCATGGCCCGGCGCGAGCGTCCCGGCCTAGTGGCGCTGTCGGACGTGGCGCGGCTCGATTCGGCGCCGAACGCCTTTCACCTGGGCTTTCTTCTGGGGCCGCGCATCAATGCCGGCGGCCGCGTCGGCCGCGCCGACCTGGGGGCGCTGTGCCTGTCCTGCACCGATGGCCGGCAGGCCGAGCGGCTGGCGGCCGAGCTGGACGCGCTGAACCGCGACCGCCGCGCCATCGAGGCCGCGGTGCGCGACGAGGCCCTGGCCCAGGTCGAGGCGCGGGCCCAGGCCGGGGCCGGCGACGGCCTGGTCGCCTGGGCGGCGGGCGACGGCTGGCATCCCGGCGTCGTCGGCATCGTTGCCGCGCGGGTGAAGGAGGCGACCGGTCTGCCCTCAGTGGTGATCGGGATCGAGCGCGGCATCGGCAAGGGCTCGGCCCGCTCGGTGCCCGGCGTCGATCTGGGCCGCGCCATCCAGCGCCTCGCCGCCGAAGGGCTGCTCCTGAAGGGCGGCGGGCATGCCATGGCGGCCGGGCTGACCATCGAGGAGGCGAAGATCCCCGAGGCCATGGCGCGGCTGTCCCAGCTTCTGGCCCGCGAGATGGCCGAGCGGCCCGGCGCTGGCGAGCTGCGCATCTCGGGGCTGCTGGACCCCGCGGGCGCCACGGTCGAGCTGATGCAGATGCTGGAGCGCGCCGGCCCCTTCGGCCAGGCCGCGCCGGCGCCGCGCTTTGCCTTTGCCGAGCAGCTGATCGACAGCGCCGGGGCGATGGGCGACAGCCACCTGCGCCTGCGCTTCCGCAGCCCCGGCAGCCCGGCGCTGGAGGCGGTGGCCTGGGGCGCGATGAGCGGCCCGCTCGGCCCGGCGCTGCTGGGCGCCAGGGGCCGGCGCTTCCATCTGGCGGGCAAGCTGGAACTCACGCAATGGGGCGGGCGCGAGCGGGTGCGGCTGCGCCTGGACGATGCCGCGCCGGCAGGGTGAGCCTGTCGGCTCCGGCCGGAAAAAACTTTGTGCTGAGGTGATTTTTCCGCTTGCAGGCCCCGAGCAGAGAACCTAAATACCGCCCCACGCCGCAGGGCACCGCCCGGCGGATACAGAAAGTGGCCCGTTCGTCTATCGGTTAGGACGTCAGGTTTTCAACCTGAAAAGAGGGGTTCGACTCCCCTACGGGCTGCCACTTCATCACTTATTCCCCCTTACTTTCAATGGCTTGAGAACTGCGATTGTCCTGCAATTCGTGGAATGAGGGCAATTTACTCATGCCGCTATCGGCGAACTGGGCGCGCCCTGCCGCCTTGGTATAGGTCGCGGCTTCCTGCCGCATCTTATGCGCGAGGAATGCCATGATCTCGTATCCGTCGCCCCAGCATAGGCCAAGCGGGTCGGGCGCCGCCTATCGGGCGCTGATGGCCGGACCGAAGTCACGGGCTGCCGACGATCTGCCCGATGCTGCTGGCAAAACCGACATCGTCTCGGCGGCCGCCACGGCACGACAACCCGTTCTCATGGGCGATTGGATGCGCCCCGGGCACGCATGTCGACCAGATCGGCGAGTTGATGCAGCCGACCTGCTCCGGCGCCATTACCCCCGACCATGTGCGGGGGAACCGGCACGACCTGATGGCGGCGGGCAGGTCCAGCCGCCAGCCCGATGGCCAGATCACATTGCTCAAGGATGGCGGCGGCGACGCACATCCGATGATCGCCACAGACGTCGTCGAAGCGGCCAGGTCTGCCAGATCGTCATGGGCAGGCCATGCCTATCGCTGGCCGATCCGGATGCGGTGCCGGTCATCGATGGTGAGCCGGAAAAGCGAGTGATCCGGTGAATCATTCGCCCGGCGGACGGTTTTCTGAAGCAGGGTCAGGCCGCGCCTCCTCCCCTGATCCGATGGTCCATCCAGAAAATCCGCCGCGTCGCCAACCGCATGGCACAGCGCCGGATCCAACCCGCACGCATCATTGCATGGTCGCCGTGGCGAAGGGCGCATCAGGCCGCGGCAAGACAGGCACACATCAAACCAAAAACGCAACGGTAATGATAGGTCGGGCTCCTTCGCGGCAAGACGGGCGCTGCGGGTCGTCCCACCGGGCGATCGTTCCCCTCGCCGGCAAGCCGGTTACGCCTCTCAGCCGCCGATCGCCGGATCTACAGCCCGATGGCCTTGTAGGCCTGCGCCACCTCGTCGATGGCCAGCACATAGGCGGCGGTGCGCAGGTCCGGGTAGCTGCCGTCGGGGCGGTTCCACAGCGCGCTCATCCGGCGATAGGCGGCGCGCATGATGTCGTCGAGCCCCGAGCGGACCAGCGCGATCTCGCTGCGCGCTTCCAGGAAGCGGGCATGTTCGCTGGGAAAGTCCCGGCCGGTCATCTGCTCCAGCGAGCGGGCCAGCAGCCGGTGCTCGTCCTCCTCCAGCCGCCGCTCCATCAGGCCGAAGGGGATGTGGCTGAGGTTCTTCACCCATTCGAAATAGGACACCACCACGCCGCCGGCATTGGCAAACAGGTCGGGCAGGATGATCTTGCCGGCCTGGCGCAGGATCGTGTCGGCCGCTTTGGTCGTGGGGCCGTTGGCGGCCTCGACGATCAGCGCCGCCTTGATGGTGGCGGCATTCTCCTCGGTGATCGCGCCCTCGGCGGCGGCGGGGATCAGGATGTCGCAATCGTCGGCCAGCGCCCCCATGTCGGGCGGGCTCACCGCGCCGCCGGCAAAGCCCTCGACCGAGCCGGTCTGGACCAGATGCGCCTTGAGCGCGTCGATGTCGATGCCCTGGGGATTGCGCACCACGCCGCTGCGTTCGATCACCGTGACGATGCGGACGCCGTCCTCTTGCGACAGGAACTTGGCCGCGTGGAAGCCCACGTTTCCAAGGCCCTGCACCACGCAAGTGAGGCCGTTCAGGGTCTCGGCCTGGAAGCCGGCGCGGGCCCGGTCGGCGGGATGGCGGAAGAATTCGCGGATGGCGTATTGCACGCCGCGGCCTGTGGCCTCGGTGCGGCCCTCGATGCCGCCGCCGCCGACCGGCTTGCCGGTGACGCAACCCAGGGCGTTGATGTCCTGCGGGCGGGCGCGGCGGTATTCGTCGGCGATCCACATCATGTTCAGCTCGCCCGTGCCCATGTCCGGCGCTGGCACATTGGCAGCCGAGCTGAGGAATTCATGCGCCATCAGTTCCTGGGCGAAGCGGCGGGTGATCTTTTCCAGCTCGGTCTCGGTCCAGTCGGCGGGGTCGATCTTCAGCGCCCCCTTGGAGCCACCGAAGGGCAGCCGCACCAGCGCGCATTTATAGGTCATCAGCGCCGCCAGCGCCTCGACCTCGTCCTGGTCGGCATTGGGGGCGAAGCGGATGCCGCCCTTGGCCGGGCGGTTATGCGTCGAATGCACCGCCCGCCAGCCGGTAAAGGTATGCATCCGCCCGCGCAGCCGCACGCCGAAGCGGGTGACATAGGTCGCGTTGCAGACCTTGATCTTCTCGGCCAGCCCCTCGGGCAGGTCGCAATGCGCGGCCGCGACGTCGAACATCTCGTTCACATCGGCCAGGAATGATTGATTGCTCATGGAACGCCTCCTCCGGGCTCTTTCTGGAAAACAGGGGGCCGTGGCGGGCCCCCTGCGGAATGTCAGCCGGCCAGCAGCGCGGCGTTGCCGCCTGCTGCGGTGGTGTCCACGCAAAGGTGGCGCTCATGCGCGACATGGGCAAGGTCGGGCATGGCGGTGATCAACTGCACGATCTCGCCCTCGCGCGCGGCCAGGGCCTGGGCATAGGCGCGGCCGCGCGCCTCGTCCCCCCACCAGAGCACGGCGGAAAGCTGCGGCAGCCGGGTCAGGGCCTCGGGGGGCAGTGCGCCATCGGCGCCGACGGCCTGCCCGCCAAGCGCCTCGACCGCCGCCACCTGCGCCGCCACGGCCTCGGCCCCAGGGCCAAGGCAGAGGACCGGCGGGCGGGTATGGGCGGTCAGGCGGTTCAACTCGCCCGTGGGGCCGGGCATCAGCCGCTCCTCGATCTTCTTCGGGGCCGCATCGGCGAGCGCGCCGCGCAGCCGGGCCTCGTCGGCCTGGCCCTGCCAGGTTCCGGCAGAGGCCGCAGGCGCGGCGGGCGTGAAGAAGCGCGGCACATAGCGCGGCCCGCCGGCCTTGGGCCCGGTGCCCGACAGCCCCTCGCCGCCGAAGGGCTGGCTGCCCACCACGGCGCCGATCTGGTTGCGGTTCACGTAGATGTTGCCGACGTGAATCGCATCCGACACCTCCTGCACGCGGCTGTCGATGCGGGTGTGCAACCCGAAGGTCAGGCCGAAGCCGCGGGCGTTGATCTCGGCGATCACCTGGTCCAGCTGGTCGCCGCGGAAGGTCGCGACATGCAGGACCGGGCCGAAGATCTCGCGCTCCAGATCGGCGATGCCGCCGACTTTCAGCATGGTCGGCGGGATGAAATAACCGCGCGACGGGACCGCCAGCTTGTGCAGCAGGCGATTTGCATTGGCGGCGATGTAATCGGCGATTTCCTTTTGCGCGCCGGGGTCGATCACCGGACCGACATCGGTGGTCAGATCCCACGGGTCGCCGACACGCAGCTCGTCCATGGCGCCCTTGATCATCTCGATCAGATGCGGCGCCACGTCCTCCTGCACATAAAGGCAGCGCAACGCAGAACACCGCTGGCCGGCCGAACGGAAGGCCGAGTTCACGATGTCGCGCACCGCCTGTTCCGGCAGCGCGGTGGAATCCACGATCATCGCGTTCAGCCCGCCGGTCTCGGCAATCAGCGGCGTGCCGGGCGCCAGGTTTGCGGCCATGGTGCGGGCGATGGTCTGCGCGGTCTCGGTCGAGCCGGTAAAGACCAGCCCGGCGACGCGCGGGTCCGAGGTCATCGCGGTGCCGACCACGCTGCCGCGGCCGGGCAGCAGTTGCAGCGCGGTTTTCGGAACGCCCGCCTGATGCAGCAGGCCGATGGCATAGGCGGCAATGATCGGCGTCGGCTCGGCCGGCTTGGCGATCACCGCATTGCCGGCCATCAGCGCCGCCGCGATCTGGCCGGTGAAGATCGCCAGCGGAAAGTTCCACGGGCTGATTGCGCCGACGATGCCGCGCGGGGCATCGGAGCAATTCTCGCCCTCGGCGGCGTAATAGCGCAGGAAATCCACCGCCTCGCGCAGTTCGGCCACCGCATCGGCCAGCGACTTGCCGGCCTCGCGGCCGAGAATGCCGAAGATCGGGCCGTAATGGTCCTCGTAGAGATCGGCGGCGCGGCGCAGCACCGCGGCGCGTTCCGCCGCCGGCGCGTCCCAGACCCGCGCGTCGTCGATGGCGCGGGCAGCGGTCTCGGCATCGACCATCATCACCCGGGCGATCTTCTCGCCCGTCGCGGGGTTGACGACATCCTGCATCTTGCCCGTGGGCTCCGAGACGGTCAGCGGCATCGCATCCGGGATTGCCACGTCGCGGGCGGCATAAATACGGGCCAGCGTTTCCTCGTCGGTCAGGTCGAAGCCGGTCGAGTTCCGACGCGAGGTCCCGAACAGCGCATCGGGCGCCACCAGCGACCGCGGCGGCTGGGCAGTCGCCAGCGCCTCGAAGGGATCGCGGGCGACCTCCTCGGGCGAGACGGATTCATCCACGATCTGGTGCACGAAGCTGGAATTGGCACCGTTCTCCAGCAGGCGGCGCACCAGATAGGCCAAGAGGTCGCGATGCGCGCCGACGGGCGCATAGATGCGGCAGCGGGCGTTGTGGTCGCGCAGCACGATGTCGTGCAGCCGCTCGCCCATGCCGTGCAGGCGCTGGAACTCGAAGCGGGTCTCGCCCGCCATCTCCAGGATCGCCGCGACGGTATGGGCGTTATGGGTGGCGAATTGCGGATAGATGCGGTCGGCATAGCCGATCAGCTTGCGGGCATTGGCGATATAGCTGACATCGGTCGCGACCTTGCTGGTGAACAACGGAAAGCCGGGGAAGCCCTCGACCTGGGCGCGCTTGATCTCGGTGTCCCAATAGGCGCCCTTGACCAGCCGCACCATGATGCGCCGGTCGAGCCGGGCGGCGGTGTCGTAAAGCCAGTCGATCACCTGCCCGGCGCGCTTGCCATAGGCCTGCACCACCACGCCGAACCCGTCCCAGCCGGCCAGAGAGGGGTCGGCCAGCACCGCCTCGATCACCTTCAGCGACAGCACCAGCCGGTCCTGCTCCTCGGCGTCGATGTTCATGCCCATGCCGGCGGCCTTGGCCTGGCGCGCCAGCTTCAGCACCACCGGCACCAGCTCGGTCATGACGCGGGCTTGCTGCGCCACCTCGTAGCGCGGATGCAGGGCCGAGAGCTTGATCGAGATGCCGGGATTGTCCTCGACCGAGCCCTTGGTGCAGGCTTTCGCGATGGCCGCGATGGCATCGGAATAGGCGCGGTCGTAGCGCGCGGCATCAGCGCCGGTCATCGCCGCCTCGCCCAGCATGTCGTAGCTGTAGGTAAAGCCCTGCGCCTCGCGCTTGGCCGCGCGTTCCAGCGCCGCCTCGATGGTCTGGCCCAGCACGAATTGCCGGCCCATCTCCTTCATGGCGCGGCCGACGGCGGTGCGGATCACCGGCTCGCCCAGCCGCCGCACGGCGCGGCGCAGCGTGCCCGCGATGCCGGCCTGATCGTCATCCAGCACCTTGCCGGTCAGCATCAGCGCCCAAGTCGAGGCGTTGACCAGCGACGAGGATGCCTCGCCCAGATGCCTGCCCCAGTCCGATGGCGCGATCTTGTCCTCGATCAGCGCGTCGATGGTCATGCGGTCGGGGACGCGCAGCATCGCCTCGGCCAGGCACATCAGCGCCACGCCCTCGCGCGTGGACAGCCCGTATTCGGCCAGGAAATGCTCCATCATCGTCGGCCGGGCCTCGGCGCGGATGCGGCGCACCAGACCCGCGGCCCGGTGCGTGATCGCGGCGCGCGCCCCGATGTCCAGCGCGGCTTGCGCGACCAACCCCCTGAGCAGTTCCGCCTCGTCGGCGAATTTCGCCTGCGTGGAAAACACGTCCGAAAGCACGGTGGGGTTGACACGAGTCATGCCGATCTCCTTATTCGATAGGATAGGAATACCAGATGGCTGCTAGGCGGTGCGCCTGAAGATGACCCATCCGGTAGGCTGATGGAACAAATTCGAGGCGATTTTCAGAATGGACCTGGATCTGGACGCGCAGGACCGCAAGATCCTGGCGGAACTGACCGAGAACGCGCGAATCCCGATTGCCGAGCTGGCGCGGCGGGTCGGCCTGTCCAAGACCCCGGTCGCGCAGCGGATCAGGCATCTGGAGGAAATCGGCCTGATCACCGGCTATCGCGCCATCCTGTCGCCCCTGAAACTGGGCCTGACCCATGTGACCTATGTCGAGGTCAGCATGAACGACACCCGCGAACATGCGCTGCAACAGTTCAACGCCGCCGTCCGCGCCATCCCCGAGGTCGAGGAATGCTACATGATCGCCGGGGGATGCGACTACCTGATGAAGGTCCGCTCGCGCGACATGGCCGATTTCCGGCGCATCCTGGCCGAGAAGATCTCGACCCTGCCCCATGTCAGCAACACCTCGAGCCATGTCTCGATGGAGGCGGTGGTCGAGCAGAACTTCCGCCTCGGCTGACCGTCCTGTGCAGGGAAGAACGGCCAGCCGCCGGCAAGCCGTCGTCTTCCCGATCCTGCGTTCAGCCCGCCATGACCCGAGCGATCCAGGACGCGATCATCAGGTCCAGATGGGCGCCGCCGCCGTTCTTGAACAGGGTGATCTCGTCATTCGACAGCCGCCGACGGGCATCGGGCCGCACGAGGTCGTAAAGATCGCCCAGCACGCTCTCGGCCGTGATCGCGCCCGAGGCGATGGGCAACATCAGCTCGCCGATATGGCCGAGCGTCGTCTCCCGGCTGTCCACGAACAGCGCCGCCCTGGCCATCAGCGCATCGTCGGCCTCGCGCATGTCGGCCTTGAAGGCGCCGATCAGGTCGACATGGGTGCCGGGCCGCACCCAATCGCCCCGGATCACCGGCTGGCGCGCCATGGTGGCCGAGGAGATGATATCGGCCTGCCCCACCCCGTCTTGCAGATCCTCGACCGCCACCAGTTCGGCCTCGATACCAGACATGTTCGCGACCAATTCCCGCGCCTGTTCCGGCCGGCGCGACCAGACCGAGACCCGCTCGACCCCCGGCAGCACTGCCGTATAGGCCCTGACCAGGCTGGTCGCCACGGTGCCGGCGCCGACAACCAGCAGATGCCGGCTCTCCGGCCGCGCCAGCAGGCTGGCACCCAGCACGGAATCGGCGGCGGTCTTGATCTCGGTGACCAGCGGGCTGTCCACGATGGCCTGTAACCTGCCGTCATCCTTGTCGAAAACCAGCATCGCGCCCTGGACCGTGGGCAGTCCCCGCGCGGCATTGCCGTCGAAGACGGTGAAGGTCTTGGCCCCGTAGCCCAGCCCCTCGATATAGGCCGAGCGGCTCATCATCGTGCCGGTGGGCGGGCCAAGGAACACGTCCCTGATCTCGGCCCGGGGCAGCGCGTGGCCCTGGCGCAACGCCTCGACGGCATCGAACCAGTCAAGCCGGCCAATCGCGGCCTCGTAAGACAGGAATTGCAGCGCGGAGCCGTTGCTCATCATGAAAATGCGATCCTCCTTAGACATCCATCGGCCAGGTATCCGACAGACGATAGCCGCCCGGGAACGGGTCGGCCGGATCGACCATCAACTGTTTCGTCCCGATGATCCAGGCCCGGCCCGAGATGATCGGGCTGATGGCCGGTTTCCCGTTCAGCTCGACCGCATCCGCGATCGAGCAATGGAACTCGGTGTCGATGATCGAGCGGCCGACGAAACGATCCCCGACCCTCATCTGTCCGCGCGCATGCAGCACCGCCATCCGCGCCGAACAGCCCGTCCCGGTCGGAGAGCGGTCGATCTTGCCCGGACGGATCGCGACGGCATTCCTGCCGTAGAGCACCCCGTCCCTTTCGCTCAGGGGATCGGTGAACTGGCAAAACGAAATGTGGTTCCAACCGTTCGCCGGGTGCCGGAAGCCCAGCTGTTCGTTGGCGGCGCGCGTGATCCGCACCCCCATTTCGGCCAGGTCGCGCGCCTGATCGGGGGCGATGCGCATCCCGACCGACGCCGCATCGACCAGCACGAAACTGTCGCCGCCATAGGCGGTGTCCACGGTAAGCGTGCCCAGCCCCTCGACCTCGATCCGCGCATCCAGCCGGTCGGCGAAGGAGGGCAGGTTGCGGACCCGGATGCGTTCGGCCTTGCCGCCTCGGCACTCGGCCTCGACCTCGATCAGCCCGCCCGGCGGCTCCAGCACCATGCGGGTGATCGGCTCCTGCATGGGAATGATGCCGGTGTCGAGCAGCACCGTCGCCACGCAGATCGCGTTCGAGCCGGACATGGGCGGCGTATCGGCCGGTTCCATGATGATCCAGCCCATCTGGGCGCGCGGGGCCTTGGGCGGCACCAGCAGGTTGACATGGCGGAACACGCCGCCGCGCGGCTCGTTCAGCACGAAGTTGCGCAGCGTCTCATCGCGCGCAATCCAGCGCGACTGCTCCCAGACCGTCTCGCCCGGCGGCGGGGCCACCCCGCCGACGATGACATCGCCGACTTCGCCTTCGGCATGGCAGGACACGACATGCACGATTCTGGAGCTGCGCATTCTTCCTCGCTCAGGGGTGGAAGCATAATAATATTTCGTATACGATATTGACGCCTAACCTGCCCGGCCCATCCGCAGCTGTCAAGCGGCATCGGCAGTGTCCGCACGCCGACCGGCCCGCACCACCGTCGCCAACCGGGATACCGCTGTCCCTTGCACCAGGATATCGGCTACCATATCTTGCATGCAGTTCGGGCATGGGAGAGCGGGATGCCATTCAAGGAAGCAGAGGTGCCCAATCTCGGGAAAGCCCCCACCGCCTCGGACATCATCCTGAAATTCATTCGCGATTCGATCGCCGACGGATCGCTGGACGAGGGCGAGCCGATCCGCCAGGACGATGTCGCGCGGATGTTCAACGTCAGCAAGATCCCGGTCCGCGAGGCGCTGAAGCGGCTGGAGGCCGAGGGGCTGGTCGAGTTCCAGCGCAACAGGGGCGCCGTCGTCACCTCGGTCTCCGAGCCCGAGATCGCCCAGATCTTCGAGACCCGCGCCATCCTCGAATCGAATGCCATCAGGCTCTCGGTGCCGCATATGACACCCGAGACCTTCGCCGAGGCCGAGGCCTTCTGCGACGCTTTCGCCGGGGAAACGGACGTGGCGCAATGGTCAGCACTGAACTGGCAGTTCCACAGCCGCCTCTATCTCGATGCGCAGCGGCCCTTCCTGGTCAGCACCATCCGCTCGGTGAACGACCGGCTGGAGCGCTACCTGCGCATCCAACTCAGCCTCTCGCATGGCCAGGAAACGGCCGACCGCGAGCATCGCCAGATCCTTGCCGCCTGCCGCGCGGGCGACGCGAAAAAGGCGGCAGAACTGGTCCAGGCCCATATCATGGGCGCCTGCTCGTCCCTGCTGCACCACCTGCCGGCCAGCAAGGCCACGCGGTAAGGCTGAAATGACTTTTTGCCGCTAAGGGCATGACGTTCTGCCACAAACCTGACCCGCTGTGGAAGGTTGTCTGGAGCAATCGGCACGGCGTCTGTCGCACCCCGCTATTCCTGCCAACAAGGTCTGCCGCCTCACCCGGCCCGATCCGCAGCCTGATCCCGCAAGAGAACCGGGTTGATCCACCCTGACGCTCATCCCTCGCTGTCGACGTTGGCATAGCCCTGGTTCTGGCCGCACCAGTATCGTTAGCCCAATGCAGCGATGAGGGGGGAAGGAACCCGCAAGCTGATGGGCCGCATCCCGTGCGCAAGACAGGGATCAGCCCTCAGCCGGCACCTGAAGGCTCCGAAATGGATTGCCGCGCATGACTGTGCGTGTCGGCCACGCCTTGGACATCGCCGATATAGCAAGAGCCCGAGCGGCATGCGCACCACCCCCTCTCCCGCAGCTTCGGGCAAACCGGGCCGGCCATCGCGAAAGAACGGGCAGCATGCAGCACCAAGCCAGAACCCCCGCATCAGCCACAGCCTAAGGCCGACATTGGCGGGCGAGCCTCATTCTTTCGTGCCCAAATATCCTCGGGGGGTCCGGGGGGCAGACAGCCCCCCGGTTACCGAGGCTCACTCCATGAAGAAGGCAAAGCGGATCACGAACAGCGCCGCCACCACCCAGGTCGCGGCATGCACCTCGCGCGCGCGGCCGGTCGCCAGCTTGATCGCAGCGTAGCTGACAAAGCCGAAGGCCAGGCCGTTGGCGATCGAATAAGTGAAGGGCATCATCAACGCCGTCAGCACCGCCGGCGCGCTTTCGGTCACGTCGCTCCACTGGATTTCCTCGAATTCGCGCACCATCAGGCAGGCGACGTAAAGCAGCGCCGGCGCCGTGGCATAGGCCGGGACCGAGCCCGCCAGCGGCGCGAAGAACACGGCCAGCAGGAACAGCCCCGCGACGACCAGCGCGGTCAGCCCGGTGCGCCCGCCCGCCTGAACGCCCGAGGCGCTTTCCACATAGGCCGTGGTCGAGCTGGTGCCCAGCATCGAGCCGGCCAGGATCGCCGTCGAATCCGCCATCAGCGCCCGGCCGAGATTCTTGTTGGTATGGGTCGGCCCCTCGGTCAGCAGCCCGGCGCGCTTGGCCACGCCGATCAGCGTGCCGGTGGCGTCGAAGACCTCGACCAGCACCATGACCAGGATGACGTGGAAGATGCCCACCGTCAGCGCCCCCGCCACGTCGAGTTGCAGGAAGGTCGGCGCGATCGAGGGCGGCATCGAGATCACCCCGCCGAAGGGGCTGGCGCCGATGGCGATGGACACCACCGTAATCACCAGGATGCCGATCAGGATCGAGCCGCGCACTTTCAGCGCGTCCAGCGCCGCGATGATGAAGAAGCCGACAATGGCCAGCAGCGTGCCGGTCTGGGTCAGGTCGCCCAGCCCCACCAGCGTCGCCGGATTGTCCACCACGATGCCCGAATTCTTCAGCGCGATCAGCCCCAGGAACATGCCGATGCCGGCGGCGATGGCGCTGCGCATGGAGGTGGGGATGCCGGCGATCAGCCAGCGCCGGATGCCGGTCACCGACAGGAACAGGAATATCAGGCCGGAGATGAACACCGCCCCCAGCGCCTGCTGCCAGGTGAACCCCAGCGCGCCGACCACGGTGAAGGCGAAGAAGGCGTTCAGCCCCATGCCCGGTGCCATGCCGATGGGCCAGTTGGCCCACAGCGCCATGATCGCCGATCCCAGCGCTGCGGCCAGGCAGGTCGCGACGAAGACCGCGTTGCGATCCATGCCGGTCGAGGACAGGATCTCGGGGTTCACGAAGATGATATAGGCCATCGTCAGGAAGGTGGTGATCCCCGCGATCACCTCTGTCCTTACGCTGGTGCCATGGGCCGTCAGGCCGAACTGCTTGTCTAGCACGGTTCCTTCCCCTGGACTGATGCTGGCGCCGCTGGCCGTCAGGCCGGATTGCTTGTCTGGCATGGTTCCTCCCACTTGGCGGCTTGCCCGCCGTGCTGGCCAGATTATGCCCGGGCATCTTCAACGAGAATGCAAGGTCTAGCGACAGAGTTTCAATGAGATATTTATAAACAGCGATTTTCAAGAAAAACTTGGTTCTGTTTATAGTAATTCGCGGGTTGCCTGAAAGGCTGGCAGGGTGATGAGTGCTAGTCAGCCAGAAATCAGGAAAGGAAGCAAGCGATGCGATACAGCCGCGACATGATCGGTTATGGCGAGCACACGCCCGATCCCAAATGGCCCGGCAATGCCCGGATCGCGGTGCAGATCGTCATCAATTACGAGGAAGGCGGCGAAAACAGCATCGAGCACGGCGACGCCGCCTCGGAAGCCTTCCTGTCCGAGATCATCGGCTGCCAGCCCTGGCCCGGCAAGCGCCACTGGAACATGGAATCGATCTATGACTACGGCGCGCGGGCGGGTTTCTGGCGTCTCCACCGCCTGCTCAAGGACGTGCCGGTGACCATCTACGGCGTTGCCACCGCGCTCGAGCGTGCACCCGAGCAGGTGGCGGCCATGCAGGCCGCTGGCTGGGAGATCGCCACCCACGGCCTGAAATGGATCGACTACAGGGACATCCCGCGCGAGGTCGAGGCCGAGCATATCGCCAGGGCCATCGAGCTGCACACCCGCGTCACCGGCGAACGGCCGCGCGGCTTCTACCAGGGCCGCACCTCGATGAACACGGTCGAGCTGGGCTGCGAGGAAGGCGGCTTCGAATACCTGGCCGACACCATCGCCGACGACCTGCCCTATTGGCACGTCCACAACGGCAAGCCGCAGCTCATGGTGCCCTATACGATGGACGCCAACGACATGCGCTTCTCCTCGGGCCAGGGCTTCGGCACCGGGGTCGAGTTCTTCGACTACCTGCGCGACAGCTTCGACGTGCTCTATGCCGAAGGGCAGGCCGGCGCGCCCAAGATGATGTCCATCGGGCTGCATTGCCGCCTGGCCGGCCGTCCGGGCCGCGCCATCGCGGTGCAGAAATTCATCGAACACGCCCGCAAACATGAGGGCGTCTGGTTCGCCACCCGGCTCGACATCGCCCGGCACTGGGCCAGGACGCATCCCTACCAGCCGAAGCAGCGCCCGTCCGAGATGGCGCGCGAGGAATTCGTGCAGAAATTCGGCGGCATCTACGAGCATTCCCCCTTCATCGCCGAACGGGTCTGGGACGGCGAGATGGGCGCCATCCACGACACGCCCGCCGGCCTGGCCGCGCGCATGGCGCAGGTCTTCCGCGGCGCCTCCGATGAGGAGCGGCTGGGCGTGCTGGTCGCGCACCCGGACCTGGCCGGCAAGCTGGCGCAGGCCAAGCGGCTGACGGCGGAAAGCACTTCGGAACAGGCCTCGGCCGGGCTCGACGCGCTGACCGATACCGAGCGCGAGTCCTTCCAGGCGCTGAACACTGATTATGTCGCCAAGCACGGCTTCCCCTTCATCATCGCGGTCCGCGACCACGACAAGCCCGGCATCATGGCGGCGATGAAGGCGCGCATCGGCAATGACACCGCGACCGAGCGTGCCGAGGCCGAGCGCCAGGTCATGCGCATCGCCGAGTTGCGGCTGCATGACGCGCTGAAATAGGATTCCCCGATGAACCATATCCCGAAAGGCGCGACCATGGCCGCACCGACATATGCCGGACCCTTCGCCGGTCTGCCGCCCCAGACCGACCTGACCACCGACACCGCCATCTTCACCGAGGCCTATGCCGTCATCCCCGCCAGCACGATGCGCGACATCGTGACCAGCTTCCTGCCGGGCTGGACCGGCATGCGGCTGTGGATGATCGCCCGGCCGCTCTCGGGCTTCGCCGAGACCTTCAGCCAGTATATCGTCGAGCTGCAACCGCAGGGCGGCTCGGACCGGCCGGAAGAGGACGCGGGCGTGCAATCGGCGATCTTCGTCACCGACGGTGCCGTCACCCTGACCATCGCGGGCCAGGTGCATGAGCTGACCCCGGGCGGCTTCGCCTATATCCCTGCCGGCACCGAATGGACGGTGCGCGCGGGCGACCAGCTTTCGCGCTTCCATTGGTGGCGCAAGCGCTGGCAGGCGGTCGAGGGGCTCGACAAGCCCGACGTGATCATCGCCAACGAACGCGACATCGCGCCGATCCCGATGCCCGACACCAATGACAGCTGGGCCACCACCCGCTTCATGGACCCGGCCGATATGCGCCATGACATGCATATCACCATCGTGACCTTCAAGCCGGGCGGCTCGATCCCCTTCGCCGAGACGCATGTGATGGAGCACGGGCTGTTCGTGATCGAGGGCAAGGCGGTCTATCGGCTGAACCGCGACTGGGTCGAGGTCGGCCCCGGCGATTTCATGTGGCTGCGCGCCTTCTGCCCGCAATGCTGCTATGCCGGCGGGCCGGGGAATTTCCGCTATCTGCTCTACAAGGACGTGAACCGGCACGCGCCGATCTGGAAGTAAGGGGGCTCTGCCCCCCGCCGCTGCGCGGCTCCCCCCGGGGTATTTGGAAAACGGAGAAGGCCGGTCAGCGGGCGCGGCGGAAGGTCAGGTTGATGCGGGCGGCGCCGGTCAGCGGATGCTCGCCCGGCTTCAGCGTCAGGATGCCGTGCCAGGCCAGCCGCGCCGGACCGCCCCAGACCACCACGTCTCCGTGGGTCAGCAAGTGTTTCGTCACCGGGTCGCGGCGGTCCGGGCCGCCGAACTGGAAGGTGGCCGGCAGGCCCAGCGAGACCGAGACGATGGGCGCGGCCATGTCGGCCTCGTCCCGGTCCTGGTGCAGGCCCATCTTCGCCCCCGGCTGATAGCGGTTGACCAGGCAGGCATCCGGTTGGAAGCCGGGGAAGCCCGCCCGCGCGGCGGCCTCGGTCGCCAGCTCCTGGAAGCGCGGCGGCATGTCGGGCCAGGGCTGGCCGGTCAGAGGGTCGCGCGGCTCGTAGCGATAGCCGCGCCGGTCGCTGACCCAGCCGAGCGCGCCGCAATTCGTCATCTCGACGCCGATCCGGCGCCCGCCCGGCGTCTGCATGTGGCGGAAAGGCGAGATGCCGGCGATGCGCGCAACCTCATCGAGGATGGCGGGGTCGAGCGCGAAGCCGCGCAGGATCATCGCGCCGGGGCCGATGGGCTCGTCGCGGCGGGTTCCGAACAGGTCTGGCTCCATGCTGCCCTCCCACGGGATTGTCATGCCGCGGCCCTTGACCCGCGCCCTTGGCGATGGCTTTCAAGAAGGGCCACAGGAAAGGACTCATGCCATGCCCCGTCCCCTTGCCGCAATTGCCCTGGCGCTGCTGTGCGCCCTGCCCTTGGCGCCGGTTCGGGCGCAGGATCACGGCGGGCCCGAGGTCGCGGCAATCAAGGAAGCGGTGTTCAACGGCCCCGGCCTGCCGGTGATGGGCAATGAGGGGGGCGATACGGTGCTGGTCGAGTTCTCGGATTACAATTGCGGCTTTTGCCGCAAGAGCGCGCCGGAGGTGGCGGCGCTGCTGCAAGCGGATCCGGACGTGCGGCTGGTGGTGCATGAGATCCCGATCTTCGGCGAGGGCTCGCGCTTTGCCGCCGAGGCGGCGCTGGCCGCGCAGGCGCAGGGCAAGTATCCCGAGTTTCACCGGGCCCTGATGGCGATGCGCGGCAAGGCCGAGAAGGCCTCGGTGCTGCGCGTCGCGCGCGAGGTCGGGCTGGATGTAGAACGGTTGCAGCGCGACATGCAGGCGCCCGAGATCACCCGGCGGATCGAACGCTCGCTGGCGCTGGCCGACGAGATCGGGCTGGTCGGCACGCCCAGCTTTATCGCTGGCGACCGGGCGGTGTTCGGCTATCTGCGCAAGGAGGACCTGGCCGAACTGGTGGCCGAGGCGCGCGGCGCGCGATAGCGCGCGCCAGAGCCAGGACCCGCGAGGCCGGTCAGGTGCGGATATCGACGCCCAGATGCTTGGCGACGGTGAAGATGTCCTTGTCGCCCCGGCCCGACAGGTTCACCACCATGATGTGATCCTTGGGCAATTCGGGCGCGATCTTGACGACATGGGCCAGCGCATGGCTGGGCTCCAGCGCCGGGATGATGCCTTCCAGCCGGCAGAGGGTCTGGAAGGCCGCCAGCGCCTCGTCATCGGTCACGCTGACATATTCGGCGCGGCCCTGCTCCTTGAGCCAGGCATGTTCAGGGCCGATGCCGGGATAGTCGAGACCGGCGCTGATCGAATGGCCTTCGAGGATCTGGCCCTCGTCGTCCTGGAGCAGATAGGTGCGGTTGCCGTGCAGCACGCCGGGCCGGCCGCCGGTCAGGCTGGCGCAATGCTGCATGCGCTCATCGACGCCCTTGCCGCCGGCCTCGACGCCGATGATGCGCACCGAGGGCTCGTCCAGGAAGGGGTGAAACAGCCCCATGGCGTTCGAGCCGCCGCCGATCGCGGCGACCACGCTGTCGGGCAGGCGCCCCTCGCCCTCCTGCTCGGCCAGTTGCCGGCGGGTCTCGCGGCCGATGATGCATTGGAAATCGCGCACCATGGCCGGATAGGGATGCGGGCCGGCGACGGTGCCGATGCAATAGAAGGTGTCGCGCACATTGGTCACCCAATCGCGCAGCGCATCGTTCATCGCGTCCTTGAGCGTGCCGCGTCCCGAGGTGACCGGCACCACCTCGGCGCCCAGCAGGCGCATGCGGAACACGTTCGGCGCCTGGCGCTCGACGTCATGCGCACCCATGTAGACGATGCATTTCAGCCCGAAGCGGGCGCAGACCGTCGCGGTCGCCACGCCATGCTGGCCGGCGCCGGTCTCGGCGATGATCCGGGTCTTGCCCATGCGGCGCGCCAAGAGGATCTGGCCCAGGACGTTGTTGATCTTGTGGCTGCCGGTATGGTTCAGCTCTTCGCGTTTCAGGTAGATCTTGGCGCCGCCCAGTTCCTCGGTCAGGCGCGGGGCGAAATAGAGCGGGCTGGGGCGGCCGACATAATGCTTCCACAGATCGTCCATCTCGGCCCAGAAGTTCGGATCGTCCTTGGCGCGCTCGTATTCCGCCTCGAGGTCGAGGATCAGCGGCATCAGAGTCTCGCTGACGAAGCGGCCGCCGAAGATGCCGAAGCGGCCCTGCTCGTCCGGGCCGGTCATGAAGCTGTTGATGAGGTCTTCGGCCATGGCTCTCCTCGCGCGCGGTCGGAATGGGTATTTGGGCAACAGAGAAGCCCCGTCAGAGGGTTTTCTTATATCCGATATGGGAAGGGGTAAAGCCGAGCCTGTCGTAGAAGCGATGCGCGTCGGCGCGGCTGCGGTTGGTGGTGAACTGCAAGAGCGTGCAGCCGGCGGCGCGGGCGCGGGCTTCGGCGTCGCCGATCAGGGCCGCGCCGATGCCCTGGCCGCGCAGGTCGGGGCGAACGCGCAGGCCCTCGATCTGGGCGCGGTGGGCAGCAGAGAGCGACAGGCCGGAGATGAAGGTGATCTGGTAGCAGGCGATCACCTGCCCGTTCATCAGGCCGACGACCAGATGGTTCGCGGCCTCGGCCTGCATGGCCTCCCAGGCCGCGAGATAGGGGGCGAGACCGTCGGCTTCGCGCGCGCGGCCCAGCATGTCGTCGCGCAAGAGCGCAAGCACGGCGGGAACCTCGTCGCGCAGGGCCTCGCGGAACGTGACGGCAGCAGTCACAGGACCGGCGCCGTAGCGCGGGCAATGAAGCGGCGGATGCGTTCGGGGTCCTTCATGCCGGGCGCGCTTTCGACGCCCGAGGAGACATCGACGCCCGGCGGGCGGGTCAGGCGGATCGCCTCATGCACGTTCTCGGGCGTCAGGCCACCGGCCAGAAGCCAGGGCTTGAGAATCTGCCGCCCGGCCAGCAGCCGCCAGTCGAATGCGAGGCCGTTGCCGCCCGGCAGCACCGCATCCTTGGGCGGCTTGGCATCGATCAGCAGCATGTCGGCCACGAGGCCGTAATCCCAGAGCGCATGCAGATCCTGCGGATCGGCCACGCCCACCGCCTTCATCACCGGCAGGCCGGTGCGCGTCTTGACCTCGGCCACGCGAGCGGGAGTCTCGGTGCCGTGCAACTGGATCAGGTCCAGCGGCACGCGGGAGAGGACCGCGTCCAGCGCCGCGTCATCAGGATCCACGAACAGCCCGACCTTGGCCACGCCCAACGGCACTTGCGCGGCAAGCTCCGCTGCCGCCTCGAGCGTTACATGGCGCGGGGATTTCGGAAAGAAGACGAAGCCGACATAGCGCGCGCCGGCTTCGACCGCCGCCGCGAGGCCGGCGGCCTCGGTCAGGCCGCAGATCTTGACGGAAATGGCCATCGGATCAGCGCGAAGCCGGCAGGGTCGTGCCAGAGCCGGTCGGCGCGGCCGGCTGGCGCGCCGATTCGTCCAAGATGGCCAACACATCGTCGCGCGGCGCGGCATGGGTGCGGCGCAGGTCGCCGACCTCGCGCTGCAACTGCGCCAAATCCTGCGCCCGGCGGCTGGATTCGGCGCGCAGATGCGCCTCGCGCAGCCATTCCCAGACCAGCCCGACCAGCACGCCGAAGACCATGGCCAGGAACAACGCCACGAAGGCCGGCATGGTCAGCGACCAGCGGCCGCCGGTGAATTGCGCCAGCGCCTCGGGCATCAGGCTGACGGTGACAAGCTCGCGATTCGCCGCCGCCAGCAGCATCAGCACGATGGCCAGAATGACGAAGAAGAAGATCCGGATCGCGCGCATGCCTTACCCCGCAGAGATTGTCGCCGGCAATCTGGCCTATTCGGCGTCGCCGTTCAACCGTTCACGCAGGAGCTTGCCGGTCTTGAAGAAGGGCACGTGCTTTTCGTCCACGCTGACGGTTTCGCCGGTGCGCGGGTTGCGGCCCTGGCGCGCGTCCCGCTTCTTGACCGAGAAGGCGCCGAAGCCGCGCAATTCCACCCGGTCGCCCCGGGCCATCGCCTCGATGATCTCCTCGAAGACGGTATTCACGATCCGCTCGACATCGCGCTGGAACAGATGCGGGTTTTCTTCGGAGATCTTCTGGATCAGTTCGGATCGGATCATTGCGGTTCCTGAATCTGGTGTTCCAACAATTCCTGCCGCCCGATCATAGGTCAGACATCGCGGCATTCAACGACAGAACGCATGGTCGGCGGATTGGTTGCCGTGCTTTTCAAGACTTTATGGTTCAATCGGCGGCGATCCGCAACGAAAAGCGCCCCCGGACAAGCCGGGGGCGCAAAGTTCAGCCGATCACGGCTCAGCCGCGACCTTTGAGCGCAGCGCCCAGGATGTCGCCCAGCGAGGCGCCCGAATCCGAGCTGCCATACTGTTCGACGGCTTCCTTCTCTTCGGCGATTTCGCGCGCCTTGATCGACAGGCCCAGACGGCGGGTCTTGGTGTCGATATTGGTGACGCGGACATCGACGTGGTCGCCGACCTGGAAGCGCTCGGGACGCTGGTCCTGGCGGTCGCGGGCCAGGTCCGAACGGCGGATGAAGGACTTCATGCCGTTATATTCGACCTCGATGCCGCCATCCTCGATCGCCGTCACGGTGACGGTGATGACCGAGCCGCGCTTGACGCCCTCGACGGCCTCGGCCATCGCGTCGTTTTCCAGCGCCTTGATCGAGAGCGAGATGCGCTCCTTCTCGATGTCGACTTCCTGGACCACGGCTTTCACCACGTCGCCCTTGCGGAAGTCCTGGATGGCTTCCTCGCCGCGGGTATCCCACGAGATGTCCGACAGGTGGACCATGCCGTCGATATCGCCTTCCAGGCCCACGAACAGACCGAATTCGGTGATGTTCTTGACTTCGCCCTCGATGACGGTGCCGACCGGATGGGTCTCGGCAAAGACCTCCCACGGGTTGCGCATGGTCTGCTTGAGACCCAGCGACACGCGGCGCTTGGCTTCGTCGATCTCCAGCACCATGACGTCGACTTCCTGCGAGGTCGAGACGATCTTGCCGGGATGGACGTTCTTCTTGGTCCAGCTCATTTCCGAGACGTGGACCAGGCCCTCGACACCGGCTTCCAGCTCCACGAAAGCGCCGTAATCGGTGATGTTGGTCACGCGGCCGGTATGGACCGAGCCGATCGGGAACTTGTCGGCCACGGTATCCCACGGGTCGGCCTGAAGCTGCTTCATGCCCAGGCTGATGCGGTGGGTGTCCTTGTTGATCTTGACGACCTGGACCTTGACGGTCTCGCCGATCGACAGGATCTCGGACGGGTGGTTGACGCGGCGCCAGGCCATGTCGGTGACGTGCAGCAGGCCGTCAACACCGCCCAGATCGACGAAGGCGCCGTATTCGGTGATGTTCTTGACCACGCCCTCGACGGTCTGGCCTTCCGACAGGTTGGCGATGACCTCGGCGCGCTGCTCGGCGCGGCTTTCTTCCAGGATGGCGCGGCGCGACACGACGATATTGCCGCGGCGGCGATCCATTTTCAGGATCTGGAAGGGCTGCTTCAGCCCCATCAGCGGGCCGGCGTCGCGCACGGGGCGCACATCGACCTGGCTGCCGGGCAGGAAGGCCACGGCACCGCCCAGATCGACGGTGAAGCCGCCCTTGACGCGACCGAAGATGGCGCCTTCGACGCGCTCTTCCGCGGCATAGGCTTTCTCCAGGCGGTCCCAGGCCTCTTCGCGGCGGGCTTTCTCGCGCGAGATCGAGGCTTCGCCACGGGCGTTCTCGACGCGGTCGAGATAGACCTCGACCTCATCGCCGATGGCGATGGCGGGAGCTTCGCCGGGATTGGCAAATTCTTTCAGATCGACACGGCCTTCCATCTTGTAGCCGACGTCGATGATGGCCTGGCCCGCCTCGATGGCGATGACCTTGCCCTTGACGACCGAACCCTCTTCGGGCGTGTCGATGGCGAGGCTTTCATTCAGGAGGGCCTCGAATTCCTCCATGGTCGCTTTAGCGCACATATATATCCAGTTTCCTTTTCGATCATTGCTGGCCATGCGGTTGGCTCCGCCGGTCTTTTTGTAGATGCCGGGATAAGCGCAAAGGGTCGCGGCATGCGCCCGACCCTGTTGAAGCGGCCCGTTCTGGCCCCATCGTTTACCCTGACGGGCGCGATATAGCCTTCATCGGCCGTTCTGGCAAGCGCCGAGGCTGGGGAAATGCGCCCGAATCTCCTGCTCCAGCACCGCCACCAGATCGGCGGCCGGCATGGGACGGGCGCGCGGCGCCTCGGTTCCGGCCCATTGCGCCGCGTAATCCGAGCCCCCGGCCACCGCATGCAGCCGCTTGGCCGCGTCATAGGTGATCGGGTAATCCGGCAGGGGCGGCGCAGCCTCCGCCTCGCCGAGCGCGGTCAGCCGATTGGCAAGCCCGCGCGCCGGCCGGCCGGAAATGGCGCGGGTCATCACCATATCGCCCGGCTTTGCCGCGGCGAGCCGGCTGCGGTAGGCCTCATTGGCCGCCGACTCCGGGCAGGCGACGAAGGCGGTGCCCATCTGCACCGCGGCCGCCCCGGCCTTGAGGAACCGTGCCGCATCCGCGCCGTCCATGATGCCGCCGGCCGCGATGACCGGCAGGCCGAGATCAAGCAGCTCGCGCAGCAGCGCCTCGGTCGGAAGCCGATCGTCGGGGCCGTCGGGATCGAAGATGCCGCGATGCCCGCCTGCCTCGTAGCCCTGGGCGATGATCAGGTCGAGCCCGGCGTCGCGGATCGCCAGCGCCTCGGCCCGCGAGGTCGCGGTCGCCGCCAACACGGCACCGCTGTCGCGCAGCGCGGCGATGCGCCCGGCCGGGGGCAGGCCGAAATGGAAGCTGACCAGCGCCGGCCGCGCCGCCAGCACGGCGCCCAGCATGTCGTCATCGACGAGAAAGCTGCGATAGATCTCCTCGATCCGGACCGGAGGCTCGGCACCGAAGCGGCGGAATTCGGGGGCGAGATAGTCGAGCCACGCCTTTTCCCGCGCAGGATCGGCCTGGGCGGGGCGGTGACAGAACAGGTTGACGCCAAAGCGATCCGAACCGAGCCGCTCGCGCGTCTCGGCCATCATGGCGGCCGCCTGGGCGGCGCCCGAGGCGGCCAGGCCCAGCGAGCCCAGCCCCCCTGCCCGGCTGACCTCGGCCGCAAGGGACGGCGTGGCGGTGCCGGCCATCGGCGCCTGGATCACCGGCACGCGCAGGTCGGAAAGCTGGAAACGCAGACTCATGCGCCGGCCTCCTTGGCGCAGGCGATGGCGCGGGCCACGGCCTCGTCGATGCTCATCCCGGTGGTGTCGAGCAGCAGCGCATCCTCGGCCGGGCGCATCGGCGCAACGTCGCGGGCTGCGTCGCGGGCATCGCGCTCGCGCAGTTCGGCCAGGATCCGGGCCTCGTCGGCGCCGAGCTCCAGCGCCCGGCGGCGGGCGCGCGTCTCGTCGCTGGCGGTGACATAGAGCTTCAACTCGGCCTCGGGGCAAATCACCGTGCCGATGTCCCGCCCGTCCAGCACCGCGCCCGGCTCCCGCCGCGCGAAGCAACGCTGGAACTCGACCAGCGCGGCCCGCACCTCGGGGATGGCGGCCACGCGGCTGGCGGCCTGCCCGGCCTCGGCGCTGCGCAGGTCGTCGCGGGCCAGATCCTCGGGGGCAAGGCTTCGGGCCGCGGCGACGGGATCGCCGCCCCTGGCGCCGACCGCGCGGTAAAGCAGCCCGGTGTCGAGATGGGCAAAGCCGAAATGCCGGGCGAGCGCCCGGGCAATGGTACCCTTGCCCGAGGCGGCGGGTCCGTCGATGGCGATGGTGAAGGGCATGGGTCCTCGGATTCTGGTGCGAGCGGCCCGAACCATGCCTGAAGCCGAATCCCGCCAGCCAGACCACAGCTTCGCCAGGACCGCACCAAAGACACCTGCCGGACGGCCGCCCGTCCGCAACTGGATCATGGTGCCGGTTGCAGGAATCGAACCCGCGACCTTCTGATTACAAATCAGCTGCTCTACCAGCTGAGCTAAACCGGCATCCTGCCTGTTCCGTAGCGCCTGATGGGCGCGGGCGCAAGCTTGGCGTCGTCCATCAGGCGGTGACGATGCGCACCGTCTCGACCAGCCGGGCGGGATCGAGCGGATGCGGCAGCCAGCCCGCCGCCCCGGCATTGCGGGCGCGGGTCTTCAACTCGGGCGTGGCCGAGACCGCCATGACCAGAATCGGAATCGCCCGCAGCCGGTCGCGCCCCCGCACCGCCTCGATGAAGCCGAAACCGTCGAGCTGCGGCATGTTGATGCCGGTGAGGATGACATCGACCGGCGCCGTTTCGAGCGCGGCCAGCCCCTGAGTGCCGTCGCTGGCTTGCCGCACCGCCATGCCCGCCGCCTCCAGCACCGCGGCGGCATGCTCGCGCAGCTCGCGATTGCTGTGCTGGACCAGAATCGTCAGCGCCATCTCCACCCCCCGCCCTGGCGCCATCGCCGTTTCATCCTGCCGCGTGCCACCATGCCGCCCTCCGATTCCAAACCGTTTCGTGCAAAAATCGCGCAGAAAGATTAAACTTCGGTTGACGCGCGCCGGGACGCCGGGGCAATCCCTCATCCTTGCGGTTTTCTTGCGCAAGCGGGCGCATTTCCCGCGGGCAGGGCTTGCATTCGCGACGCAAAGGGACTATCTCGCGCGCACTTCACAGGCGGGGTCGGGCCCCGGAGGGAGACATCCTTCGACGGTCCACCGGTTGGGGTCAGCCCCTGAAAGCCCCGCCAAGGCGCAAACCGGAAAGGATATGGACATGGCGCTTCCCGAATTCTCCATGCGTCAGCTGCTTGAAGCTGGCGTTCACTACGGCCACCAGACCCAGCGCTGGAACCCTCGCATGGCCGAGTTCATCTATGGTGAACGCAACGGCATCCACATTCTCGACCTGACCCAGACCGTGCCGATGCTGGACGCGGCGTTGCAGGTCGTGCGCGACACCGTCGCCAAGGGCGGCCGGGTTCTGTTCGTCGGCACCAAGCGCCAGGCGCAGAAGGCCGTCGCCGAAGCCGCCGAGAAATCGGCGCAGTATTACATGAACCACCGCTGGCTGGGCGGCACGCTGACCAACTGGAAGACCGTCTCGCAGTCGATCCAGCGGCTGAAGGCGCTGGACGAGACCCTGTCCTCGGGCGCCGAGGGCCTGACCAAGAAGGAACGGCTGCAAATGGAGCGCGAGCAGGCCAAGCTGCAAGCCTCGCTGGGCGGCATCCGCGAGATGGGTGGCCTGCCGGACCTGCTGTTCGTCATCGACGTGAACAAGGAAGACCTGGCCATCGCCGAGGCGAAGAAGCTGGGCATCCCGGTCGTCGCCGTGGTCGATACCAACTGCTCGCCCAAGGGCGTGGACTATGTCATTCCGGGCAATGACGACGCTGCCCGCGCCATCGCGCTTTACTGCGACCTCGTCAGCCGCGCCGCGCTGGACGGCATGACCGCCCAGATGGGCGCCGCCGGCGTGGACCTTGGCGCGCTGGAAGCCAGCGTCGAGGAAGCCCTGGCGGGCGAGACCGCCGAGGAAGCCGCCGAAGCCTGATCGACCCTGGCCCGGACCGGGCCGCGACAGGTTTACGGAACATTCATCAGGCGGGGATAAACCCCGCCTGACGCATTGAAAAGCAAGGAGACTCCCGATGGCTATCACCGCTGCGATGGTGAAAGACCTGCGTGAAACGACCGGCGCGGGCATGATGGACGCCAAGAAGGCGCTGACCGAAACCAATGGCGACATGGAAGCCGCCATCGACTGGCTGCGCACCAAGGGTCTGGCCAAGGCCGCGAAAAAGGCCGACCGCGTCGCCGCCGAGGGCCTTGTCGGGGTGCAGGTCACGGCAGGCCGCGGCGTCGCGGTGGAGATCAACTCGGAAACCGATTTCGTCGCCAAGAACGCCGACTTCCAGCAGCTGGTGCGCGAAATCACCGCCGTGGCGCTGGAAACCGCCACGGATGTCGAAGTGCTGAAGGCCACGCATCTGAACGGCAAGCCGGTCTCGGACGTCATCACCGACGCCATCGCCCGCATCGGCGAGAACATGACCCTGCGCCGGATGCATGCGCTGGAAGGCGACACCGTCGTCTCCTACGTCCATAACGCCGCGGCCGAGGGCCTGGGCAAGATCGGCGTGCTGGTGGCGCTGAAGGGCGACGTCGAGAAGGCGCAGGCCATCGGCAAGCAATTCGCCATGCATATCGCCGCGACCAACCCGGTCTCGCTGTCGGAAGCGACGCTCGACCCGGCGCTGCTGGCGCGTGAACTGGAAGTGCAGACCGCCAAGGCGCTCGAGGAGAACGCCGCCTCGGCCAAGCCGAAGCCCGAGGCCGTGATCCAGAACAACATCATCCCCGGCCGGATGAAGAAATTCGTCGCCGAGAACACGCTGCTGGGCCAGCCCTTCGTGGTCAATCCCGACCTGACCGTCGAGCAGGCCGCGAAAGAGGCCGGCGTCGAGATTACCGGCTATGCCCGCGTGATGGTCGGCGAAGGCATCGAGAAGAAGGAAGAGGACTTCGCCGCCGAAGTCGCCAAGACCCGCGCCGGCGCCTGATCCCCGCCCGCCCGCGAATTGCAAGCGCCGGCCCTTTCGGACCGGCGTTCTTGCATATCGCACCGGTATTCGGTTGCTGCGGGCTCAATGTGCGCAACAGATCGGAAGGCCCGGCGCACCCGGTTGAGACCTGCCCTTCCTTTCGGGATGAAAGGTGCCGTCCTGCGAGACGTGACGCGGCTCCGCAGTGGAATTGAAGATCTGCTTGCGGCTGGCGGCCAGCAGGATCGCCTGGGCCGTGGTCTTTGCCCCCAGCGCCTTGCGCGCCAGCCGCAGATGCTTTTCCACCGTCGCCGGGGCAACCTCCAGGATCCCGGCGATCTCCTGCGTGGTGCGGCCCACCGAGATGCATTCCAGCACCTCGCGCTGGCGCAGCGTCAACAGGCTTTCGCGCTCGACATGAGGCAGGCTCGAGATGCGCAGGTGCATAAGCCCGCTCAGCGCCTCGACGACGCGGCCATGCTGCGCCCAAAGCGCGTCCAACCTGTCCTGCCGCATGCCGATCGGGCCGCCGACAATCACCCCCGCGCGAATCCGGTCCACATCCTCGCCCATGCTGATCGCATAGCCCGCGACATGGCCGTAGCGCGCAAAGATATCCATCGCCCGCTCCTCTCGCGGGCTCAGCCGTCCGGCCAGCCGGCGCCGCTGCATCCAGTCCCAGCTTTCACTGCCCCGGTTGTGGGCAAGCCACTGATGCATCGGCGCACTTTCGAGCAGGTCCAGCGCGGCAAGCTCCTGCATCAGGCGCTGCGAATAGCTGGAGAGCAGAACCCCGTCGTCGCGCATCCTGTCGCAGGGCGCCTGGAGAATCTGCACCGCATGATAGGAGACATGGGGAAAGCCGAGACCGGTCAATCGCGCGACATAATGTTGCCAGACGGCCTGCGTCGAACGGGCCGCCAGGATGACCTCAATGTCTTTCAGCATTTCCATGTTGACCGAACTCTTTCCCAAATTTCTTTAGAATAAATTGCACCGCAACCGATACCCTTGAAAGAATATTGCCAAGAACCGCAAAGGATCAATCCATCAGGTACTCTCCCTAAGTTGATATTAGGTTAAAGCAGCTGAGGGAATATATGAAACCAATTGATAACAAAGGTGATATTCATAAAATCTTCCCAAAGTTCTTCTTCTCCGTAACCGACCGATTGTTACCGCGGCGATTGGGTTTTGATGCGGGCGACGAGTTCCGCGTCATCGACAAAGTCGTCGAGGAACGCGTGCCAGGTTTCGGTGGTGATGCGCGCGTCCCTGAGCATGTCTTTCAGTTCATCGATACCGTCATCGGTCAGGGCGGTGACGGTGTCATCCGGGCCGGTATAGACGCTGATGATCGAGCCATAGGTCAGGTTGTCGTCGTTGTAGACGATGGCTTTGAGAAGCTCGGGGTCTTCGCCCAGCATCTTTGCGATGTAGTCGAGGGTGCAGACGTGG
>NZ_LLWQ01000220.1 GCF_001447385.1 Paracoccus sp. MKU1 | reverse complement strand
AGCTGGGATTGATGGTGCGCATCACCGAATAGAGCGGCAGGATCATGAAGGGCAGCAGGATATGGGTCATGGCGATGATCGTGCCGGTCTGGTTGAAGATCATCTGCAGGCGCTGGTTGTTGCCGATCACCCCCAGCCAGACCAGCACGTCGTTGACCACGCCCTGCTGCTGCAACAGCACGATCCAGGCCGTGGTCCTGACCAGCAGCGAGGTCCAGAACGGCAGCAGCACCAGGATCATCAGCAGGTTCGACTGCCGCATCGGCAGGGTGGCCAGCAGATGCGCCACCGGAAAGCCCAGGAGGAAGGTGGTGGCGGTGATGACCAGCGACAGCCAGAAGGTGCGCAGGAACAGCTTGCCATAGATCTGCTGCTGCGCCGGGGCGGCGGTGATGTCGCCCTGCGCGTCCCGGGTGCGGTCCACCGCCGCGAGATAGAAATTCGCGGTATAGGGCGAGGCGGCCTCGCGCATCACCGACCACAGCCTGGGATCGCCCCATTTGGCGTCCATCTCCAGGATGGCCTCGCGATAGGGCGGCTCGATGCCGCCGCGGGCCTGGCGCCCGGCCGAGGTGAACAGCGAGCGCGTGCCCGGCATGTCGTAATTGATGCGGGTGCCGACCACGCCGATGCTGCGGGCCTGGGCGGCGGCGGTCAGGTCGGCGGCCAGCGCCGCCCAGGCCGCCTCGTCGGGCTCGGTGCCGCGCGGATTGTCGTGGAACCAGGCCGAGAGCTGCGGCATGTTGGCCGAGAACCCGTCGTTCTTGACCGAGCGCTGCAGCATCTGCCCGATCGGCACCACGAAGGTGACCAGGATGAACAGCAAGAGCGGCAGCACCAGGAAAAACGCCCGACGACGCGCCCGACGCGAACTCCGCGCAAGCGCAGACTTCAACGGACGGCCGTCCGATGTGGTAAGACCCGTTTGCCGCCGCCCCGCCGGAGCGAGCGCCGCGTCATTCGCCGAGATATCTGCCATATTGCTGCCTCTGCTTCGCTTCGAACGGGGCGGCGCGAGACCTGCGCCGCGCCCCCTTTGTCTTGGACGATGACCCCCTGCGCCGGCCGCCGGGGCCGGCGGCGACGGTTCAATCCGCAAGCCAGGTGCTGAACCGCTCGTTGATCTCGATGTCGCGATCGACCCAGAACTCGTAGGAAGAACGCAAGGCATTGGCGAGGTTGGCCTCTGCCGTGGGCATGTGCGGCGCCATCTCGGTCTTGTCGTCCTCGTAGAGCCCGACCAGCGGCAGCGAGGACTTGCGGGCCGGGCCATAGCTGATCCATTTCGTCTGATCGGCAAGGCGCTGGGTGTCGGTAGCGAACTTGATGTATTCCAGCGCCGTGTCCTTGTTCGGCGCACCCTTCGGGATCACGAACAGCTCGTATTCATAGACCTGCCCGTCCCAGACCATGGCAAAGGGCTTGTTCTCGGTGACCACGGCCGTGAACAGGCGGCCGTTATAGGCGGTGGTCATCGTCACCTCGCCATCGGCCAGCAATTGCGGCGGCTGGGCGCCCGCCTCCCACCAGACCACGTCGCGCTTGATGGTGTCGAGCTTGGCGAAGGCGCGGTCCAGGCCCTCCTCGGTCGCCAGGACGGCATAGACCTCTGCGGCGGGCACCCCGTCGGCCATCAGCGCCATTTCCAGATTGGCGCGGGCGCTCTTGCGCATTCCGCGCTTGCCGGGGAATTTCTCGATGTCGAAGAAATCGGCGATCGTGCTTGGCTTTTCGTCCGGGAACTTGGTCACGTCATAGCCATAGACGGTCGAAAACACCATCGAGCCGACCGCGCAGTCGGTAAGCGCCCCCGGCAGGAAATCCTCGGTCGCGGGCGTGCCGTCGGGCGCGGCCGGCAGGATCGCCGGGTCGATCTCCTCCAGCAACCCGTCGTCGCAGAGCCGGATCGCGTCGGTATATTCCACGTCGGCCACATCGACGCTGACATTGTTCGATTCCACCATCGACTTGATCGGGGCGGCTGGGTTGTCGGCCGCAAGCATCTTGACCGCGATGCCGGTCTTGGCGGCGAAGGGCCGGTTATAGGCCTCGACCTGCGATTTCTCATAGGCACCGCCCCAGCTCATGACGGTGATGTCGGCCTGCGCGGCGGATGCGGCCGCGGCAAGCGCGGTGGTCAGGATCAGCAATTTCTTCATCGTTGGGGACTCCCTGTTGGATTTCTGGCCGGTGGCCGCCTCTCGCGGCTCTTTCGGGCTGGTCTGCGGTCGATCCAGGCCAAGGATCGGCTTCAGATCGGATCGAGGGCGCGGGCATCCTCGGGATGCCAGCCGATCTCGATGGTCTCGCCGGGGATCAGCTTGCGCTGCCCCAGCGCGTTGCGGCACTTCATCACGAAGTCGCTGGTGCCCGCGACCTGCATGCGGATGCGGAGCACATCGCCCATATAGATCACCTCGAGCACCTGGGCAGAGATCCGGTGCGCGCCGGGCGGCATCATCTCGGGCTTGAACTCCACCCGCTCGGGGCGGATCGAGACCAGCGTCTTCTGCCCGCGCGCGCGGATGTTCACCGGGGTGGCGTCGATCAGCTCTCCTGTCGCCAGCCTCACCGTCGCTCTGGCGCCGTCGAAATCCTCGATGGTTCCAGACAGCGTGTTGTTTTCGCCGATGAATTGCGCGACGAAGCTGTTCTGCGGCCGCTCATACAGCTCGGCCGGCGGCGCGAGCTGCTGGATCCGCCCGTCGTTGAACACCGCCACCCGGTCGGACATGGTCAGCGCCTCGCCCTGGTCGTGGGTGACATAGACGACGGTGATGCCGATCTGGTCGTGCAGCCGCTTGATCTCGTATTGCATATGCTCGCGCAACTGCTTGTCCAGCGCGCCCAGCGGCTCGTCCATCAGCACCAGCTGGGGATCGAAGACCAGCGCCCGGGCCAGCGCGATCCGCTGCTGCTGGCCGCCGGAAAGCTGGGCGGGACGGCGGTTTGCGAAATGGCCCATCTGCACCATGTCCAGCGCCCGCATGATCCTGGCCTCGCGCTCGGCCTTGCCGAGCCCGCGCACCTTCAGCGGAAAGGCCAGGTTCTCGCCCACGCTCATATGCGGAAACAGCGCATAGTTCTGGAACACCATGCCGATGCCGCGCTTGTGCGGCGGCACCGAATTGATCGGCCGCCCGGCAAGCCGGATCTCGCCCGAGGTGGCGGTCTCGAACCCCGCCAGCATCATCAGGCTGGTGGTCTTGCCCGATCCCGAAGGTCCCAGCAGCGTCAGGAATTCGCCCTTGGCGATGGCCAGGTTCAGGTCCTTCACCACGAGGGTTTCCCCGTCGTAGCTTTTCTGGACGCGTTCAAAGGCGACGAACGCGTCGCTCGCGACGGCCGCGCCCGTCTTGATCCGGGCGGCTGCGGTAGCTTGGTTCAACTCTGGCTCCCTAGGTCTTGTCTGTGGCTGTCCCGACGGCAGAGCTGCGCCGGCATGGCCTCAAGCCCGGCCCGCGGCGCCGAATTGTCGGCCAACCATCCTGTTCGTTGCGTGTTCCAATCATCCGAAACGGCGGCGTCGCGTAAATTAAAGTTTTCCGCAACTTTGCTTCGGCGAATCCTAAGCCGCTGCGGCGTGCCGGGCCGGGGCCGGTCCGCATCACGCGCGAAGCTTGGCCAGCAACCCGTCCAGCATGCGGTCGCAGGCCGAAAGCTGCTGCACGGCCAGGAACTCGTCGGGCTTGTGGCCTTGCGCCTCCATGTCGCCGGGCCCGCAAACCACCGTCGGAATCCCCAGCGACAGGAAATACCCGGCCTCGGTGCCATAGGTGACCTTGATGCGCTGCGGATGGCCGCAGAGCCTGGCGACCTCCTCCACCGCCGGGTGGTCGGGCGCGATTTCCAGTCCCGGATAGGTGTTCGTCGTCGCGATGCGGATATCGGCCGCCGGGTCGGGGAATTGTCCAAGGATATCCCGGATCTCGGCCCGCAGCCGGCTTTGCAAATCGGGCAGCGCATCGTCCGGAAGGTGGCGGAACTCGAATTCGACGACGGCCCGGTCCGGGACGATGTTCAGCGCCGTGCCGCCCTGCAACCTGCCGGCATGGACGGTGGAATGGGGGATGTCATACGCGTCATCCGCAAGCGGCGATCCGGCGTATTCCGACTGGATGCGGCGCAGCGCGGCGATGAACTCGGCCGCGAGATGCAGCGCGTTGACATGGCGCGGCGCCAGCGAGGAATGCCCGGCCGTGCCGTGGCAGGTCGCGACCAGCGCCGCCTTGCCCTTGTGCCCGATGGCCGGCCGCATTCCGGTCGGCTCGCCCACGATGCAGAAGGCGGGCCGCCAGCCCAGGGCCTCGATGCCGGGCAGCATGTCGCGGATGCCGGCGCAGCCCAGCTCCTCGTCATAGGAAATCGCCAGCATGAGCGGTCGCGCCAGCTCCATTGCACCGGCGCGGCTGGCCGATGACAGCATTGCGGCCAGAAAGCCCTTCATGTCGGTGGTGCCCCGCCCGTAAAGGCTGTTCCCTTCCCTTGTCAGCCGGAACGGCGGCCGGCTCCAGCTCTGCCCGGTGACCGGAACGACATCGCTATGGGCCGAAAGCATCACCCCGCCCTGCCCCTCGCCCAGCCGGGCCATGAGCCCCGCCTTGGCCCCGTCCGGCGAAGGCAGGCGATGCGTGGCGAACCCGGCCTGCCGCAGATGGTGTTCGGCAAAATCGACCAAGGCGAGGTTGCTTTCGGCGCTGACGGTCGGAAAGGCGATCAGGCGCGCCAGCAGCGCCAGCGTCTCGGGATGCGGTTCGGTCATGTGCAACTCCTTCCGGGTGGTCCCGGACGGTTATGGCCGCTCGTCAGCGGGGCGAAATAAGCGTTTCCCGATCCATTGCTGCGGTCGAGCCTAATCGGTCCCGTCCCCGGCCAATTTAGGATCAGCCTAACCGTTGCTGCACGAAATCATAATTTTCGCCTTTTCGGCCTGACGGTAGACCGAGGGAAAGGCAAGGCCCGTGCTGCCAAAACCCCTGAAATCCACGGAAGGACGCAAGAATGTCAGTTGAGAAGATCGACACGCTGATTGTCGGCGCCGGTCAGGCCGGCGTGGCGATGAGCGAGCATCTGAGCGAGGCCGGTGTGCCGCATCTGGTCCTCGAACGCGGTCGGATCGCCGAACGCTGGCGTTCGGAACGCTGGGATGCCCTGGTCGCCAACGGCCCCGCCTGGCATGACCGCTTTCCCGGCATGGAGTTTCCGGGCGATCCCGACGGCTTCGTCGCCAAGGAGGACGTGGCGGATTACTTCGTGGCCTATGCCAGGAAGATCAACGCCCCGATCCGCTGCGGGGTCGAGGTGCGCGAGCTGCACCGGAACGCGGGCCGTGCCGGCTTCGCCGTCACCACCTCGCAGGGCGTGATCGAGGCCGAGCGCGTCGTCGCGGCCACCGGCCCGTTTCAGAAGCCGATCATTCCCCCGCTGATCCCCGACGCCGCCGGTCTCATGCAGATCCATTCCAGCGCCTATCGCAATCCGGGACAGTTGCCGGAGGGGGCGGTGCTGGTGATCGGAGCGGGCTCCTCGGGCGTGCAGATCGCCGATGAATTGCTGCGGGCGGGGCGCAAGGTCTATCTGTCGGTCGGTCCGCATGACCGGCCGCCGCGCGCCTATCGCGGCCGCGATTTCTGCTGGTGGCTGGGCGTGCTCGGCAAATGGGACATGGCCGCCCCGGCGCCGGGCACCGAGCATGTGACCATCGCCGTCAGCGGCGCGCGCGGCGGCGAGACGGTGGATTTCCGCCGCCTGGGCAATCAGGGCATGGTGCTGCTGGGCAGGACCGAAGCCTATCGCGACGGCCGCCTGCGCTTTGCCCCGGACCTGCGCCAGAACCTCGACCGGGGCGACGAGAACTACCTTTCCCTGCTGGACGAGGCCGATGCCTATATCCGGCGCAACGGCCTTGACCTGCCCGAGGAACCCGAAGCGCGCAGGCGCGAGCCCGACCCGGATTGCGTGACGGCGCCGATTCCGGACCTGGACCTTGCCGAAGCCGGGATCGCGACCGTCATCTGGGCCACCGGCTTTGCGGTGGATTTCGGCTGGATCAAGGCCGATGCCTTCGACGAACGCGGCCGCCCGATCCACCAGCGCGGCGTCTCGGTCGAGCCGGGGCTGTATTTCCTGGGGCTGCCTTGGCAGTCGCGGCGCGGCTCCAGCTTCATCTGGGGCGTCTGGCACGATGCCCGGCATATTGCCGAACAGATCACGATCCAGCGCAAATACAGCGATTACCAGGGCAAGCCCCAGCGGACGCTGCAAGAGGCCTGAGCATGCGATCCCCTCCGATCCCTTGCCGGCAGCAAGTCGGAGAGCCCCTTCAACCGGCGCCCTGACGATGCGCGCCGCAGCCATGGAGACCAGGATGACCCACACCCGCATCCGCAAATTCAATACCAAGGACACCTATCCCGAGCAGCGGCTCGACAACGACCTGTGCCAGGCGGTGGTCACCCAGGGGGGCCGCATCGTCTGGCTGCGCGGGCAGTGCCCGCAGGACCTGGACACGGCCGCGAACATCGACAGCCACGACCCGGTCGAGCAGACCCACAAGGTCATGCAGAACATCCGGCAGCTGATCGAGGAGGCCGGCGGCCGGATGGAGCATCTGGTCAAGGTCGTCGTCTATATCACCGACGTGCGGCACCGCGAGGCGGTCTATCGCACCATGGGCGAATATCTCCGCGGCGTGCATCCGGTCTCGACCGGGCTGGTGGTGCAGGCGCTGGCGCGGCCGGAATGGCTGGTCGAGATCGACGGCACCGCCGTCATCCCGGAGTGAGCCGATGACGTTCTCGCTGGTGGCGCGCTGCCCCGAGACCGGCATGTTCGGGATCGCCATATCCTCGTCCTCGCCGGCGGTGGCGGCGCGCTGTTCTTATGCCCGCGCGGGTGTGGGCGCGGTCGCCTCGCAGAACGTGACCGATCCCGCGCTCGGCCCTCTGGCGCTGGACCTGATGGCAGGCGGCCGCTCGGCGGCCGACGCCATTGCCGAACTGCGGCGCCGGGGGCGGTTCATCGACTACCGGCAGGTCCTGGCGGTGGACCGCAATGGCATGACGGCGATCCATTCCGGGCCGAACTCGCTGGGCATCTGGACGCAGGCGCAAGCGGAAAACGTCGCCTCCGGCGGCAATCTGCTGGCCAATGACGGCGTGCCGCAGGCCATCGTGGAGGGCTATCTGGCGGCTTCGGGCCATATCGGCGACCGGCTGATCGCCGCGCTGCGCGCCGGGCTCGCCGCCGGGGGCGAGGCGGGCCCGGTGCATTCGGCGGGCATGATGATCGTGGACAAGGTCAGCTGGCCCGTGGCCGACCTGCGCTGCGACTGGACCGAGGCGTGCCCCATCGAGGCCGTCGCCCGGTTGTGGGACATCTACAAGCCGCAGCTCGACGCCTATGTCCAGCGCGCGCTGGATCCGCGCGCGGCGCCGTCCTACGGGGTGCCGGGCGACGAATGAAGCCCTGCGGCTGGGCCTCGCGGTCGCCAGCCGTGCCGCATGACCGCCGCCGGTCCATCCGGTCGAAGCCCGCCGCCCCTTTCCCCGGCCGGGCTTTTCGGGCATTGCCCTTGGCGGCGCCGGGGGGATTTTCGCAGGCCCGGGCTGCGTCATCATGCCACATTGCTTGCGGCGCCGGCTGTTTTGGGGCAATACTCCGGCCACGTCTGCGCGGGTTCCCAGCCGGCGGCGTAAGGACGGGCGGCGAAGGCTTTCGCCGCGATGCCAACCACCGAGCCGGAAGAAACATGCCCCTTCGCTATACGTTGCGGCAACTGGAATATTTTGTCGCTGTGGGAGAAACCGGCAGCATCGCCGCCGCCTCGCAGCAGGTGAATGTCTCGTCGCCCTCGATCTCGGCCGGGATCTCTCAGCTCGAGGAAGAGCTGGGGGTCAAGCTTTTCGTCCGGTACCATGCGCAGGGGCTGACGCCGACGCTGGCGGGGCGCAAATTGCTGGATCATGCGCAGACGGTGCTGCGCCAGGCGGCGGCATTGCGCGATCTTGCCGGGGATTTGTCCGGCCTGGTCCGCGGCCCGCTGGCGATCGGCTGTCTCAGCACCTTCGCCCAGATCGTCCTGCCCGGCCTGCGGCGCAGCTTTGTCGAGCAGCACAGCGAGGTCCGCATCTCGCAGGTCGAGGCCGACCAAGCCGAGCTTTTCAGCCTGCTGCGCCAGGCCAAGATCGACCTGGCGCTGAGCTATGACCTCGACCTCCCGGTCGATCTGCACTTCTTGCCGATCGTCGCATTGCCGCCGCTGGTCGCGATCAGCGAGGATCATCCGCTGGCGGCGCTGTCCGAGGTCTCGGTCCAGCAGCTTGCGCCCTATCCGATGGTTCTGCTCGACCTGCCGCTGAGCTCGGATTATTTCCTGTCCTTCTTTGCCAAGGCCGGGCTGCGCGCCAATATCGCCGAGCGGACCCGGGACATGGCGGTGATGCGCAGCCTTGTCGCCAACGGCTTCGGCTATTCCATCGTGAATGTCCGGCCGCTGCATGACGTGGCGCCGGACGGCAAGCCCATGCGCTTCATCCCCCTTACTGGCAGACCGCGGCCGATGACGCTGGGCCTGATGATGGGCAAGGGAACCGAGCGGACGCAATTGCACCGCGCCTTCATCAGCCATGCCCGCGATTGGGTCGAGGCGCAGAGTTGCCGGCTGCTGGGTGCCGTGCCCGGATAGCCGAGGGGTTTTCCGCAGGGCGAAGGCGCCTCCGGCCTTGGCCGCGCGCGTCAATAGGCGGTCCAGCCTCCGTCGGTCGCGGGGATGCCGCCGGTGAAACTCGATGTCTCCTCCGACAAGAGGAACAGCCTCATCGAGACCTGCTCGGCCGCCTGCACCATGGCGCCGCAGACCGCGGTTTCCGAGATCTCGCCCCGCACGAGGACCGCCTTGCCGCCCTTGGACAGGATCGCCCCTCCCCGCCGCGCTGGCTGGAGCGGGAAGAGCGGGCTAGGGCCTGATCGTCGCCCCCAGTCCCAGCGAAATGGCCATTCGGGCGGCGTCGGCGCGATTGTTGATGCCGAGCTTGCGGTAAAGCTCCTTGATGTAGTGGCTGACCGTGTGCTCCGAGATTTCCAGCCGGGATGCGATGGCGCCGGTCCTTTCGCCCTGCCCCAGCAGCGACAGGACCTGCTGCTCGCGGCGGGACAGGTGAACGCCCGGCGGCTCTCCCGCTGGGACCATGCGTAGGCGATGCGCAAAGGCCAGCCGGTTCTCGATCTTGAGATGCAAGAGGTCGAGATCGATCGGCTTGGTGAGGTAATCGTCGGCGCCGGCGCGCAGCCCGGTCAGATGCGGTTCGCGATCCGACAAGGCGGTCAGAAAGATGAAGGCCGTGGTTTCCGCCAGCTTGCCCGACGCGCGCAGGTCGCTCAGCAATTCGAAACCGCTGCGTCCGGGCAGCATGACATCGCACAGAACGATATCCGGCCGGTTCCTGGACAGGATGGCCTCTGCCTCGTCGCCGTTCGAGGCGGTCAGGACCGCATAGCCTCGGGACGAGAGTTCCTCACCCAGCTCCTCGAGAATGAATTCCTCATCCTCGACACAGAGAATGGTTGCCGGTATGCGCCCCCGACTCATTGGCCTGTTCCCCCGCAGCAGGCACGGCGACGACGAATTCGGAGCCCTCGCCCATCCGCGAAGTGAAGGTGACCGTGCCGCCATGCAGTGAGACAATATCACGAACGAGGCTCAGGCCAACCCCGACCCCGGGCAATCTGTGCACGTTCGGGGCGCGATAGAACCTGTCGAAAACCGCGTCCTGCGCCGCCTCCGGGATGCCCAGCCCGCAATCCTTGACGCGGCAGAAGATCCGGTCGCCGTCCCGCCATGTGTCCAGACGCACCGGCGCCGGCGCGTCGGAATATTTCATGGCATTGGAGAGCAGGTTCAGCACCACCTGCTCCAGCAGCACCGGGTCGCCATCCGTCCTGAGCGGCGTTTCCGACAGGCCGATCTCCAGGATCCGGCCGGGATGGGCCTGCCTCGTCTGCTCCGCGGCGATCTCGGCGATCACGTTGAGATCCACGATCCGGCGCGAGAGCGAGATATCCTTGCCCTCGACGCTGGCCGAGGCCAGAAAGCCCCTCAGCAGCCGCTCGAGCCGTTTCGCCGCGTCCAGGATCCGGCTGAACTTGCGCTGAAGCGCCTCGTTGGAAAGCGTCTCCTCGCCGCGCAGCTGTCTTTGGGCGATCATGTGGATGATGGAGACCGGGGTGCGGAACTGATGCGAGACGGTGACGATGAAGCTGCGATAGACCTCCTTGGCCCGGCGCTCGACCTCGAGCGCCTCCTGCAACTCCCGGGTCCGGGCGACGACGGTCTTTTCCAGTTCCGCGCGATGGCGTTGCAGCTCGGCTTGCGCGCGCATGGACCGGCGCATGTTCCGCCACAGCAGGCCGGCCATGATGACGCCGCTCACGAAGGTGCCGCCGACCGAGAGCAGCAGCAGCTGGAACACGCGCAGCAGGGTCTCCCTGCGGGCATGGCGTTCGATCCGCTCCTTCAGTGCCGAGGCATTGGTGATCTCGCGCAGGATCATTGAAAGCTCGGCGACGCGCGGCATCAGCGCGCCGGCATCGGAGAAATCGAAATCGCTGGCCGAAATGGCTGTATCGAGTTCATCCAGCAGGGCCTTGGCTTGAACGACCTGCTCGCCGACGCCGATCGAGTGGAAATAGTCGATCTGCGGCCGGTCCGTCATCAGCGCGATGCGGCTGTAGAAGATGTCGAAGCGCAGCAGCACATCGTCGATATCCCGATCCAGACTGACGCGATATAGGGTCAGCATCAGGTTCTGGGCCTCGCGATCCGCCTGGGTCGCGGTCCACAGATTGCCTTCGACGATCTCCTTGCGGAAGGTATGGTCGATATGGATCAGCTGGGCGAGCGAATAGACGAACAGCAGCACGAAGCTTGCAATCGTCAGCAGCGCGAAATGAGGGCCGCGCAGGCGCATCAGAGCACGGTGATCTCGAACAATTGCCAGATCCAGCGTTCGTCCATGACGGCGTTTTGCAGTTCGGGCCGCTGGTCCCGCGGATAGACCAGCCAGAGCGGCCCCTTGTCGCGCACCCGCATGAGCTTGCCGTTCATCTCGCGGGCCAGGATGGGGTCGTAGTTCCAGGCATCGTCGGCGGGAACGACGATGCCGAAATCGTTCAGCGCCTTCATCAGCAGGTTGCGCCCGGCAAGATCCGACCGGGACATGCCGCCGCCGGTCAGCACGTCCTTCAGAAAGGGGCCGCGGAAGGTCTGAACACCTTCGGTCCAGCGGGTCCGCGTGGTGATCTCTTGCCAGGGCAGCGCCGCGATATCCGCCTCCTCCAGCGCCCGGACATTGCCGGAAGGTTCGGTAATGGTCAGCATCGCCCTGGCCGTGCGTGCAAAAACGGGCGAGACAGGTGCAAAGGCCGCGATAGAGCCAGACAGGACAAAGGTTCTTCTGCTGATGATCGACTCGGTCGCGCGATGCATACGGGCTGTCTCCGGGGCCAGGACCATGGCGGCGTGTTATGGCATGCGCGAACCCGGGTATAGCCCGCGCATGCCAATTCATTACCTCCGGCCCGAGGGCCGGTGCACTCGTTACGATTATGAATTATATAAATAAGCGTCCTTGGGCCTTCTCGTGGCAATTACACGAACCCGAGCGGACGGGACATTCTTCGCAGTTCCGGCTGATTGGCGCCATTCCCCAAAACAGGGGAATGGCGCCGGTCCTGCCTGCCCGTCAGACCGACTCGGATACGATTCGGCCGTCGCGGCCGACCGGGGAAGGCCGATCCGCTGCGTCCTGGTCACGCCAAGCGTGCGGCGGGCCGCCTGCCAGCCCCGCAATCGCTGCCTGGCCGGCTCATCCGGCGATCCGTTGCCCTGCCGGGTCGTAGAGCGGCTTCAGGCTGGCCTCGGCTGCGACCAGCCGGCCCGCGACCTCGATCTGCCAGTCCGATGCAAGCAGTTCCTCGGCGGTCTCGTCCGGGCGGCAGGGGGCATAGCCCAGGCCGATGGCGGCGCCGAGCGCGTGGCCGTAATTGCCCGAGGTCAATTGCCCGACGATGCGCCCGTCGCGCAGGATCGGCTCGTTATGGAACAGCAGCGGCTCGGGATCGCGCAGGCGGAATTGCAGCAGACGGCGTTCCAGCCCGGCCTCGCGCTTTTTCAGCACCGCGTCGCGGCCGATGAAACCGCCCTTGCCGGGTTTCACCGCGAAGCCCAGGCCGGCCTCCAGCACGTGATCCTCGTCGGTGATGTCATGGCCGAAATGGCGATAGGCCTTTTCGATGCGGCATGAATCCATGGCGTGCAGCCCGCAGAGCCGCAGGCCCAGATCCTCGCCCGCCTCGGCCAGCACCTCGAAGACATGCGCGGCCTGATCGGCGCTGACGTAAAGCTCCCATCCCAGCTCGCCCACGTAAGAGATGCGATGCGCGCGGCAAAGGCCCAGGCCGATCTCGATCTCGCGCGCCGTGCCGAAGGGGTGGCCCTCGTTCGAGAAATCACCGGGCGAGACGCGGGACAGAAGCTCGCGCGCGCGCGGCCCCATGACCGGGATCACCGCCTCGGCGGCGCTGAGATCGGTGACGGTGACGAATGCGTCGTCCAGATGCCGGCGCAGCCAGGCCAGGTCGCGCTGCAAGGTCGCGCCGGGTAGCACCAGCAGGAAGGCGGTCTCGGACAGCCGCGTCGCCGTCAGGTCGGACTCGACGCCGCCGCGCGCGTTCAGCATCTGCGTATAGACGATGCGCCCCGGCGCCACGTCCATGTCGTTCGCGCATAGCCGTTGCAGAAAGGCCAGCGCATCGCGCCCCTCGACCCGGATCTTGCCGAAGCTCGACATGTCCAGCAGCCCGACGCCCTCGCGCATCGCCATATGCTCGGCGCGCTGGTTGTCGAACCAGTTCTGCCGGCCCCAGGAATAGCGGTATTCGCGCTCCTGCCCGTCGGTGGCGAACCAGTTCGCGCGCTCCCAGCCCGCGACCTCGCCGAAGACCGCGCCGCGCGCCTTCAGATGCTCGTGCAGCGGCGAGCGGCGCAGCCCGCGCGCCGTCGCCACCTGGCGATAGGGGTAATGGTCGGCGTAAAGCAGGCCCAGCGTCTCGGTCACCCGTTCGCGCAAATAGCGGCGATTGCGTTGGAAGGGCTGGGCGCGGCGGATATCGACCTCCCACAGGTCGAAGGGCGGCTCGCCCTTGTCCATCCAGGCCGCCAGCGCCATGCCCGCCCCGCCGGACGACACGATGCCGATGGAATTGTAGCCCGCCGCCACCCAGTAGCCCTTCAGCTCCGGCGCCTCGCCCAGATAATAGCGGTCGTCGGGGGTAAAGCTTTCCGGGCCGTTGAAAAAGGTATGGATGCCGGTTTCCGCCAGGACCGGCATGCGGGCCACGGCTTTTTCAAGGATCGGCTCGAAATGGTCGAAATCCTCGGGCAGTTGGTCGAAGCAGAAATCCTCGCGGATACCGGCCATGCCCCAGGGCTTGGCGACGGGTTCGAAGGCGCCGAGCAGGATCTTGCCCGCGTCCTCCTTGTAATAGGCGCATTCGTCGGGCACGCGCAGCACCGGAAGCTGCGTCAGTCCGGGGATGGTCTCGGTGACGATGTAGAAATGCTCGCAGGCATGCAGCGGCAGGGTGACGCCGTTCTGCGCCGCAAGATCGCGGCCCCACATGCCGCCGCAATTCACCACATGGGCAGCGGCGATATGACCGCGCTCGTCGCCCGCCTGCCAGTCGACGCCGGTGACGCGGCCGCGGTCGGTGGTGACGCGGCTGACCTTGACGCCCTCGTGGATGCGGGCGCCGCGCATCCGCGCGCCCTTGGCCAGCGCCAGCGCGATATTGGCCGGGTCGGCCTGACCGTCGCCCGGCAGATGCACGCCGGAAACCACATCCGAAAGCTCAAGATGCGGGTAGAGCGCCTTGATCTCGCTTGGCGAAAGCTCGTTCACCTCGACGCCGAAGGCGCGGGCCATCGAGGCTTGCCGCAACAGTTCCTCGCGCCGCGCCTCGGTCAGCGCCACTGTCATCGAGCCGCGCTGGCTGAAGCCGGTGGCAAGCCCGGTCTCGGTCTCCAGCCGGCGGTAAAGGTCGGTGGAATATTTCGCCAGCCGGGTCATGTTGCGGCTGGCGCGCAATTGCCCGACCAGCCCGGCTGCGTGCCAGGTCGTGCCGCAGGTCAGCTGCCGGCGTTCCAGCAGCACGATATCGGTCCAGCCCAGCTCGGCCAGGTGATAGGCGACGGAACAGCCCGAAATGCCGCCGCCGATGATGACGACGCGGGCGGAACGGGGAAGATCGGGCATGCGGGACATCCGTGGCTGGAGCGAATTCTGGCCATACCCTGCCATGGTGAAATGAAAATTCAAATATATTTTTTCATTTTTATGATGAGATTTCCCTAATGCGTCATTCTGCTGGTCAAATCGCCGCCCATCCCCTAGCAAGGGCAGCATGGACAGGATCGGCCAGGACATCAGGGCTTTGCGCAAGGCGCGCGGCATGACCATCGCGGATTGCGCTGCGGCGCTGGACCGTTCGGTCGGCTGGCTGAGCCAGGTCGAGCGCGGCGTGACCGCGCCCTCGGTCCAAGACCTTGGCCGGATCGCGCGGCTTTTCGACCTGAACATCAGCTTCTTTTTCCGCTCGGCCGCGCGCCAGCCCGAGGAGCAAGGGCTGATCGTGCGCGCCGCCGATCGCAGCCGCATCGGCTCGCCCGGCACCGGCCTGGCCGAGGAGCTGCTTTCGCCCGGGCTGACCGGCGGGTTCGAGATGATCCGCTCGGTCTTTGCGCCCGGCTCGAAAAGCCAGGGCATCAGGCCCGCGCGCGAGAAGGAGGATGGCGGCGTGGTGATCGCGGGCCGGCTGGTGCTGCATATCGACGGCCGCCGCTTCGAGCTCGGCTCCGGCGACAGCTTCCAGTTCACTGGCGCGTCCTATGCCTGGGAAAACCCCGGCAACGAGCCGGCCGAGGTGATCTGGATCGTGTCGCCGCCGATCTATTGACGTTCGGGCCCTCGTGCCCGGCCCCGCTTCGGCAAAGCCCCGCCGAGAACACGCAATCCTCGCGCCCATGTGTCCCCGCCCGGCTTGTGAGGTCCGGGCGCCGCCGGTAACCGGGGGAACGATTCCCCCTGCCCGGCGCTTATGCGCAGGAAGCATCGCCGATGAAGGAGAAAGCCATGCGTCACCTGTCCCTTCTTCTGGCCGCCCTGGTCGCGGCGGGCCCGGCATTTGCCGAGAACCGCGGCGTGGTGATCGCCAATGCGCGCTATCAGAACGCGCCGGAACTGGCCGATGCCGATGCCAGCGCCGCCTCCGAGGCGATGAAGGCGGCCGGGTTCCGCACCGTGGCCGGCGCCGATCTGGCGGTCAAGGACGTGCGGCAGGCGCTGGCCGACCTGCTGCGGCCCGACGATTCCCCCGGCGCGCGGATCGTGCTGCTGAACGGCCGCTTCCTGCATGGCGGCAGCGATACCTGGTATATGGGCACCGATGCCGACAAGCCGGATCTGGTCGGCGCCGGCTCGCAAGGCGTGCCGCTGTCCATGGTGCTGGACCTGATGAAGCAGGCGCAGCCGGGCGCGGTGCTGCTGCTTGGCTCGGACGAGGCCGAGATGGAACATGCGGCGGGGCTGGAGAACGGCATCGGTCCGCTGACCCCGCCCGAAGGGGTGACGGTGATCTCGGGTCCGCCGGTGGCGACCAGCGCCGCGGCGGCGGCGCTGCTGCGGCCCGGCACATCGGTCGGGGACGTGGTCGGCGCCGACGACCGGCTGGCCATGGCCGAAGGCGGCGATGCGGAACTGGTGCTGGTCGCGGCCCAGGCCCAGGCCGACCGCCCTGCCGGCCCGCTGGACGAGGATCGCGATCTTTGGGCCCAGGCGGCGGCCGAGGACACCGCCGAAGCCTATCGCGGCTATCTCGACCGCTATCCCAGCGGCATCTACTCGGCCGCCGCCAAGGCGCGGCTGGATGCGCTGGGGGCGACGCAGAGCGACCGCGATCTTTGGGCAGAGGCGGCGGCGGCGAATACCGTCGCGGCCTATGAGGATTATCTGGCGCGCTATCCCCGGGGCGAGTTCGCCGAGGCCGCGCAACGGCGGCTGACCGAGCTGCGCCCGCCCGCCCCCGCCCCTGTCCCCGCGCCCGCACCGGTGCAGCCGCGCGAGCCCGAGATCCAGCAGCCGCGCCAGGTCACCCCGCCGCGCCAGGTCTCGCAGGCCGAACTGACCGAGAACCGGCTGAACCTGTCGCGCGGCGACCGCGTGGCGATCCAGCGCCGGCTGAACGCGCTTGGCTATTCGACCGGCGGCGCCGACGGGATCTTCGGCTCGCGCTCGCGCTCGGCCATCCGCGGCTGGCAGCAGCGCAACGGCTATGCCGTGACGGGCTATCTGACCTCGGCGCAGCTGGGCACGCTGCGGGCGCAGGCCGGGGCGGTGGCGCCCAGCCGCGACCAGCAGGACCGCGCCTATTGGCAGCAGACCGGCGCCCAGGGCGGCACACGCAACCTGCGCGCCTATCTGGACCGCTATCCCGACGGCATCTATGCGCAGACTGCGCGGCAGCGGCTGGCGGCGGCCGACAGGGATCTGCCGCGCGACGAGCGCGAGGATCGGGCCTGGGCACGGGCGCGGCAAGCGGATACCGTGCAGGCCTATACGCAATACCTTCAGACCTGGCCGCGCGGCGAACATGCCGAACAGGCCCGCCAGCGCCGCAACCGGCTGATCAACCAGGGCCAGATCGGCAATGGCGTGATCGGGCTGGACACGATCATCCGCGAGCTGGTGAAGTAGCCGTCAGTTCAGCATGACCATGGCCAGGAACGGCCCGGTCTCCAGCAGCATGTCCGAGAAGCGCCGGAAGTTTTCCGGGCTGACCGGCGGTGCGTCCGAGAAGTAATCCGCGAGCGCCCAGCCCTGGATCACCCCGTCGAGCGGCAGCGGCGCGGGGTTCTCCAGCCAGGCGGCCAGATCGATCCCCAGCGGCCCGCGCCAGAACGGGATGCTGCGTTCGCCGGCCAGCAGCGCCTCGCCATCGGCCAGCACCGCCTGCCAGGCCGTGCCGGTGCCGGGCGGGAAAGTGATGCCGGTGGCCGAGACCTGACGGTCGTTGGGAATCCATTCGCCGGCATTGTCGGTTTCCTGCCCGACCAGCGTCCAGAAGCGGCGGTTCTCGGTTATGGTCTGCTGCCAATGCCTGCGGACGGCGCGGGTGCGCCCGGCATCGGGTTGGTTGCGCAGCATGTCGATGGCGACGGCCAGCGGGTCGATGATCTCGTCCATCATCGGCGGCAGCGCACCCTCGCCCCCGGCCCGGCGGCTTTCGTCGATCCGGGCCCGCGTCGCAAAGACCTTGCGCAGGCTCGGCGTCGGATCGAAGGCCAGCAGCAACTCGGCCGTGCCCGAGACCAGATGCGTATAGGCCGACAGCCAGGCCGCATCGGCCCGGTCGAAGCGGATCACCGGCAGCGCGGGCGACACCGGCTCGCCGGTTTCGGGGTCGAGGGCCGGGACGCTGGACCAGACCATGCCGTCCAGCAGTTCCGCCGCGCCCTCGCCCGGGCTGCGCCGGCCATCGGCATCAAGGTCGAACCACAGATCGCCCAGCGAGATCGCCAGTCCGAAATCCTCCTCCCCGGCCAGCCCGTCCAGCGCGGCGCGGCTGCGCGCCATCGCAGCCAGCGTGGCCTCGGCCTGCTCGGCCAGCGCCTCGGGCGGCATCGGTTGCGGCGTCACGGTCGGGGGCAGTTCGGTGGCAAAGCCGAACAGCGCGGCGCCGAAGGGGGCGATGCCATAGGTCATGCGCCACTGCCAGGCCGCCTCGACCGCGCCCAGGAATTCCAGCCCGGCGATGGCGAACCGCTCCTCGGGCGCCGGTTTGTCCACTGCGTGCAGCCGCTCCAGCACCGGCGCGATGCCCTTGCCCGCGATTTCCCGCGACAGGGCCGAGGGCTCGACCGGCGGCGCCTCGGGCCGGGCCTGGGCCGGCAGCGCGGTCAGGGCGAGGGTCAGCGGAACGGCCAGCCGTCTCATGGCCGATCCCCGGCCAGGCGGCGCGGCAGATCCAGCCGCGTCCAATCGTCCAGCGCCAGATCCGCCGCCTTGTCGCGGGCCTCGACCCAGGCCGGATCGGCACCGAACCGGGCATCCAGCCGCGCCATCAGCGCCCGCGCCGGACCATCGCCCGCCGCCGCGGCCGAGGCGGCCAGCCGCCAGGCCAGCGCGTAGCTGCGGGGCGCGCCCTCGCCCTGCTCATGGGCCAGCGCCGCATCGCGCAGCGCGACGGGCGAGGCAAAGCTGGCCTCGGGCAGATCGGCTTCGGCCGGGCGCTGCGCCGCCAGCAGGTCGGCGGTGGCCAGCCGCGACTCGATCCGGTCGAGCGTCGCCGCCGCGCCCGCCGCCCCCTGCGCCGCCGCCCGCAGCGCATGGCCATAGGCCGCGGCGGGATCGGTGCCGGTCGTCAGCCGGGCAAGGGCCAGTGCCACCTCGGCATCCTCCTGCAAGGGCGTCAGCAGCGCGACGGCGCGGCGGGTATTCTGCGGGACCCCGCGCCCCTCGGCCAGCGCCAGACCCAGCGCGCGGGCATCCGACCGGTCCCCCGGATCGGCGATCAGCGCCACGGGCGGCGTCGGCAGCGCGTTCGAGAAGCGCGGCCGGAACTGCGCCGCCGCATCCTCGGGCCCGGCCCAAAGCGTGGTGTCGAAGGTGACCGGCTCGGCCGGGCGGATCTCGGCGGTGACGCGGCCCGGCCCGGCCATGAAGGTCCGCAGCGTGCGCACCAGCCCTTGCTGGGTCTGGTGCAGGGCGCTGCCCGGCTCGGCGGTCAGCAGCGCCTGCAAGGCCTCGGGACTGGCCGCCTCGGGCGGCAGGAGCGGCTTCAGCCGTTCCCAGACGCCCAGGTTCTCGGCCGACAGATGCGCGGCCCGCAGCGTGCCGCGCAGGCCGATCTGCGGGGTTTCACTGGCACCCGCGGCGGGATCGCCCTCCTCGCTCTCTCCGTCCTCGGTCCGGCTTGCTGCCGATACCTTCTCGAAGAAGTCGGGCGAGAACAATGAGACGTAATCGAAATTCGCGCTGGCCTCGATGCGGGCGATACCGGGGCTGATCGCCTCGATATCGGCGGTCAGCGCGCCGCTGCCCGAGGATTGCCGCAGATCGACCGACAGCGTGGCCAGGGGGATGCTGTGGCCGCCGGTGACCACGCCGATCATCGCGGCATTGGCGCCGAAGCAGTTGTTGGCGATCGTCAGGTCCGAGGCGTCGAAGCGCATCTGCGATTCCTCGTCGCCCCAGAGGCTGAGCCCGGACACCTGCAACCGACCCAGCGAAATGCGGCAGTTTTCGTGCTTGCCGAGCCCGGCGATGTGCAGGTCGCGCAGGATCAGCCCGCCGCGCGGCCCGTCGATGTCCAGCCCGCCATAGCGGATATCGGCCACCATCCGCGCGTAGGAGACCGCGCCGCGCACCAGCCCCGCCGCGATATTGGCGGGGGAAAGGATGCTGTTCGTCACCGGTGCGGGCTGGGCCTGCGGAGCGCCGGCCAGGGCCAGCGAAAGGGCGGTGCCGGCGGCCAGGCGTCGGGCAAGCGGGCTCATGGTCTATCTCCTCTTGCAGCTCCGGCAAGAAGGGAAAGCATCATCGCGGAAGTTGCAAGCCTTTGCCGCCCGCGCCGGCGGCTATCCGGCCAGCCCATGCCGGAGGTCGCCGCAGCCGCGGAGGCCGGGCCGGGCAGGATCGTCTGCCCCGCCCGGCCCTGATCGCATCGGCGCGCCGCCTTTCAGCCGGCGGCGCTGGGGCGCCGCTAGCGCCGGCCTTTCTCCAGCGCGCCCCTCGACACCCTGTCGAGCAGCAGTGCGACGGCGACGATGGCGAGGCCGGCGCGCAGGCCGAGGCCCATTTCCATGCGGGTCAGGCCGCGCGTGACCTCGGCCCCCAGGCCGCCGGCGCCGACCAGGCCCGCCAGCACCACCATGGCCAGCGACAGCAGGATGCACTGGTTCAGGCCGACCAGCAGCGTGGGCGTGGCCGCCGGAAACTCGATCTTCCACAGGATGGTGCGGGGCTTGGCGCCGATGGCCTGGCCCAGTTCCTTGAGATCCTTGGGCACGCCGCGAAAGGCCAGCGTGGTCAGCCGCAGCATCGGCGGGATGCCGTAGACGATGGTGGCGATGATCGCCGGCACCCGCCCGAGGCTGAAGATCATCACCGCCGGGATCAGATAGACCCAGGGCGGCACGGTCTGCATGATGTCCAGCACCGGACGCAGCGCCGCCTCGATGGCGGGGCGGCGCGCCGCCAGGATGCCCAGCGGGAAGGCGATGGCGACCGAGATCGCCACCGCGACCGCCACCAGCGCGATGGTCTGCATCGAGCCGGTCCACAGCCCGCTGAGCCAGCAGAAGCCCAGGCAACAGCCGGCCAGGATCGCCGCGCGCAGGTTGATGGCGACCAGCGCCGCCAGCACGGCAAGCCCGATCAGCGCAAAGGGCGGCAGCGCCAGCAGCGCGCCCTCGATGGCGCCCAGCACCGCCTCGATCACCCGGGTGATCAGCGCGAAGATCGGGTGGAAATTGGCGTTCAGCCAGTCGATGGCGGGCGCCAGGAAGGCCCCGGGAGAGAATTCGGTCGGCAGGCTCATGTCCGTGCTCCGTTGCGGGGCCGGGCGGCGCCCTGGGTCAGGCGGTCCAGCATCATGGTCAGGATGACGATGGCGATCGAGGCGTCGATCGAGGTGGCGATGTCCAGCGTGCGGATGGCGCCGTAGATGGTCTCGCCCAGCCCGCCCGAGCCGACGATGCCGGCGATGACCACCATGCCGAAGGCCATCATCAGGCTCTGGTTGATGCCGGCCATGATCGAGGGCACGGCAAAGGGCAGCCGGATCTTCCAGAACATCTGCGCCGGCGTCACGCCGGTCGCCTGGCCCAGCTCGATGAACTCGCGCGGGGTCTGGCGGATGCCGAGCGCGGTCAGCCGGATCGCCGGCGGCATGGCGACGATCACCGTGGCGACCAGCGCCGTCGCCGGCCCGTAGCCCAAGAGCGCGATGGCCGGCAGCAGGTAGATATAGGGCGGCAGGGTCTGGATCAGGTCCAGCACCGGGGTCAGCGCCCGGTCGAGCCGCGGCATCAGCCCGGCCAGCACGCCCAAGGGCAGGCTGATCGCCAGCGCGATGATGCTGGCGGCGATGACCAGCGCCAGCGTCTCCATGGTTTCGGGCCACAGCCCCATGGCGGCGCAGGCCAGCAGCGCCGCTGCGATGCCCAGGCCGAAGCCCCGGCCGACGATGCGCCAGCCCAGGAGCCCGGCGAGCAGCGCCACGACATAGAAGGGCGGCTGCTCCAGAAGCCACAGCGCCCCGTCATAGAGCCCCTCCAGCACGATGCGGAAGAAGTCGAACAGGAAGGCGGCGTGATCGGAAAGCCAGAACAGCGCGTTGTCGACCATTGCGTCGAAACGGGCGATGAGGGCGGACATCTCCATCGGCCGGCCCCCTCAAGCCGCCGCGGCGGGCGCGGGGGCGGCATCGCCGCGCACGCCCGACAGCAGGTTGCGGATGGTGACGATGCCGACCACCGCATCGCCCTCGGCGATGGCGACGGCGTCGCTGCCGGTCTCGGTGATCTGGCCGATCAGCGCGTCGATATCGGCCTCGGGCGAGCAGCGCGGCAAGCCGTCCACCGCACCCTGCCATTCGGCGGCCGGGATCATCACCGAATGCGCCTTGATCAGATGCAGCCGCGAGATGCCGGCGACGAAATCCGCGACATATTGGTCGGCCGGGTCCATCACGATCTCCTCGGCGGTGCCGGTCTGGATGATGACGCCGTCCTTCATGATGGCGATGCGGTCGCCGATGCGGATCGCCTCGTCGAGGTCATGGGTGATGAACACCGCCGACTTGCCGAGATCCTTGGTCAGCTGCCGGAACTCGTCCTGCAACTGGCGGCGGATCAGCGGGTCGAGCGCGGAAAACGGCTCGTCCATCAGGATGATCTCGGGGTCCGAGGTCAGGGCGCGCGCCAGCCCGACGCGCTGCTGCATGCCGCCCGAGAGTTCCGAGGGATAGCGCGCCGTCCAGTCCGACAGCCCCACCTTGGCCAGCGCCGCCTCGGCGGCGCGGTTGCGCTCGTCGCGCGACACGCCCTGCACCTCGAGGCCGAAGGCGGCATTTTCCAGCACCGTGCGCTGCGGCAGCAGGGCGACGGACTGGAACACCATGCCGATATGGCGCGCCCGCATCTGGCGCAGGGCGGCGGCGTCCAGCGTGGCGATGTCCTGGCCCTTGACCAGGACCTTGCCCAGGCTCGGCTCGATCAGCCGATTGAGCAGCCGGATCAGCGTGGACTTGCCGCTGCCCGACAGGCCCATGATGCAGAAGATCTCGCCGCGGCGCACTTGCAGCGTGGCATCCGAAACGCCGACGACGCAATTGTAGTCTTGCAGGACCTGCTGCTTGGACAGGCCGCGTTCCGTGATGGCGCGGATCGCCTCGCCGCTGCGGTCGCCGAAGACCTTCCATACCGACTGGCAGTCGATCAGAACCTCGGCCGTGTCTGTATTCGCCTTTTCCATCTTCCCTGTCGCGCCTTCTTGCTTGGGTTCCGTCGTGCCGGACGGCCCGCGGGCCGGGCCGCCCGTGCGGTGGGCTCAGTAGGACTTGATGGTTTCCCAGCGGCTCAGCCGGTCGCCATGCTCGCTGATCCAGCCGGCGATCGCCTCGTCCATGCTCTGGCCGTCGTTCACGGCGGCGTTGATCTGGGCGACTTCCTCGATCGGCACATAGACGCTGGCGATGACCTCGCGCGCCTCGGGATTGGCTTCGGCAAAGCCCTTCTGCGCGATCCAGTAATAGGTTTGCGGCGGCGCAAAGATGCCCTTGGGGTCGGCCAGGAACTTGGTGTCGAACTTCAGCGCCATCCAGGTCGGCTCCCACAGGGTGACGGCGATCCAGTCCTGGCGGTCCACGGCGGATTTCAGCGCCGCGGTCATGCCGGCGGTCGAGCCCTCGACCAGTTGCAGCTTCAGCCCGTATTCCGACACCGCGTCGGCGGCATCGCGCATCAGGCCCGAGCCGGGCTCGATGCCGACGATCTTGCCGCCGAACTTGTCGGCATTGTCGTTCAGCTGCTCCATCGAGTCGAGATCGACATAGCTGGGCACGGCGATGGCCTGGTAGAGCCCGTGCGACACCGGCGAGATCTTTTCCAGCCGGTTCTTGTTGCGCTGCCAGTAGTCCTGGGCGACGTAATCGGTCTGCGAGGCCAGGATCTGCACATCGCCCTTGGCCAGCGCCGCATAGGCGATGCCCCATTCGGAGAACTCGGTCAGTTCCACCGTATAGCCCTTGTCCTCAAGAACCTTCTTGGCCACCGCCGCGATGGGCACCATGTCCTGGGCGTTTGCGGCCAAGGCGCTCGCCCCCAGCACGGCCGCCGCCACGAGAGCTTTCATCAGTCATTTCATGTGCACTCCCTTGATGGTCCGACCGGGCTTCGTTGCTAGCCCGGTCTATGACGGAACGCCGCCTGGTCGGGTCGGCGGCCGGATCAAACCTTCGCCGAGGTCGCGAAGATTATATTGACATACTACAAATAATAGACATTCTGTCTATTATAAGTCCGGAAAGGACGGCATCAGACTTATGGCCTACAGATTGTCTACACATGATCGAGGAGGTCTTTCCATGGCGGTGCAAAAGTCGGGCGCGACCCAAGCGATGTCCGTAAATGTCGATAGGAAACAGGTGCTTGTGGATGCGCTGCGCCGCCGAATCATGACGATGGAAATCGCCCCCGGCGCCGTGATCGACGAGCAGGAGCTGGCCGAGGAATTCGGCCTCTCCCGCCCGCCGGTGCGCGAGCTGATGCGGCAGATGGCAGGTGAAGGCTATATCGAGCTGGAGGCGAATCGCCCCGCCCGCGCCACCGCGATGAGCTATCACGCGCTGCGCGACTTCTACCTGGTCGCGCCGATGATCTATGTCGCCACGACGAAGCTCGCGGCCGAAAACGCCCGGCCCGCCGACATCGCCGCTCTGCGGGCGATCCAGCGGGATTTCCGCGCCGCCGTCGATGACGGCGACCTCAACGCCCGGATCTTCGCCAATGACGCCTTCCACCTGGAAATCGGCAAGATCGCGCGGAACGCCTATCTGCTGCCCAGCCTGCGGCGGCTGCTGATCGACCATGCCCGGGTCGGCCGGACCTATTACCGCGACGACGTCTCGGACAAGGCGGAACTCGGCACCGCCGCCGCGCAGCACGACCAGATCATCGACGCCATCGAGCGCCGCGACCCCGAGACCGCCGGCCGCATCGTGCAGGCGCATCTGGAACTGTCGCGCCGCAACATGGCCGCCTATGCCGTCCCGGAAGGCATGGAGATGCCACCTGGGCTCTGACCAGCCGACAGGAAGAAAGCATGACCGACCTTCTCAGCAAAGACGACTATCGCAGGATCGCGGCGAACCTGTCGCGGCCGGAGTTCTGCTTCATCGACGGCGAGAGACGAGCCGCGCAATCGGGCCGCAGCTTCGCCACTGCGAACCCGGCGGACGGCACGGTGCTTGCGAACCTGCCCGCCTGCGACGCCGCCGATGTCGATGCCGCGGTCGCCGCCGCCCGCAGCGCCTTCGAGGACGGCCGCTGGTCGAAGCTGCATCCGGCCGAGCGCAAGGCAGCCATCTTGCGCCTGGCTACGCTGATCGAGCAGAACCTCGACGAACTTGCGGTGATGGTAAAGCCTCGACAGCGGCAAGGCCATTACGGATTGCGTGACCGTCGATCTGCCCGAGACGGTGAAGTGCCTGCGCTGGCATGCCGAGCTGATCGACAAGATCTACGACCAGGTCTCGCCTGCGTCGGACAGCCATGTCGCGCTGGTGGTCCGCGAGGCGGTGGGCGTGGTCGGCCAGGTGCTGCCCTGGAACTTTCCGCTGCTGATGCTGGCCTGGAAGATCGGCCCGGCGCTGGCCGCCGGCTGCACGCTGGTGGTGAAACCGGCCGAGGAAACCTCGCTGACCGCGCTTCGCGTCGCGGAACTGGCTGCGGAGGCAGGCATTCCCGCGGGCGTGCTGAACGTGGTTACCGGCACGGGCCCGGAGGTGGGCGAGCCCATCGGCCGCCATCCCGGCATCGACGCGCTGTCCTTTACCGGCTCGACCGAAACCGGCCGGCTGTTCCTGAAATTCTCGGCCGAGAGCAATCTCAAGGAAGTCACGCTGGAAATGGGCGGCAAGAACCCCTGCATCGTCATGGACGACGCCGAGGATCTCGACACCGTGGCCGAGCATGTGGTGAATGGCGCCTATTGGAACATGGGCGAAAACTGCTCGGCAATCTCGCGGCTGATCGTGCATCGCGACGTCAAGGATGCCCTGGTTGGGAAGCTGGTCGCCGCACTTGCGGGCTGGCCGGTCGGCGATCCGCTGGACCCGGCCAGCCGCATCGGACCGCTGGTCTCGGCCGAGCATTTCCGCAAGGTCGCCTCCTATCTGGACGGGGAGAAGGTGCTGCATGGCGGCACCACGGCCGAGGACCGCTATGTCCATCCGACCATCCTCGAGGTTCCGGGCAACGACGCCCGTCCCGCGCGCGAGGAGATCTTCGGCCCGGTGCTGTCGATCATCACCGTGGACAGCCTGGAGGAGGCCATCGCCATCGCGAACGATACCGATTACGGCCTTGCCGCCTCGGTCTTTACCGCGAACGGCAGACGGGCGCTGCGGACGGCCCGCGCCCTGCGGGCGGGCACCGTCACCGTGAACTCCTTTGGCGAGGGCGACAGCGCCACGCCTTTCGGCGGCTTCAAGCAATCCGGCTTCGGCGGGCGCGACAACGGCATCCACGCCCATGACCAGTATACCCAGCTCAAGACGATCTGGATCGACCTCAACTAAGGATCCCCGACATGTCCGACTTTCCCTTCCCCGGCCTTAACCTGGCCGTGACGACCCCCTTTGACTCGAACGGCCGGATCGCCTTCGACCGGCTGGAAGATCATCTGGAGCGTTACATCGCTGCCGGCATCCCCGGCTTCGTGCTGAGCTCGGGCACCGGCATGCATGTCTATCTGTCGCGCGAGGAATCCGACGAGCTGGTGGCGCGCGGCGCAAAGATCATCGGCGGCCGGGCGCGGGTCATCGTGCAGACCTCGGCGCTGCTGGTCGAGGACGTGGTCGCCCGCACCCGCCACGCCGCCGATTGCGGCGCCCAGGGCGTGATGGTGCTGCCGCCCTTCTTCGAGGGACCGACCAACGACGATGACATCGTCGCCTTCTACAGCGCCGTGGGCGAGGCCGGGCTGCCGATCATCGGCTACAACGTGCCCGGCGCGGTCGGCGTCACCATCACCCCCGAGCTGTTCCGCCGGCTGGCCGAAATCCCGAACTTCGTCACCGTCAAGGACAGCAGCGGCGACCTGGCGGCGCAGGCCGACCTGATCCGCACCGGCCTGCCCACGATGAACGGCGCCGATCCGCTGGTGCCCTATGCGCTTTACGCAGGCGCCGCGGGCCTGATCTGGGGCGGGGCCAATTTCGCGCCGAAGGCCTGCGCCGCGGTAGTCGAGGCGGCCGCGCGCGGCGAATGGGACCGTGTGCGCGAGCTGTGGCGGGCGCTGGAGCCGGCGATGAACCTGATCTGGCAGGGCGATTATGTGCAATCCGTCTATGCCGCCGCCGAGATGACCGGCTATGGCGCCGGCCTACCCCGCCGGCCGCTGAGCGCGCTCTCGGCCGAGAAGCGCGAAGTGTTGAAGGCCGCGCTTGACGGGCTAATCGAGGCCGAGGCGCAATCGTGACCAGCCACCGGATCAAACCGTCGGATCTGCCGCGGCATCCGGGCGTCTCGGGCTGGGTGGCGATGCTGCCGCCCCGGACCCCGGCGCCGCGTCTGACGCAGGCGATCCGGGCCGATATCGCCGTGATCGGCGCCGGCTTCGCGGGCCTTGCGGCGGCACGGCGGCTGGCGCAGATCGACCCCGACCTGCGCATCGCCGTATTGGAGGCCGGCATCGTGGGCGACGGCCCGGCGGGCCGCAATTCTGGCTTCATCATCGACCTGCCGCATGAGGTCTCGTCCGAGGATTACGGCGGCACCGCGCTGCAAAAGAGCCGCGACCACATCACCCTGCAACGGCGCGCGGTGGATTTCGCCGTCGAACTGGCACAGGAACAGGGCTGGCCGCGCGAGGTCTTGGACATGTGCGGCCGCTACAACGTCGCCATGTCGCCCGAGGGCGATCACCACATCCTCGACTACGCCAAGCAGCTCGACCAGCTGGGCGAAACCTACCGGCTGCTGGACCGCGCCGAGATCGCGAATGTCACGGGCTCGCAGGCGTTCAGCTCGGCGATCTTCATGCCGGGCACCGTCATCGTGCAGCCCGCCGCCTATATCCGCGGCCTGGCCGATGCGCTTGCCGGCAAGGTAACGCTTTACGAGCAATCCCCGGCCATGGCCTTCGAACCCAGGGACCATGGCTGGCTGGTGAACACGCCCGGCGGATCGGTCGAGGCGGGGCGGATCGTCCTGGCCAATAACGGCTATGCCGAGCGATTCGGCTTCTTCCGCGGCCGGCTGATGCATGTCTATACCTATGCCTCGATGACCGAGCCCTTCGCGCCGAACCGCCTTGGCGGGCTCAGGGACTGGGCGGCGACGCCGTCCTCACCGATGGGCACGACCCTGCGCCGCATCTCGGGACCCGACGGCGACCGGCTGCTGGTGCGCTCGCGCTATACCTATAACCCGAGCATGAATGTCGGCGAGGGGACGTTGCGCCGGGCCGGGCATGTCCATGACAGGAAATTCGCCCATCGCTTCCCCGGGCTGTCCGATGTGAAGATGCAATATCGCTGGGGCGGTGCCATGGCCCTGACGCTCAACAGCGTTCCGGCCTGGGGTGAGGTGGAAAACGGCATCTTCGCGGCTTGCGGCTGCTGCGGGTTGGGGGCTTCGAACGCCTCCGCCTCGGGCCTCGCCGCGGCCGAGGAAATCACGGGCATCCCGACCGACCTGACCCGCATCTATCACGACTTCCCGCAACCTGAAAAACTGCCACCGCAGCCCTTCATGCTGATTGGTGCCAAGGCCACGCTGGCAATCAGGGAACGAAGAGCCGGGATCGAGTGAACCACCCGGACGGCCTCACCGCCGGACGCCGGCCCCAATCGACAAGCTGAACGTCAAGCCATTTGCAAAGGTCCGATCCATGCGCCACCGCTTTTTCTGCATCGACAGCCATACCTGCGGCAACCCGGTCCGGGTCGTCGCCGGGGGTGCGCCGCTCTTGCCGCATCTGCCGATCTTCGAACGCCGCAACCTGTTCCTGCGCGACCACGACTGGGTGCGCACCGCGCTGATGTTCGAGCCGCGCGGCCATGACATCATGTCGGGCGCGATCCTCTATCCCGCCTTCCGCGAGGATTGCGACTTCGCGGCGCTGTTCATCGAGGTCTCGGGCTGCCTGCCGATGTGCGGCGCCGGCACCATCGGCCTTGCCACCGTCGCCATCGAGGAAGGGCTGGTCACACCGGAAACCCCCGGCAGGCTGGCCATCGAGACCCCCGCCGGCCGGGTCGACGTGGAATACAGGATGGAGGGCGAACGTGTCGCCTCGGTGCGGCTGTTCAACGTCCCGAGCTTCCTGCACAGCGCCGATATCCGGGTGGACGTGCCCGGCCTCGGTCCGCTGGTGGTGGACATCGCCTATGGCGGCAATTTCTACGCCGTGATCGAGCCGCAGGAGAGCTGGCCCGGCCTCGACGGCATGAGTGCGGCCGAGATCGTGACGCACAGCCGCGCCCTGCGCGAGGCGTTGGCCGAGATCGGCGAAACCGTCGTCCACCCCGAGGACGATCGCATCCGCGGCGTCCATCACGCGATCTGGTGCGACGGGCCGGACGGGTCGGATTGCGACGGGCGGGACGCGGTCTTTTACGGCGACAAGGCCATCGACCGCTCGCCCGGCGGCACCGGCACATCGGCACGCATGGCGCAGCTTCACGGCAAGGGCCGGCTGGCGGTCGGCGAAAGCTTCCGCAACAAGAGCCTGATCGGCACCGTCTTCGAAGGCCGGGCCGAGCAGGCGGTGACGGTGGGCGCCTATCCCGGCATCCTGCCCAGCATCGGCGGCTGGGCCCGGATCACCGGCCACAACACCATCCTGGTCGATGATGACGACCCGCTGCGCCACGGTTTCCAGATCGCCTGAACAACCGTAAGAGGAGAAAACACATGCGGCTGGACCGTATGATCACCGTTGTCGGCGCCCATGCCGAAGGCGACGTGGGACGGGTGATTACCGGAGGGTTCAATCCCCCTCGCGCAGCCTCCATGTTCGAGCGCATGGAGCTGATGGAGCAGGATCACGACTGGCTCCGCCGGCTGATGCTGCCGGACCCGCGCGGCAGCGTGAACTGTGCGGTCAACCTGCTCTCGGCTCCGATCCGGGCGGATGCCGATATCGGCATGATCGTCATGGAACCCGACTATTACGTGCCTATGTCGGGCGGCAACCTGATCTGCACCGTGACGGTCGCACTGGAAACCGGCTTCATCCCCATGCAGGAACCCCGGACCATCATCGATACCCCGGCGGGGTTTGGTCGAGGCGGTCTGCGAATGCTCGGATGGCCGGTGCCGCCGGCTGACCTTCCGCAATGTCGCGTCGTTCGTGATGCATCGCGACGCGCCGGTCGAGGGCATCGGCGCGCTCAAGGCCGACGTCGCCTATGGCGGGATGATCTATTGCATCGTCGATGCGCAAGGCCCGAGTTTCGACCTTGCCCGCGATGAGGCGCGGGACCTTGTCCGCATCGGCGAGCGGATCAAGGCCGCAGCGGCCGAGCAGCTTCCATCGGTGCATCCCGAAAATCCGGGCATCCATACGATCAACCAGACCCTGTTGGCCGGTCCGATCCGGGTGGAGCATGGCGTCAAGCGTTCGAAGAATGCCGTCGTCGCGTCCCCCGGACGGCTGGATCGCTGCCCCTGCGGCACCGGCACGTCGGCGCGGCTGGCGCTTCTTCATGCGCAGGGGGAAATCGTCACCGGCAAGCTGTTTGTCCTTGAATCGATCATAGACACGGAGTTTCGCAGCCGTGTGGTGGAAGCCACAGCCGTGGGCGGAGTTCCAGCCATGGTCCCCGAAGTATCCGGCCGGGCAAGGCTGACCGGGATTTCCCATTACGGCGTGGATCCAGAGGATCCCTTCCCGGAAGGTTATCGCCTGAACGATACCTGGTTTGCCTAGCACAGGGTCGCCTGCATGCCGGTGACTGGCCTGGTCGGACCGGTCGGCAACACCGCGGCGGGATGGTTCTGGAAAACATGGGATCGGCGGTGCCGTTCCTGATCGGGGGCCGGGTTGTCGCTGCTGGCGCCGCTCGGCCTCGCTGTCGGCAAGGAGGGGCATGCAATGGCGTCTTCGACCGAGTAGACAGAACGTTACGACAGCATCCGACGCTTCGGGGGCAGCATGGATATCCGCGACGCAGAAGACCAGCATATCAATGGCATCACCGCGATCTACAACGATGCCGTCGCCCATACGACGGCGATCTGGAACGAGACGCAGGTCGATGCCGCCAACCGCATGGCCTGGCTCCGAGATCGCCGCCGGGCCGGCTATCCGGTGCTGGTGGCGGTGGGTCGGAATGGCCAGGTGCTGGGCTACGCGTCCTTCGGCGATTGGCGGGCCTTCGACGGCTATCGCCATACCGTCGAGCATTCCGTCTATGTGCGCGGCGACCAGCGCGGCGCCGGGATCGGCCGCGCCCTCATGCTGGACCTGATCGAGCGCGCGCGAGACCTCGGCAAGCATGTGATGGTGGCCGGGATCGAGGCCGGCAATGCTGCCTCGATCCGGCTGCACGAAGAGCTGGGCTTCGAGCAGGTGGGCCACCTGAAACAGGTCGGCGCCAAGTTCGGCCGATGGCTCGACCTGGCATTTCTTCAACTGATGCTCGACGAGCGCGCCGTGCCGGAACGGTGAAGATCAAGAACCGCATGGCCGGTTCTAAACCGGCTTGGTGCCGCGCCTCGGAGGCCCGCGCCAGACGATCCGACAGGATCCGCCGCGCAGCTCCGCACCATGCCTCTGGCCTTGGCGCCGGCAAGCCGAAGCAGCGCAACCGGCAAGGGCGAATTCCCGCGCTCTCCGGTCGTGGCGGAAAGGCCCTTCGGCTGCCGAAGCCCTGCTTCGCGAACACTCGCATCCCGGGCCGCAAGAATCGGAACGGCCGGAAGAAAGGCCGGGACCGCGCTCCCTCGCACCTTTCCGGGCCACCGTCCTCAGGGTGAAAAGCGCCAGCTGACCGGGCCCAAAGGAACCCTCACCGCACGCCGGAAAGCTTCGCCACCTCGATGAAGTCGCGGACCTGTCGAGAGCGATTGGACCGCTTCCAGACCAGCACCGTGCGATTGCGGAATTGCGGATGCATGATCGGGCGCACCTCGACGTTGCGTCCCAGGAATCCGATCAGGCTTTCCGGATAGATGGTCACGCCCAGCCCCGCCGCGACCAGGCCGATCAGCGCCAGCGTATTCGACGCCTCCAGCGTCACCTTCAACGAAATCCCCTCGGTGCTGAAAAGATCGTTCAGCCGCCAACGATACTCGTCCCATTCCTGCATGTCCCCCAGGATCACCTGCTCATCCGCCAGATCCCCGGGTTTCACCACCGGCAGGCGCATCAGCGCGTGGCCGCGCGGGGTCACGACGTAAAGCGGCTCGGCAGAAAGCTGAAGGGTCTGGTAGTCCGAATGATCGAAGGGGCCGATCATGTAGCCCAGGTCGATCTCGTCATTGGCCAGCGCGATCTTTTGCCCCTGCGTGCGGATATAGCGGATCTTCAGGTCCACATGCGGGTGGCGCTGCCGGAAACGCGCCACGGCCGAGGGCATCAGCTCGGTCGCGGCAAAGGCCATGTAGCCCACGGAGAGCGATCCGGTCTTGCCTTCGGCGATCCGGCGGGCGGCCTGCACCGAGGCCTCGTAGCGATGCAGAAGATGGGCGTTGTCCTCGTAGAAGCGGCGCCCGGCCTGGGTCAGCGTGACCTCGCGCGTGGTGCGCTCCAGCAGGCGGAAGCCCAGCGTCGCCTCCAGCTTCTGGATGCGGCGGCTCAGCGCGGACTGGTCCAGGTGCAAGCGCTCGGCCGTGCGGCGGAAGTTCAATTCCTCGGCAAGGGTGATGAAGGAATGCACATTCTCGATGCCCAGAAACTCATTCATCGGTCGGTCCGATCCCATTGATGCATTTCGCGCATGAATAAATGCTGACATGCCATTTCTCTCTGGTCAACGCATCGCGGATCATGGGCATCAGAGCGGCGGATCCCAACCCTGGACAGGCTTGGCGACGGCTCGGAAACCCGGGTGCCCGCCAAGGCACCTTACATCAATGAGACGAGGAAGACTGATATGAGCGATGTCGACACCAAGGAACTGGACCGCCTGCTGCAGGAAGCCTTCGACACGGCGACCAAGCTTTACCAGGAGCGCGGCTTCCAGCGCCGCGTGGGCTTCGGCAAGCGTCCGGCCCTGGTCAGCGTCGACCTGGCCAACGCCTGGACGCGCCCCGGCAACCCCTTCACCTGCGACCAGGACAAGATGGACAACGAGATCATCCCTGGCATGCAGAAGCTGCTGAAGGCCTTCCGCGCCGCCAGCCTGCCGGTGGTCCATGTCACCACCGCCTATGAGATCACCGACCGCAATGCCGACTTCACCGACATGGGCCTGTGGCACAACAAGATCCCGGTGGATGTGGTCGAGCTGGCCAAGCCGGAGCTTTGGGCGATCGACAGCCGCATCGCCCCGGTCGAGGGGGAATACACGCTGCTGAAGAAGCGCGCCTCGTCCTTCCACGGCACCGAGCTGGCGGGCATCCTGCGGGCGAACAACGTGGACACCATCCTGGTCACCGGCGTGACCGCCTGCGCCTGCGTGCGCCAGACCATCTGCGACGGCATCGCCGACGGCTTCCGCACCATCGCGGTCAGGGAATGCATCGGCGACCGGGTGCCCGGCGCCGTGGCCTGGAACCTGTTCGATATCGACGCGAAATTCGGCGACGTGCACAGTGTCGATGAATGCGTGGCCTATATCGACGGCCTGGCCGCCCAGCGGATCGCCGCCGAGTGAACAGACGTCGCCCCGCCCGAAACGCTCGGGCGGGGCTTTCCAATCGAGCGGCAGCCCAGAAACGCCGCCGCCAGCAACAGGAGAGACGACATGGCCAGAATTGGCGTCGATGTGGGCGGGACGAATACCGATCTCGTCCTCGAATGCGGCAAGGGTGTATTCTATCACAAGGTCCCCACCACGCTGAAGAACCAGTCGATCGGCGTGGTCGAGGGGGTCCGGGGCATCTGTCGCAAGGCGGGGATCGACCCTTCCGAGGTCGAGACCATCGTCCATGGCACCACCACGGCGACGAACATCACCATCGAGCACAACGGCGCGGAATGCGGGATGATCACCACCCACGGCTTCCGCGACATCCTGCATATCGGCCGGCACAAGCGGCCCTATAATTTCTCGCTGCATTTCGACGTGCCCTGGCAGAGCCAGCCGCTGGTCAAGCGCCGCAACCGCATCGCCGTGCGCGAACGCATCCTGCCGCCCACCGGCGCAATCGCCGAGCCGCTGGACGAACAGGCCGTGCGCGACGCCTGCGCGCTGTTTCGCAAGCGCGGCATCGACTCGGTCGTGATCGGCTTCATGTTCGCCTTCCTGAACGATGCGCATGAGCGGCGCGCCAAGGAGATCGTGCTGGAGGAAATGCCCGACGCCTATGTCACGCTGTCCTCGGAAGTGGCGAATGTCATGCGGGAATACGAGCGGTTCTCGACGGCGGCGATGAATTCCTATGTCGGACCCAAGACCGCCTATTACCTGCGCGACCTCGACGCCCGGCTGCGCGAGGCCGGGGTGACCTCGAAGCTGCGCATCATGCAGTCGAATGGCGGCGTCTCGACCGTGGATGCTTGTGCCCGGCGGCCCATCCGCATCCTGATGTCGGGTCCGGCGGGCGGGGTGATCGGCGGCGCGTCCGAGGGCGAGATGGCCGGCACGCCGAACATCATCACCGTGGATATCGGCGGCACCTCGGCCGACGTCTCGACCATTCCCGGCGGCGCGGTCAAGATCATGAACCCGCGCGACACCTATGTCTCGGGCCATCCGGTGCTGACGCCGATGATCGACCTGGTGACCATCGGCGCCGGCGGCGGCTCGGTCGCCTATATCGACGAGGCGGGCGCCTTCCATGTCGGCCCGCGCTCGGCCGGATCCGAGCCGGGGCCGGCCTGCTATGGCCGCGGCGGCACCGAGCCCACGGTCACGGATGCCCAGATCGTGCTGGGCCGGCTCGATCCCGACATGGCCCTGGGAGGCGACCTGAAGCTGGACCCGGCCCTGTCCTTCAAGGCGGTCGAGGAGAAGATCGCCCGGCCGCTGGGCATGAGCGTCAAGGACGCCGCGCTGGGGATCATCAGGATCGTCAACAACAACATGGCGCTGGCGATCCGCTCGAACTCGGTGGCGCGCGGCATCGACCCGCGCGAATTCTCGATCATGCCCTTCGGCGGCGCCGGGCCGCTGCACGGCGTGGCGCTGGCCGAGGCCATGTCGGCCCGCGACGTGATCGTCCCGGTCGCGCCGGGCATCACCGCCGCCGTGGGCCTGCTCAAGACCGACCTGCAATACGAACACACCGAGGCGGTGATCGTCGAGCTGATGCAGGCCGGCACGGCCGAGTTCGACCGCATCAACGCCGCCGTCGCCAACCTGCGCGCGGCGGTGCAGGCGGAACTGGACGGCGACGGCATCCCGCGCGCGCAGCAGCAGATCACCGTGCTGGCCGAATGCCGCTATCACGGCCAGGGCTTCGAGCTGCGGGCGACCATGCCCGACGGGCCGGTCGGTGCCGAGAACCGGCATGTCATCACCGACAGCTTCCACAACCAGCACCAGCAGGATTACGGCTACAGCTATCGCAATGCCGAGGTGGAGCTGATCACCCTGCGCGCCATCGGCTCGGCCTCGGTGCCGCGCATCGAGATCCCGAAGATCGCGCCCAGCGACGGGTCCGGCATCGACCGGGCGCTGATGTTCGTGCGGCCGACGACCTTCGACGACGGGCGCACGCTGGAAACCCCGCGCTACGATCGCGGCAGGCTGCTGGCCGGCGACAGGGTTCCCGGCCCGGCGATCCTGCACCAGCACAACGCCACGACCCTGGTCCCGCCCGGCTATGTCGCCGAGACGCTGGATTACGGCAACACCCGCATCCGTCCCATCGGCGCCTGAAAGGGGATGACCATGAACCAGATGACGAAACTCAGCACCGCCGTCGATCCGATCACCCTTCAGGTCATTCGCGGCAGTCTCGAAACCATCGCCGAGGAAATGGGTCATGTGCTTTACCGCATGTCGTTTTCCTCGATCATCCGGGAAAGCCAGGATCTTGGCGCGGGCCTGTTCGACGTGGATTTCAACACGCTTTGCGAGTCGGAATCGACGCCCATGCATATCGGCTCGATCCCCGGCTATCTGCGCGGCATCGCCGAGACGCTGGAGGACGGCGAATGGTATGAGGGCGACGTGGTCGTCCACAACCACCCCTATCACGGCGCCAGCCACACGCCCGACCTGGCCATCGTCGTGCCGGTGTTCTTCCAGGGCCGTCTGGTCGGCTTCGCCGGCAATACCGCGCATCACGTCGATATCGGCGCGGCGACGCCCGGGCTGATCATCGACGTGCCCGACGTCTATGCCGAGGGGATGCTGTTCGCCGGCACCAAGCTTTATCGCAAGGGCGAGCCGAATAATGCGATGTGGAACTATATCCGCCGCAACTCGCGCGCGGCCGGGCAGCTCGTCGCCGATATCGAGGCGCAGATCGCCTCGGCGCGCCTGGGCGCCCGCCGCTTCGCCGAGCTGCTGGAGAAATACGGCGAGGAAACGGTCTTCGCCGCCGCCAACCAGCTGATGGACTATGCCGAGCGCATGACCCGCCAGCGCATCAGCGAGATCCCGGACGGCGATTATACCGCCGAGGGCTGGCTGGACGATGACGGGCGCAACCGCGATCAGCGGCTGAAGGTCAAGGTCACGGTCCGGGTGCGCGGCGACGAGGTCGAGGTGGACCTGACCGGCTCGGCCGACCAGACCCCTACCGCCTACAACGTGCCCTTCGAGGGCTCGACCAAGGTCGCGGCCTATGCGGGTTTCCGCAAGCTGCTGCTGGATGCCGCGACCTCCGAGACCCGCGTGCCCTCGAACGAGGGCTCGTTCCGGCCGATCAGGGTGACGGCGCCGCTGGGCTCGATCTTCAACCCGCGCCCGCCCGCCTCGGCCGAGGCGCGGTTCACGCAATGCAACCGCATGATCGACCTGATCATCCGGGCGCTGGCCCCGGTGATGCCCGAGCAGGTGATCGCGGGCTCCTCGGCCTCGATCAGCTTCGCGGCCTATTCCGGGGTGCGGCCCTCGGGCGATTACTGGGTGTTCCTGGAGGTGAACGAGGGCGCCTATGGTGGCCGGCCGCGCAGCGACGGGCCGGACAGCATCGACAACCTGATGGCCAACACCCGCAACAACCCGCTGGAAGACCTGGCCATGCATATCCCGATGATCTGCGACCGCTACGAGCTGCGCGACGACGCGCCGCCCGGGGCCGGCGAGTTCCGCGGCGGCATCGGCGTGGTCAAGGCGCAGCGGGTGCTGACCCCGGCCTTCATCACCCATGAATCCGAGCGCCATAGCGAGGCGCCCTGGGGCATCTTCGGCGGCCAGGACGGTGCGGTGGGCCGCTGCACGATCACCAATCCCAACCGCCCGGGCGAGACGCGCGAGATGCATTCCAAGTTCTCGGGCCTCGCGGTCGGGCCGGACGACGTGATGACCTATTACAGTCCCAATGGCGGCGGCTATGGCGACCCGCTGAACCGGCCGCCGGCAAAGGTGCTCGAGGACGTGCTGGACGGCTATTGCTCGGTCGCCCGGGCCCGCGAGGTCCATGGCGTGGTGGTCGATCCCGAGGCCGAGACGGTCGATCTGGCCGCCACCGAGACGCTGCGCCTCGCCATGCGAAAACACGACTGAGACAGGGGCCGCGCAAAGCGGCCCTTTTCGCAACCAGAAGGCCGCGCGCGAGCCCCGCTTTGCGCGACGGCTTCCTTCATCCATCAACAGGGATAAGAACCATGTCCATGACAGAACAGCTGGACGCGCGGCCCGAACGCAGCGCGCTGATCGAGGAAAGCATCCTGCCCACCCGCGCCGGCCAGCGCCCCATCGGCGCGCTCGGCTATGCCTGGATCTGGGTCGGCATCGCCGTCATCATCGCCACCTATTCGCTGGGTGCGACCGGCATCCAGGGCGGCTTCGGCCTGGGCACGGTGGTGCTGACCATCCTGCTGGCCAATCTTGCCATCGGCGCCTTCATGCTGCTGACCGCCGATATCGGCACCGAGCACGGCCTCTCCTTCGCAGTCTATCTGCGCGCACCCTTCGGCATCCACGGCACGCATCTGCCCGCCGTCTCGCGCGGGCTGGTCGCGGCGATGTGGTTCGGCATCCAGACCTATCTGGGGGCGCTGGCGCTGAACGGCATCGGCGAATATTTCCTGGGCTTCTCGAACTGGTTCCTATGGTATGCGGCCTTCGCCGCGGTGCAGGTAGGCAATACCATGCTGGGCATCAAGTCGGTCGAGCGGCTGGCGGCCCTGGCGGCGCCGGCGATCATCGCCATCTCGGTCTGGATGTATTTCACCCTGGAGGGGATCGCCGAGACCAAGGGGCTGAACATCTGGACCTTCCGGGCCGAGGGGCAGGCCTCGCTCATCGTGCTGTTCATCGCGAACATGAGCTTCTGGTCCACCATGGCCATCGACATTCCGAACCTGACGCGCTTCGTCCGCACCCGCACCGGCACGCGCAGCTTTCTGGCGCGCAATCGCAACATCTTCCTGGCGCAGCTGGTCGCGCTGCCGACCACCCAGGCGATGATCGCCGGCATCGGCGCCATCTCGTTCATCGCGACCGGCAACTGGAACCCGATCGAGGTCATCCAGGGCGATGCCCAGGGCTTCGCGCTGCTGGCCCTGCTGGTGCTGGTGGTGCTGGCGCAATGGTCCACCAACAACTCGGCCAACCTGATCCCGGCGGCGCTGACCTTCGTCAACCTGGCGCCGCGCGCCATCTCCTACCGCAGCGGCGTGGCATTGGCGGGGATCGTCGGGACGCTGTGCTTTCCCTGGCAGATCCTCGATAATCTGTTCCTGTTCCTGGGCTATTACGGCGCCTTCCTGTCGGCGATCGGCGGCATCATGGTGGCCGATTACTATGCGATCCGCCGCCGCCGGGTGAACGTGCCCGCCCTGTTCGATCCGCATGGGCAATACCGCTATGTTTCCGGCGTCAACCCGGCGGGGATGGCCGCTTGGCTGCTGGCGGGCGGCATCGCGGCCTGGTGGTCGGCCTATGCCTTCGTCATCGGCTTTCCGCTGGGCTTCCTGCTCTATGTCCTGCTGATGAAGATGCATGTGCTGCCCAAGCACCGGCAGGCCGAGCTGGAGAGCCGCCATTCCGACGCCTATCTGGCCGCTTCGGTCGGTGTCGATTGGGTCCATGTCTCGGCGGGGCGCTTTGCTCGAAGGCCCTGTCTTGCCGATCCGGACAGCACCGGACGCGAAGATCTCTGAGGCGGGGCACGAAAACCTTGGCGACCAGCGGTCGAGCATGCCGCATGCCGGGCCGCTGGCGACGCTGGCGACGCTGGCGACCGCGCGACCACTCCCCCGTGCTGCTGCAAATGGCAGCCGATCTCCGGCTGGGCGGAATGACGGCCGCGCGACGCGCATCGGTGTTGATGCCGCGCTGCGGCTGCTGTTAAGCATCCTGCCAAAGACAACAAACATTCCACGAGCGGCAGGACGAGCAGATGACGAAAATTCCGCATTCGAGATTGCGCCTTGGCGCCGTTTTAGCCTCGGCGCTGCTGGTGCTGACGGGCTGTTCGATGTTCCACCGGCATACCGAACTGGAATGCATGGAACGGGCGATGTATTTCGAAGCCAACCGTTCAAGCCGGGACGGGCTGATCGCCGTCGGCAGCGTGGTCATGAACCGCGTCCAGTCGAACCAGTTTCCGAACTCGGTTTGCGGCGTCGTCGGGCAGAAGGGCCAGTTCGCACCGGGGATCATGACGCGCCGGATGGACAAGGCCCCGCCGCAGGTCCGGGAAGCGGCGCGGGCCGTTCTGCGCGGCGAACGCCATCCCCTGATCGGGAACGCCATGTTCTTCCACACCGCGGGGCACAGGTTTTCCTATGACAATATGCACTATGTTCTCGTGGCGGGGGGCAACGCCTTCTACGAAAAGCGGAAAAACTACCTGGTCACGCAGCCGGTGCCACCGCGGCCCATCGAGGGAATGACCGGCCGATGAGGTCGCCGGACCAGCCGTCGATGCGCTGATGCCCCGCCCGCCGTTGCGGCAAAGGCGCCAGGCCGCCACGGCAAAGCCGGCAAGCGCGTTCGGCCGTCAGGCCGCCGGCGGATCCCAGCTTTCACGCGCCACGGCGGCGGCAAGCTCGCGGCGAAACCGGCCGATGGCATATTCGGCAAAGCTGGAAAGCTGGCGGTCCTTTTTCGTCACCACCCAGGCGGTGATGCCGGCACGCTCGGCCAGCGGGCGGCGCACCACGCCGGGCATATAGACCTCGGCCACGGAAAATTCGTCGATGATCGCCACCCCCAGCCGATGGCGCACCAGGCTGACCACGGTCTGCGCGAAACGGCCGCGCATGGAATAGCGCGGCTCGATCCCCGCCTCGCGGAACGGCTGGGCCAGGATCTCGCCATAGGGATCGGCGGGATCGACGCCGACAAAGGGCTCGCGCGCCAGATCATGCACCGAGATCATCGGCTTTTCCGCCAGCGGATGCCCCTCGGGGACGATGGCGACCAGCCGGCCATGCGCCAGCGGCGCGCTCGACAGCGCCGAATTGTCGATGGCCGAGCTCATCAGCACGAATTCGCCGCGTTCCAGCAGCAGATAGTCCGAGGTCTCCTCGATCTTCAGGATGTTCAGGTCGATGAACAGATCGGGAAAGCGGGTGCGGACACCACGGATCGCGCGCGCGGCGATGAATTGCGCGATGGAGGGCGCCGAGGCGAAGGACAGCCGCACATCCTCGCCCTTGCGCAATGATGCGACGGCGGCGTTCAGGTTCTCCATCTGGCGATGGACCTGATGCACCATCTCGAAGATCGCCGCCGCCTCGGTCGAGGGCACGAACAGCCCCGCCTTGCGCTCGAAGAGCCGGATGCCCAGCGATTCCTCGGTATGCTTGACCAGCCGGGAAATGCCGGGGGCCGAGACATTCAGCAGCTTGGCCGCACCCTGAATGGTGCCGGCCATCATCACGGCGCGGATCACCTCGACCTGGCGGAGAGTCAGTTCCTTCATGCGCCGATCCTAGCCGGGAACGCGGCGGATTTCTTGCAGAAATTCGCCGCGCCGATGCGTTTCAGGCCCGCCCCGCCGCGCGCAGGATCGCCATGGTCGCGGCATGGGCCATGGCGGCGCGGCCAAGCGCATCGAGCTTGCCGGCCAGCGCGCGATGCGGCACCTCGACGCTGACGGTGACGCCCTTCGGGATCGCCTGGGCCAGGCCGACCAGGTCGATACCGCCCTGCCCCGGAAACAGCCGCTCGCCCCGCGCCACCCGGATCAGGCCCTCGTCGCTGGGGTCATAGGGTACGGCGCCGTCGCAGAGCTGCACATAGTTCACCCTATGGCGCGGCAGCGCCGCGATCTGCGCCAGCGTGGTGGCCGAGCGGTCGTAATGCAGCGCATCGACCAGCACGCCGCCATTCGGCCGGCCGGCCGCCTCGACGATCCGCAGCGCCGCGATCAGGTCTGGCACGGCGGTCCAAGGCATGAACTCCAGATCCCCGGTCAGCCCGTGCGGTGCGGCAAGCTCGCAGAAACGCGCGAAGCTGTCGGTCAGCCGGCCAAGGTCCGCGTCATCGCCGGCGACAAGCACGTGGCGCGCCTCCAGCGCCTCGCAGCGGGCGCAGAACCGGGCGAACAGATCCCAATCGTTTTCCGGTTTCAGCCGGATGATCTCGACATCGCCGACCCGGATGCCGGTATCGGCCAGAGCCGCGCGCACCTCGGCCAGCAGCCGGTCGTCGGTCAGCAGCGGATAGTCCGGCTCGGCCCCCGGCGCGGCGGGCAGGATGCGCAGGCCGACCATCTGGTAGCCGGTGGCGGCGGCGATGCGGACGGCCTCGGCGGGGCCGACCTCGAATGTGGTCAGAAAGGCCAGCGAAAGCGGATGCGTCATCACAGCCTCACTTGAGCGGAGAGAAGCCGAGCGGCAGCGCGATCTGGCTGGTCATGTCGGGCGACAGCCAGTCCGGCCCGCCCTTGGGCGGCCATTTGCCGTCCGCAACCGATTTCGCCCGCGCCTCGCTGCGCGCGGCCAGGCTTTCATAGGGCCAGATCTGGGTCAGGCGCGGCTCGCCGTCCAGCCCATACATGGCGACGGTCAGCTTCGAATAGGCCTCGCGTTCCGGCACCGCGCTGCGCCATTTCTCCATGGTGGGCAGGATGCCGTTCACCTTGGTCCTGTAGGTGCGGAACTCGTAGACCGGGCCGAAGCTGCCGGGCTGGACCGGTGGCAGGAAATCCAGCGCCCGATAGCTCTCCATCGACAGCCGCACCAGCTCATCGGCGCAGCCGAAGGGGTTGTCCGAGCGCAGGGCGCGCTCGCGTTCCTCATGGAGCTGCGCGAGGCTGTCGAAGGCGCGCAGCACGAAGACCCGGTTCAGCGTGCCGATATCGGTGCCCCAGGCGCCGCACAGCCGGCCCTGCCCTTGCGCCACCCAGGCCTCGATGCCCGGCGCGGCCTTGCCGGCGCCGAAGATCACCGTGTCGAGGGTGGCGAGTTCGTAATAGCTCATGGCGTTTCCTCCTGTGAAAGCCCGGTCACGGGCTGGCCGGCCAGAACGCGGCCGGCGATATAGCCGAATGTCATGCCGGGCCCCAGCGTGATGCCGCCCGACGGGTAATGCCCGCCCATGACCGAGGCCATGTCGTTGCCCACGGCGTAGAGGCCGGAGATCGGCTGGCCGTCACGGTCCAGCGCCCGCGCCGCAGCATCGGTCCTGACCCCGGCAAAGGTGCCGAGCGAGCCGGGCACGATCCTGACCGCGTAGAACGGTCCTTGCAGCAGCGGGGCCAGCGAGGGGTTCGGCCCATGCTCCGCATCGCCCTGCACGCGGTTGTAGAGGCTTTCGCCGCGGTGGAAGTCGGGGTCTTCTCCGAGTTCGGCATGAGCGTTGAAGCGGGCGACGGTCTCGGCCAACGCCACGCCGGGAATGGTGCAGGCGCGGGCCAGCTCCTCCAGCGTGCGGCCACGCTTCAGATAGCCGCTGCGCAGCGCCGGCCCCAGCGGGAAGGGAAAGGGCTTCGACCAGCCCAGCCCCCAGCGGCGCTGCGCCTTGTGATCGGCGATCAGCCAGCAATGCGGCGGTGCGCCCGGCGGCGTGGCGGCGATCAGCGCCCGCATGAAATCGTGATAGCTGTCGGCCTCGCTGACGAAGCGCCGGCCTTGCGGCGTCACGGCGATGATGCCGGGCTTGGCGCGTTCGACCAGATGCGGGAAATGCGCGCACGTCCCGTCCCGGCGCGGCACCAGCGAAACCGGCGCCAGCGCGACGTTCGAGGCCAGCGCGCCATCGACCGTGGCGCCCGCACCCTCGGCCAGCCGCAGCCCGTCGCCGGCATTGGCGGGCGGTGCGGCCGAGAAATGCCCCGTCCCGCCGCCCGCCCGCGGCGCCAGCGCATCAAGCCGCGCCGGATCATGCGGGAAGCCGCCGGTGGCCAGCACCACGCCGCGCGCCGCCTCGACCAGCAAGTCGCCCCGCGGCGTCGAAAGCCGCGCGCCCGCGACGCGGCCGCCCTGCCGCTCCAACGCCAGCACCGGCGCGCTGTCGAGCAGCGTGACCCCCTTGTCCAGCGCCGAACGCAGCAGCCGCGCCACCAGCGCATTGCCGTTCACCAGCTGCATGCCGCGCCGGTGCAGCGCCAGATCGCGCAGATGCCGGGCGATCCGCCCCGTCGCGTAGAGCGCCGAGCGCGGGCTGCGGCTGGCGCGGAAGAAATGCCGCATGTCGGCGCCGCTGGCGATGCCCATGCCCCAAAGGCTCGCCACGTCCAGCGGCGGCCGCAGCTTGCCGATCCAGTCGCCCAGCTCGCGCCCGTCATAGGGCATGGCCGTGACCGAGCGTCCGCCTTTCGCGGCGCCCGGAGTCTCGTGGAAATCCGGGACCGCATTGCCGTCCATCCAGCGCATCGCGGTATGGTCCTGAAAGAAGGCCACCATCTCGGGGCCGTTTTCCAGGAACACCTCCACCCGCGGGTCGCTGGCGCGGTTGCCAAGTTCGCTGCGCAGATATTCACGGGGCGCTTCCGGCGGCTCGTCGATGCCGGCGGCGCGGGCGAGCGGATTGCGCGGGATCCACAGCCAGCCCCCGGACCAGGCCGAGGTGCCGCCGAAAACCGGCGCTTTCTCGGCCAGCACCACGCGCAGGCCGAAATGCGCCGCCGTGACCGCAGCCGCAAGGCCCGAGGCCCCCGAGCCAATAACCAGCACATCGCAGGCCAGCCTGCGTTCGGATGAAACGTCCATTCACTCCTGCCCGTCAGGGGCGCGAGCCGGGAAAAGGCCTAGGCGCTTTTCCGCCCGTCCTCGGCATCGGCGTCGATCGCCCTGACATTTGCCTGAAAATACTTGGTTCCCGCAGCGGCGGCGCCCAGTTCCCCGGCCGCGGCCTGAAGACGCGGCGCCAGTTCCGCCATCCGCTCGGGCGTCATGCGCACCGCCGGGCCGGCGATGGACAGGCAGCCCAGCACCGGCCCATCGCCGTGATAGCGCACCGGCACCGCCATGGCCGCCATGCCGGCGATATAGCTGTCCACCGCCGTGGCATAGCCGCGCGCCCGCGCCTCGGCCAATTGTTGCAGCAGCAAGGTGATGCTGGTCGGCGCATTCGGCCCCATGCCCTCAGCCTGACGCAGCAGGCCCTGCGCGCCGACGCGCGCCAGCGCCTCGTCGTCGCTCATGCTGGCGAGCCAGGCCTTGCCGCCGGCCGAGCTGGCAAGGTGCACGACCACGCCCTGCTCCTGCCCCGGATCATAGCGCAAGCCGCGCGTCGCGCCCTGCGCCACCGCCACCCAGATCAGCCGCTCGCCGTCGATCACCGACAGCCGGATCAACTCGCCGCTATCGGCGGCCAGCTGGTCCAGAACCGGCTGGGCGACATCGGTGATGCCGGCGCGGCCCATGAAACCCAAGCCCAGGGCCGGCAGCTTGATGGTCAGCGCGTAATCGCCGCCTGTCTGCAACTGGCGGACATAGCCGAGCCGCGCAAGCTCTTGCAGGGTGCGATGCACGCCGCTGGCCGGCTGTTCGGTCACCGCCGCGATGGTGGTGACCGGCAGGCCCATCGGGTGATCGACCAGAAGTTCGACGATGGCGAGGGCTTTTTCCAGAACGCTGCTCATGATCCGCTTCCGCTGTTGAAGGCGGTTTCAGGTTCGCGGTTCAGCACCGAAAGGTCAACCGCGACACGTTGCCCCGTCTCGGCCGCCGCGCGGATCGCGTCCAGCACGATCAGGTTGGCGGTGGCGTCGCGGGCCGAGACGCGCGGCGCGCCGCCGTGGCGGACCAGATCGGCGAAATGCGCCAGCTGCGCCTCATAGGGATCGCCATGGCGGACGGGCAGCGGCCGGGGCCGCAACTCCTGCGTCCAATCCGGCGTGCCCGGCGGCTGCCACAGCACCAGGTCGGGCAGCGACAGCCCGGCCCGGCTGCCGGCATAGTGATGCGCCGGGACGCGATGCGCCGGAAACCGCGCCATGTTCTCGCCCGCCGTCAGGTCCCAGGCCCAGGGCCCGACCGCCGCATCCGAGATGCACAGCGTCGCCAGCCCTCCGCCCGCAAAGCGCAGGCAGACCGCCGCCGTGTCCTCGACCGGGAAGCCACGGCGAGCATGGCTGGCAATGGCCTGCACCTCGGCGATCTCGCCGAAGAAATGCCGCAGCAGGTCGATCTCATGCACCAGATTGATCAGCAGCGGCCCACCGGCGCCCTTGCTGCGGCGCCATGGGGCCTGAAAATAATCGTCGGGCTTGGCCAGCGAACAGGTCACGGTCGCCATGACCAGATCGCCCAGCAGGCCGCCGCGGATCGCGTCATGCGCGGCGCGGATGATCGGATTGTGCCGGCGGTGATGGCCGACCAGCAGCGGCACCCCGGTCTTGTCCGCCACCGCGATCAGTTGCCGCGCCGAATCGAGGCTCTCGGCCACCGGCTTTTCCAGCAGCACCGGGATGCCGGCGCGCAGCAGCGCCGCCGAGACCGGCAGATGCGTCTCGTTCGGCGTCGCCACGATGGCGGCCTGCGCCAGGCCCGAATCGATCAGCGCCGCCACATCCGGCAGGCAAGGCACGCCCAGCGATCCGGCCAGCGCGCGACCAGAGGGCGCAGGATCGACCAGCGCCGCCAGCCGCAGCCCGGACATGCGCGCCAGCGTGTCGACATGCGTGCGCCCGATAGCACCAGCACCAATGACGGCGACCGCGATCTGATCCATGAGCATCCCTCCTTCCGGCCTTCGCTGGGCATCAAGCCAGAAGTTAAAACGGAAGTCAATTTTAATATTGAATGATATTCCATTTTCTGTAATCTTTCGTCTCGAACAGGATGAAGCGCAGGAATCACCCGGCAACGCCGAGGCGCAAATAATCCACGGTTCCGCCCCAGCACCGTTTTCCTGGCGACGGGGCGCTGATTGTTTCGAGGCGGCAGGCACGAGGGGGCCGTGCCGCAAGAGGGGAAGGGGAATCACAGCCATGGCTCAACCGCTGCGCATCGACGGAGAGACGGCATACTTTCCGATCATCGGCCATCCGATCGGCCAGGTGAAATCGCCGGCATCGCTCAGCCAGATCATGGCGGATCGCGGCTATAACGGCATGGTCGTGCCGATCCACGTCCTGCCCGGGGACCTGCCGGGCTGGCTGGCTCAGGCGGGCGTCGTGCAGAACTGCCCCGGCATCGTGGTGACGGTGCCGCACAAGGCACCCTGCCTGGCCTTCTGTAACCGCGTCACGGCGCGGGCGCGGGCCTCGGGCGCGGTGAACATCATGCTGCGCCGGAACGGGGGCTGGGTCGGCGACGCCACCGACGGCCAGGGCTACATGGACGGCATCGCCGCGCAGGGCTTCGACGTCGCCGGCAAGCCGGCGCTGCTGGTCGGAACCGGCGGCGCGGGCTCGGCCATCGCCTACGAGATCCTGGCGCGCGGCGCCTCGGAACTGGCGCTGCACGACATCGATGCGGCGCGGCGCGACGCGCTGATCGCCCGGCTGGACGCCGCCTTTCCCGGCCGGGTCCGCATCGGCGGCACCGATCCGCGTGGCTTTGCGCTGGTGGCGAATGCGACGCCGCTGGGCATGCGCGAGGGCGATCCTCTGCCGGTCGAGGCCGAGCGGCTGACCGCGGAGCAGTTCGTCGCCGATGTCGTCACCCGCCCCGCCATCCCGCCGCTGATCGCCGCCGCCCGCGCGAAAGGTTGCGGCACGATGCCGGGCTCGGGCATGTTCGAGGCGCAGGCGGTGCTGCTGGCCGAGCTGCTGATGGGGGTCAGGCAGATCGTGCTGGACTGACAGGGCACCGCAGATGCGCAGCCCCGGCAGCTGCCGGCAACCATGGCTCGATCCATAACCGCGTGATTATGTATCTCTGCGCGTTTTGCAATGTTCGGCCGGAACGCGCCATGGCAGATTATGGAGAGGAAGATGAGATCCCATGCAAAACAGGATCCGAACCAGGGAGGAAACGCAATGATCAGAACACTGACCGCCACCGCAGCCACCGCGCTGACACTGGCCGCCATGCCGGCGCAGGCCGAGCTGAAGATCGGCTCGATCATCGAGCTGTCGGGCCCCGGCGCCGCCGCGGGCACCAATTTCCGCGATGGCGTGCGGATGGGCTTCGAGGAGATCAACGCCGCCGGGGGCGTGCTGGGCGAGCCGGTCGCCATCACCGAATATGACAGCCAGACCGACCCGCAGGTCAGCCGCGCCATGGTGCAGAAGGCCATCGACGACGGGGTGGTGGCGATCACCGGCACGGTGTTCTCCTCCTCGACGGTGGTGAACATGCTGGTGGCGAAACAGGCCGGCATTCCGCAATTCACCGGCTCCGAGGCGCCCTCGATCACGGCGATGAACAACCCCTATATCTTCCGCACCGCCTTCGGCTCGCAGAAGGGCGTGCCCAAGATGGCCAGATACATGGCCGAGGAAATGGGGGTGAAGAAGGTCGCCGTGGTCTGGGCCAATACCGAGTTCGGCAAGGGCGGGCACGAATCCTTCCTGAAGGAGGCCGGGAATTACGGCTTCGAGATCGTCGCCGACCTGCCCACCGAGCAGGCGCAGACCGATTTCTCGGCCGATGTGGTCAAGCTGAAGGGCATCCAGGCCGATGCCGCCTTCGTCTACCTGACCGAGGAGGAAAGCGCCCGCTTCCTGCGCGAGGCGCGCAAGCAGGGCGTGACCCTGCCCTTGGTGGGCGAGACGACGCTGATCGGCCACAAGGTCATCGAGCTGGCCGGCGATGCCGCCAACGGCGCCATGGGCCATGTCGGCCTGACCCCCGATGCCAACATCCCGGCGATGACCGAGATGGTCGAGAGGTTCAAGGCCAAGTTCAACTACACGCCCGACCACAACGCCATCAAGGGTTACACGGCCGCCCATACCCTCAAATGCGTGACCGAGATGGTGGGCGAGGCCGACAGCCAGGCCATCGCCGACAAGATGCACGGGCTGACGCTGACGGTGGCCGAATGTCCCGGCGTGCTGATGGATGTCAGCTGGGACGAGACCGGCGAGATGTCGCGCGAAAGCTTCTTCGTCGAGGTCCAGGACGGCAAGCAGGTGGTCAAGGCCATCCTGCCGCCGAACTGATCGGCCCGCACAGCACGCGAGGCAGGCTGGCACCGGCATTCCGCCGGCCTGCCCCCGTATCCGTCAACCTGACGTGAGGCTCTCATGGCCGAGTTAATCCAGATCCTGATCTCCGGCCTTGCCGCCGGTTCCATCTATGCCCTTGCCGCGGTGGGCTTCACCCTGCTGTGGCAAGCGTCGCAGACCATCAACTTCGCGCAGGGCGAATTCGTCATGCTGCCGGCCTTCTTCGTGCTGGTCGGCATGGGGCTGGGGCTGCCGATGTGGCCCGCCATCGGCTTCTCGCTGCTGCTGTCGCTCCTGATCCTGGGCGTCGCCTTCAAGAAGCTGGTGGTCGAACCGATGCTGCCGCATGGCACCCTGCCGCTGGTCATCGCCACCATCGCGCTTGGCCTGCTGATGAAGGAAAGCGTCAAGGAATTCTACGGCGCCACCGCCCAGCCCTTCCCGGCGATCTTTCCGCAGAAGGTCTATCACTTCGCCGGCGCCAGCGTCTCGGCGCAGGATATCGGCAACCTGATCGTCTCGATGCTGGCCATCGGCGGGTTGCAGCTGTTTTTGAACCGCACCCGCACCGGGCGCTGCATGCAGGCCAGCGCCCAGAACCCCGCCGTGGCCGAGATCCTCGGCGTCGATGTGAAGCGGATGGTGATGTATACCTTCCTGATCAACGCGGCGCTGGCGACCATCGCCTCGGTGCTGATCTCGCCGATCTACCTGGCCAAGTTCTCGAATGGCGAGACGCTGGGCCTGGTGGCCTTCATCGCCGCCATCGTCGGCGGCTTCAACCAGATCCGCGGCGCGCTGGTGGGCGGGCTGCTGATCGGCGTCATCGACAACCTTTCGGCGGTCTATGTCTCGGCCGAATACCGCTCGGCCATGCCGCTGATCCTGCTCATCGCCATCATCCTGCTGCGCCCGCAGGGGCTGCTCGGCACCAAGGAGGGACGCGCCGTATGACCCGCACCCGCATCATCCTGATCGTCCTGGGCATCGCGGCGCTGGTCGCCGCGCCCATCGGCCAGGGCAATTACATCATCTATACGCTGACCTCCTGGCTGCTGTTCTCGATCTCGGCCATGGGGCTGAACCTGACGCTGGGCTATGCCGGGCAGGTCAGCCTGGCGCAGGCGGGCTTCATGGGCATCGGCGCCTATGTCACCGCGCTCTTGACCCTGGCGGGCGTGCCCTGGATCGCGGCGGCGCTGATCTCGATCACCTCCTGCTTCGCGGTCGGGCTGCTGCTCGGCTGGCCGGCGCTGCGCGTGCAGCACCATTTCCTGGCCTTCGTGACGCTGGCCTTCAACACGCTGCTGTTCCTGGTGCTGCGCAACGAGGAGGAGATCACCGGCGGTTCCTTCGGGCTGGTCGGCATGCCGCGCCCCTCGGTCCTTGGCATCGCCACCGACAGCAACCTGAACTTCTACTATTTCGCGCTGGCCTGCTTCCTGATCTCGGCCTTCGTGATGTGGTGGATCCTGCGCTCGCCCTGGGGCCGGGCCTTCAAGGCGCTGCGCGAGAACCCGATCCGCGCCGAGAGCCTGGGGCTGAAGATCCGCCGCCAGACGCTTCTGGCCTTCGCCATCGGCTCGGCCTTCGGCGGGCTCGCCGGGGCGCTGCAATCGCCGCTGGTGCAGTTCATCGAGCCGGGCAGCTTTGCGCTGATCCATTCGCTGAAGCTGCTTCTGATGGTGGTGGTGGGCGGCGCCGGCTTCTTCTTCGGCCCGATGCTGGGCGCGGCGGTAGTGATCCTGCTGCCGGAACTCCTGCGCTTTACCGAGGGCTATTACCTCATCATCTATTCGGCGCTGGTGATCGTGCTGATGGTGTTCTCGCCCCAGGGGCTGATCGGGCTGGGGCAGAAAATCTGGAACCAGTTCCGGCCCCGGCACGAGACGCGCCGCGACATGAAGAAGGGATTCCAGCTATGAACGCCCCCGTGCTTTCCGTCCGCAACATCTCGAAGCAGTTCGGCGGCATCCGCGCCGTGAACGATGTCAGCTTCGACGTGCAGAAGGGCGAGATCCTGGGCCTGATCGGGCCGAACGGCTCGGGCAAGTCGACGCTGTTCAACTGCATCCTCGGTCAGCTGCGCCCCAGTGCCGGCCATTGCAAGATCAACGGCCGCTCGACCGACGGCGTGCGGCCGGCCGACCTGTCGCTGATGGGGGTCGGACGCACCTTCCAGCAGCTGTCGGTCTTTCCGCGCATGACGGTGCTCGACAACGTCATCCTGGCCGGGCAGGAGCACGAGGGCTCGATGCTGAGCCGACTGTTCGGCAAATCCGACGCGGGCCTGACCGAAAAGGCCGAGCAGCTGATCGAGTTCTTCAACCTGACCCCCTATCGCGACACCGAGGCGGGCTCGCTCTCCTACGGCCAGCAAAAGCTGGTCGATGCCGCGATGGCCTTCATGGCCGGTCCCGGCATCGTGCTGCTGGACGAGCCGGCGGGCGGGGTGAACCTGACCATGCTGGCGCATCTGAAAGAGCGGCTGATGACCTATAACCGCGAGCACGGCACCACCTTCGTGGTGATCGAGCACAACATGGAATTCGTCATGTCGCTTTGCACCCGCATCATCGTGCTGGCGCAGGGCGAGATCATCGCCGAAGGCTCGCCCGAGGAGATCCGGGCGAACCAGATGGTCATCGACGCCTATCTGGGGGGCTGACATGCTGGAGCTTAGGGACCTCACCGGCGGCTATGGCCGCATCACCATCCTGAACGGCACCTCGTTCAGCATCCCCAAGGCCTCGATCACCACGGTGATCGGGCCGAACGGCGCCGGGAAATCCACCGTGTTCAAGGCGATCTTCGGGCTGCTGAACATCCATTCCGGCCAGATCCGGCTGGAGGGCGAGGACGTGACCCGCAAGCGCCCGGCCGAGATGATCGCCCGCGGCGTTACCTATGTGCCGCAGGGCCGCAACGTGGTGCCGCAGCTGTCGGTGTTCCACAATCTGGAGCTGGGCGGCATCACCGCCCGCGACCAGTCCCGGGTCCGGCAGCGGATGGAGCAGGTCATGGACCAGTTTCCCATGCTGCGCGAGCGCCGCGACCAGAAGGCCATCGAGCTGTCGGGCGGCCAGCAGAAGCAGCTGGAGATCGCCCGCGCCCTGCTTCTGGACCCCAAGCTGATCCTGATCGACGAGCCCTCGATCGGGCTTTCGCCCAACCTGGTGCAGGAGGTGTTCCAGACCCTGATCCGGCTGCGCGATCAGGGGGTGACGGTGCTGATGGTGGAACAAAATGCCAAGGCGGCGCTGGCCATGTCGGATTACGGGCTGGTGCTGGAACTGGGCCAGACCCGCCTGTTCGACAAGGCCGATATGCTGCTCAAGGATCCGCGCGTCGGCCAGCTGTTCCTGGGCGGCCATATCGAGGACGCGGCCTGAAGCGCCGCCCCGTCAGATGCTGCGCTCGCGGCGCAGCGTCTGGCAGGACCAGCGGGCGATGCGCCAGTTGGGATGGGTCTCGACCCATTGCGCCAGCGCAGGCTGCGCGCCATGCATGCAGACCAGGGGCGTGACCTCGGTATAGATCAGGCTGTGTTCCCGGCAATCGGCCGGGGCGCCGCCCATGCAGGCGATGAAGACCAGTTCGATCATGGCAAGCCCCCGTCGAATCGGACATGGCTTGTAATACAGCATCGCGCTTTTCGGGCTGGCCCGCCACCGCGCGGCGCCAAGCGTCCGATCCCCGGGGAACGCCTGCCTTTTCCCTGTGCAACAGGCGGCGTAACCGGCGAAACCGCGCCGGATAAAGGACCGCAGCTTGAAGGCGGAGCGGGCAACGATGCCGTCACCGCCTTAGAGAATTAACATCAGGTTATTCATGTCGAGAAATCGGCATTTGCCGTTACGGAGATTCTCTGCGATCTTCAGCGCATCAGGAAAGGGGTGTGCGGGATGAAGACCTCGATTGCCACCGTGTCGATTTCGGGCAGCTTTACCGAGAAACTCGCCGCGATCCAGCAGGCCGGATTCGACGGGATCGAGATCTTCGAGCAGGATTTCCTCGCCTCGGACTTCACCCCGCGCGAGGTCGGCCGCATGGTCCGCGACCATGGGCTGGAGATCACCCTGTTCCAGCCCTTCCGCGATTTCGAGGGCCTGCCCGAGCCCTTGCGCAGCCGCGCCCTTGCCCGCGCCGAGCGCAAGTTCGACCTGATGGCCGAGCTGGGCACCGACCTGGTGCTGTTCTGTTCCTCGACCCATCCCGAGGGGCTTGGCGGCATCGACCGCGCCGCCGCCGATTTCCGCGAATTGGGCGAGATCGCGGCCGGGCGCGGCATCCGCGTCGGCTACGAGGCGCTGTGCTGGGGCCGCCATGTCAACGACCACCGCGACGCCTGGGAGATCGTGCGCCGCGCCGATCACCCGAATGTCGGCCTGATCCTCGACAGTTTCCACACGCTGGGCCGCAAGCTCGACCCGGACAGCATCCGCCGCATTCCCGGCGATCGCATCTTCTTCGTGCAGCTGGCCGACGCGCCGCTGATCGAGATGGATCTGCTCTACTGGTCGCGGCATTTCCGCAACATGCCGGGCGAAGGCGACCTGGACATCGCCGGCTTCACCCGCGCGGTCATGGCCACCGGCTATGTCGGGCCGCTCAGCCTGGAAATCTTCAACGACCAGTTCCGCGCCGGGCTGCCGCGCCTGGTGGCCCGCGACGGCCATCGCAGCCTGGTGGCGCTGATGGACCGGGTGCGCCGGGCCGAGCCCGCGCTTTCCGTCGACCTGCCCGCCTTTCCCGCCCCGGCCCCGGTCGAGCGGGTCGAGTTCGTCGAATTCGCCACCTCACCCGAGGATGCCGGGCCGTTGGAGAACCTGCTCGCCGCGGCCGGCTTCGTGCGGGCCGGCCGGCACCTCAGCAAGCGGGTGACGCTGTGGCGGCAGGGCGGCGTCAACCTGCTGGTCAATGCCGAGCCCGAGGGCTTTGCCCATAGCGCCTGGGTCACGCATGGCACCGGCGTGTCCGAGGTGGCGCTGATGGTCCCCGATGCCCGCGCCGCCTTCGACCGCGCCCTGGCGCTGGGGGCCGAGCCGCATGTCGCGCCCCACGCCGCGCAAGAGCTGGAGATCCCCGGCATCCGCGGCGCCGGCAGCAACGTGATCCGGCTCTTGGACCGCAAAACCGACCTGGCACGGATCTGGGAGGTGGATTTCGCCATCGACGACCCCGCGCCGCAGGGCGCCGGGCTTGCCGGCGTCGATCACCTGGCCCAGACCATGGCCTATGACGAGATGCTCAGCTGGTCGCTGTTCTACACCACGCTGTTCACCGCGCAAAAGGCGCCGATGGTCGATGTGGTCGATCCCGACGGGCTGGTGCGCAGCCAGGCCATCGAGGCCGGCGGGCTGCGCATCACCCTGAACGGCGCCGAGGCGCGGCGCACGCTGGCCGGGCAGTTCCTGCAAGAGACCTTCGGCTCCTCGGTCCAGCACATCGCCTTCGCCAGCGACGACATCTTCGCCACCGCCGCAGAAATGGCGGCGCGCGGCTTTCCCTTCCTGCGGATCGGGGCGAATTACTACGACGATGTCGAGGCGCGCTTCGGGCTCGATCCGGATTTCACCGCCCGGCTGCGCGCACATCACATCATGTATGACGAGGATGCCGAGGGGCAGTTCATGCAATTCTACTCGACCGCCCTGCCCGGCGGCTTCTTCCTGGAAATCGTGCAGCGGCGCGGCGGTTACGCCGGCTATGGCGCGCCGAACGCGCCGTTCCGCATCGCCGCGCAAAAGCGGACCACGCGGCCCAAGGGCATGCCCAAGGCCTAGATATTTGCGCCGATGGTTCCATGGAGCGCTTCCTTCAGGGGGGCACGCCGGCGCGACCTGATCGCCCCCGTTGCCACCCGGCAGGGGCGGCGATTGCTGCATCGGGGGCGCCGCTGCGCCGATGAAACCGCGCGGGCCGGCCAAGCAGCCGGCACGCCGCTATAGCTGGAAATCGGGCTGATAGGCGTCGTAGCGGCCACGGAACTGCTCAAAGACGGCGATGGTCCGCCGGGCGATGCCGGTCCAGCCAAAGACGCGGCGGGCAAAGCGCGCACCCTCGACCGCCAGCACGTCGCGCAGCCAGGGATATTGCAGCGCCATGTTGATCATCGCGGCGAATTCCTCGGGCCGCTTCGGATCGGCCACCAGCGCGTGCCGGCCGAATTCCACCTGCTCGTGCAGCCCGCCATGGATGGTCATCACCGTGGGCGTGCCGCAGGCCATCGCCTCGACCGCCGTCATGCCGAAGGGCTCGTAGCGCGAGGGCAGCGCAAAGACCCCGGGCGCGCGGTAATGATCGACCAGTTCCTCGTCGGGGACATAGCCGCGCCAGTCGATGGCATCGGCGACACCCGCCTCGGCGGCCACCGCCTTCCACTCGTCGATCAGCGCCAGGTCGGCCTCGGAATTGCCGCCGGCCGCCAGGACCAGCCGCGCCTCGGGCTGGAGGATCTTCAGCGCCGGCAGCGCCTGGATGATCAGGTCATAGCCCTTGTTCTCGGCCGCCCGGCCGACGACATAGACATCGGTCGGCTGCATGTTCAGCCGCGCCCGCGCCGCCGCCACCTTGTCGGGCGGGGCCGGGGTAAAGCGGTTCTCGTCGATGCCGGGCGGAATCATGGTGATATGCTCGCGCGGCAGCGCGTATTCGGCCGCAATCAGCTCGACCTGCTGTTCCGAAGTGGCGATGATGTGGTCGCAATTGCGATAGAGCACGAATTCCTTCTGGATGCGCTCGTCGAAGCGATAGCCCGCCATCTCCTCGGCCGTGGCGCCGCGCATGTCGTGCTTTTTCCACCAGCCCAGGGAATGCGGGGTGTGGATATGCGGGATCTGCAATTCCTCGGCGATCTTCTGGCCGCAGACCCCGGCATCCCAGTAATGGCTGTTGACCACGTCATAGCGCAGCTCGCGGCGGCGGATGGCGGCCAGGGCGTTGGTGATGAAATCGCCATACCAGTCGTGCATGTCCTCCTTGCGGATGAAGTCCGGCCCGCCGAAGGGGATGCGCCAGATGCGCAGGTTGTCGTTGATGATATCCTCGGCCGGCTGGTCCTCGAAACGTCGGGTCATCACGTCGACCTTGTAGCCGAGCCTTGCGAAACGCTTGGCGAGTTCCAGGACGAAGACCACCTGGCCGCCGGTATCGGGCTTGCCCAGCTCGGGTGAGCCCGCGACATAGCCATGCAATGAAATCATCAACAGCGAACCCACGGATTGGGCCATGCTCTCGTCTCCTCTTGTCTTGCGGCAATGTCAGCCGGGCAGGATACCCAGCGCGATCAGCCCCTCGAGGACGCCCGCCGCATGGGGCGCCCGCGCGCGATAGCTCTTGCCCGGTGGCATGGCCTCGATCAGCTCCCGCCGCGCATTGCCGACGGCAATGGCGCGAGACCCAACGTCGAACAGGGCCAGATCGTTTCCGGAATCCCCCGCCACCACCATCCGGCCGGCCGGAATGCCAAGCCTTTCGGCAAGAAACCGCGCCGCCGCGTCCTTCCCGGCGCCGGGGGCAAGCAGGTCCAGGTCGCTTTCCCCCGAGAACACCGCCCGCACCGGCAGTCCCGCCGCGGCCAGCGCCTCCAGCACCCGGGCGCGGGCCTCGGGGTCGGGCACCGCGAAGCTGAGCTTGCCGGCGGTCAGGAACTCGGCGGGATGCGGGGCAAAGCCCATGCCGGTGACAAGGGCGAAGACGGCCTCGGACGGCCAATGCTCGAAACGGGCGGCCCAGTCCGCAAGCCAGGCGCCGCCGATGCGGATCTCGGTGCCCATGCCGGTGATGATGGCATCCGGTGCGAAATCCGCGGGAAATTCGCGCGCCAGGGTGGCATCGACGCTGGCCGCCGGCCGCGACGAGTTCAGCGCCAGCCGCAGCCGGTCGGGATGGCGCCGGACCACCGCCCAGAGCCGCTCCAGCGCCGCCCGGTCGCCGGTCAGCGTGTCATCGACATCGCTGACCAGAAGCCAGGGCTTGCTGTCGGTCCCGCCGCTCACTCGCCTGCCGCCCCGGCGGCGGCAAGAAGGTCGGGCGCCTGGGTCGCGGTATAGACCATCTCGGCCGCATGTTCGCTTACCGGCCGGCTCAGGGTTTCGAGCGTGACGCCGCACAGGCCGAGCGTCGCGGATTCGACATAGAACCCCACCGCGCCGCAGATGAAGCTGTCATCGACCAGGCTGAGGACCACATAGCCGTCGATGGAGAGTTCCAGATAGGTGCCATGCGCCACCACCTCGATCTGCCAGGGACCATGCGCCGAGCTGCGGAAACGCGCCTCCTGCAAGGACTTGTAGCGGAAGGCATGTTCGAACTCGGGCGTGGGATTGGCGCCCCAGGCACGCATCTGGGCGATGCCGTTCATGCAGTCGAGCGACAGGTAGTAGCCGTCGCCCTCCTCGCTCGCCCGCAGGATCAGGCCGGTCTTGCCCGGCCCTTCCAGCGTCATCTCGGCCCGCAGGCGGAATTCGTCGTGCTGGCCGGGCAGCAGGAAAGCCTCGAAACCGCTGCGGGTGCCGAGGGACAGGCTGTCGTCGCGGGTCTCGGCCCGGGCGGTGGGATTGCCGCAGAGCATCCGGCACTCGGCCGTGCTGGCAAGCGCCAGCCTGGCGGTCACCAGCCCGTCGAAGCCCCGGTAGGATTTCAGCCGCAGCCGCCCGTCGGCAAGGGCCACGATCTCCTTGGGCGGCGGCAGCAGCCGCTTGATGAATTCATGGCCGTTGATGAGCAGTTCGGTCTTGCTGAAGAAGCTGAACAGCAGCAGCCGATCTCCGGCCCGGCAGATGCGGCCGGCATAATTGCCATGCGGCAGAAGCACGTCGTCGCAGAAATTCTCGTAAGGCCCCTCGATGCGGTCGGAATACCAGTAATGGATCTTGGTATCCTCGCGGATCGACCCCATCAGGTAATAGCGGTCGTGGAAATGAAAGAGGTTCGGCACCTCGATGTCGTCATAGAGGCCGGGCCGATGCAGCGGCGGGCCGAATTCGAAGCGGTCGGGCGCGACCTCGCGGGCCAGGCCGACGCAACCGCGGCGGATCACCGGCCCGTCCTTGGCCCGTGCCGCGGCCAGCAGCAGGCGCGTACCCGTCTCGGGCTCGTGGAAGAAGAACGGGTCGCGGAAGCTGACCCAGCGGCGCCCCTCGTCGATGCCGGATTCGTAATGCGGACCGCCGATCTCCAGCGGATAGGGCGCCCCGCAGCGCGTCCAGGCATAGAGATCCGGGGACCGCGCCAGACCGACCCGCTGGACGCGGCCGAATTCCGCGCGTGTCAGACCGGTATAGAACATCCGCCACTGGCCCGGCCGGTCCGGGTCCGGGGTGACATGCATGGTCCAGAGCATGTCGTCGTCCCACGCGCCCGGGTCACCGACGAAGAACGCATTCTTGACCCGCCGCCAGGAAAGCCCGTCGGAACTGACCGCATGGGCGATGAAGTCATGGTTCGGCAGGACGAGGTGAAAGAGGTGATAGATGCCCTCGTGGAAGACCACGTCGACGTCGCCGATATCCGAGCGCAGGAAGCCGTGCGAAGCATACATGCCCCGAAACTTGCCCATCCCGGGGCCAAAGGTAAACCCGTTTTCTGCCGCCTGTCCGGATCTGCGGCGGAATCCGGGGCCGGCATGGGGTGCCGGAACCCGGCCCGGCGCCGCGCCGACGCCGGCCGGCAAGCCGACGCGGAGACAGGCACTCTCCGGGCCGCCTTCGTCGCGCCGCCGGGGAAGGGCTTGATCTTGCCGGCGTTATCGCGATCCCGTCATGCGACCTGGATTGCCTCGGGGCCACGCTCACGCAGAAACGCGCATGCGGTCACCACAACTGGCAAGAACCCGCAAACGCCCCATGCGCTAGCCCAGGAGAGCGCCCCCGCAGCAGGGCGCGCCCGTGCGGCGAGCGGACGAGAGCCGTCGCGCCTGCCTCGCCACCGGACCAGCACGGCGGATTTTCTCACGGAGATCGCAGCTTCGGCGCCTATCTGCCTGCGATCCGGTGCGGTGCCTGATCCTTCACAGTCCGCGGGAGGGCGAAGCTCCGGTCGGGTTGGACGGGGTGATCCTTGAACCCGGGCGCGACGACTCGCTGCGGCCGATTCCAGACGATGCAAGCCCTTCTTCTCTCAGTCGGGCCGATGCCCGGCGGGCCGGACAGGGGTGCTAAAGCAAGGGTCGGCAGGGATTCGGATAGCGTCTCCGCGCCTTTCGCGCTGACGTGCCGGTATCAGCCGGATCGTCCGAATTCCGGGAAAACCATCCTTGCGGCCTCGGTTGCGGCATGGGGTTGCCGGTGCATAACCCCGCGCAAAGCACGGTTGTGAGGCCGGATCCTTTCTGGCCACCGCCCTGCTCGTTGAAAATGATTTGCGCGGATGGCCTGTAAGCCGGATTTTGTTCCGGGGTTGCCCCCTTCGATGACCATTCCTCTGGCCCCGCCATTGCTGACGGGATCTAGCTGCCAACCCGGACCTGCTGGGGCAAAGGCGGCCCTGTCTTGCGACGCGCGGTCCCTATTCGGCATTGCTCCCGGTGGGGCTTGCCGTGCCGGGACTGTTGCCAGCCCCGCGGTGGGCTCTTACCCCACCGTTTCACCCTTGCCCATGCCTGCATGGGCGGTCTTTTCTCTGTGGCGCTTTCCCTGGGGTTGCCCCCGCCGGGCGTTACCCGGCACCGTGCCTTCATGGAGTCCGGACTTTCCTCGACGTCGCCGCCGCGGTCATCCGGCCATCCGCGCAAGGGTCAGATAGGGCGCCGCGCGCCCGGGGTCAAGCGCCGCGCCAGCCGCCCGGCCGCAGGAGTATTTGGGAAACGGTGAAAGCAGCGGGGGCCGGCTAGAACGGCACGTCGTCCGCCGGGCCGCCGGGGCCGGATTGCGCGGCGGGCTGCACATAGCCCGCCTTGATGGTCTTGAAGCCGGTCGGGAATTCGACGGTCAGCGTATCCTCGGCAATGCCCATGATGATGCCATTGCCGAATTTCTGGTGGAACACCCGGTCGCCGACCGCAAACCGCGCCGCCGGCTCGGCATCGATCACCACCGGGGTGCGGTGGACGGGCTGGGCCCGCTGGGCGGAGCGTTCCTGCATGCGTTTCCAGCCCGGCGAGTTATAGACATCCGCCCGCGCCGCGCGTTCATGCATCACCGATTGCGCGAAAGGCTGCCCGAAAGACTGAGCGGCCGCGCCGTAGCCGCCGCCGTAAAGGCCGGGCGGCGTCAGCACCTCGACATGATCTTCGGGCAGTTCGTCGATGAAGCGCGAGGGCAGCGAGGACTGCCATTGCCCATACATGCGGCGATTGCCGGCGAAGCTGATCGTCACCAGCTCCTCGCCGCGGGTGATGCCGACATAGGCGAGGCGGCGCTCTTCCTCGAGCCCCTTCATGCCGCTTTCGTCCATGCTGCGCTGGCTGGGAAACAGCCCGTCCTCCCAGCCCGGCAGGAAGACGATGGGATATTCCAGCCCCTTGGCGGCATGCAGCGTCATGATCGAGACCTCCTCGGACTGCTCGCCCTTGTCATTGTCCATGACCAGCGCGACATGTTCGAGGAAACCCTGAAGGTTTTCAAATTCTTCCAGTGCCTTTATCAATTCCTTCAGGTTGTCGAGCCGCCCCGGCGCGTCGGGCGACTTGTCGTTCTGCCACATGGCGGTATAGCCGGATTCGTCCAGGATCCGCTCGGCCAGCTCGACATGGTTCACGCGGCTGTCCAGCGCATCGGCATGCCAGCGGCCCATGGCCTCGGTGAACTGCCGCAGCGCCCCCGCCCCCTTGCCGCCAAGCGCGCCGGTGGCGACAGCCGAGGCCGCGCCTTCCAGAAGCGACAGCCCGCGTTCCCGCGCCTCGATCTGGATCTTCTGCACCGCCTTGTCGCCCAAGCCGCGCTTGGGCACGTTCACGATGCGCTCGAAGGCCAGGTCGTCGGTCGGGCTGACCGCCAGCCGGAAATAGGCCATGGCGTCGCGGATCTCGGCCCGCTCGTAGAAGCGCGGACCGCCGATCACCCGATAGGGCAGGCCGATGGTCATGAAACGGTCCTCGAAGGCCCGCATCTGGTGGCTGGCCCGCACCAGGATGGCGATGTCGTTCAGGCTGCGCTGGCCGATGCTGTGGCGATGGCCGCCATGGAAGGCCTCGATCTCCTCGCCGATCCAGCGCGCCTCGGCCTCGCTGTCCCAATGGCCGATCAGGCGCAGGCGCTCGCCCTCCTCGGCCTCGGTCCACAGCGTCTTGCCCAGCCGGCCCTTGTTCGCCGCGATCAGCCCGGAGGCGGCGGCGAGGATATGCGGGGTCGAGCGGTAGTTCTGTTCCAGCCGGATCACCTGCGCGCCGGGGAAATCACTCTCGAAGCGCAGGATGTTGCCGACCTCGGCGCCGCGCCAGCCATAGATCGACTGGTCGTCGTCGCCCACGCAGCAGATGTTGCGATGCGCCTGCGCCAGCAGCCGCAGCCACATGTATTGCGCGACGTTGGTGTCCTGGTATTCGTCCACGAGGATATAGCGGAAACGGTCCTGCCAGGTCCGCAGCACGTCGGGATGCGCCTGGAACAGGTTGACGCAATGCATCAGCAGGTCGCCGAAATCGACCGCGTTCAGCTCCAGCAGCCGGCGCTGATAGGCGGCGTAAAGCCGCCCGCCCCAGCTGTCGAAGGCGCGCTCCTCGCCCTTGGGCAGCTTTGCCGGGGAGAGGCAGCGGTTCTTCCAGCCGTCGATCAGATGCGCGAGCTGCCGCGCCGGCCAGCGCTTCTCGTCGATATTCTCGGCCTGGATCAGCTGTTTCAGCAGCCGGATCTGGTCGTCGGTGTCGAGGATGGTGAAGCTGGGCTTCAGGTGCAGCTCGCCATCGCCGATGAGTTCGGCATGGCGGCGCAGGATCTTGACGCTGATCGAGTGGAAGGTGCCGAGCCAGGGCATGCCCTCGACCATCTCGCCCAGAAGCCGGCCGATGCGGTCCTTCATCTCGCGCGCGGCCTTGTTGGTGAAGGTCACGGCCAGGATCTGACCCGGACGCGCACGGCCGAGGTTCAGCAGATGCGCGATGCGGGTGGTCAGGGCGCGGGTCTTGCCGGTGCCGGCGCCGGCCAGCAGCAGCACGGGCCCGTCCAGCGCCTCGACCGCGTCGCGCTGCGCCGGGTTCAGCCCGTCCAGATAGGGCGTCGGCCGTGCGCCCATGGCACGCTGGGAAAGCGGCACCGGGGCGGCTGCGGCCTCGAAGGCGGCGGAATCGTCGAAATCGCTCATGCCACGAACATAGTCCGGACATCGCAGCCTTGGAAGCCTATCGTTCCTATTTCGTTCCAAAGGCGGCGAGGATGGCAAAAACCATCCACAGAAACAGCAGGATCAGGGTGAAAAAGACCGCAGAAACCAAGCTGACCCGCCCCGGGGCGCCCATGCCGCGCCGATGCAAATATTCCGAGAACCCGCCAGGATCCCACAAAAGGCTGCCATAGGAAAAAAGAAAGGCTGAATAGCCGGCAGCCCGCTGCTCGCGCAGCCGGCGGGCGCGCCATTGCGGGAACAACTCTCCGGCGCAAATGTGCACGCCAAACGCGCCGCCAAGCCAGTACGCGACGACAAGCGACATCAGCCAGAGCATTCACGCCCTGAGGCCGGCGAAGATCGCGGGATCGAGGCTGGCATGGGCGAAGGTCTCGCCCTGGGTCAGCACCGAAACCGCGTCATGCGAATGCAGCGATTCCTGGTGGCTGGCGACGACGCGGAAATCGCCGATGCGGGGCTCGGCCATCAGTTCGGCGGCAAAGGCGCGCACCGCATCCTCCACGAAGATCGGATTGGCGGCGTTCAGCTCGGCAAAGGCCTGCTCGTCCTCGCGCTTGACCATGACCTGGGTTTCGGTGGCGACGGCGCGGCGGCACAGCGCCACCATGTCCTCGAACCACAGCGTATCGCCCTGCATCACCACCGAGATCCGCGCCACCGATCGCTGCGAATGCGGCGTCGCCAGTTGCCCGCGCATCTGCCGGGCATGCTCGGCCAGCTCCAGCGAGCAGGGGCAGGTCGAGCTATAGACATAGTCGAAATGCATGATCCGCAGCCGCTGCCCGGCCTTTTCGGCCAGTTCCAGCGCAATGTCGTAATATTGCCAGCCCGACAGGCCCGAGCGCAGCGATTCGACCCGCATCGGATAGCTGAGCCGCATCATGATGCGGGCGTCGAAGCTGTCCAGGTCGGATTTGTAATCCTCCAGCGCCGCTTCGAGCACACCCATCGAAAACTGCTTGTCGGCATGGGCATAGAACGAGCGCATGATGCGGCTCATGTTGATGCCCTTGCGGTCGGCCTCCAGGCTGACGGTGCCGGTGACGCTGGTCTCCAGCGCGATCTCGCCGCCCTCCTGCGTCAGGTAGCGGATCGGCAGGCGGAAATTCGAGATGCCGACATGCTGGATCGGGGCGCGGGCACCGACGATCAGGCTGGCCGGGCCATTCTGAAGATCGGGCAGGCTGGCCTTGTAGCGGTCGTCCACGCGGAAATCGGCCGGATATTCGCGGCTCAGCGCCGGATAGGCGCGTTCGGTGGCGACGGGGCGGGCCTCGGTCATGGTCGTCTCCCTGGCAGGACGGCAACTATTTGGGGGCTCGGGGCCGGAAAGGAAAGGGGCGCCCGGCAGGTTCCGGGCACCGGCATGTTAGGCCAGCGACTGGCGAATGTCAGCAACCAGGTCGCCGGCATCCTCCAGCCCGATGGACAGCCGCAGCAGGCCCGGGGTGATGCCGAGGCTTGCGCGCGTTTCCTCGGACAGCCGCTGATGCGTCGTGGTCGAGGGATGGGTGACGATGGATTTCGCATCGCCCAGGTTGTTCGAGATCTGAAAGATGCGCATGCGGTTCATCGCCGCGAAGGCCGCGTCCTTGCTGCCCAGGTCGATGGCGACCATGGTGCCGCCCGCGCCCATCTGGCGCTGCACCAGATCATACTGCGGATGCTGGGGCAGGCCCGGATAGATCACGCGGGCAAGCCTCGGCTCGTCCTTCAGCGCGGTCGCCAGATGCAGGGCGCCGTCGGTCTGGGCGCGCACGCGCAGCTCCATCGTCGCGAGCCCCCCCAGCATCATCCAGGCGTTGAAGGGGCTGATCGCGCCGCCGGTATGTTTCAGATAGGGCTCGGCCACCTCGCGCACGAACTGGCGCGTGCCGCAGATCACCCCGCCCAGGCAGCGGCCCGAGCCGTCGATATGCTTGGTCGCGGAATAGACGACCACATCGGCGCCCTGTTCGACCGCGCGGGAATAGACCGGGGTGGCAAAGACATTGTCCACGACCACCAGCGCGCCGACCGCATGGGCCAGTTCCGCCACGCCGGCGATGTCCACCACCTCCAGCGTCGGGTTCGACACCGACTCGAAGAACACGGCCTTGGTATCCGGCCGGATCGCCGCGCGCCATTGGTCAAGGTCGGTGCCGTCGACGTAAGAGACCTCGACCCCGAAGCGGGCCAGCACGTCGAGCACATAGAGGCAGGAGCCGAACAGCGCCCGCGACGAGACGATGTGATCGCCCGGCTTGACCAAGCACATCAGCGCGCCGTTGACCGCCGCCATGCCGCTGGCGGTGGCGAAGGCGTCCTCGGTGCCTTCGAGATTGGCGATGCGATCCTCGAACATGCGCGAGGTCGGATTGCCATAGCGGGCATAGATGAATTCGTCCGGGCCGGTCTGGAGGAAGCGGGCCTCGGCCTGTTCGGCGCTGTCATAGGAAAAGCCCTGGGTCATGAACAGGGCCTCGGCCATCTCGCCATACTGGCTGCGGCGAATGCCGTGATGGACGGCGCGCGTACGCGGATGCAGAGGCTGGTTCGACTCCTGGGACATGGCTCGCTCCTGATGGTCCGGGATTCGGGTTACCCTCGCCCGGCCAGCCATGCAAGTGTCCCGGGCCGGCTATTCGCCGTCGCGGGGCTGGGCGTGGCGCTCGAACAGGCGGGCGTTGGCGATGAAGAACACCACCATGATCGCCGGCAGGCCGAAGGTCTTGAAGTTCACCCAGGCGGTTTCCGACATCAGCCGCCAGACCGCCTCGTTCGCCGCGGCCAGGCCCAGGAACAGCAGCCCCATGCGCAGGGTCAGGATGCGCCAGCCCTCGGCATTCATCGGCAGGGCCTCGGACATGACCAGTTCCAGCCAGTTCCGGCGCAGGGCCAGGCTGACGCCCAGAAGCGCGGCGAAGATCAGGTAGATGATCGTCGGCTTCATCTTGAAGAATTTCGGATCGTTCAGCCAGACCGACAGCCCGCCGAAGATCACCACCAGCACCAGCGTGGCGATCTGCATGGGCGAGAGCCTGCCGGTCAGCCGCCACAGCGCCAGCGTGCTGAGCGCCAGAACCGGCACGAAGGCCAGCGTGGCCAGGATGAAGCCGGAATAGTCGCGGCCCGCCAGCGTGACCGTCTGGTCGCGAAAGCGCATGAAGACCAGAAAGAACAGGATCAGCGGGCCGAATTCCAGCGCGGCCTTGAGCCAGGGGTTGATCTTGCGCGATTCGGTCAAGGCGGGCTCCTCTATGCAGCGGTGGCGGGGTTTTGCCCCGGCCGGGACGGCGGCGCAAGCGGCGGGCTGGCCTCCCGGCCGGATCAGTCCAGCCGGATCGCCGCCAGGATCGGGCCGCTGGCCGAGCGCGGATCGCCCCGGCCCAGTTCCTGCGCCAGGATGGCATGGCGGGTATCGGCCGGGAAATCGGCGCTGTTCTGGGTGTCGCGGCGCACGGTCATGCGCAGCGGGGTGCGGCCGTCCCATTCGGCAATGCGCTCGGCCGCCAGCACCACGTTGCGATAGTCCAGGGCGATGCCGCGGTTCTCGCCGGCCTTGATCGCCACCCGCCGCTGCGGCGCATAGCGCACCAGGATGATCGCCACCCGGTCGGCGATGGCGCCGCGCGGCGTCAGTTCGATGCGATAGCCGTCCTTGTCCTGGCTGGACGAGACCATGACCATGGCCGGCCGGGCCATCTGGGTCTGCAACAGGCCCATCAGCTCGGCCGGGCGCAGCGCGATCAGCGTATCGGTGCCGCCGACGATGATCTGCGGCGTATAGATCGCCCGCTCGCCCGTCTGATGGGCATAGGCCTGCTGCCGGCGGGTGAACTCGGGCCGGGCGAATTCATCGGCCCAGCCGAGATAATCCCAGTAATCGACATGCCAAGACAGCGCCAGCACGTCCTCGCGGTCGGCCAGGTCGGCCAGCAACTCGTCGGCGGGCGGACAGGACGAGCAGCCCTGCGAGGTGAACAGCTCGACCACCACCGGCGGATGGCCGACCGGCCCCATCATGCGCGGCTGCACCTCGGCAAAGGAGACCATGGCCGAGGCGGCCAGCGCATCGGGATCCACCACCGGCGGCATCCCCTCGACCGGCACGCCCGGCTCGCCCTCGGGCGCCTCGATCAGGCCGATGACGCCGTCATCGGACTCGTCCTCGAAAAAGGACGGCAGGCCGGACTCGGCCCCGCCGGGCGCGGGCGTGGCCGCCGGGGCCGTGGCCGCGGAAGGCGCCGGGTCGACCGCGGCATCCTGGGCCCAGGCCGGCGCGGCAAATCCGCTCAGCAGCACCCACAGGGCGCAGGCCAGGCCCGGCAGGATCGTCGTCTTCCGTCCCCGCCCGCGGGCCGTCGTCTTCATGCGCCTTGCCGCCATGTCATCCGTTTTCCCGGCTTTTCCGATCCGCAACAGCTAAACCGCCCGGCAGGGGAACGACAAATCAATGCTTTGTTAGCGCGCCGTGCCCGGCTTGTGACCGTGATGCAAAACCCACATCTTGCAGCCGCAGCAAAAAGTTGGCATACAATTGCATACAAACCCTGCCCGCCCCCCTTGATCCCCATCCCGAAAAAGGGGCAAATGGCAGGCAGCACCGCCATTCAGCCACCTTTTCAAGGATAGGGAGCCGAGTCATGCCCATCGAAACCGGAACAGACACCGCCAAGACGCGCCGCCAGCTTCAGGTGGGCTCTCAGCGCTATGCCTATTACTCGATCGACGCCGCGACCCAGGCCGGCCTGGGCGATTTCTCGAAACTGCCGGCCTCGCTCAAGGTCGTGCTGGAGAATCTGCTGCGCTTCGAGGATGGCGGCCGCACGGTCAGCGTCGAGGACATCAGGGCCTTCGCCGAATGGGCGCAGCAAGGCGGCCAGAACCCGCGCGAGATCGCCTACCGCCCGGCCCGCGTGCTGATGCAGGACTTCACCGGCGTGCCCGCCGTGGTGGACCTTGCCGCGATGCGCGACGGCATCAAGGCGCTTGGCGGCGATGCGCAAAAGATCAACCCGCTGAACCCGGTCGATCTGGTCATCGACCATTCGGTGATGATCGACGATTTCGGCAATCCCCGCGCCTTCCAGCGCAATGTCGAGCTGGAATATGAACGCAACATGGAACGCTACACCTTCCTGAAATGGGGGCAGAAGGCGTTCAACAACTTCCGCGTGGTGCCGCCCGGCACCGGCATCTGCCACCAGGTGAACCTGGAATACCTGGCCCAGACCGTCTGGACCGACACCGACCAGAAAGGCGAGACCGTCGCCTATCCCGACACGCTGGTCGGCACCGACAGCCACACCACCATGGTCAACGGCCTGGCCGTGCTGGGCTGGGGCGTCGGCGGGATCGAGGCCGAGGCGGCGATGCTGGGCCAGCCGGTCTCGATGCTGATCCCCGAGGTCGTGGGCTTCAAGCTGACCGGCAAGATGATGGAAGGCACCACCGCCACCGACCTGGTGCTGAAGGTGGTTTCCATGCTGCGCAAGAAGGGCGTGGTCGGCAAGTTCGTCGAATTCTACGGCGAGGGGCTCGACCACCTGCCGCTGGCGGACCGCGCCACCATCGCCAACATGGCGCCGGAATACGGCGCGACCTGCGGCTTCTTCCCGATCGACAACGAGACGCTGCGCTACCTGCGCAATACCGGCCGCGACGAGGACCGCATCGCCCTGGTCGAGGCCTATGCCAAAGAGAACGGCTTCTGGCGCGGCGCGGATTACGCGCCGGTCTATACCGATACGCTGCATCTGGACATGAGCGACATCGTTCCGGCGATCTCGGGCCCGAAACGCCCGCAGGACTACACGCCGCTGAACCTCGCCGCCCGCGCCTTCTACAAGACCGTGGCCGAATATCGCGGCATCGACATGTCGGCCGCGGCCGAGGAAATGGTCGAGGAAGGCGGCGGCGTGGTCGCCACCTCGGGCACCGACGTGCGCAAGACCGTGGCGGTCGAGGGCAAGGACTACACCATCCGCGACGGTTCGGTGGTGATCGCCGCGATCACCTCCTGCACCAACACCTCGAACCCCTATGTGATGATCGGCGCCGGCCTGGTGGCCCGCAAGGCGCGCGCGCTCGGCCTGACCCGCAAGCCCTGGGTCAAGACCTCGCTGGCCCCCGGCTCGCAGGTGGTGGGAGAATATCTCGAAGCGGCCGGCTTGCAGGAGGACCTGGACGCCATCGGCTTCAACCTGGTCGGCTACGGCTGCACCACCTGCATCGGCAACTCGGGCCCGCTGGGCGATGCGGCGATCTCCAAGGCGATCAACGACAACGACCTGGTCGCCACCGCCGTGCTGTCGGGCAACCGCAACTTCGAGGGCCGCATCTCGCCCGACGTGCGGGCGAACTACCTGGCTTCGCCGCCGCTGGTCGTGGCCTATGCCATCGCCGGCGACGTGAACATCAACCTGACCAAGGATCCGATCGGCCAGACGCCCGAAGGCAAGGACGTCTACCTCAAGGACATCTGGCCGACATCGCAGGAGGTCGCGGAACTGGTCGAGGCCACCGTCACCCGCGAAGCCTTCCAGAAGAAATACGCCGACGTGTTCAAGGGCGACGAACGCTGGCAGGCGGTCGAGGTCACCGACAGCGAGACCTATGACTGGCCCCCGACCTCGACCTATATCCAGAACCCGCCCTATTTCCGCGGCATGTCCAAGGATCCGGGCCAGATCAGCGATATCGAGGGGGCGCGCATTCTGGCGATCCTGGGCGACATGATCACCACCGACCACATCTCGCCCGCGGGTTCGTTCAAGCCGACCACCCCGGCCGGCAAATACCTGACCGAGCGGCAGGTCGCGCCCAAGGACTTCAACAGCTACGGCTCGCGCCGCGGCAACCACGAAGTGATGATGCGCGGCACCTTCGCCAATATCCGCATCAAGAACGAGATGCTGGACGGGGTCGAGGGCGGCTATACCCTGGGCCCGGACGGCGAGCAGACCTCGATCTTCGACGCCTCGATGGCCTATCAGGCGCAAGGCACGCCGCTGGTCATCTTCGGCGGCGTCGAATACGGCGCCGGCTCGTCGCGCGACTGGGCGGCCAAGGGCACCAACCTGCTGGGCGTCAAGGCGGTCATCGCCGAGAGCTTTGAGCGCATCCACCGCTCGAACCTGGTCGGCATGGGCGTGATCCCCTTCGAGTTCACGGGCGGCGAGAACCGCAAGACCCTGGGGCTCAAGGGCGACGAGGTGATCTCGATCGGCGGGCTGGCGGGCGCGTTCAAGCCGCTGTCGCTGGTGCCCTGCACCATCCGCTATGCCGATGGCAGCGAGAAGGTGATCCAGCTCAAGGCCCGCGTCGATACCGAGGTCGAGATCGAATATCTCGAGAACGGCGGCGTGCTGCATTACGTGCTGCGCAACCTCGCCAAGGCCTGAGCCGCATCACAGGGCAAGCTTCGCGGGCCGTCCCTTCGGGGGCGGCCTTTTCGCTTGTGGCGCCGTAACGGTGAGTATTTGGAAAACGGTGAAGGCTGATGCCGCGCCGGCGGCAGCCTGGCCTATTCCTCGGCGCAATACCACATGGTGCCACCCACGGCAGCCGAGCCGATCACCAGCGAGCCGACCGCCACCGGCGAGGCGGCCACGCCCATGGCCGCCGCCCCCGCCGCCTCGAGCGTGCCGACCATCTGGCCCGAGCTCGCCGCCAGGATCGCGGCGCCGGGCCGCTGCGTCACCGCGTCATAGCCCGCCACCGCCAGCGCGTTGGCGTTGCGGAAGGTCGCCTGCCGCGCCGAGTTCACCCGCTCGCAGAAGGTCTTGCGGCACAGCGCATTACCCTTGCGCGGGCCTTTCTGCGCGCCGATATAGGTGTCGTTCTGCTTGTCCCAGAGCAGGCAATAGCTGCCGTCGTCGGCCATCTGGTTGCGCCGCAGGATCTCACGCAGGGTGATATAGCCGGGACACGAGATCCGCCCCCAGCCCGAAAAGTTCTTTTCCATCCGCCCGACATTCCGGCGAAATTCGGCATCGCGGACATAGTTGATCTCAGTCTTTTCGCCCGCGATGGAGGTCTCGCAGGTCCAGAGCCGCTCGTCCCTGGCGGGCTTCTCCTGCGCCGCAACCGGCAGCGCCAGCACCACCATCAAAACCGCCACAAGCCGCATCGCATCCTCCGAGATTTGCCCGTGGAGCTCTCATTCCAGACCGCAGGCAGGCGCTGCAATCCACAGGATCGTTACCGGCCCCGGTTGTGGCCTTGGGGGCACGGCCCTCGCCTTCTCTGTTGTCCAAATACCCCTGCGGCCGCGCCGCAAAGGAAAAGGCCGCCCCCGAAGGGACGGCCCTGAAGCCCAGCGATCCCGAAAGGATCAGTTCTTCGCGTAGAATTCGACGACCAGGTTCGGCTCCATCTGCACGGCATAGGGCACGTCGCCCAGGGCCGGAGTGCGCACGAAGGTCGCGGTCATCTTGTTGTGGTCCACTTCCAGGTAGTCCGGCACGTCACGCTCGGCCAGGCCAACCGATTCCAGCACGATGGCCAGCTGGCGCGACCGCTCGCGGATCGAGACGACATCGCCCTCTTTCACGCGATAGGAGGCGATGTTCACGCGCTTGCCGTTCACCTCGACATGGCCGTGGTTCACGAACTGGCGGGCGGCAAAGATGGTCGGCACGAACTTGGCGCGATAGATCACCGCGTCCAGGCGGCGCTCCAGCAGGCCGATCAGGTTCTCGCCGGTGTCGCCCTTGACACGCTCGGCTTCGGCATAGATGCGGCGGAACTGCTTTTCGGTCAGGTCGCCGTAATAGCCCTTGAGCTTCTGCTTGGCGCGCAGCTGGGTGCCGAAATCCGACAGCTTGCCCTTGCGGCGCTGGCCGTGCTGGCCCGGGCCGTATTCGCGGCGGTTGAGCGGCGACTTGGCGCGGCCCCAGATGTTCTCGCCCATGCGGCGGTCGATCTTGTACTTGGCAGCGGTGCGTTTGGTCATCGCTGATCTCCTTCTTTCACGTTGTCGAAGGGCGTTGTCCTCTGGCAAGATGCCTGACAGGGTTCCCCTTGCGGGGTCCACCAACACCAATGAAGCGGCGCTTATAGCCGCCCCGCGCCCGGAGTCAAGCACCCCTTGAGCGGCGGCCCCGTTGCTCCTAAATGAGAGACAGCGAACAGAAAAGGCCCGAGATGTTTTCGATCCCCGGCAAATCCCCCGTGACCATCACCCAGGCGGCCGAGCGGCAGATCGCCCGGCTGATGGCCCAGAAATCCGCCAGCGGCCTGCGCATCGGCCTGAAGAAGGGCGGCTGCGCCGGCATGGAATACACCATGGAGCTGGCCGAGACCGCCTCGCCCGGCGACGAGGTGGTCGAACAGGGCGAGGCGCGGGTGCTGATCGCCCCCACCGCGCAGATGTTCCTGTTCGGGACCGAGATCGACTATGAGACCGGCCTCTTGGAATCCGGCTTCAGGTTCCGCAACCCCAATGTCACCGACAGCTGCGGCTGCGGCGAATCGGTCAACTTCGCGCCGCTCGAAGGCTCGCGCGCCAAGGCCTGAGGGTTTTTCCGGCGCGTTAGCGCCCACATCGCCCTGCCCGTCTTGATCGCGCGAAATCCCCGGCCTAATCCCCTGTCAGACCAAGACAGAGGGAGAGGCTGATGGCCCCGCGCAAACTCGCCGCCGGCAACTGGAAGATGAACGGAACCCTGGCCTCGCTGGCCGAGATCGATCGGCTGCTGGCCGATCACCCGGCGTCCGGCTGCGACGTGCTGATCTGCCCGCCCGCAACGCTGATCCAGGCCATGGCGGCCAAGGGCATCGCCACCGGCGGCCAGGATTGCCATGCGAAAGCCTCGGGCGCCCATACCGGCGACATCGCCGCCCAGCAGCTGAAGGACGTGGGCGCAAGCCATGTCATCCTCGGCCATTCCGAGCGCCGCACCGACCATGGCGAGACCGACGCCCAGGTCGCCGCCAAATCCGTCGCCGCGCATGAGGCGGGCCTGGTCGCGGTGATCTGCGTCGGCGAGACCGAGGCGCAGCGCGATGCCGGCGAGACCCTCGATGTGATCGCGGCCCAGCTTGCCGGCTCGGTTCCGGATGGCGCCACGGCGGCGAACACGGTGATCGCCTATGAACCGGTCTGGGCCATCGGCACCGGCCGCACGCCGACCTCCGACCAGATCGCCGAGGTCCACGCCCTGATGCACGAGCGCCTGTCCGCGCGCTTTGCCGACGGCGCCGACATGGCCCTGCTCTATGGCGGCTCGGTCAAGCCCGGCAATGCGGCCGAGGTCTTCGCCATCCCGCATGTGAACGGCGCGCTGGTCGGCGGTGCCAGCCTCAAGGCGGCCGATTTCGGCCCGATCATCGCCGCGCTTTCCGCAGCGTAACGCCCGCGACAAGAACGCCATTCCATCCGGCCGGCCCGGTTTGGAATGGCATCGCCCTTTTGCGGGCTACCTGCCCCTTGCCAAGCCCGGCCCGCCGGGCATAGGTCTCGCCTGACATTCAAGGCAAGGGCGATGACAGGGTCGGCAATCTCATTTCAGGGCGTGACGCGCCGCTATCCGCAAAAGGGCGGCAGCGACGTGGTGGCGCTGCACGACATCTGGCTGGACGTGCCGCAGGGCGCGATCACCGGCATCATCGGCCGGTCCGGCGCCGGCAAATCGACGCTTCTGCGCATGGTGAACGGGCTGGAGCGTCCCAGCGCCGGCAAGGTGATCGTGAACGAGCGCGACGTGGGCGCCGCCTCGGACGCCAGCCTGCGCCGCATCCGGCGCGAGGTCGGCATGATCTTCCAGCATTTCAACCTGCTGGCCAGCCGCACCGTTGCCGAGAACATCGCCCTGCCGCTGGAGATCGCCGGAGAGGACCGCGCAAAGATCGCGCCCCGTGTCACAGAGCTGATCGAGCGCGTCGGCCTGACCGCGCAGGCCGGGCGCTATCCGGCCGAGCTGTCTGGCGGGCAAAAGCAGCGCGTCGGCATCGCCCGGGCGCTCGCCACCGGCCCGCGCGTGCTCTTGTCGGACGAGGCCACCTCGGCCTTGGACCCCGACACTACCCGGCAGGTGCTGGAGCTTTTGCAGCGCATCAACCGCGATCTTGGCCTGACCATCCTGCTTATCACCCATGAAATGGCGGTGGTGCGCGACATCTGCTCGCATGTGGCGGTGATCGAGGGCGGCCGCATCGTCGAGACGGGCGAAACCTACGAGGTGTTCTCGAAACCCGCGCATCCCACCACGCGCTCCTTCCTGACCGGGGTGACCGGCGTCGCGGTGCCGCAATTCGTCGCCGGCCAGATGCGGGACGCGCCGCAGGGCGCCGAGGCCGAGGCGGTGGTGCAGATCACCTTCATCGGCAGCCATGCCACCGACCCGATGCTGGCGCGGCTGACCTCGGAACGCGGGGTCAGCGTCAACATCCTGGCCGGCGCCATCGAGGAGATCGGGACGAAACCCTTCGGCAGCCTGATCGTCGCCCTGCCCGCCGCGCGGCTCGAGGAATCGCGCCGCTTCCTGGAAGAACACGGGCTTCTGACCGAGGTGCTTGGCTATGTCGGCTAACCTGATCCCGATCCTCTGGCAGGCGACGCTGCAAACCCTCTACATGGTCGCCCTGTCCACCCTGCTCGGCACGCTGATCGGCGGGCCGCTGGGCGTGTTCCTCGCCACCTCGCGCCGGGGCGAGCTGCTCTCGGCACCCTGGCTGAACACGGTGCTGGGCCTCGTCGTCAACGCGGCGCGCTCGACGCCCTTCATCATCCTGGTGGTGGCGATCATCCCCTTCACACGGCTGATCGCCGGCACCTCGATCGGCACCACCGCCGCCATCGTGCCCTTGACCATCGCCGCCGCCCCCTTCATCGCCCGGCTGATCGAGACCGCCATCCGCGAGGTCGATGCCGGCCTGATCGAGGCCGCCCGGGCCATGGGCGCCACGCCCATGCAGATCGTGCGCAAGGTGCTGATCCCCGAGGCCATGCCCGGCATCATCCTGGGCCTGACGCTCGCCGTGGTCAGCCTGATCGGCTATTCGGCCATGGTCGGCGCGGTGGGCGGCGAGGGCTTGGGCGATCTCGGCATCCGCTACGGCTACCAACGCTTCATGCCCGAGGTGATGCTCGCCGTCGTGGTGATCCTGATCGTGCTGGTGCAACTGGTGCAATCGGCCGGCGAATGGATCGCCGCCCGTTTCGACAAGCGCGCGCCCCGCAACCGGGGCCGATAACCTGAAAGGACCAAGACCCATGCGCAAATTCAGCCTCGCGCTCACCTCGGCGCTCGCCCTCGCCGCCGGCATGGCCGCGGCCGAGGAAATCAAGGTCGGCGTCTCGCCCGGCGAGCATGGCGAGATCATGGAAGAGGTCGCCAAGGTCGCCAAGGACAAGGGCCTGACCATCGACATCGTGGAATTCACCGATTACGTGGTGCCGAACCAGGCGCTGGCCGATGGCGACCTGCAAGCCAACAGCTTCCAGCACCAGCCCTATCTGGACAACCAGATCAAGGACCGCGGCTTCGCGCTGGTCAGCATCGCCAAGACCATCACCACCCCGATGGGCGTCTATTCGCAAAAGCTGAAATCGCTGGACGAGCTGCCCGACGGCGCCGGGGTCGCGATCCCGAACGACCCGACCAATGGCGGCCGCGCGTTGTTGCTTTTGCAGGACAAGGGCATCGTCACGCTGGCCGACGGCACCGGGCTGACCCCCTCACCGCTGGACGTGACCGGCAACCCGAAGAACCTCAAGTTCCTGGAACTCGACGCCGCGCAATTGCCGCGCGCGCTGGCCGATGCCGACATCGCCGTGATCAACACCAATTACGCGCTGGATGCCGGCCTCAACCCGAACCAGGACGCCATCGCCATGGAAAAGGCCGACAGCCCCTATGCCAACATCATCGTGGTGCGCCAGGGCGACGAAGACGCCGCTTGGGCCAAGCAACTGGTCGAGGCCTATCACGACCCGGCGGTGAAGCAGTTCATCGAGGAGAAATACCAGGGCGCCGTCATCCCGGCCTGGTGATCTTCACCGTTTTCCAAATACTCCGGGGGAGTCGCGGCACGCGACGGGGGCAGAGCCCCCACCCCGCGCCACAAGGAAACGCCCCGCCGGTCAAGCGGGGCGTTTGCTCATTCCGGCCTCATGCTGCCGGTCCGGCGCAGCCGGTCGTGCCAGGACAGCGCCTCCTCGATCAGATGCGGCGTATGCCCGCCGCGCGCCAGCGCCCGGTCGTGGTAATCCGCCAGCCCGTCGCGCCATTCCGGCGCCACGCAATTCTGCAAGACCAACCGCGCCCGCTCGCGCGGCGCAAGGCCACGCAGATCGGCCAGGCCCTGCTCGGTCACCAGGATATCCACGTCATGCTCGGTATGGTCGACATGGCTGACCATCGGCACCACCGAGGAGACGGCCCCGCCCTTGGCCATGGATTTCGTCACGAAGACCGACAGATAGGCGTTCCTCGCGAAATCGCCCGAGCCGCCGATGCCGTTCATCATCTGCGTGCCCATGACATGGGTCGAGTTCACGTTGCCGTAAAGATCGAATTCCAGCGCCGTGTTGATGCAGATCAGGCCCAGCCGCCGCACCACCTCGGGATGGTTCGAGATCTCTTGCGGGCGGAGCACCAGCCGGGGCTTGAACTCGTGGAACCGCGCCATGACGTCGCGGTATTTCGGCGCCGACAGCGTGATCGAGGAACCCGAGGCAAAGACCATCTTGCCGGCATCCATCAGGTCGAAGGTCGAATCCTGCAGGACTTCCGAATACATCGTCAGGTCGTGGAACGGGCTGTCGATGAAGCCGTGCAGCACCGCATTGGCGATGGTGCCGATGCCGGCCTGCAGCGGGTGCAGGTGGCTGGGCAGCCGGGACTGCGCCACCTCATGCTTCAGGAATTCGGTCAGGTGGCCGGCGATGGCCCGGGTCTCGGCATCCGGATCCAGCACGGTCGAGGAACTGTCCAGCTTGGTCGAGACGACGATGGCCGCGATGCGTTCGGGCGGCACCGGGATGAAGGGAAAGCCGACCCGGCTTTCCGGCGTCACCACCGGGATCGGCGTGCGGGTCGGGCGATAGGTGGGGATATAGATGTCGTGCAGCCCCTCCAGCGCCTCGGGCTGGCTCAGGTTGATCTCGACGATCACCTTTTCCGCCAGCAGCGCGAAGCTGGCGGAATTGCCGACCGAGGTGGTAGGGACGATGCCGCCGGTCTCGGTGATCGCCACCGCCTCGACGATGGCGATGTCCACCGGCGGCAACTGTCCGGTGCGCAGCTGCTCGACCGTCTCGGACAGGTGCTGGTCGATATACATCACCTCGCCGGCATTGATCGCCCGCCGCAACGCCGGGTCGGACATGAACGGGATGCGGCGCGACAGCACCCTGGCCTCGGCCAGCGTCTTGTCGAGATCGTTGCCCAGCGACGCCCCGGTCATCAGCGTCACCTTCAGCGGCTGGGCCTTGGCGCGCTCGGCCAGCGCCAGGGGCACCGCCTTGGCCTCGCCGGCGCGGGTAAAGCCCGACATGCCCAGCACCATGCCGTCGCGGATCAGGCTGGCGGCCTGCTCGGCGCTGACCACGCGCTCGCGCAGGGCCTTGTGGCGGATGCGGTGAAGGTAATCCTCGGTCATGGCTGTCTCCCTCAACTCCCGCGAGGATTAGAGGCATCGTGCAGAACTGACAAATCAACCCTGCCATGCACGCAAGGAAAGGCCGGCCCAAGGGCCGGCCGTCGCAAGATCGTTTCGCGCGGGATCAGTGGCGCCGGCCCACCGACCAGGCCCCGTCGCCCAGCAATGCCAGCGACACCATGGTCACGGCCCAGAGCACCGGATATTCCCAGCCGCCACCCGGATTGCTGAAGGTGAAGCCCGCGCCGCCATGGCCGAACCAGGCCGCGCCCAGCAGCACGGCGGCCAGCGCCAGGGCGACCTGCCGGGTAAAGATGCCGGCGATCAGCGCCAGCCCGCCCAGGATCTCGGCCAGCATGGTCAGCGGGCCAAGGATGCCCGGCAGGCCGATAGACTGGAAATAGCCGGCGGTGCCCGAGGGCGTGAAGACCAGCAGCTTGATCAGGCCGTGGACCAGGAACCAGATCCCGGTCGAGACCCGCAGGATGAAGGCGGCGATATCGGCATTGCGCTCGGCCAGGGCCGGGGCGCTTTGGCTAAGGTCGGTCATGATGTGTTTCCTTGCAACTGTTCGCGTGTTCGTTGCCCGACAGATAGCCCTTGGCGATTGTCGCGAAAATTGCCATATTTATGGAAATATTATCGCCAATTCGAGGATGGAATGGACAGGATCGACGGCATCCGCGCCTTTGTCGCCGTGGTCGATGCCGGCTCGTTCACCCGGGCGGGCGAGCGGCTGGGGATCTCGAACAAGCTGGTCAGCAAATATGTCGCGGCGCTGGAGGGGCAGCAGGGCATCACGCTGCTGAACCGCACCACCCGCGCCCTGTCGCTGACCCCCGCGGGCGAGCGTTACCTTTCGGCGGCGCGCCGGGTGCTGGCGGCGGTCGAGGAACTCGACGCCCAGGCCCATGCCGAGGAAGGCGTCCTGACCGGGCGGCTGCGCCTCACCGCCCCGGTGGCCTTCGGCGAGATGTTCGCCACCACCCTGACCCGAGACTTCACCGCCGGCCATCCGGGGATCGAGATCGACCTGAACCTGACCGACCGCTATGTCGATCTGGCGGCCGAGGGCTTCGACCTGGCGCTACGCATCGGCCAGCTTGCCGATTCCAGCCTGATCGCCCGCCGCATCGGCCAGGCCGAGGCCTGGGCGGTGGCGAGCCCCGCCTATCTGGACAGGCATCCGCGCCCCGCCCGCCCCGAGGACCTACGCGAGCATGTGAACATCCGCGACAGCAATACGCAGAATCCCGGCCGGGCGATCTTCCTGATCGAGGGCAAGGCGGTCAGCATCCCCCTGCCCGGCCGCATCACCGTGAACAGCGCCCAGGCCGTGCGGCAACTGGTGCTGGAGGGCGAGGGCGTGGCGCTGATCCCCAGCTTCGTCGTGGCGCAGGACGTGGCCCAGGGCCGGCTGCAACGGCTGCTGCCGGATTTCCTGCGGCCGCAGCTGGATATCCAGGCGCTTTACCTGCCGCAGCCCTTCATGCCGCCGCGGCTCTCGGCCTATCTGGACCACCTGCGGACGGCGCTCAGCCCGCTGCTGAAAGCACCACGCCCGGATTCATGATGCCCAGCGGGTCCAGCGTGGCCTTGATCGCCCGCATCGCCTTGAGCCGCGCCGGATCGCCCCAGCGTGCCAGATCGCCGGTCTTCAGCCGCCCGACCCCGTGCTCGGCCGAGAAGGAACCGCCGCGATCCACCACCATCTGATGCACCAGTTGCGACAGCGCCTTGCGCCGGTCGTCGTAATCCGCGCGATTGCGGCCCGGCGCCGGGAACAGGTTGTAATGCAAGTTGCCGTCGCCCAGATGGCCGAAACAGTTGATCCGCACCCCCTCGCCCGCAAGCCGCTCGCCGGCATCGCGGATGAAGCCGGCGATTTCCGACAGCGGCAGGCTGATGTCGTGGCTGGCGACGGCGCCGATGCGGCGGTTCGCCTCGGGGATATGTTCGCGCAGGTGCCAGAAACCGGCCGCCTGCGCCCCCGATTGCGCGATCACACCGTCGGTGACCAGGCCGCGCTCCATGGCGTCCACCAGCAGCCCCTCCAGCGCCGCCTCGGGGGCCAGTCCCTCGGGCAGGCCGACCTCGATCAGCACCGACCATTCCGCGCCGGGCAAGGGCTGGCGGATCTCGGGCAGCATTTCGGCCAGGAAGGCCAGCCCCTGCCCGCCGATCAGCTCGAAGGCGGTGACGCCGCCGGCCATGCGCCCCTCGGCCAGCGACAAGAGCGTCAGCGCCGCCTCGGGCGAGGGCACCTGAAGCATGGCGGTGCCGATCCCCGGCGGCGGCACCACCAGCTTGAGGCTGGCCGCGGTGACGATGCCCAGCGTGCCTTCGGCCCCGATCAGCAGGTCGCGCAGGTCGTAGCCGGTATTGTCCTTGCGCAGCCGCTTCAGGTCGTGGACGACCGAGCCGTCGGGCAGCACCGCCTCGATGCCCAGGCACAGCGCGCGGGCCGTGCCATAGCGCAGCGCGGTGACGCCGCCGGCATTGGTCGCCAGGCAACCGCCGATAGCCGCCGTGCCCTGGCTCGCCAGCGACAGCGGGAACAGCCGGCCCGCAGCCTCGGCCGCGTCGCGCACGGCTTGCAGGGTCATGCCGGACTCGGCCACCAGCACGTTCTCCTCGGGCCAGATGCCGCGCAATGCGGTCATCCGTTCCAGCGACAGGATCAGCGGCGGCGGCCCCTCGGGCATCACCTGGCCCGCAACCAGCCCGGTGCCGCCGCCGCGCGGCACGATGGCGACGCGGGCCTCGGCGCAGGCGCGGACCACGGCGGCGACCTCATCCGTGCTGCGCGGCGCGGCGACCAACCCCGCCCGGCCGAGATAGCGCCCGCGCGGTTCCTCCAGATAGGCGGGGGTCACCTCGCGCAGCACGCCGTCGGGCAGCGTCGCGGCCAGGCTGTCATCGGCGGGATTCAGCATCAGCGCACCTCGGTCTTGCCGCGCCGGTCGTGGCGCAGGTTGGCGTAGAGCACATGGTTGCGCCAGCGGCCGTTGATTTGCAGATAGCTTTGCGCCACGCCTTCATACTTGAACCCGGAACGTTCCAGCACCCCGCGAGAGGGGGTGTTCTCGGGCAGACAGGCAGCCTCGATCCGGCTCAGGTCCATCTCGCCGAATGCGTGCTGCACCAGGGTTCCGATAGCCTCGCGCATATAGCCCTGCCGGGCGAAGGGCTGGCCGATCCAATAGCCGATGGTCGCCGATTGCGCCGGGCCGCGGCGGATGTTGTCCAGCGTGATCGCGCCCAAAAACGTGCCGTCGCGCCGGATCAGGAACAAGGGCAGCGCCGTGCCGTTGCGGCTGGCGCGCTGCGCCCAATAGACCCGGTTGGTGAAGCTGCGCTTGGTCAGGTGATCGGGCGCCCAGACCGGCTCCCACGGGGTCAGGAAGGCGCGACTTTCGACGCGCAGCGCCACCCAGGACCCGAAATCCGCATGCGCCGGCAGGCGCAGCACCATCCGCTCGGTTTCCAGGCGCGGCGGACGGCGGCGCGAAAACATCAGGCGGCAAGCCTTTCGGCCAGAACCTCGCGCGTCGGCGCCCCGGCCACCGGCCCGTAAAGCGCCAAAGCCGGGCGGGCATGGGCGATCAGATGCTCGGCATGGGCGCGGATATGGGCGACGGTCACGGCGTCGATGCGCTCGGCCACCTCGGCGGGATCGGGCACCCGGCCCCAGATCGAGAGCGAGCGCGCCATGCGCTCGGCCTGGCCCGTCGGGCTTTCCAGCCCCATCAGCAGCCCGGCCTTGAGCTGCGCACGCGCGCGGGCCACCTCGGCCTCGGTCATGTCCTCGGCCGAGCGTTTCAGCTCGTCCACGGTCAGCATCGCCAGGTCGGCGATCTGCTCGCCCGAGGTGCCGGCATAGATCGTCACCATGCCGGTATCGTCGTGGAAACCGCTTTGCGCGAAGATCGAATAGCACAGGCCCTTTTCCTCGCGCAGCTTCTGGAACAGGCGCGAGGACATGCCGCCCCCCAGCGCCGAGGTCCAGATCTGCGCGGCATAGAAATCCGGCGCCTGATAGCCCGGCCCCTCGAAGGCCAGCGCGAAATGTGCCTGCTCCAGCCCCTTGACGCGGCGCGCCTCGGCGCCCTGCCAGCGGGCGGGCTCGCGCGTGGTCAGCTTGCGGGCGGCGAGACCGCCGAAGATCGCCTCGACCTGACGCAGGATGCGGTCGTGATCCACCGCACCGGCGGCGGCGATGATCATGCGTTCCGGGCCGTAATGCTCACCGATGAAGCCGGACAGGTCGGCGCGGTCGAAACGGCTGACCCGCTCGGCCGGGCCCAGGATGGTGCGGCCCATGGGCTGGTCGGGATAGGCCGCCTCTTGCAGCCAGTCGAAGATCACGTCGTCGGGCGTGTCCAGCGCCTGGCCGATCTCTTGCAGGATCACGCCGCGCTCGACCTCGATCTCGCGCTGGTCGAACACGGGGTTCATCACGATGTCCGAAATGACGTCCAACGCCAGTTCCACGTCCCCCGCCAGCACCCGCGCGTAATAGGAGGTCACGTCGCGCGAGGTATAGGCGTTGATATAGCCGCCGACATTCTCGATCGACTCGACGATTTCCAGCGCGCTGCGCCGCGCCGTGCCCTTGAAGGCCATATGCTCCAGGAAATGGGCGATGCCGTTCTGCTCGGCGCGCTCGTCGCGGCAGCCGGCATTGACCCAGATGCCGATGGCGGCGGAATGCAGGCCGGGCATGTCGCGGCTGACGACGCGCAGCCCGTTGGGCAGGGTGCTGATGCGGATCTGATTCAAGCTGTTCTCCGTTCAAGGATCAGCGATTTAATGGCCTCGGCGTCGTTTGCAATACGGGTGATGCGCTCGTCTCGCTCGAACAGGTCGGCCATATGCGGCGGCAGAGGCGGGCGGATGCCCACGGCCGCCTCGACCGCATCGGGGAATTTCGCCGGATGCGCGGTCGAAAGGCTGATCATCGGGACGCCGGGACGGATGTGCTCGCGCGCCACCTTCACGGCGACGGCGGTATGCGGGCAGATCACCTCGCCCGTTTCCTCGCGGATGGTGGCGATCATCGCCGTGGTCTCCGCCTCCGAGGCGCGGCCCGACACATAGGTCTCGCGCAGTTGCTGCAATGCGCCCTGGCTGATGGCGAAGCCGCCGGATTTCAGTTCCTCCATCAGCCGCGACACGGCGTTGCCGTCGTGGTCATAGGCCAGCCACAGCGCGCGCTCGAAATTCGAGCTGACCTGGATGTCCATCGAGGGGCTGATCGAGGGCTCGACCGTGCCGACGCGGTATTCGCCGCTGCTGAGCGCCCGGTGCAGGATGTCGTTCTGGTTGGTGGCGACGACCAGCCGGCCGATGGGCAGGCCCATGGTCTTGGCGATGGAGCCGGCGAAGACATCGCCGAAATTCCCGGTCGGCACGGTGAAATCCACCTCGCGCCGCGGCGCGCCCAGGCTGACGGCGGCGGTGAAGTAATAGACGATCTGCGCCAGTACCCGCGCCCAGTTGATCGAGTTCACGCCCGCGAGCCCCACCGTGTCCCGGAAATCGTGGTCGTTGAACAGATCCTTCAGCCGCGCCTGGCAGTCGTCGAACGTGCCGTCCACCGCCAGCGCGTGGACGTTGGCGTCGGCCGGCGTGGACATCTGCCGGCGCTGCACCTCGCTGACCCGGCCATGCGGATACATGATGAAGACATCGACGTTGGACAGGCCCCGGAACGCCTCGATCGCGGCCGAGCCGGTATCGCCCGATGTGGCGCCCAGGATCGTGACCCGCTGCCCCGAGCGCGCCAGCGCCAGCTGGAACAGCTGGCCGATCAGCTGCATGGCGAAGTCCTTGAAGGCCAGGGTGGGCCCGTGGAACAGCTCCAGCAGGTGATGGCCCGGCGCAAGCTGGACCAGCGGCGCGCGGGCGACATGATCGAAGCCCTGGTAGGCGCGGGCGATGGCATCGCGCAGCTCGGCATCGCTGAAGCTTTCGCCGACGAAGGGGCTGGTGACGCGCCGCGCGACCTCCTCATAGGGCAGGCCCTCGAGGCGGGCGATCTCCTCGGCCGAGAACATCGGGATCGCCTCGGGCAGATACAGGCCGCCGTCCCGCGCCAGCCCGGTCATCATCGCCTGTTCGAAGTCCAGGACCGGAGCCCGCCCCCGAGTCGAAACGTAACGCATCGCGTCCCCCTAGAATTGCCGCTGCCTGATACGCCAGATCAGCGCCACTGTCATCCCTGCCCAAACCGCAGCGATCATGAACCATTGCACGGCATAGCTCAGGTGGTTGTTCGGAATGCCCTCGACCGCGACCGGGATCGGCTGCACGCCCTGGGCGTCGCCGCGAACCTCGGCCGCGACGACGAGGATCGGTTCGGTCCCCAGCTGCGCGGCCATGGCGGGCACGTCGCGGGCGAACCAGACGTTCTCGGCCAGGTTGGGCTCGGGCGTGGCGCTGCCCTTCTCGTCGGGCCAGTGCAGGTTGCCCGCCACCTCCAGCCGCACCGGCGGGCGCGGATCGCGCTTGTGGTCCTGATCGACGAAGCCGCGGTCCAGCAGGATCTTGCGCCCGTCATCGGTGACGAAGCCCGAGACGACCTGATAGCCGCCGCCCGCCTCGCGCGTGCCCGACAGCACGTCGATCTCCTCGCCGGTGGTCTGGCCAGAGACCAGCACCGGCAGGTATTTCATCGACGGGTCCACCGCCGCCGGCAGGGGCACGGGCGCACCCTCGATCCTTTGCTGGATCTGCGCGATCAGCCCCTCTTTCCAGTCCAGCCGCTGAAGTTGCCACATGCCCAGCGAGATCAGGATGGCGCAGCCCAGCACGCCGAGGATCAGCGGGAACAGGTAACGGCGCATGGGCGGGCCTCCAAAGCAAACGGCGCGGGAACATCTGCCCCGCGCCGTGGAAATGTCTGTCGGGATCAGCGGCCCCAGATATAGATCACGACAAAGAGGAACAGCCAGACCACATCGACGAAGTGCCAGTACCAGGCGGCGGCCTCGAAGCCGACATGCTGCTGCTGGGTCATCTGGCCCTTGAGCAGCCGGATCAGGCAGACGAACAGGAAGATCGTGCCGATGATGACATGGGCGCCATGGAAGCCGGTGGCCATGTAGAAGGTGCCGGCATAGACCGTGTCGGCCAGGCCGAAGGCGGCGTGGCTGTATTCATAGGCTTGCAGCCCGGTGAAGCAGATGCCCAGGATCACCGCGACAATCAGGCCGTTGATCGTGGTCTTGCGGTCGCCCTCATGCACGAAGGCGTGGTGCGCCCAGGTCACCGCGACGCCCGAGAGCAGCAGGATCAGTGTGTTGATCAGCGGCAGGTGCCAGGGGTCGAAGGTGACGATGCCCTCCGGCGGCCAGACGCCGTCCTTGATCGGGCTGTCCGGCCCCATCGGATACATGGCATTCTTGATGAAGGCCCAGAACCAGGCGACGAAGAACATCACCTCGGACATGATGAACAGGATGAAGCCGTATTGCAGGCCGATGCGCACCACCGGGGTATGCTCGCCCGACTCGCCCTCTTTCACGACATCGACCCACCATCCGAACATGGTGTAGAGCACGCCGGCCAGACCGATCAGGAACATCCACGGCCCTTCGACCGGAAGCCCGAGGACCGTGATTCCCTTCATCCAGGCGACCGCGCCAGTCAGCATCACGAAGGCGCCGATCGCGCCGAGGAAGGGCCAGATCGAGGGCGGCAGGATCTGATAATCGTGGTTCTTTACATGGGCCATGGCTGCGTTCCCGGCTGTTGCTGGTTCTTGTTGCTCAGTTTACGGTCGGTTCCGTTTTCGCGTCCAACGCCGCCTGTTTCGGCGCGGGCGGATCGGTCCGGTGGAAGGTATAGGACAGGGTGATGTCGCGGATCCGGCCCGCGTCGCGGTCATTGACCAGATCGGCATCGACGAAGAAGCTGACCGGCATCTCGACCCGCTCACCCGGTTGCAGGGTCTGCTCGGTAAAGCAGAAACATTCGATCTTGTTGAAGAAATAGCCGGCGGCATCGGGCGCCACGTTATAGCTGGCGGTGCCGGTGACGGGCTGGTCGGTATTGTTGACCGCCTCGTAGAAGGCGATGGCGTTCTCGCCGATCTTCAGTTCCATCTCGCGCTGCATCGGCCGGAAGGTCCAGCCGAGATTGCTGTCCGCATTGGCGTCGAAGCGCACGCGGATCTTTTCGTCCAGCACCGTGTCCGAGGCGGCCTCGGCCACGTTGGTGGTGCCGGCAAAGCCGGTCACCTTGCAGAACCAGGAATAGAACGGCACCGCCGCCCAGCTCAGCGCGCCCATCAGCACCACGACACCGGCCAGCATGGCCACGGTGCGGGTGTTCGACCTCGGTTTCCCGCTCATTGGCTCCCCTCCTGCGCGGCGCCCTGCTCGGCCGCCGGCGTGCCCGGCGCGGCCACGGGCGCGTCGTTCGGCGCCGATGGGCTCGGATCCTTGGGCAGCATCGAGGCGCGCGGGCGATGGTCATAGCCCTGCATCATATCGCCCTGGGTGATCTTGACCACCGACAGGCCGAAGACCAGCACCACGAAGGCCAGCAGCACGACCAGCAGGCCGATATTGCGGCTGCGCCGACGCTTGTGCAGTTCATGTTCGACCGGGGGCAACATCACCATCCTCCGACCCAATGCTGCACCAGCAGCGCCAGGAAATGCAGGAAGGTGTAATAGAGCGACAGGCGGAAATACCGCTTCTCGACCTTGTAGCCATCGGCCTGGGCCTGATCCTCGCTGCGGCGCAGGATCTGCCAGCCGCCGGCGATGAACATCAGGTTCAGCACCGCTGAAACCGCGAGATAGAGCGGTCCGCCGACCGAGGTGAAGCCCAGCCAGATCGCAAAGGGCGCCAGCACCAGCGTATAGGCGAAGATGTGGCGGCGCGTCACCCTGCGACCATGGGTCACGGTCAGCATCGGCACGCCGGCCTTGGAATAATCGTCCTTCATGAACAGCGCCAGCGCCCAGAAATGCGGTGGCGTCCAGAAGAAGATCAACGCGAACATCAAGAGCGACTCGATGCCGATGCCGCCGGTGGCGCAGGCCCAGCCGATCATCGGCGGGAAGGCCCCGGCCGCGCCGCCGATGACGATGTTCTGCGGCGTCGAGCGTTTCAGCCAGATCGTATAGACCACGGCATAGAAGAAGATGGTGAAGGCCAGGAACCCGGCTGCGAACCAGTTCGCCGCCAGCCCCAGCATCATCACCGACAGACCGGAAAGCGCGATGCCGAGCGCCAGCGCCTCGTCCGAGGTCACACGGCCAGCGGGCACGGGACGGCCCGCGGTGCGCTTCATCACCGCGTCGATATCGGCGTCATACCACATGTTGAGGGCACCCGAGGCCCCGCCCCCCAGCGCGATGAACAGCACCGCGCAGAAGGCGACGAAGGGGTTGACCGGCTGCGGCGCGATCCACAGCCCGACGAAGGCCGTGAACACCACCAGCGACATGACGCGCGGCTTCAGAAGCGCGACATAGTCCCCGAAGCCCGCCTCTGCGGGCCCCTCATATGCGTTGATATCGGCCACGGCCCGACCTTACTCTGCCGAGGCCAGCTTGACGGGCTTGGCCGGCAGGTAGTCCGAGGCGTCGGCGGCGAATTCCTCTTTGGCGCCGGCAAGCCAGGCGTCGTATTTCTCCTGGCTGACGGCCTTCACCACGATGGGCATATAGGCGTGGTTGATGCCGCAAAGCTCGGAGCATTGGCCGAAATAGACGCCCTCCTGGTCGACCGAGAACCACAGCTGCGCGATGCGGCCCGGCACGGCATCCTGTTTGACGGCAAAGGCGGGCACGGTCCAGGCGTGGATCACGTCGGTCGCCGTCACCTGCACCAGGACCTTCTTGCCGACCGGGACCACGACCGGGTTGTCGGTGGCCAGCAGGTACTCGTCCTCGGAATAGCCGGCATCGGCCAGGGCCTCTTTCTCCAGCATCAGCGCATCGAAAGCGACGCCGTCATTGGGATATTCATAGGACCAGTACCACTGGTGGCCGATGGCCTTGATGACCAGGTCCGGGTCGTTGGGCATCTCCTGGCTGCGGAACAGGATCGGCAGCGAGAAGGCGCCAATGGCGACCAGGATCAGCACCGGGACCAGGGTCCAGATCACCTCGATCGGGGTATTGTGGGTAAAGCGCGCCGGCACCGGATTCGCCCGGCGGTTGAAGCGGACAATGCAGATCAGCAGCAGAAGGCAGACGAAGATCGTCACGGCCGTGATGATGTAGAGCACGAAATGATCCAGCCATTGCTGGTCATGCGCCAGCGGGCTGGAGGCCGGCTGGAAGCCCATCCCCCCGTTCACCGGCTTGCCGATCACCGGCAGGTCGCCCAGCACATCCTGCGCCAAGGCCGGCACGGCCGTCATCGTCGCAACTCCCAGGCTCATCACCGCCGCCACCCCGCGGCGCTTGGTCGCAATTGCCATCATCCCATCCCGTTGCCTATCATGCCACCGGCAGGCCCCTGTCGCGGAGCCCCCAGCATTCGGTCCTGCACCAGAACCATATCTTACCCCGACGGGCAAGCCATACCTATCGACTTCTTGTCAAAAAAGCCCTAGGCGGGACTTCATGACAAGGACCGGTTCCATGACAGACGCTTCGTTTTCGCCCTTTCGGACGCATCTCGATCAGGACCGCGCGCTGCGCATCCTGCGCGACGCCTTGGCCGGCGCGGATGATGGCGAGCTTTTCCTGGAACGCTCGCGCTCCGAGGCGCTGGTCTTCGACGACGGCCGGCTGCGCACCGCGAGCTACGATGCCGAACAGGGCTTCGGCCTGCGCGCCGTGCGCGGCGAGGTCACCGGCTATGCCCATTCGACCGAAATCGACGAGGCCGCGCTGAAGAAGGCCGCCGAGACGGTGCGGCTGGCCGTCGGCGCCGGCGGCGGCACGCTGGCCCTGCCACCGGAGGGCGAGATCCGGCCACTCTATGCTGCCATCGACCCGGCCGTGGACGTGCCCTTCGCCGCCCGCGTGGCGCTGCTGCGCGAGATCGACGCCTTCGCCCGCGGGCTGGACCCGCGCGTGGTGCAGGTCTCGGCCAGCATCGCCACCTCGGTGCAGGAGGTGGCGATCCTGCGCCCCGAAGGGGGGCTTGCCACCGACATCCGGCCGATGGCGCGGCTGAACGTCTCGGTCATCGTCGAATCGAACGCGCGACGCGAGTCCGGGACCGCCGGCGGCGGCGGGCGCATCGGCCTGGCCGGCCTGGTCGCGCCCGAGCACTGGCAGGAGCTGGTGCGCGAGGCGCTGCGCATCGCCCTGGTCAACCTGCGCTCGGTCCCGGCGCCCGCGGGGGTGATGGACGTGGTGCTTGGTCCCGGCTGGCCCGGCATCCTGCTGCACGAGGCCGTGGGCCATGGGCTCGAGGGCGATTTCAACCGCAAGGGCCATTCCGCCTTTGCCGGGCTGATGGGCCAGCGCGTCGCGGCGCCGGGCGTGACCGTGGTGGATGACGGCACCATCCCGGACCGGCGCGGCTCGATCTCGGTCGATGACGAGGGCACGGCGCCCGGCCGCAACGTGCTGATCGAGGACGGGATTCTGGTCGGTTACATGCAGGACCGGCAGAATGCCCGGCTGATGGGGGTCGCGCCGACCGGCAACGGGCGCCGGCAAAGCCATGCCCACGCCCCGATGCCGCGCATGACCAACACCTTCATGCTGGCAGGCTCCGAGGATCCGGCCTCGATCCTCGCCGGGCTCGAGGACGGCATCTATGCCGTCGGCTTCGGCGGCGGGCAGGTGGACATCACCAACGGCAAGTTCGTGTTCTCCTGCACCGAGGCCTATCGGGTCAGGAACGGCCAGGTCGGCGATCCGATCCGCGGCGCCACGCTGATCGGCGACGGCGCCACCGCCTTGCAGCAGATCCGCGCCATCGGCAACGACCTGTCGCTGGACCCGGGAATCGGCAATTGCGGCAAGCAGGGGCAATGGGTTCCGGTCGGCGTCGGCTTGCCCACCCTGCGCATCGGCGGGCTGACCATCGGCGGCTCCGCGGCCTGAACAGGCGCGATTCCGAGGGGTTGGAAGAATTCTTGGGCGGCTAACCCATTCTTAACCATTGTCATGCCATGACTCGGCCTGCGGATGAGGCAGAGGCATGGAACATGATGGCAAGACCGCTTTCTTCGGACCCCCACCATACCCCACCCAGCCCCAAAGGGGACGGGCTTGCCGCTCTGCGCCTCATCCGCTCGCGCCGGGTCGGGCCGGCGACCTTCCACCGGCTGCTCGGCGAGCATGGCTGCGCCGAGGCGGCGCTGGCCGCCCTGCCCGGCATCGCCCGCGCCGCGGGGATCGAGGATTACAGCCCCTGCCCCGCCTTCGTGGCCGAGGCCGAGATCGCGGCCGGCCACCGCGCCGGCGCCCGGCTGCTGGCCTGGGACGACCCGGATTATCCCGCCCTGCTGCGCGAGGTGGCCGAGGCTCCGCCGGTGCTGTGGCTACGCGGCGACATGGCGGTTCTGGGACGCATGCCGGTGGCGGTGATCGGCGCGCGCAACGCCTCGTCCCTGGGCCTGCGCATGGCGCGGGGCATGGCCGCGGGCCTGTCGCAATCGGGCACGGCGGTCATCGCGGGACTGGCCCGCGGCATCGACACCATCGCGCATGAAGCGGCACTGCCTGGCGGCACCATCGCGGTCATGGCCGGCGGCATCGACATGATCTATCCCGCCGAGAACGCCGCCCTGGCCGAGGCGATCTGCGAAACCGGGCTGCTGGTGACCGAGCAGCCGCCGGGAACCGAGCCGGTGGCCCGGCATTTCCCGGCCCGCAACCGCATCATCTCGGGCCTGTCGCGCGCCGTGGTGGTGGTCGAGGCGGCCTATCGCTCCGGCAGCCTCATCACCGCGCGCTGCGCCCTCGACCAGGGTCGCGAGGTGATGGCGGTGCCCGGCCACCCGATGGACGCCCGCGCCGGCGGCTGCAACGCGCTGATCCGCGACGGCGCCTTGCTGGTGCGGAACTCGGCCGACGTGCTGGCAGCGCTGCAATCGAACAGCCCCACAACCGCAAGGCCGGTTCTGGCCGCGCAGCCCGTGCAGGCCGCTCCTGCCCCGGTCGCCCCCACCGCGCCAGCGCCGGCGGACGAGCGCGTCAGGCAGCCGGCCGCCGTCGCCCGGCGGCTCGCGGAGCTGGGCCACGGCAGCGCCCGCAGGCCGGGGACGGACCGGCCGCGCGACGCGGGGGGACCGGTGAACCTCGAGGGGCGGATCCTGGCCCGCCTCGGCCCCAGCCCGACCGAGGAAAACATGCTGATCCGCGATCTCGGGGTGCCCGCCGCCGTCCTCGCCCCCGCGATCCTGGCGCTGGAGCTCTCGGGTCGGGTGCAGCGCATGGCCGGCGGCAAGCTGGCGCTGAGCGGCGGCTGAGCGGCCTGGTCCTGCACCGGAGGCCCTGGCCCGCAGCGGCCGGACGATCACGGGGCAGTCACGCGCTTGTTGGGGAACCGCTCCCCCCGCCGAAGGTTGACGAACGATCACGCGACCATCGGAAAGAGGACCGACATGCGCCGCATCTACAAGACGACGACAGCGATCGTGACCTGCCTGTCCCTGATCGCCCCGCACCTGGCGGTGGCACAGGTGGCACAGGACGAACAGGTCCAAGGCGCTGACGGGCAGGTCATCCTGCCCCAGGACCAGCCCGGCGAGGCCGCGGCCGAGGCCGAGCAGGCACAGGAGCCCGGCCCCGACCAGGCCGAGGCCGCAAGGCCGGAGGCCCAGCCCCAGGCCGAGCAAGAGCAGCCCCGCGAACCGCAGCCCCAAGGCGGGGCACCCGAAACGACCGGAGAGCCCGCCGAGCAGCCACAAGCGCGACAAGGCGGCCAGCCCGCCGAAGCGCAGCAGGAACCCGGGCAACAACCCCGGAGCGAGGCCGCCCCCGAGGCACAGGACGCCGCGCCCGCTCCGCAGGCGCCCTCGCCCAAGCCGGAGGTGACGCAGGCCGAGGAACCCCGCGCCAAGCCGCCGGTGGTCGAGGCCGGCGAGCCGCCGGCCAAGCCCCAGGCCGCGCAGCCCGATCAGGCGGCTGGGCAAAGCGAGCTTCCCGCCTCCAAGCCCGACACGCCCGAAGCGGTCACCACAACCGACCCGGCCCCGACACAGCGGCCGCAACCGGACAACGCCGGTCCGCAGGACAGCCGCTCGGCCGCGCCGGCGGAATCGGCCGAGGATGCCGAGGCACTGAAAAAGGCGCTGGAGGCGGAGGCCGCGGCAGAAGCCGCCCCGCAAGACCCGCAGCCCGAACAGGCCGGCGAGCCGCAGACGGCGGCGCCCGACCAGCAGCAGGACGATGCCGCGCAACGGCAAGTGCAAGAGGCAGAGCCGGCCCAGCCCGCGGAGCAGCGTAGCGATGACGCGCGGCCCTCCGATTCGCCGGATGCGCAGGAACTCGAACGCCGGCTCCAGGAACAGGCGCAAGGCGCCGGGACCGAGGCTGACGCGCAACGCCCCGCAGACGGGGAGCGCCCGGACGCGCAGGAGTTGGAGCGCCGCTTGCAGGAACAGGCGGATGGCCAGGCGCAGCCGGAACCCGGCCAGGCGCAACCGGAACAACCCGGCCAGGCGCAGCCCGAGCAGGCCGCGGAGGTGCAGGCGCCCGAAGCCCAGGCCCAGCCGAACGCCGTGGCGCAACGCGCCGCCGAGGAGGTTGCGCCTGCCGCGGCCGCCGCGCTGGCGGCCGGCGAGGAGGAGAATGAAGGCCAGGGCGAGCTGAACGAGGTGCAGATCACCGACGAGAACGCCCGCAGCTCGGCCGAGGAATTCGCCACCTCGGTCGCCCAGGGCCTGCAACAGCAGCAAACCGCCGCCGATCCCCAGGCCGAGCAAGCCGGTCGCGATGACGACGACGACACGGTCAAGGACATCGCCAAGCTGCTGCTTGCCGGCGCGGCCGGCATGGCGGTCGGCAAGATGCTGTCGAACGACCGGCAGGTGGCGCTGAACACCGGCGACCGGGTCGTGGTCACGCTGCCCGACGGCAGCCAGCAGGTCATCAAGGACGACAATGCCCTGCTATACCGGCCCGGCTCGAACGTGCGCACCGAAACCTTCGAGGACGGCTCGACCCGGACCACGGTGCTGCGCGAGGATGGCAGCCGCGTCGTCACCATCCGCGATGCGAACATGAACATCCTGCGCCGCACCCTCCTGCGCGCCGATGGCAGCGAGACCCGGCTCATCGACGATACCGAGGCGCAGCCGGTGCAGATCTCGACCCTGCCCGCACCGCCGCCGGTCCGCATCAACCGCGAGCGGCTGGACGAGGCCGCGCTGCGCGAGGCGCTGCGCCGCGAGGCGGCCATCGACCGCCGCTTCAGCCTGGGCCAGATCCGCAACATCCCCGAAGTGCGCGCCCTGGTCGCGCCGGTGAACGTGCCCGAGATCACCTTCGACACCGGCTCCTCGGCCATCACCCCGGACCAGGCGCAGCAACTGGCGACGCTGGGCAAGGTGATCCGCGACAGCATCGACCAGAACCCGCGCGAGATCTACATGATCGAGGGCTATACCGATGCCGTCGGCTCGGACGCCGCCAATCTGGCCCTGTCGGACCGCCGCGCGGAATCGGTGGCGCTGGCGCTGACGGAATATTTCCAGGTGCCGCCCGAGAACATGGTGGTGCAGGGCTATGGCGAGCAGTTCCTGCTGGTGCCGACCGACGGGCCCGAGCGACAGAACCGCCGCGTCGCCGTGCGCCGCATCACCGATCTGCTGGCGCAGAACTGACTGCCGGGCCTTGCGAGCCCGGGTCGTCAAGCCCGCAGCCGCGGGATCGGAAGAGAAGCAAGCCGCGGGGCCCGTCCCCGCGGCTGACGGCTGCTTTCTGCACGACCCCGCGCAAATCGAAAGGGCACCCACGAATCGCCAGGACCCGCATCGGAGAGACGATGGCTTGGCGCTTCAAGCAATCTTCCTCGCCCGAGAAGCGATACTCTCCTCCGTGCATATGCCGGCAGTAGCGGTGCGACCAGCCGGGACCGGCCGAGGCAGAAGACCCTCGGCCAGGGCATAGCCGACCTCCATAAGCATCAGGCGGCAACGCGCGGCATCCCGCAGCCGGGCGAGGCGCGCCGCACGCTCGCCGTGCCGGTTCCGCGGCCGGAAAACGTGACGGACTTGATCGTCCGGCAACGAACCGTCCGCGATGCGCTGAAGGTCGTGTCGTCCAAGGAGGAGACTCGGGCTTGCCATGCGGCGGATTAGCTGCCCGACGCCGCTCTTCTGCCTAGGGAACCCAAGGCGAACCGCCGGCGCCCCCTGCGGGGGCGCGGCCCGCCGCGGGTCCGCCGGGCATCCGCCGGTTCAGGAACGGGACAGATCCTCGGCCCCGGGGTTTCGCGGCTCGGAACTCCCCGGCGGGAGGGGTGAATCCGGAAATCCTCCGCCCCGTGCTGCGAAGCGGCCACACCAGCCCCCACATGCAGGCCGGGACGCGCCGGCAAAGGGCCGGACACGGCGGCTGACCGGTTCCGGCCGGGCGTTCAGCCCAGCGAATAGCCGGTGCCTCGCACCGTGCGCACCGGATTGTCGCCGCCATGCGCCATCAGCGCCTTGCGCAACCGCCCGACATGGACGTCGATGGTGCGCGTGTCGACATAGATGTCGCGGCCCCAGACCCGGTCCAGCAATTGCTCGCGCGTCCAGACCCGGCCGGGTTTTTCCATCAGCGTCGAGAGCAGGCGGAACTCGGTCGGGCCCAGGTGCAGCGGCTGGCCGCCGCGAAACACCCGATGCTCGCCCGCGTCCAGGATGATGTCGCCGAAACTGAGCCTTTCGCCCATCGAGGCCGGGCGGGTGCGGCGCAGCTGGGTGCGCAGCCGCGCCATCAGCTCGACCACCGAATAGGGCTTGACCACGTAATCGTCGGCCCCCGTCTCGAGCCCGCGCACCCGGTCCACCTCCTCGGAGCGGGCGGACAGCATGATGATCGGGATCTGGCGCGTCGAGGGATCGGCCTTGACCCGGCGGCAGACCTCGATGCCGCTGACATTGGGCAGCATCCAGTCCAGCACGATCAGGTCGGGCTGCTCCTCGGCGACCAGCAGCATCGCCTCGTCGCCGTTCTCGGCCAGCACCACGTCGAAACCCTCGGCCTCGAGGTTGTATTTCAGCACCTCGCGCTGTGCGCCTTCGTCCTCGACGACCAGGACACAGGGTTGGGTCTGCGCCATGGATCAGGCCCCCTCCATGCGCGGCACGCTTTCGCCCTTGGGCCGCGGCTCCTCGGGCAGCTCGCCCGTGGCCAGATAGATCACCTGCTCGGCGATGCCGGTGGCGTGGTCGCCCATGCGCTCGATGTTCTTGGCGATGAAATGCAGGTGCATGCAGGCGGTGATGTTGCGCGGATCCTCCATCATGTAGGTCAGGAACTCGCGGAACAGCGCGTTATACATCTGGTCCACTTCCAGGTCGCGCTTGCGCACGTCGCCGGCCAGCGCCGCGTCGCGTTGGATATAGCTGTCCAGCGCGTCCTTCATCATCGCCTCGACCGTGGCTGACATGCGGCGCAGCGCCATGCCGGCGCCTTCGATGGCCGGCATCTCGGCCAGGACATGGCTGCGCTTGGCGATGTTCTTGGCGTAATCGCCGACACGTTCCAGGATATGCGAGATTTTGATGACCGACAGCACCATGCGCAGGTCGGTGGCCCGCGGCGCGCGCAGCGCGATCAGCCGCGCCGCCTCCTCGTTGATCTGATGCTCCAGCGCGTCGATGGCCTTGTCGCGGCGGCGGATCTCGTCGGCCAGTTCGCCGTCGCGGGTTTCCAGCGCGGTGGCGGCGTCGTGGATGGCGCTTTCGACCATGCCGCCCATCTTGACGACCAGCGCCTGCACGGTTTCCAGATCGCGGTCGAAGGCCGAGAGGATATGGCGTTCGTTGTTCATGTCAGCTCCTGTCCGGCTCAGCCGATGCGGCCCGAGATATAGCTTTCGGTGCGCGGATCGCGCGGATTGGTGAAGATGTCGTCGGTATTGCCGTATTCCACCAGATTGCCGAGGTGGAAGAAGGCGGTCTTCTGGCTGACGCGTGCGGCCTGCTGCATGGAATGGGTCACGATCACCACCGAGAATTCGGCGCGCAGCTGGTCGATCAGCTCCTCGATCTGGCTGGTGGCGATGGGATCCAGCGCCGAGCAGGGCTCGTCCATCAACAGCACCTCGGGCTGGGTCGCCACGGCGCGGGCGATGCAGAGCCGCTGCTGCTGGCCGCCGGACAGGCCGGTGCCGGGATCGCTCAGCCGGTCCTTGACCTCGTTCCACAGCGCCGCGCCGCGCAGCGATTTCTCGACGATCTCGTCCAGCTCGGCGCGGTTGCGCGCCAGGCCGTGGATGCGCGGGCCATAGGCCACGTTGTCATAGATCGACTTCGGAAAGGGATTCGGCTTCTGGAACACCATGCCGACGCGGGCGCGCAGCTGCACCGGGTCCACGCGCCTGTCATAGATGTCCTCGCCGTCGAGCGTGATCTTGCCCTCGACGCGGCTGATGTCGATGGTGTCGTTCATGCGGTTCAGGCAGCGCAGGAAGGTCGATTTCCCGCAGCCCGAAGGACCGATGAAGGCGGTCACGGTCTTGTCCAGCAGATCGACGTTCACGTCCTTGATCGCGTGCTTTTCGCCATACCAGACCTGCACGTCCCGCGCCGAGATCTTGATTTCCGTCTGGTCCACGCTGCGCTCCAGAAGTCTCATGTCGTTCATATCGGGTCTCCTTCCCGAGATTACCACCGGCGCTCGAACTTGCGGCGCAGGAGGATGGCAAGCAGGTTCATGCAGAGCAGGAACACCAGAAGCACGATGATGGCGCCCGAGGCGCGCTCGATAAAGGCGGGATCGGCGCGCTGGGTCCAGTTATAGACCTGCACCGGCAGGGCCGAGGCGGGTTCGAACAGCCCGTCCGGTGGGGCCGAGGGGAAGTTCTTGACGAAGGCCACCATGCCGATCAGCAGCAGCGGCGCGGTTTCGCCCAGGGCCTGGGCCAGGCCGATGATGGTGCCGGTCAGGATGCCCGGCATGGCCAGCGGCAGGACGTGGTGGAACACCGACTGCATCCTCGATGCCCCCACCCCCAGCGCCGCGTCGCGGATCGAGGGCGGCACCGCCTTCAGCGCGGCGCGGGTGGCGATGATGATGGTGGGCAGCGTCATCAGCGTCAGCACCAGGCCGCCGACGATGGGCGCCGATTGCGGCAGGCCGGCGAAGTTGATGAAGGCGGCAAGGCCCAGGATGCCGAAGACGATGGAGGGCACCGCGGCGAGGTTCGAGATATTGACCTCGATGATGTCGGTCCAGCGGTTCCTGGGCGCGAACTCCTCGAGATAGATCGAGGCGGCGACGCCGATCGGCACCGCAAGCACCAGCACCACCAGCATCATGTAGAGCGAGCCGAGGATGGCGATGCCCACGCCCGCGGCCTCGGGGCGCTGATCCGAGGCATCGGGGCTGGTCAGGAAGGACCAGTTCCATTGCGTCGCCAGCATCCCCTGCGCCTTGAGCGCATCGGCCAGCTGCAACTGCGCCGGCGAGGTATTGGCGTCGCGGGCCGCGCTCTCCATGCTGACACGGCCCTTGTAATAGCCGTCCACCCGGCCGTTCACCAGCACGCGGGCCTCGACGGTCTGGCCGATCAGTTCGGGATCGGCCAGCACGCGGTTGCGCAACTGCGCCGAAGCCTCCTTGGAGATCAGGTTCGAGACGTCCTTGGCCGACAGGTCGGCGATGGCGATGCCCTTGTCGGCAATGGCCTGTTCCAGCGATTGTTGCAGGATCTTGCCATAGGTCAGGGTCAGGACCTTGCGCAGATCGGCAGGGTCGCGGTTGCCGGTCTTGTCCAGTTGCGCGGCGTCCAGCGTCACCGGGATTTCCAGATAGGTCTGGCGAAAGGCGCCGAGGCCGCCGGTCAGGATGGTGAACAGCAGGATCACCAGCATGACCATCGAGATCACGATGGCGCCCAGCCCATAGGCGCGGAACCGCGCCTCGGCGGCGTTGCGCTTGCGGGTGCGCGGATCGGCGACTAGAAGCGAGGGCCGGGGCTGTGCGCCGTGAAGGGTTGCGTCGCTCATTCGTATTGCTCCCGGTATTTGCGCACGACGTAGAGGGCGACGATGTTCAGCCCCAGGGTGATGACGAAAAGGGTCAGCCCCAGCGCAAAGGCGACCAGCGTCTCGGGCGCCGCGAAATCGTTGTCGCCGGTCAGCTGGCTGACGATCTTGACGGTGATCGTGGTCATGGCCTCGAACGGGTTCATGTCCATGCGGGCGGCGGCCCCCGCGCCCAGCACGACGATCATCGTCTCGCCGATGGCACGCGAGGCGGCCAGCAGGATGGCCCCGACGATGCCGGGCAGCGCGGCGGGCAGCACCACCTTGCGGATGGTCTCGGATTGCGTCGAGCCCAGCCCCAGCGCGCCGTCGCGCAAGCTTTGCGGCACGGCGTTGATGATGTCATCCGACAGCGAGCTGACGAAGGGGATCAGCATGATGCCCATCACCAGCCCCGCGGTCATCACCGACGCGCCGGAATTGCCCAGGCCCAGCGGCTGGGCGAAATAGTCGCGCAGCATCGGCCCGACGGTGATCAGCGCGAAAAGGCCGTAGACGATGGTCGGGATGCCGGCGAGCACCTCGATCGCCGGCTTGGCCACGCTGCGCAGCTTGGCCGAGGCGTATTCGGACATGTAGATCGCCGCGAACAGCCCGATCGGCACCGAGACCGCCAGCGCGATCAGCGAGATGTAGATTGTCCCCCACAGCAGCGGCAGGATGCCCAGCTGCGAGCCGCCGCCGAAGCGCGGCGACCAGGTCGTGCCGAAGAAGAAATCCTGCCACGGGTATTGCTGGAAGAAATGCCCGGTCTCGAACAGCATCGAAAAGACGATCCCGGCGGTGGTCAGGATGGCGATGCTGGAGCACAGGATCAGCAGGCCCTTGACCATGCTTTCGACCGCATTGCGGGCGCGGAAGCCCGGCGCGCTGCGGCTGAGCGCGACGCCGAGGCCGGCGGCGGCCAGGATCAGCGCCAGCACCGCGACCGGCGTCGCATTCGCGGCCGGCAGCAGGAAGCGCCAGATCGCAATCAGGAACAGCGCCGGCAGCGCCGTCAGCAGCGCCGCGTTCCAGCCGTGATAGCTGGGCCGCGAATGCAGCCGCCGGGTATCGCCCCCGGCCAGCGCGACGACGCGCGCGCGGGTGACAAGATAGCCCGCGCCGGCAAGGACAAGGACGATCAGCAAGGTCCATGAGACAGGCATGTGAGCCCTCGAGACAGGGAAAACGAAATGGGCGCGGGGTCCCTCCCCCGCGCCCGGCAGATCATTGGGCGATGGTCGCTTCTTCGGCGACGGCTGCCTGGGTCGCCGCCAGTTCCGGATCCGCCACCAGGCCATAGGCGGCCAGCGGCCCCTCTGGCCCGGCCAGTTCGTCCGAGACGAAGAATTCCGCGAACTCCTTCAGCCCCGGCACGGTGCCGACATGCTGTTTCTTGACATAGAAGAACAGCGGCCGCGAAACCGGATACTCGCCCGAGGCGATGGTCTCGGTCGAGGGCGTGACGCCCGCGATGGTCGCGACCTTCAGCTTGTCGGTGTTGTTTTCATAGAAGGACAGGCCGAAGACGCCGATGCCGTTCTTGGCCGACTGGATGCGGGCCAGGGTCTCGGTATAGTCGCCGTCGATGTCGATGGACTTGCCGTCGGTGCGCAGCGCCATGCAGGCCGAGGCGCCCTCTTCCTCGCCCTTTTCGGCCTTCAGAACCTCGGCCGCGCCCGATTCCTCGCAACCCGCGGCGATCACCTTTTCCTCGAAGACCTCGCGGGTGCCGTGCTTGGTGCCGGGCACGAAGGCCAGGATCTCCTGGTCCGGCAGCTCGGCGCGGATATCGCTCCATTTGGCATAGGGGTTCGGGACCACCTTGCCGTCGACCACGACCTCGGCGGCCAGCGCGTTGAACCAGTCGGCCGGGGTGAAGGCGAAGTCGTTGCCGGCGATGTCGCTGGCGAAGACGATGCCGTCATAGCCGATGCGGACCTCCATGATATCGGTCACGCCGGCGGCCTTGCAGGCCTCGATCTCGCTGTCCTTGATCGGGCGGCTGGCATTGGCGATGTCGATGGTATTCTCGCCCACGCCCTCGCAGAACTTCTTCAGACCGGCCGAGGAACCGCCCGATTCCACCACCGGGGTCGGGAAATCGGTATTCTCGCCAAAGGCCTCGGCGACGATGGTCGAATAGGGCAGCACCGTGGACGAGCCCGAAACCTGGATCTGGTCGCGGGCGGCGGCAGCCGTGGCCGAAGCAGCGATCACGGCCAGCGCCGACACGGTGAATTTCGCGGATTTCATAGGATCACTCCTGACATTTCCATGGGGCCGGATTCGGCCTGCGCGTTCTCTAGAACGCCGGTGCGACGGTTATGCGAAAGCAATGTAACAGTTGCGTAACAAAGCAGGAGTATTTGCAAAACGGTGAAAGGCGGAAACCCGCCGCGCCCGGGCCTTCTCCGTTTTCCAAATACTCCATGGGGTGAATTGGCCCGGAACGGGCCAAGAGGGGAACAGCGTTCCCCTCCCCTTCCCCGCCCATCGCGCGCCTTGCCTAGCCGATCCGGCCGCGCTGCCCGCCGGTCTGCGCCCGGTCGAGCAGCAGATGGTCCAGAACCACGCAGGCCGCCATGGCCTCGGCGATGGGCACGGCGCGGATGCCGACGCAGGGGTCGTGCCGGCCCTTGGTGATCAGCTCGATCTCCTCGCCCTTCTGGTTGATGGTGCGGCGCGGGGTCAGGATCGAGCTGGTCGGCTTGACCGCAAATCGCACCACGATGTCCTGCCCGGTCGAAATGCCGCCCAGAATCCCGCCGGCATGGTTCGAAAGGTAGCGCGGTCCCTCATTGCCCATGCGGATCTCGTCGGCATTCGCGGTCCCTGTCAGGGCGGCCGCCGCCATGCCCTCGCCGATCTCGACGCCTTTCACCGCATTGATCGACATCATCGCGGCGGCAAGGTCGGTGTCGAGCTTGGCATAGACCGGGGCGCCAAGGCCGGGCGGGCACCCCTGGATCAGCACCTCGACGGCGGCGCCGACACTGTCCTGCGCCTTGCGTATCGCGTTCAGGTAGTCCTCCCATGCCGGCACGGCCGAGGCATCGGGCAGGAAGAACGGGTTATTGCCGATCTCGGCCGCATCGAATTTCGTCCGGTCCAGGTGCAGCTCGCCCATCTGCACCATGTAGCCGGTGATCTTCAGCCCCGGCACCAGGTCGCGCAGCACCGCTTGCGCCACGCCACCCGCCGCCACGCGCGCCGCCGTCTCCCGCGCGCTGGAGCGCCCGCCGCCGCGATAGTCGCGGAGGCCGTATTTCAGGTGATAGGCGATGTCGGCATGGCCGGGCCGAAAGGCCTGGGCGATCTCGCCGTAATCCTTGCTGCGCTGGTCGGTGTTCTCGATCATCAACTGGATCGGCGTGCCGGTGGTCCTGCACTCGAAGGTGCCCGAGAGGATGCGCACCTGGTCCGGCTCCTGGCGCTGGGTGGTAAATTTCGAGCTGCCGGGGCGGCGGCGATCCAGGAATTGCTGGATCCAGCCCTCGTCCAGCGCCACGCCGGGCGGGCAGCCGTCCACCGTGGCGCCCAGCGCCGGGCCGTGGCTTTCGCCCCAGGTGGTGAAGGTGAAGACGCGACCGAAGGTGTTGAAGCTCATGGTTCCCGGACCCCCTTTTTGCCTGCGATAGCCGCAGGCCGGGCAAGGGGCAATGCCCGGCCGCGATTCGGCTGCGAAGAAGCACCGCCGCCAGTCGCATCGCGAATCGGAAATTTCAAGAAAGTTATCCTTTTTCTATAAGGATTAGGAGCGTTTCACACGACGATCACGCCCGCCGGCGCATTATGATGGTCGCAAGGCAGACCGACCATCCGCAACATCGGGACGCCAAGAGGACGGAACCGATGACGATGGCCCGGCCAACTGGCCGCAGGGGCAGTGGGTTATACTGACGAACGCTTTTCTGGACCCGGGACCCCCTCCTCGGGCTTGGGGAACGATATGCCTTATGGCGCCGACGGTGCCGACATGCATGAGAATGGTGGTAACGATTATGTCCAAGGTTGTGCCGGCAACGACTGCATTTCAGCCAAGGCCGGCACGATCACCCGCAACGACGACTCCAAGCCGGGCCGGAACCGACAGGATCCGGCCCGGCAACGGGCGTGACATGCCTCGCGGGTGACAGGGCAACGATTCTTGGGCCGCCGAAGTGCTGGCGGCCCGAAAACCTGCCTGCAATGGCGAGGGAAACGGGGGCGCGGCCGGCAAGGCTGCGCCCCTGCCTGTCCCTTGGGCGGGAACCCGCCGGCCCCTGCGGCGATTGGGAAACAGGGCGGCGGCTTGCAACCAAGGCGGGTTGCCCTGAAGGGGTGATCGGATCACCCTTTCCGTCACGAGCCCGGAAACCAGGGGGGATCACAAATGACGACCGCTACAGGAACCAGGACGGAACCCGAGCAGCACGCGCTCAGGCGGGTCATCGGACCGAAGCTGCTTTTGCTTTTCATCGTAGGCGACATTCTCGGCACCGGGGTCTATGCGCTGACCGGCACCGTGGCGGGCGAGGTGGGCGGCGCGGCCTGGGCGCCGTTCCTGGTCGCCTTTCTCGTCGCCACCATCACCGCGCTGTCCTATCTGGAACTGGTCACGCGCTATCCGCAGGCGGCGGGCGCGGCGCTTTACACCCATCGCGCCTTCGGCATCCATTTCCTGACCTTCCTGGTGGCCTTCACCGTGATGTGCTCGGGGATCACCTCGGCCTCGACGGCGTCGAACGCCTTCGCCGGCTTTCTGAACGACGGCTTCGGCCTGGGCTTCAGCAAGGACGGCAACGGCATCCTGGTCATCGCGCTGGGGTTCATGGCGCTGGTGGCCGCGATCAACTTCCGCGGCGTCGGCGAGAGCGTAAAGGCCAATGTGGTGCTGACCTGCATCGAGCTTTCCGGCCTGCTGATGATCATCTTCATCGGCTTTTACGCCATGGGCCAGGGCCGGGCGGATTTCAGCGAAGTGATGATCTTCCGCTCGTCCGACGAAAAGGGCGCCTTCCTGGCGCTGACCGCCGCGACGGCTCTGGCCTTCTTTGCCATGGTCGGTTTCGAGGATTCGGTGAACATGGCCGAGGAGGTCACGGACCCGGTCCGCATCTTTCCGCGCATCATGCTGACCGGCCTGGGCATTACCGGCGCGATCTATGTGCTGGTGGCGATCTGCGCCGTGGCGCTGGTGCCGGTGGGCGATCTGTCGGACCCCGACAAGGGTTCGGCCCTGACGCAGGTGGTGCGGGCGGGGGCGCCGAACTTCCCCTTCGACAAGATCTTTCCCTTCATCGGCATGTTCGCGGTGGCGAATTCGGCGCTGATCAACATGCTGATGGCCAGCCGGCTGCTTTACGGCCTGGCCCGGCAGGGGGTGCTGCCGCATGGGCTGGGGCTGGTGCATCGCGAACGGCGCACGCCCTGGGTGGCGATCATCTTCACCACGCTGCTGGCCTTCGGGCTGATCTATTTCGTCGTCACCCGCTCGGACCTGCCGGCGGTCAGCCTGCTGGGCGGCACCACGGCCCTGCTGCTGCTATGCGTCTTTACCGTGGTGAACATCTCGCTGCTGGTGCTGCGCAAGCGCCCGGTCGAGCGGCAGCATTTCAAGGCGCCGGGCTGGGTGCCCTGGGTCGGCGCGGTGACCTGCGCCTTCCTTGCCGGGCCCTGGGCGCGCTCGGCCGCGCAGATGGACCAATACAAGGTGGCGGGTTGGCTGATCGGCATCGGCGTGATTCTGTGGGCTGCGACCTATCTGTGGAACCGCGCCACCCACCATCACGTGCCGGGCGGCCTGGAGCATATCGAGGAACTGGCCGAGCATCACGGCGATTCGACCCGGAACTGACCTTCCCGGGACCGGCCGGCAGCCAGCGCGCCGGCCGGTCGAGCGCGCGCTCGGCGCTCGGCGCCCGGTGTTCGCCGCCGCGGTTGCATGAGTATTTGGGAAACGGTGAAGGCAAGGGCGCGGCAGGGCGCGGCGGAGGCGAAGGTTGCATGGCATCGCCCCCGCCAGCGCTGTCGGCCGGGGCGATGCCGCTGCCTCAGTCCTGGCCGCCGTCCTCGACTCCGGCGACGCGCTCTGCATCCTCGCGGCCGCGGAACCCCTGCGCCACCACGAATTTCTCGGAGGAATCCGAGCGGCTGGCCGGCGGCTTCACATTCGCCACCTTGCGGAAATTGCGCTTGAGCATGGCCTGCATCTCGTTCTCGGCCCCGCCGGCCAGCACCTTGGCGACGAAGGTGCCGCCGGGCTCCAGCACGTCGAAGGCCAGCTGCGCCGCCGCCTCGACCAACGCCACGATGCGCAGATGGTCGGTGCCCTTGTGCCCGGAGGAGGCCGCCGCCATGTCGGACATCACCACATCGGCCCGCCCCCCCAGCCAGGCCTTGACCTGTTCGTCGGCGCCGTCCGACAGGAAATCCAGCTGATGGATCTCGGCCCCCGGAATCGGATCGACCTCTTGCAGGTCCACGCCCAGCACCCGGCCGATCCTCTTGCCGGGCTTATCGCCCAGCGCGTTGACGCGCGCGACCGCCACCTGGCACCAACCGCCCGGCGCGCAGCCCAGGTCGACCACGCGCGCGCCGGGCACCAGGAAGCGATACTTGTCGTCCAGCTCCAGGATCTTGTAGGCGGCGCGGCCGCGATAACCCTCGCGTTTCGCCCTGGCGACGTAAGGGTCGTTCAACTGCCGCTCCAGCCAGAGCGTGCTGGAAAGCTTGCGCCCCTTGGCCGATTTGACCCGCACCCGCAGGTCGCGCTGGCCGCGGCCCGAGCTCTTGCGCCCGGAGCCCGGCTTCTTGTCTTCGCTCATCTCATGCCACCCCGTTCATTCCGTCCGGGGCCAGCACCCCGTCCTTGACCATCTGCGCATAAAGCAGCCCCTCGCGCAGGCCGCGATCGGCGACCGACAGCCGCGTCGTCGGCCAGACCCGCATCAGCGTTTGCAGGATCGCGGCGCCCGACATGATCAGCGCATGCCGCTCGCGCCCGATGCGGGGGTCGGCACGCCGCCCCTCGGGGCCCAGCGCCAGGTAGTCGCGGATCACCCGGTCGATCTGGGCCGAGCTCATGATCAACCCGTCCACCTTGGTCCGGTCATAGCGGCGCAGGCCCAGATGGCTGGCCGCCACCGTGGTCACCGTGCCCGAGGTGCCGATGATCTGGAACCCCTCCTCCATGGTCTGGGCCAGGGCATAGGGGGCGAAATCCGCCAGCATCTCCTCGAAATGCCAGGACATCAGCGCGAAGCGACCCTGATCGTCCTCGACATCCTCGAACTGGTCGCGCAGCGTGGCGACGCCCAACGGCACGCTGATCCAGTCCACCACCCGGGCCCCGCCCGGCTGCGGATCGCGGAAGCCGTCGCCCAGCCGCATGATCGCCCGCGACCGCTCCTTGGGATCGACATCCTCCAGGTCGATCCAGACCAGCTCGGTCGAGCCGCCGCCGATATCGACGACCAGCAATTGCTCGGTGCGCTGGCTGACCAGCGGCGCGCAGGAGATCACGGCCAGCCGCGCCTCCTCCTCGGCGTCGATGATCTCGACCGGCAGGCCGGTCTCGCGCCGGATCATGCGCAGGAAATCGCGGCTGTTGCGCGCGCGCCGGCAAGCCTCGGTCGCGACCAGCCGCATACGCGTGACCTCATGCGCCTCGAGCTTGCGCCGGCACACCTGCAAGGCATGCACCGTCCGCGCCATCGAGGGACGCGACAGCCTGCCTGATGCCTCGAGGCCGTGCCCCAGCTGGACCGGCTTCGAGAAACTGTCGACCACCTGGAACTGGCTGCCCGCGGGACGGGCAATCAGCATCCGGCAGCTGTTCGTGCCAAGATCCAGAGCCGCGTAAAGCGGCCCGTCCTCGGCCGGGCGGGTGGCGAAAGGCTCGACCGTTTTTCTCGGGAACGCGTCCGCACCCGCAGGACGCCTGGGCGCCATGGTCACGCCCTCCGATAACAAGTTGGTCCGAAAGTAACCTGCGCCCGGCGGTCGTTCAAGGGGGCGCGCCTCTCGACAGGGACGCGGGGGCGGGCTATGCCCTGCCCATGATCGTGATCGCCGCATTCATCCTTGGCGCAGCGATCGGCTGGATGCGCGCCGCGAAAGCCGGCGGCAACCGCGCCGACAAGCTGCAATATGCCGCCGCCCATGCCCTGGCGCTGACCGTGCTGGGGGTGTTCCTGACCATATTGCTCAGCCGGATGGGCTGATGTTCCGGCCGTTCCTCGACAGTCTGCGCAGGCATGGGGTGCCAGCCAGCCTGCGGGAATATCTGGACCTGCTGGCGGGGCTGCAAGCCGGGCTGTCGGATTGGTCGCCCGAGGGCTTCTATCACCTCGCCCGCGCCACGCTGGTCAAGAACGAGGCGCATATCGACCGATTCGACCGCGCCTTTGCCGAAGCCTTCTCGGGCCTCGACGAGATCCCGGTCGAGGCGCTGGTGAACGAGGTCTCGATCCCGCGCGACTGGCTGGAAAAGCTGGCCGAGAAGCTGCTCACGCCCGAGGAACGCGCCGCCATCGAGGGCGCCGGTTCTTTCGAGGAACTGATGAAGCGCCTGCGCGAGCGGCTGGCCGAGCAGCAGGGCCGCCACCAGGGCGGCAACAAGTGGATCGGCACCGCCGGCACTTCGCCCTTCGGCGCCTATGGCTACAATCCCGAGGGCGTGCGCATCGGGCAAGCCGAAAGCCGTCACCGCCGCGCCGTCAAGGTCTGGGACAAGCGCGAGTTCCGCGACTTCGACGATTCGGTCGAACTGGGCACCCGCAACATCAAGGTGGCGCTCAAGCGGCTGCGGCAATGGGCGCGGCACGGCGCACTGGAGGAGCTGGACCTGCCCGGCACCATCCGCGCCAGCGCCGAGCACGGCTATATCGACGTCCAGACCCGGCCCGAGCGGCACAATGCCGTGAAGGTGCTGCTGTTCCTCGACGCCGGCGGCAGCATGGACGACCATTCCCGGCTGGTGGACGAGCTGTTCTCGGCCACCCGCGCCGAGTTCAAGCACCTGGAGCATTTCTACTTCCACAATTGCGTCTACGAGGCCTTGTGGAAGGACAACCGCCGCCGCTGGACCGAGACCACGCCCACCTGGGAGGTCATCAACCGCTTCGGTCGCGACTACAAGGCGATCTTCGTCGGCGACGCCTCGATGTCGCCCTATGAGATCGCCATCCCCGGCGGCGCCAACGAGCATTGGAACCCCGAATCGGGCGAGACCTGGCTCAGACGCCTGCGGGAGGCCTGGCCCGACCACGTCTGGCTGAACCCGGTGCCGCGCGCGCATTGGGGCCATACCCGGTCCATCACCATGGTCCGCGAGATCTTCGAGGACCGCATGCAGCCCCTGACGCTGGAGGGGCTGACCCAGGCCATGCGCATCCTTGGCTGACCGCCGCTCGATGCCCATATTGCGCTTATGCTGAAGCTGACGCCGATCCTGCTGATCCTGCTCTATGCCGCCGCAATGTGGTTCTTTTCCGCATGGCGGCTGAAGGCCGAGCTGAACGCCAAATCCACGCCGCTGCGCCATCCCCGGCTGGTGCCGATGCTGGAGCGGCTGGGCCGGGCCATGGACCTGCCCTCGGTGCGGGCGCATGTCTACGAGGTCGGGCATGTGAACGGGCTGGCCGCGCCGGACGGCCGCATCTTCCTGACCCGCGGTTTCCTCGACCGGCTGGACCAGGGCGAAGTGACCGAGGCCGAGCTGGCTTCGGTCATCGCGCATGAGCTGGGCCATGTCGCCCATGGCCATACCCGCCGCCGCATGGTGGACTTTGCCGGCCAGAACGTGGTGCGCATGGTGCTGGCGGGCGTGCTGGGCCGCTTCCTGCCCGGCATCGGCGTCTGGATCGCCAATCTCGCCGCCAGCGCCATCGCCGCCCGGCTGTCGCGCCAAGATGAATTCGAGGCCGACGCCTTCGCCAGCGCGCTGATGGTCAAGGCCGGACTGGGCACCGCGCCGCAGAAAAGCCTGTTTCGCAAGCTCGACCGGCTGGCGGGCGCGGGCCGGGCGGGCGCGCCGGCCTGGCTGCTCTCGCATCCGCCGGCCGAGGCGCGCATCGCCGCCATCGAAAAGCTCGAGGCGCGCTGGGGCGCGGCCTGACTTGCCGGCCGGCGCGGATGGGCTATTCTGCCTGCGCAAGCAAACGTTTATTTCATGACCCGCCCCTTTCGCCGCCGCGTGCTCTACATCCCGGGCTATGACCCGATCCCGCCCCGCCGCTATCGCGAGCTTTACAAGCGCGAGGGGGCGGAACAGGCCCGCATCTCGGGCTACGAGCTGCGCTTCGGCCCGCGCCGCGACCGCAAGGGCTTTGGCTGGGGCGTTCTCGGCGATTTCGCCGGCCGGCAGGCCGAGGCCGAGGTCGAGGTGCTGGTCTGGGCCGATATCGTACAGGGCTCGATGGGCCAGGGCATTCTGGCGACCTATGGCCAGCTGTTCCGCACCGCCTGGGCCTATATCGGCTCGGGCGCGCTGTTCCGGCTGATGCGGCTGCGCCGCGGCCCGGTGATCGCGGCGCTCTACCCGGTGGTGGTGCTGCTGGCGCAACTGCTGTCAGCGGCCCTGGCCGGGGCGCTGATCGGCTGGGCGCTGGGGCGGCTGACTGGGCTCGGCTGGTGGCTGGGCGGGCCTGTCATGCTGGGGCTGACCTGGGCCGGGCTGCATCTATGGCGGCGCATCGACGGCAAGATCTTCGCCTGGTATCTGATGCACGACTATGCCTTCACCGCCCAAGGCCAGGGCGCCTATCCCCCGGCATTGGAAGCGCGGCTGGCGCAATTCGCCGACCGCATCGCCGAGGTGCTGGCGGGCGACTGGGACGAGGTGCTGGTGATCGGCCACAGCTCCGGGGCCTATCTGGGCGTCTCGGTGCTGGCGGACCTGATCCGCTCCGGCCGGGTGCCGGCGTCAGGGCCGCGCCTCTCCTACCTGTCGCTCGGCCATGTCGTGCCGATGGCGTCGTTCCTGCCGCGCGCCAACCGGCTGCGCGCCGACCTGCGCGATCTCGCGGCGCGCGAGGAGCTCGACTGGATCGATGTCACCGCCCCTGGCGACGCCTGCTCGTTCGGCCTCTGCGATCCGGTCGCCGTCTCCGGCGTCGAGCCGCCCGGCCGCCGGCATCCGCTGGTGCTTTCCGCTGCCTTCACCCGGACGCTTTCGCCCGAAAAGCGGCGGGAATTGCGCGGGCGCTGGTTCCGGCTGCATTTCCAGTATCTCTGCGCCTTCGACCGGCCGGGCGACTACGACTACTTCGCCATCACCGCGGGACCGTTGACGCTGGGCCAGCGTTTCGCCGGGCGCGGCCATTCGCCGGGCCGCATCGCACGCGCCGTGAACCGCTGGGTCGCGACATGATCCCGCCCAAACCGCCCGCCCGGCCGGGAAAAGCCTCGGTCTGGCGCTTCATCCGCGACTTCCGCCGCGACATCCTGTCGGCGCAATCCGACCGGCTCTATCGCGCCTGGATGGCCGAGTTCCGCGGCCCCTTCATCCACAGCTTCACCTGCAACGACCCGGCGCTGGTCGAGCTGATCCTGAAGAAGCGGCCGATGGATTTCCCGAAATCGCCGCGCATGGCTGCCGGGCTGCAACCGCTGCTGGGCAATTCCAGCTTCATCTCGAACGGCGAGACCTGGCTGCACCAGCGCCGCATCATCGACCCCGCCTTCGAGGGCGGAAGGCTGCGTGAGGTCTTCCCGGCGATGTGGGACGCGGCCCTGGCCGGCGTCGCCCGGCTGGCGCCGCTGGCCGACGGGACCGAAATCGACATCGAACCCCAGACCAGCCACATCGCCGCCGACGTGATCTTCCGCACCCTGTTCTCGATCCCGATCGAGGACGCGACCGCCGCCCAGGTCTTCCAGGCCTTCCGCGACCATCAGGACGCGCAGCCGATGGTGAACCTGGGCGGGCTGATGGCCCTGCCCCGCTGGGCGCGGCTGCACACCCGCCGGGTGCGCCAGACCGCGCGCCGCATCCGCGCCCTGATCCGCCAGCTGGTCTCGGCCCGCGCCGCCGAGATCGCCGCCGGCACCGCGCCGCAGGATCTCGCCACCAAGATCATGACCACCCCCGACCCGCAGACCGGCCGGATCTTCGGCGAAGCCGAGATGATCGACGAGGTCGCGACCTTCTTCCTCGCCGGGCACGAAACCGGCGCCTCGGCCCTGGCCTGGGCGCTCTATCTGCTGGCGGAAAGCCCGGACTGGCAGGACCGGCTGGCCAAGGAGGCGCGGCAGAACCTCGCCGCCGATTTCGCCGCGATCCGCAACCTGCCGCTGGCCCGCGCCGTCTTTCGCGAGGCGCTGCGGCTCTACCCGCCCGTCGCCATGACCGTGCGGCAATGCCGGCAGACCGAAACCCTGCGCGACCGCAAGGCCCCCAGGGGCGCGCAACTCGTGCTGTCGCCCTGGCACCTGCACCGCCACGAGCGGCTCTGGGACGACCCCGACCGCTTCGACCCGTCGCGCTGGGAGACCGAGAACGGCAAGGCCTGCCAGCGCGACGCCTTCATCCCCTTCTCGGCCGGCCCCCGCGCCTGCCCCGGCGCCGGCTTCGCGATGATCGAGGGACCGCTGATCCTCGCGGCCTTGGTCCGCGCCTATCGCCTCGAACCCGGCCGCGAACGCCCGGTCCCGATCATGCGGCTGACGCTGCGGGGCAAGGAGGGCATCCGCCTGTGCCTTTCCCCAAGGCAAACCTGCTGACCCGCGCCCGCCCCACCCCCAAAGCACCGCCGCCAAGGCATTTCTTCGTTGCCCAAATACCCATGCAACGCCGGAAGCCGGCGCAAACCCCGCCGCCCCGCGCTGGCATTTCCACCGCCCGCCCCGGCAATTCGCCAACCGACCCCGGCGCAGCCCGGCACTTGGCCAAAGCCGCTACGGCGCCCCATTGAACCGCCCCCGGCGCCCGGCTAGCCTGCCTCCAAAGCAGATGGAGGCTGACGTCATGAACCAACCGCAAAGCTGGGAAGCCCGGGCCGAGACCTATTCGCTCTATGGTTTCACCGACATGCCCTCGGTCCATCAGCGGGGCACGGTCGTCGTGACCCATGGCGAGGGCCCCTATATCGTCGATGTGCATGGCCGCCGCTATCTGGACGCCAATTCCGGGCTGTGGAACATGGTCGCCGGCTTCGACCACAAGGGCCTGATCGAGGCCGCCAAGGCGCAATACGACCGCTTTCCCGGCTATCACGCGTTTTTCGGCCGCATGTCCGACCAGACGGTGATGCTGTCGGAAAAGCTGGTCGAGGTCTCGCCCTTCGCCAGCGGCCGGGTCTTCTATACCAATTCCGGCTCCGAGGCGAACGACACCATGGTCAAGATGCTGTGGTTCCTGCATGCCGCCGAGGGCAAGCCGCAAAAGCGCAAGATCCTGACGCGCTGGAACGCCTATCACGGCGTGACCGCGGTTTCGGCCTCGATGACCGGCAAGCCCTATAACGCGGTCTTCGGCCTGCCGCTGCCCGGCTTCATCCACCTGACCTGCCCGCATTACTGGCGCTATGGCGAGGAGGGCGAGACCGAAGAACAATTCGTCGCCCGCCTGGCCCGCGAGTTGGAGGACACCATCGCCCGCGAGGGCGCCGACACCATCGCCGGCTTCTTCGCCGAGCCGGTGATGGGCGCGGGGGGCGTGATCCCGCCGGCCCAGGGCTATTTCCAGGCCATCCTGCCGATCTTGCGCAAGCACGACATCCCGATGATCTCGGACGAGGTGATCTGCGGCTTTGGCCGCACCGGCAGCACCTGGGGCTGCCTGACCTATGACTTCATGCCCGATGCGATCATCTCGTCCAAGAACCTGACCGCGGGCTTCTTCCCGATGGGCGCGGTGATCCTCGGCCCGGACCTGGCGAAGCGGGTCGAGGCCGCCGTCGAGGCGATCGAGGAATTCCCGCACGGCTTCACCGCCTCGGGCCATCCGGTCGGCTGCGCCATCGCGCTGAAGGCCATCGACGTGGTGATGAACGAGGGGCTGGCCGAGAACGTGCGCCGCCTCGCCCCCCGCTTCGAGGCCGGGCTGAAGCGCATCGCCGGCCGGCCGAACATCGGCGAATATCGTGGCATCGGCTTCATGTGGGCGCTGGAGGCGGTCAAGGACAAGCCGAGCAAGACGCCCTTCGACGCCAATCTCTCGGTCAGCGAGCGCATCGCCAATACCTGCACCGATCTGGGGCTGATCTGCCGGCCGCTGGGCCAGTCCATCGTGCTCTGCCCGCCCTTCATCCTGACCGAGGCGCAGATGGACGAGATGTTCGAAAAGCTGGAAAAGGCGCTCGACAAGGTCTTCGCCGAGGTAGCCTGAGCCCTCGGGCGGCCCCTACCAGGGGTCGCCCCCGCCCAGCACCGCCCGCGCCATCTGCACCCGCTGCGGCGCGATATGCGCGGCCTGCGCGAAATCCAGCACGCGCTGGTCCTGCTCCAGCAGGAAATCCAGCACGAAGACGGCGAATTCCGGCCGCGCCGCCATGACGCGCAAGCCGGCCACGTCGCTGCCCGATTGCGCCAGCAACGTCCCCACCAGTTCGGGATCCGCGGCGATATGGACAAAACCCGCATCGGCAATGTCGCGCGCTTCGTTTCGTGTCATTTCCTTCTCGCTTTCGTGACGACCGGGGCGGATTTCTTCGCACCCGGAAAGGATTTGTTAACCATTCCCGCACAAGATGCGGCTCTGGGCTCGGGGTGTAAAGCAGGCGTAACCATGGCAGGGCGCATTCTTGTCGTCGACGGCGTGCCGACGAATCGCATCACCATGAAGGTGCGGCTGGTTTCGGCCTGCTACGAAGTCTCGACCGCCAGTTCGGGGGCCGAGGCGCTGCGCATGGCGCGGCTGATCCATCCGCAGATCGTGCTGGTCGGCGCCAGCCTGCCCGATATGGACGCCCCCGCGCTTTGCACCGCGTTGCGCGACCTGCCTTGCGCCGCCGACCTGCCGGTGCTGGTCCAGGCCAGCGGCGCGGATCGCGTGGCGGCGCTCAGGGCGGGGGCGACCGCGCTGATCGACGCCGGAAACGACGAGCTGACGCTGCTGGCGCGCATTCGCGGGCTGATGCGGCACGAACTCGGCGAACTGGACGGTCCAGCGCCCGGCCTGGCCGAGGCCGCGGCCGGCTTTGCCGCGGACGGCCGGCCGCGCGCGGTCTTTGTCGCCGATCGGCCCGCCACGGCGCTGGGCTGGCGCCTGGCGCTGCGGGACCGGGTGGATTTCTCCATCTCGGTCTGCGAGCCCGAACAGGCTCTGGCCGAGGCAGGCTCGAACCGGGTGGCCGATCTTTACCTGATCGCCGCCGATATCCACCAGCCCGGCGACGGGCTGCGGCTGCTCTCCGAACTGCGCTCGCGCCCGCGCTCGCGCGAGGCGGCGGTGGCGATCGCCCTGCGCCCCGAGCGGGCCGAGATGATGCCCGTGGCGCTGGACCTGGGGGCCGGGGACGTGCTGCCCTGGGATCTGGCCCGCCCCGATGCCGCGCCCGAGACGGCGATGCGCCTGCAAGCCCAGCTGGCCCGCAAGCACGAGGCCGACCGCCGCCGGCACGAGACCCAGCGCAACATGCGCTGGGCGATGACCGATCCGCTGACCGGGCTGCACAATCGCCGCTTCGCTCTGCCGCGCCTGGCCGAACTGGCCGCCGAGGCGCAGGAGCACCAGGGCGATCTGGCGGTCATGCTGCTGGACCTCGACCGTTTCAAGCAGGTGAACGACCTGCACGGCCATCCCGCCGGCGATGCCGTGCTGGCCGAGATCGCCGCCCGCCTGGCCGTCACCCTGCCCGAGGGCGCCCTGCTCGCCCGCATCGGCGGCGAGGAATTCCTGGCCGTGCTGCCCGATTGCCCGGCCCGCACCGCCCGCCGCGTGGCCGAGGAGCTGCGCCAGACGGTGATGGCCGCGCCGGTCATCCTGCCGCAGGGCTGCAAGAGCGCCGAGCTGCGCGTCACCATCTCGGTCGGCGTGGCCCTGGGGCATGGCGGGCCGCATCTTCTGCCGCTCGACCCCGAGGCGCTGCTGGCCAGCGCCGACCGGGCATTGCTCAATGCCAAATCCTCGGGGCGCAACCGGATCGTCATGGCCTCGCCGGTGATCGCGGCATGAGCCGCCGCCTCTGGCCACCCCTGGCCGGACTTAAGCCGTGCTTTTCTTTGCGGGTCGCTTGCCCTAGATAGAAGCGGAACAGGAAAGGAACGCGCCCATGCCCCATGCCTATTCCGACGGGACCCAGCCCGAGCGCCCGATCAAGCCGGCCATGCTGCGCGGCGCCCTTGGGCGCTGCCCCTCTTGCGGCCAGGGGCGGCTGTTCCAGGGCTATTTGACGGTCCGCCCGGCCTGCCCGCATTGCGGCGAGGAGCTGCATCATCAGCGCGCCGACGACGGCCCGGCCTATCTGACCATCCTGCTGGTGTCGCATCTGGGCGCGCCGTTGTTGCTGGCGGTCTACATGATGTATCGCCCCTCCGCCATGGCCATGCTGATCGGCTTCGGCCTCGGCGCGGTGGTGCTGTCGCTGGCGCTGCTGCCGCGGATCAAGGGCGGGATGATCGGCTTCCAATGGGCGCGCCGGATGCATGGTTTCGGTGCCGAGCCCGCAGCGATCGAGGCAGCCGCGTCGTGAGCGCCATGGCCGGAACCACCCCCGCGAACCGCGATGCCGCCGAGCAGCCGATCCGCGATGCCGCCACCGTCGTCGTGCTGGACCGCAACGCCCGGGGCGGACCTTCGGTGCTGATGGGGCAAAGGGGCGCCTCGGCGGTGTTCATGCCCTCGAAATACGTCTTTCCCGGCGGTGCGGTGGATGCGGCCGATGCGCAGGTGCGGCTGGCCGGCGACCTGCCACCCCGGGCCTCGGCCCTGCTGGCCGCCGAGCCGCGCGCCGAGTCGCAGGTGACGCCCCGGGCGCTGGCCGCCGCCGCCCTGCGCGAACTGGCCGAGGAGACCGGCCTGCTGACCGGCCCGCCTGGCCTCGCGCCCGAGGGCTGGGACCATTACGCCGGCGCCGGGCTGGCACCGGATGCCTCGGCCCTGATCTACATGTTCCGCGCCGTCACCCCGCCGGGCCGCCCACGCCGCTTCGACGCACGCTTCCTGCTTCTGGATGCCGAGCGGCTGCATGGCGACCGCAACGATTTCAGCGCCGCCTGCGACGAGCTTTCGCATCTGCATTGGGTGCCGTTGACCGAGGCACGGGCGCTGGACCTGCCCTTCATCACCGAAGTGGTGCTGGCCGAGGTGGCAAGCCTGCTGGCGGCGGCCGGCGACGGGCCGCTGGCCCTGCCGCCGACGGTGCCCTTCTTCGACAACCGGACGACGGTGCCGCGCTTCATGCGCATCGCTTAGGCCCGGTCAGCGCCCTCAACTCAGCATCCCTTGAACCGGGGCGCTCGCTTTTCCAGGAAGGCCGCGACGCCTTCGGCGAAATCCCCGGTCCGGGCCATCTCGCCTTGCAGCCGCGCCTCCAGCCGCAGCTGCGCGGCCATGTCATTGCCACCCGAGGCGCGCAGCGCCTGGCGGATCGCCAGGAAAGCCGCCGTCGGCCCCTCGGCCAGGGCCTTGGCCCGCGCAGCCACCACGGTTTCGAAATCCGCGTCCGGCACCGCCTCCCAGATCAGCCCCCATTCCGCCGCCTGGGCGGCCGGGATGCGGTCGGCGAACAGCATCATTCCCATGGCGCGCGGCACCCCGACCGAGCGCGGCACGATGAACGTCCCGCCCGCATCCGGGATCAGTCCGATGCGGCTGAAAGCCTGCACGAAACTGGCGCTTTCCGCGGCGATCACCACGTCGGCAGCCAGCGCCAGGTTGGCCCCTGCCCCCGCCGCGATGCCGTTCACCGCGGCGATAACCGGCACCGGCGCCTCGGCGATGGCGGCCAGCATCGGCTCGTATTCCTCGCGCAGGATGGTTTCGACGTCGAAGCCGCCGCCGGCATCGGTCAGGTCCTGGCCCGAGCAGAAGCCGCGCCCGTTCCCGGTCAGCACCACGCAGCGCGTACCCGGCGGCAGGTTCGTCAGCGCTGCGACGATCTCGGCCCGCATGGTGCGGTTGAGCGCGTTCACCACATCGGGCCGGTTCAGCGCCAGCCTCGCAATGCCGTCCCGATGCGTGGATTCGATGGTCTGAAAGCTCATCCCTGCCCCCTCTCGTGCTTGCGGTCATCCTGCCGGGGTGCTGCGGGACAGGAAAGCCCCGACCCTGCGTCAGTCGCGCAGGATCCTGTCCAGCCGGGCCTTTTCCTCGTCGCTGAGCTTTTCCGGCCCTTCCTCGGCCAGGCTGCGCGAACGGACGAAGCGCCAGCCCAGGAACAGGCCCAGCAGGGCCATGATCGGCCCGGCCAGATAAAGCAGCCAGTTCGCCCCGCGCGCCGGAGGCTCGAACAGGACATATTCGCCGAAGCGGTCGGCGACGGCCTGCACCGCCTCGGCATTGCTGTCCCCCGCGACCAGCCGCTCGCGCAGATAAAGCCGCAGGTCGCGGCTGATCGGCGCATTGGATTCGTCGATGGTCTCGCCCTGGCAGACCGGGCAGCGCAGCGTCTTGGAAATCTCGCGCGCCCGCGCCTCCAGCGCCGGGTCGGACAGCACCTCGTCGGGCTGGACGGCCAGGGCGGGAAGGGCAAGCAGCAGCGACAGGCAGAGGATCAAGGCGCGCATGGGCTATTCCGCCGGCTGGGGGGCGACGCGGGTCTGGCGGGCCCCGGCGGCGACGCGATAGCGCCGGTCCGACAGGCTGATGAGCCCCCCCAGCGCCATCAGCGCCGAACCCAGCCAGATCCAGCTGGCAAAGGGCTTGATATAGCTGCGCACCGCCCAGCCGCCATCCTGTTGCTCGTCGCCGATGACCAGATAGAGGTCGCGGAACAGCCCGTTCTGGATCGCCGCCTCGGTGGTGGGCATGGATTGCACCGGATAGACCCGCTTCTCGGGATGCAGCACCGCGACCTGCCGCCCGTCGCGGCTGACGGTCATCGCGGCGATGATCGAGTTGTAGTTGGGGCCGGGGTGCTCTTCGACGCTGTCCAGGGTGATCTCATAGCCGGCGACGGCGAAGCTCTGGCCGATCCGGGCCACGCGGATGTCCTCGACCTGCCAGGCCATCAGCAGGCTGATGCCGATGAAGGTGACGCCCAGCCCGGCATGGGCAACGGCCTTGCCCCAATCGGCACGCGGCAGCCGGCGCAGGCGGGACAGGCCGGAATTGCCGGTGCGCAGCCACAGGTCCACGGCAGCGCCGGCGACCAGCCAGGCGCCCAGCCCGGCACCGATCACCGCCAGCGCCGAATGGCCGGTCGAGACGGCAAAGACCAGCGCCATCACCGCCCCGGCAAAGACCAGCGCGCCGCGCAGCGGGTAAAGCGCGCGCCTGAGCTTGCCGCGCTTCCACGGCAGGATCGCGCCGACCGGCAGGACGATGGCCAGCGCCACCATGAAGGGCGTGAAGGCCTGTTCGAAGAAGGGCGCGCCCACCGACAGCCTGCGGTCCCACAGCATCTCGGCCACCAACGGCCAGACGGTGCCGATGAAGACCACGAAGGTCGAAACCGCCAGCAGGATGTTGTTGAGCACCAGCGCCCCTTCGCGCGAGACCGGGGCGAAGGCCCCCCGCGCCTGCATCGAGGCGGCGCGGAAGGTGAAAAGCAGCAGCGCGCCGCCCACGAAGAACGCCAGGATCGCCAGGATGAACACGCCACGCTCGGGGTCGCTGGCGAAGCTGTGGACCGAGGTGATGACGCCCGAGCGCACGATGAAGGTGCCGATCAGCGAAAAGCCGAAGGCCATGATCGCCAGGAGGATGGTCCAGCTTTTCAGCACCTCGCGCTTTTCGACCACGATGGCGGAATGCAGGAGTGCGGCGGCGATCAGCCAGGGCATGAAGCTGGCATTCTCGACCGGGTCCCAGAACCAGAACCCGCCCCAGCCCAGCTCGTAATAGGCCCACCAGGACCCCAGCGCGATGCCGATGGTCAGGAAGACCCAGGCCGCCAGCGTCCAGGGCCTGACCCAGCGCGCCCAGGCGGCGTCGACCCGCCCCTCGATCAGCGCGGCCACGGCAAAGCTGAAGGCCATGCTGAGCCCGACATAGCCGAGGTAGAGGAAGGGCGGATGGAAGGCGAGGCCCGGATCCTGCAAGAGCGGGTTCAGGTCGCGCCCGTCGAAGGGCGGGCTCGCCATGCGCAGGAAGGGGTTCGAGGTGAACAGGATGAAGCCCAGGAAGGCCGCGCCGATCGAGCCCTGCACCCCCAGCACCCGCGCCCGCAGCTTGGGCGGCAGGTTCGCGTCGAACGCGGCCGCCATGGCGCCGAACAGCGCCACGATCAGCACCCAGAGCAGCATCGAGCCCTCATGGTTGCCCCAGACGCCGCTGATCTTGTAGATCATCGGCTTGGCGGTATGCGAGTTCTGATAGACCAGAGCGACCGAGAAGTCCGAGGTCACGAAGGCGATGGTCAGCGCCGCGAAGGAAATGCCGACCAGCCCGAACTGCGCCAGCGCGGCGGGACGCGCGGAGTCGATCCAGCCGCTCCAGCCCTTGCTGGCGCCGATCATCGGCACGATCATCTGGAAGATGGCCACGGCAAAGGCGAGGATCAGGGCGAAATGGCCAAGTTCAGCGATCATGGGCTCCCTCCGGGTGGCTGCCCCACAGGATAACCGCGGCGCGGGCGGCAAGCCAGCCCCCCGCGCCTGCCAGATTGTCACAGCATTGCTAGCGCGCAGCCGTCGCCGCCGCCCAGTCCCGCAAGGCAGCGTTGTCCTCGAAAGGCTCCGCCGCCATCAGCGGCAACGAGGCCGCGGGCGCGGCCGCGGGATCGGCCGGCCCGCTGCGGGACGGGATGCCCAGGACCGGCCGGGTGCGAAAGTAATGCGCCTCGCGCGCGCCGAAATAGAAGCTGATGATGGCGCCCAGCAGCCACCAGAGCGGCTCGGGCACCAGGTTCAGGTTCTCCATGCGCAGGCCGAAGCCCTCGGGATCGATCATGGCATAGGCGAACAGCCCCAGCGTCCCCAATGTCATCAGCGGTCGCGGCAGGCGGTTCAGCCCGTTCATCATCCCGTCGAACCAGCCCCGCGGTGCGGCGACGAATTCGTCGCCGTGCTGGGTGATGGCGCGGGCATAGGCCTGCTCGTCCAGCTCCATGCGGCGGGTGGCGTTCTCGCGAAACACCTCGGCCATGCCGGTCGCGGCATTGGCCACGGTGGTGACGGCACCGCTGGCGCCCAGAAGGCGGTCCATCAGCCCCATTTCGCCACCCTCGCCCGATGCTCGGCCGGCGACAGGTGATAGCGGGGCGAGATGAACTCCTCGGCCCGCAGGATCCAGCCGCCCTTTCCGCCCGCCTGCGTGCGGGCATATTTGCGGCTGGCCGGGCGCGCATCGCCCAGCGCGTAATAGTAGTTCCGCCGCGCGATCCCGTAGGCATCGGCGAAATAGCCCGGCGCCGCCGCATCGGCCTGGCGCGCCGCCAGGATGGTGCGCGGCCCCACCACGCCGTCGTCGGTCGCCGCAAAGCCCATCCGCGTGACCAGCCGTTGCAGGATCTTCACCGCATTGGTGCCGGCATTGACATACATGTCGAAAACCGAGGCCTGCACCGAGGCGGGCAGTTCCGCCAGGCGCGGCCGGCGAAAATAATGCTCGACGAAGATGCGCTCGGCATCGGCGCGGGTCAGCGCCCTGACATCCGCCACATCGATGCGCCCGTCGCCGGTCCTGTCGATGCCCAGCCGCTGCAATGTCGCCAGCGTGACGCCGTAATTCGTCGCGCCGCCCGGGTCGTCCGGGTCGTTGACGTAGCCCCCCTCACGCGCGACGATCTCGGCCGCGATCTGTTCCACTGTCTTCATGCCAGCCCCCAATCCTGAAGCGGATCGAGGCTGGAGAAATCCGGTTAACCGGCCGTTAACCCGGCGCGCGTTGCGTCAGGAGTTGGGGTCCTCGTAGACGCCCTGCTCCTTCAGCGAATCCATGACCTCGCGCGGCATGTAGTTTTCATCGTGCTTGGCCAGAATCTCGGTGGCGACGAAGGTCTCGCCCTCCATGCGCCCGGTGCCGATCATGCCTTGGCCTTCCGAGAAAAGGTCGGGCAGCACGCCGGTAAAGCGCACCGGGACGGTGGCGCCGCCGTCGGTCACGCGGAAGGTCACCGTCTCGCTGGCGCCGCGCACCAGGCTGCCGTCCTCGACCAGCCCGCCCAGGCGGAAGACCTCGCCGGCCTCGGGCGGGCTCTCGGCCATCTGGCTGGGCGAGCGATAGAGGTTGATGCCGTCGCGGAAGCCGTAGCCGATCAGCCCGGCCGCCAGCACAAGCGCCACGGCGGCGGCGACGAGGATCTGGATCCGGCGTTTTTTCTTCAATGACTTCATGGTGCAAGCTTTCCAGTTTCAGGCACTTTCGAACCTGATCGGATGGCGGAGGAACTGCGTGGCCTTGCCCGATACCCGCTCGGGGTCGCCGGTGGTCAGGAAACGCGAGACATTGCCCGCGCCCAGCATCTCGGGATGGCGCTTGAGGTAGTCCTCGAGGCTCTCGGCGACGAGGTCGGGCTGCGAATAGACCGCGACCTTCGGCCCCAGCGCCTTCTGGAAGGCCGCCTGCATCAGCGGGTAATGCGTGCAGCCCAGGATCGCCGCCTCGGGATGCGGCATGCGGCGCAGCAGCGCCTCGACATGGGAGGTCACCAGCGCCTCGGCCAGGATCTCGTCGCCCATCTCGATCGCATCGACCACGCCGCCGCAGGGCTGGGCCTCGACATCGACGCCGATGGCGCGAAAGGCCAGTTCGCGCTGGAAGGCGCGGCTGGCGACGGTGGCGGGGGTGGCGAACAGCGCCACATGCTTCACCGCCACCTCGCGCGGCGGCGAGTTGTCGCCCCAGCGGCGCTCGGTCAGCGCCTCTATCATCGGCACGAAGACCCCCAGCACGCGCTTGTCCTCGGGCAGCCAGGTTTCCTGCATGCGCTTGAGCGCGGCGGCCGAGGCGGTGTTGCAGGCCAGGATCACCAGATCGCAGCCTTCGGCCCAAAGCCGCTCGACCCCGGAGCAGGTCAGATCGAAGATGTCGTCGGCATCGCGCACCCCGTAGGGGGTATGGGCATTGTCCCCCAGATAGACCAGCGGCAGTTCGGGCATGCGGGCGGCAATCGCGGCCAGAACCGTCAGACCGCCCAGACCCGAATCGAATACGCCCACCGCCATGACTAGCCTCCTGCTCGCGACACGTCTTTTTAGGATGCGCCGCGCCGGAACGCCATGATTTATGTCACGCCGCGCCGGCGGGTCGGAAGCAGTCTCGCGACGGAAGACATACGCGGGCATGGGCCTGCGAGCCGCGGTTTTCTCTGCGGATTCCAGCCTGGCCACGGGATAGCGGCCGTCAGCGGCAGCCCGGCCCGTTCCAGGACCAGACTGGGACGGTTTGCGGCAGAAGGTCGCGCATGATCGCATTGGATGACGACGGTACGCTCGGGCGGTTCCCGGACCGGCGCGCCCGGGTTCATGCCGCAGCAGCGCCTCGGTTCCGTTCAAAAGCACGTGACGCCCGGGCGGCGCGAATCGGTCTGCGCGGTTGTATTCCTGCACGCTCCTCCGGCCTGCGCTCGTTCGATGGCTGTTCGGCAGGCATTGTAGGTAAGCAACACTGACGGATAAAGGGTTTTCTTGGCGTTTTGCAGGCTTGTTCCGCTAACCTTCTGTGATAAGGGTTGCACGGATTGCATGGCTGATGCCGCAAGAAAGCACTGTTATGGATTGGGATAAGTTAAGAATATTTCATGCCGTCGCCGACGCGGGCAGCCTGACCCACGCGGGCGATGTTTTGCACCTGTCCCAATCCGCCGTCAGCCGCCAGATCCGCGCGCTGGAGGATTCGCTGGGCACCACCCTTTTTCACCGCCATGCCCGCGGGCTGATCCTGACCGAACAGGGAGAGCTGCTGTTCGAGGCGACCTCCTCCATGGTCCGCAAGCTCGACACCACCGCCGCCCGTATCCGCGACAGCGAGGAAAGCGTCTTCGGCGAGCTGAAGGTCACCACCACCACCGGCTTCGGCACCATGTGGCTGGTGCCGCGGCTGGCCAAGCTTTACGACCGCTATCCCGATCTCAAGATCGACCTGATGCTGGAAGAACGCGTGCTGGACCTGCCCATGCGCGAGGCCGATGTCGCCATCCGCATGAAGGAGCCCAACCAGCAGGATCTGATCCGCCGCCGGCTGCTCAACATCCGCATGCGACTTTACGCCACACCGGAATACCTGGCCAAGGCCGGAGTGCCCGAGACGCTGGACGATCTGGGGCCGCACCGGCTGATCTGCCAGAACCCGCAGACGCCGCAGGTCAGCTCGGGCGCGGTGCTGTCGCAGATGCTGCTGGCGCGCAACATCAGCTCGACCCTGATGGTGAACAATTACTTCGGCGTCTTGCAGGGGGTGCTGAACCATGTCGGCATCGGCGTCCTGCCGGACTACCTTTCGGCGGATTTTCCCAGCCTGACCCGCGTCTTGCCGGACATCCAGTCGGGCGAGGTGCCGGTCTTCCTGGCCTTCCCCGAGGAATTGCGCGCCTCGCGCCGCGTCGCCGCCTTCCGCGATTTCGTGCTCGAGGAAATCCAGTCGCTGCGCCGCCAGCAGACCGAAGAACAGGCCGCCGACCCGTCCGCCGGATGAGCGCCGGACGGGCAGATGCCGCAGGGTTTTGCCCGAGGCATTCGCAGAATGCATATCGGCCATGTGCCGCAATGCGGAAATGATCCTTGAACCGTTCGCCGACTGCACATATTTCCGATCTCGAAGGGGATGATTTGAAGAAATTCTCATCACCTTCAACCTCCCTGTTGGACTTGAGCCGGGCTTCATGCCCGGCTTTTTTTTGCCCGCTGCACTGCGGTTTTTCCCGGCCCCGCGCGCGGCCCCTTTCCTAACCCTTCGCCGCCGCTTAAAAGGCCGCAAAACCGGGGAAAAGGGCGCCAGACATGAACGAACCGCAGATCACCGAGGAACTGATCGCCGCGCACGGGCTCAAGCCCGACGAATACCAGCGCATCCTCGAGATCATCGGGCGCGAGCCGAGCTTTACGGAGCTGGGCATCTTCTCGGCCATGTGGAACGAGCATTGCTCCTACAAGTCGTCCAAGAAATGGCTGCGCACCCTGCCGACCACTGGCCCGCAGGTCATCTGCGGCCCGGGCGAGAACGCGGGCGTGGTGGACATCGGCGACGGCCAGGCCGTGGTCTTCAAGATGGAGAGCCACAACCACCCCTCCTATATCGAGCCGCATCAGGGCGCCGCGACCGGCGTCGGCGGCATCCTGCGCGATGTCTTTACCATGGGTGCCCGCCCCATCGCCGCCATGGACGCGCTGTCCTTCGGCCGGCCCGAGCACCCCAAGACCGCGCATCTGGTCAAGGGCGTGGTCGAAGGGATCGGCGCCTATGGCAATGCTTTCGGCGTGCCGAACGTCGGCGGCGAGGTACGCTTCCACCGCAGCTATGACGGCAACTGCCTGGTGAACGCCTTTGCGGCGGGCTTGGCCGACAGCGACAAGATCTTCTATTCCGCCGCCTCGGGCGTCGGCATGCCGGTGGTCTATCTGGGCGCCAAGACCGGTCGCGACGGCGTCGGCGGCGCCACCATGGCCAGCGCCGAGTTCGACGACACGATCGAAGAAAAGCGCCCCACCGTGCAGGTCGGCGACCCCTTCACCGAGAAATGCCTGCTGGAAGCCTGCCTGGAGCTGATGCAGACCGACAGCGTCATCTCGATCCAGGACATGGGCGCCGCCGGCCTGACCTGCTCGGCAGTCGAGATGGGCGACAAGGGCGGGCTGGGCATCAAGCTGGTGCTGGATGCCGTGCCGCAACGCGAAACCAACATGACCGCCTATGAGATGATGCTGTCCGAGTCGCAGGAACGCATGCTCATGGTGCTGAAGCCCGAGAAGGAGGCCGAGGCGCGGGCGATCTTCGAAAAATGGGATCTGGACTTCGCCATCGTCGGCGAGACCATCGCCGAGGACCGTTTCCTGATCGTCCACGGCAACGAGGTCAAGGCCGACCTGCCGCTGTCCAAGCTCAGCTCCAGCGCCCCGGAATACGACCGTCCCTGGATCGAGACCCCGGCTGCGGGTGAGATGCCCGCCCTGCCCGCCATCGCCCCCATCGCGGCGCTGAAATCGCTGATCGGCAGCCCAAACCATGCCCATAAGGGCTGGGTCTGGGAGCAATACGACACCCAGGTCGGCGCCGATACCGTCCGCCGGCCCGGCCTTGGCGCCGGCGTGGTGCGCGTGCATGGCACCCGCAAGGCGCTGGCCTTCACCAGCGACGTGACCCCGCGCTATGTCCGCGCCAACCCCTATGAGGGCGGCAAGCAGGCGGTGGCCGAAGCCTATCGCAACCTCATCGCCTGCGGCGCCCTGCCGCTGGCCACCACCGACAACCTGAACTTCGGCAACCCGGAAAAGCCCGAGATCATGGGCCAGCTCGTCGGCGCCATCAAAGGCATCGGCGAGGCTTGCGCGGCTCTCGACTTCCCCATCGTCTCGGGCAATGTCTCGCTTTACAACGAGACCGACGGCAAGGGTATCCTGCCCACGCCCACCATCGGCGGCGTCGGGCTGATCGCCGATCTGGACGACCTCATCGCCGGCCTGCCGGCCGAGGGCGATATCGCGCTGGTCATCGGCGAGACCCGCGGCCATCTCGGCCAGTCGGCCCTGGCCGCCGAGGCTTTCGGCATCGAGGCGGGCGATGCGCCGCATGTGGACCTGACCGCCGAGCGCCGCAACGGAGAGTTCCTGCGCGCGCAGGGCAAGCTGGTCTCGGCCGCGACCGACCTGTCGGATGGTGGGCTGGCACTCGCCGCCTTCGAACTGGCTGAGGCCGCCGGTCTGGGCGTCACGCTGGACAGCGCCGAGATCGCCCAGCTTTTCGGCGAGGACCAGGCGCGCTACCTGGTGGCCTGCTCCGAGGAGAATGCCGCGCAACTGATCGAAGCTGCCCAAGCGGCGGGCGTGCCCCTGGCGCGCGTGGGCCGGTTTGGCGGCGAGACGGTGGCTTTTGGCGGCGATGCCGCGTCGCTGGCCGAATTGTCGCAGCTTTACCGCTGCGCCTTCGAGAAAAGCCTGAACCTGGAACTGGCCTGAGCCTTTTCCTGGATCGGCCCTTGCGCACCCGGCATTCGCATCTGCGATTGCCGGGTTTTTCCTGCTCCGAAAGCCGGTGCGAAACCCCATTGGCGACGCCGCGTCACGGATGAACCCGCCATTCCCCTCTGCCGCGACTGTCCCCAGATGGGACCGCATGGGCCGGTGCCCGGTTCAGTCACCCGAAGGCTGCGGATAAATCTCGCAACCAAACTCAAGCCCCGCTCCTGCCATGAGCGGGGCTTTGTTCCATTCCGACGCGATGCGCGGCAACGGATCGCCACGGCAAGGAGGGCAACAAAGGAGAAAATGGCGCACCCGACACGATTCGAACGTGTGGCCTTTGCCTTCGGAGGGCAACGCTCTATCCAGCTGAGCTACGGGTGCAACGCATGGGCTGCATAGCCGCAAACGCGCGGCTCTGCAATGGGGTTCAGGCGAAAAGCTCGCGGCAGAAGGACAATCCGTCGATCAGCGCGTCGACCTCGGCGCGGGTGTTGTACATGGCGAAGCTGGCGCGCGCCGTGGCGCTGACACCGAAGAAATCCAGGAGCGGCATGGCGCAATGCGTCCCCGCCCGCACCGCGATGCCGCGCTTGTCGAGGATAGTCGAGATGTCATGCGCATGCGCGCCCTGCATGGTCATCGAGAAGATCGCGCCTTTCTCGGCCGCGTCGCCCTGCACCGACAGCCAGTTCAGGCTGCGCAGTCGCTCGCGGGCATAGTCGCGCAGATCCCGCTCATGCGCGGCGATGTTCTCCATGCCGAACGCCATCAGGTATTCCAGCGCCGCGCCCAGGCCGATCTGGTTGGCGATGCCGGGGGTGCCAGCCTCGAAACGCAGCGGCGGGTCGGCATAGTCCACACTCTCGCGCGTCACCGTGCGGATCATGTCGCCGCCGCCCATGAAGGGCCGCATCTCGGCCTGGCGCTCGGCCCGGATCCAGATCGCGCCCGAACCCGAGGGACCATAGAGCTTGTGCCCGGTGATGCAGTAGAAATCGACGCCGAGCGCGGACAGGTCCACCGGCATATGCACTGCGGCCTGCGACCCATCGGCAAGCACCGGCACGTCGGTCCCGCGCGCGATGGCGCCGACATCGACCACGGTGCCGGTCACGTTCGACATATGGGTGACGGCGATCAGCTTGGTCCTCGGCCCCACCGCCGCCAGCACCTTTTCCGGCGGCAGCGAGCCGTCGGGCTCGGGCTCGACCCATTTCAGCGCCACGCCCTGGCGTTCGCGCAGGAAATGCCAGGGCACGATATTGGCGTGATGCTCCAGCACCGACAGCACGATCTCGTCACCGGCCTTCAGGCGCGGCCCGGCCCAGCCATAGGAGACGAGGTTGATCCCCTCGGTCGCGCCCGAGGTGAAGATCACCTCGTCCTCGCGCGGGACGTTCAGGAAGCGGGCGATGATGGCGCGGACCCGCTCGTAATTCTCGGTCGCGAGGTTGGAGAGGAAATGCAACCCGCGATGGACATTGGCATATTCCGCCTCATAGGCGCGGGTAATGGCGTCGATCACCACGCGCGGTTTCTGCGCGGAGGCGCCGTTGTCCAGATAGACCAGCGGCCGGCCGTTCACCTGCCGCGACAGGATCGGGAAATCGGCGCGGACCTTTTCAATGTCGAAGCTCATGGTGTCACCTCGGGGACGATGCCGAATGCCGCCGCGATCAGCGACAGCACGAAGCCAAGCAGGAAAATGCTGCCGATCAGGCCCAGCACCACCTTGCCGGTGCTGGTGAAGCCGTGCAGCGCCTTGGTCATGGTCACGGCGAGATAGAGGAACAGGCCGAAGGCCAGCATCGAGAGCAGCGTGGCCGTGGCCGGGAACAGCGCCATCATCACCACCTGCACCGCTTGCAGCCCGACCAGCATCAACTCGACCCAGCCGACGATCAGCAGCGCATCGGGAAAGATGCCGTGGCCGCCGAACAGCCGGCCGATCTGCGCCACGAACAGCGCCGACAGCACCATGGCGCCGAACTGGATGCCGGCCAGCGTCATCGGTTCGGACAGCATGCGCGAGACGGGGTTGTCCACCTCGACCGGGAACAGCAGCAGCGACAGCCCGGCGAGCAGCGTGGACAGCGTCACGGCCAGAAGCAGCACCATCCAGCGCGCCGCCATCGGCAGGTCCAGGTCGCGCAACACGCGCACCGCGGCCTCCGGGTCCCGCAAGGTCAGGACCATCAGATCGCCAAGATCGCCCAGTTTCATCTGTTCCCCGCCAATGCGCGCAGCCCCGCGCTCCATATCACGAGAAAGCCGAGCCCCGCCACCGCCCGCGTCACGCCAAGCGCCGGGCCGGGACCGACCAGGCCGGCGGTGAGCCCGGCGAGCAACATCGCCGGCGCCACCGCCAGCAGCGCCCAGAACAGCGCCAGCCGCGAATCCTGTGGCGCCACCGGCCAGGGCGTCAGCCGCGACAGCGCCGAGACCAGCGCCGCCAGCCCATAGGCCAGCAGCGGCATCATGAACATCACCGCCAGCAGCGCCCCGCCCATGCGCGCGCCCAGGGGCACCTCGGGCTGCAATTGCGCATCCCGGGCATGGCCCGGGGCCTGCGCGACCAGAAAGACCAGCATCGCCGCCATCAGCACGACGATCAGCGCCCGGTCGGGCATGCCGCGCAGGGACCTGACCACCCTGCCCGGCGCCCACCAGCTTTCCAGGATGCGCGGGACGATGCCGGCCCGGCTCATGCCTTGCCCGGATTGCCCGCGCGCGCCGTCAGCCAGTCTTCCAGCCGGCCGAGGATGTCGTCGCGCAGCCGCTGGTCCTCGATCTCGTCCAGCGCATCGGCCAGGAAGGACAGCACCAGCAGCACGATGGCGCGTTCCTTCGGCACCCCGCGCGAGCGCAGGTAGAACAGCGCCGTCTCGTCCAGCGCCCCCGTGGTCGAGCCATGCGAGCATTTCACGTCGTCGGCATAGATTTCCAACTCGGGTTTGGCGAGGAACTGGCTGCCCTCGTCCAGCAAAAGCCCCTGGCTGATCTGGTAGCCGTCGGTCTTCTGCGCGCCGGGCTTGACCAGGATCTTGCCCTGGAACACGCCCTCGGCACCGTTCTTCAGCACCTTCTTGAACACCTGCCGGCTTTCGCACCGCTCGGCGGCATGGGTGATGAAGACGGTGTCGTCATGGTGGAAGCGGCCGATATCGCCGTCGCCCAGCACCGCGGCGGCGATATGGGCCACCGCATCATCGCCGGCAATCTCGATCACCGCCTCGTTGCGCATCATCAGCCCGTTGACCGTGAGCGTGAAGGACTTGAACAGCGCCTCGGCGGCGACGCGGACGAAGATATGGCCCAGCCCCAGCTTGGGATCATTGGCGCGCTTGGCGCTGATGTGGTGGAAGCGGGCGCCCTGGCCCAGATCGGTCTCGATCACCACGTTCGAGCGCGCGCCGATCGAGCCGGTTTCCAGCAGCGTCAGCTCGGCCCCGTCCTCGAGCTTGACGACATGATGCAGACAGACGTCCGCATCGGCGGCCGAGCGGCGATAGGTGATGTGCACCGGCCGTGACGGCTTGCCGGTGACGCGGATCAACACGCCCTCGGCGGCGGCCAGCGTGTTCAGCACCGCGAAGGGACGCTTGACCGGCACCTGCCCGGAGGCTTCCAACCGGCCATAGAGCCCGGCCGCCCAGTGATCGGTCTTGGCATCGGCCGCGGCAAGGCTTTCGATCTGCACGCCCTCGGCTTCCAGAGCGTCCGAGGCGGCAGCATCGAAACGCCCGTCCATGAAGACAATGTTCAGCCGCTCGATGCCGGTGAACAGGGTGGTGGCATCGGCAGCCAGCTCGACCGGCTGCGGCCGGGCGGCGTTGAAGGGGGCCGGATCGGTATAGCGCCAGTATTCGTCACGCGCGCCGGGCAGCCCCATCGCGTGCAGCCGCTGCGCCGCATCCTCGCGCGCAGAACGGGTGAAGCCGCCGCGCGGCAGGTCCAGCGCCTCCAGGCGAGCGGCCAGCGCCGCATCGCCGGGACGGGCCTTGCCCTCGACCGCGGGAACCTGCGCGGCAAGAACAGCCGTATCCGCCATCATCCGACCTCCGCCAGCAGATCGCCGTAACCGTTCTGCTCGACCTCCAGCGCCAGCTCGGGGCCGCCGGTGCGCACGATGCGGCCATCGGCCATGATATGCACCACGTCCGGCTTGATATGGTCCAGAAGCCGCTGGTAATGCGTGATCACAAGAAAGGCGCGGTCGGGCGAGCGCAGCGCGTTCACGCCCTCGGCCACCAGCCGCATCGCGTCCACGTCGAGGCCGGAATCGGTCTCGTCCAGGATGCACATGCGCGGCTCCAGCATGGCCATCTGGAGGATCTCGTTGCGCTTCTTCTCGCCGCCCGAGAAGCCGACGTTGACCGGGCGCTTCAGCATCTCGCTGTCGATCTTCAGCGTCGCGGCCTTCTGGCGGATCAGCTTGAGGAACTCGGCCGAGGACAGCTCTTCCTCGCCGCGCGCCTTGCGCTGCGCGTTCACGGCGGTGCGCAGGAAGGTCATGTTGCCGACGCCGGGGATCTCGACCGGATACTGGAAGGCCAGGAACAGGCCCGCGGCCGCACGCTCCTCGGGCTCCATCTCCAGCAGGCTTTCGCCGTCCAGCGACGCCTCGCCCTCGGTCACCTCATAGCCGTCGCGGCCCGAAAGCACATAGGACAGCGTCGACTTGCCCGAGCCATTCGGCCCCATGATGGCATGGACCTCGCCAGCCGGGACGGTCAGATCGACGCCTTTGAGGATCTGCTTGTCCTCATCCTCAAGCTTGACGTGCAGATTCTTGATTTCCAGCATGGTTCGTTCCTATTCGACACTTACGGCGGTGCCCGAGGCGGACACCATCAGCATGTTGTTGATGACTTCATAGTCCAGATCGACGCCGACCACGGCATTGCCGCCCATCTGGCGGGCGCGGTCCTGCATCTCGGACAGGGCGGTTTCGCGGGCCGAGGCCAGCGCGGATTCATAGGCGCCGGAACGGCCGCCCACGATGTCGCGAATCCCGGCGAAGATGTCGCGGAAGATGTTGGCGCCGATGATGGTCTCGCCCGTCACCACGCCGTGATAGGCGCTGATGCGGCGGCCATCGATGCCGGGGGTGGTGGTGACGATCATCCCACCGACCCTTCCAGCGAGATGGCGACCAGCGACTGCGCCTCCATGGCGAACTCCATCGGCAGGGCCTGCAAGACCTCGCGGCAGAAGCCGTTCACCACCAGCGCGACCGCCTCTTCCTCGTCCATGCCGCGCTGGCGGCAATAGAACAGCTGGTCGTCATCCACCTTCGAGGTTGTCGCCTCATGCTCCACGCGGGACGAGGTATTCTTCACCTCGATATAGGGCACGGTATGGGCGCCGCATTTGTCGCCGATCAGCAGGCTGTCGCATTGCGTATAGTTGCGGCTGTTCTTGGCGCGCGGGTGCATGGACACCAGGCCGCGATAGGTATTCTGCGCTTGACCGGCAGAAATGCCTTTGGAAACAATGCGAGAGCGGGTGTTCTTGCCAAGGTGGATCATCTTGGTGCCGGTATCGGCCTGCTGGTGGTTGTTGGCGATGGCGATGGAATAGAACTCGCCTTGGCTCTCGTCGCCGCGCAGAATGCAGGAGGGGTATTTCCAGGTGATGGCCGAGCCGGTCTCGACCTGGGTCCACATCACCTTGGCCCGCGCCTCGCGGCAATCGGCACGCTTGGTGACGAAGTTGTAGATGCCGCCCTTGCCTTCCTCGTCGCCGGGGAACCAGTTCTGCACGGTCGAATACTTGACCTCGGCATCCTCGAGGATGACGATCTCGACCACCGCCGCATGCAGCTGCGCCACGTCGCGCTTGGGCGCGGTGCAGCCCTCCAGATAGCTGACATAGGAACCCTTGTCGGCGATGATCAGCGTGCGCTCGAACTGGCCGGTATTCTCGGCATTGATGCGGAAATAGGTGGACAGCTCCATCGGGCAGCGCACCCCCGGCGGCACATAGACGAAGCTGCCGTCCGAAAAGACCGCCGAGTTCAGCGTGGCGAAGAAATTGTCCGATTGCGGCACGACCGAGCCCAGGTATTTCTTCACCAGCTCGGGATGTTCGCGGATGGCTTCCGAGATCGAACAGAAGATCACCCCGGCCTTGGCCAGCTCGTCCTTGAAGGTGGTGCCGACGCTGACGCTGTCGAAGACCGCATCGACCGCGACCTTGCGCCCTTCGGCCGGCGCGCCCTCGGCACCCTCGATCCCGGCCAGGATCATCTGCTCCTTCAGCGGGATACCCAGCTTTTCATAGGTGGCCAGCAGCTTGGGATCGACCTCGTCCAGCGACTTGGGCTTTTCGGCCATGCTCTTGGGGCGGGCGTAGTAATACTGGTCCTGATAGTCGATCACAGGATAGTTGAGCATCGCCCATTTCGGCTCGGTCATGGTCTGCCAGCGGCGGAAGGCTTGCAGCCGCCATTCGGTCATCCATTCCGGTTCCTCGTTCTTCTTCGAGATCAGCCGGACGATATCCTCGTTGATGCCCTTGGGGGCATATTCCATCTCGATCTCGGTGTCCCAGCCGTATTTGTAGGACCCCATGCTCTGGACGGTCTCGACGGTTTCGCGGTCCACGCCCTCGCGGATTTCGATTGCCTCGCCGGTCTCTACACTCATCTCAAACCCTTCCCGCGGTCGCCCGCCCATCATTCCTCTGCCGCCAGCGGCCATGGGCCGCGAGCCAGGCATCCGCAAAACGCATCACGTCCCGAGGTTCCGTCGTCGGTCCGATCGAGACGCGGATCGCATCGCCCGCCCATTCCGGCGCGATTCCCATGGCCGTCAGAACCGAACTTGGCCGGACCTTGCCCGAGGAACAGGCCGAGCCTGCCGAGACGGCAAATCCGGCCAGGTCCATCTGCATCACCTGCGTCTCTCCGCGCCAACCCGGCGTCAGGATCGACAATGTATTGGGCAGGCGGCGGGCCTCGCGCCCCGGGAATGTAACCATTTCCGCCCCGGATTCCAGAGCGGCCATCAGGGAATCGCGCAGTTGCGACACTTTTTCCCCGATTCCTTGATCCAGATCATTCTGCGCCGCTTTTGCCGCCGCTGCAAAGCCCATGATGCCGATCAGATTCTCGGTCCCGGCGCGGCGGCCCTGTTCCTGTCCGCCGCCCTTGATCCGTGCCTCGACCTCGGTGCCGCGCTTCACCACCAGCGCGCCGATACCGCGCGGCCCGCCCAGCTTGTGGGCGCTGACGAAGCCGGCCTCGATGCCCAGCCAGTTGAAGGCGAACGGGATCTTTCCGAAGGCCTGGGTCAGATCGCTGACCGCCAGCCCCTGCGGCAGATCCTGGATCACGCCGGTCTCGGCATTGGCGAGTTGCAGCGTCGCGCGGCCGGGATCGGGAATCGCGACCTGCCCCGCCTGATCCGTCGGCAGCGAGGCCTCGCACCAGGCCAGGACGGCGGCATGCTCGACCGCCGAACAAGCCAGTCCCCGGCCCTGCAACACCAGCGCCGCCGACTCGGTCGCGCCCGAGGTGAAGATCACATCCGCCCCCTCGGCGCCCAACGCCGCGGCGATCTCCTCGCGCGCCCGTTCCAGCGCCGATTTCGCCGCCCGGCCCTCGGCATGGACCGAGGACGGGTTGCCGACGATCTCGGTCGCCGCCAGCATCGCCTCGCGCGCCTCGGGGCGCAGCGGCGCGGTGGCGTTCCAGTCCAGATAGACCCGGTTCATGCGCGACCCTCCCGCAGGCTGTCCTCGGCATGGTCCAGCGCCTCGGCGATGCGCTCGGCCAGGCGGCGGGCGACTTCGTCCTTCGACAGGCGCGGCCAGCTTTCCGCCCCTTCCGCAGAGATCAGGGTCACGGCATTCTCGGTCCCGCCCATGATCCCGGTGGCGGGGCTCACGTCATTGGCCACGATCCAGTCGCAGCCCTTGCGCCGGCGCTTGCGGGTGGCGTTGTCCAGCACGTCGTCGGTCTCGGCGGCAAAGCCCACCACCAGCGTCGGCCGATTCTGCGGCAATTGGCTGATCCAGGCCAGAATATCGGGATTCTCGGCGAATTGCAGCTCGGGCAGCTTGCCAGAACCGTCCTTCTTGATCTTGCCAGCCTTGGCATTGGCGACGTGCCAGTCGGCCACGGCGGCGGCCATCACCGCGGCATCGGCGGGCAACGCCGCCTCAACCGCCTCGCGCATCTCGCGCGCCGTCTCGACCGCGATCACCTCGACGCCCTCGGGCGGCGGCACCTCGGCCGGGCCGGTCACGAAACTGACGCGGGCGCCCATGTCGCGCAGCGCCGCGGCGATGGCCGCGCCCTGCGCACCGCTGGAGCGGTTGGCGATATAGCGCACCGGGTCGATGGGCTCATGCGTGGGCCCCGAGGTCACGATGACATGCCGCCCGGCCAGCACCCGCGCCGGCAGAGAGATCGCCGCCTCGGGCGGCAGGCGCAGCGGCCGCTCGCGCCCCAGCGCCGCACGGATCGCCTGAAGGATCGCCTCGGGCTCGGCCATGCGGCCGGGACCGTATTCGCCGCAGGCCATGTCGCCCTCGTCCGGGCCGACAAAGCGGATGCCGTCGTTTTCCAGCATGTCGAGGTTTCGCTGCGTCGCCGGGTGCTGCCACATGCGCACGTTCATCGCCGGCGCGGCCAGGACCGGCTTGTCCGTCGCGAGCAGCAGGGTCGTGGCCAGGTCGTCCGCCATCCCCGCCGCCATCCGCGCCAGCAGATTGGCGGTCGCTGGCGCGACCACCACCAGATCGGCCGCCCGCGACAGCTGGATATGGCCCATCTCGGATTCGCGGGTCAGGTCGAACAGTTCGGTATGGCAGGGCGCCTCGGCCAGCGCCGACAGCGTCAGCGGCGTGACGAACTCCGCCCCCGCCCGCGTCAGCACCGGCACGACCGAGCCGCCCTCGCGCCGGATCAAGCGGATCAGCTCGGGGATCTTGAAGGCGGCGATCCCCCCGCCGACGATCAGCAATATGCGGCTGCCTTGCATGGTCGCTTCCTCTGCCTTGACGCTCGCCCTGCACATAGGCCGAAGCGGGCCGCGGAACAAGCAAGCCGCGCCCGTTAACCAATCTTTAAGCTCCGGCGGGTTAACCAGAGCTCCTGTGACATGGGGAGAGGTGATGGCGGCGATTGCCTATACCGTGGCCTTCGACGGGGTCGAGGCGCGGCTGGCCGAGGTGCAATGCTCGGTTTCGCCGGGCCTGCCGGGATTCGGCATCGTCGGCCTGCCCGACAAATCGGTCAGCGAGGCACGCGAGCGGGTCAAGGCCGCCTTCGGCGCCTTGTCCATCGCCATGCCCTCGCGGCGGGTGACGGTGAACCTGTCACCCGCCGACCTGCCCAAGGAGGGCTCGCATTTCGACCTGCCCATCGCGCTTGCCGTGCTGGCCGCGCTGGAGATCGTGCCGGCCGAGGCGCTGGAGCGCGTGGTGGCGCTGGGGGAACTGGCACTGGACGGGCGTCTCTCGCCGGTCGCGGGCGCCCTGCCCGCCGCCATGGCCGCGGCCGAGGAAAGCCGGGCGCTGCTGGTGCCGCGCGCCTGCGGGGCCGAGGCCGCCTGGGTCGGCGCGGTGCCTGTCTTTGCGCCGCGCACCCTGCGAGAGGCGGTCGATCACCTGACCGACCGCGCGCCCTTGGCCCGCGCCGCGCCGGGCGAGCTGGCCGAAACCGTCTTCGAGGCCGATCTGGCCGAGGTGAAGGGCCAGGAACGCGCGCGCCGCGCGCTGGAGATCGCCGCCGCCGGCCGGCATCACCTGTTGATGGTCGGCCCGCCCGGCGCCAGCAAATCCATGCTTGCGACCCGCCTGCCCGGCATCCTGCCGCCGCTGAGCCCGCAGGAGGCGCTGGAAACCTCAGTAATCCATTCCGTCGCCGGCCTGCTGGACGGGGGCGGCATCTCCCGCGTCGCGCCTTTCCGGCAGCCGCATCACACCGCCTCGATGGCCGCCATGGTCGGCGGCGGCCGCAACGCCCGGCCCGGCCAGGCCAGCCTCGCGCATAACGGCGTGCTGTTCCTGGACGAACTGCCGGAATTCGAGCGCCGCGTCATCGACGCCTTGCGCGAACCGATCGAGACCGGCGAGATCCATGTCTCGCGCGCCAATGCCCATATCCGCTACCCGGCGCGCTTCCTGCTGGTCGCCGCCGCCAATCCCTGCCGCTGCGGCGAGATCGCCGATGCCGCGCGCGCCTGTTCCAAGGCCCCGCGCTGCGGCTCGGACTATCTGGGCCGGGTCTCGGGACCGATGATGGACCGCTTCGACCTGCGCATCGAGGTGCCGCAGGTCGCCATCGAGGACCTGGGCCTGCCGGCGACCGGCGAAAGCTCGGCCAGCGTCGCCGCCCGCGTCGCCGAGGCGCGCGCCGTGCAGGCCCGGCGCTTCGCCGAGCATCCGACAGCCCGGGTGAACGCGGATGCCTCGGGCCGGCTGCTGGAGGAGATCGCGCCGCTCGACGGCGAATGCCGCTCGCTGCTGGCCTTGGCGGCCGAGCGGCTGGGGCTGACGCCGCGCGGCTATCACCGCATCCTGCGCAGCGCGCGGACCATCGCCGACCTGGACGCTTCGCCCGCCATCCGCCAGCCGCATCTGGCCGAGGCGCTGTCCTATCGGCTGCCCTTCGGCCGGCCGGATTGAGACCCGCCCGTTCCTGCCGCCCTTATCCGCAATGCGGTGCCCGGGCAGCCACCGTCGGCCCCGGAATACCAGGCGGACCCGAGATTCGTGCCGATGGGCCATCGCCGAAATCCCGCTCCCGGTCAGTGCGCGCCGCCAGGCGAGGCCGCTCCCCCTCCTCCCGGAACGGTTCAACCCCGCTCGGCCAGCCGCCGCTCGACCGCGTCCCAGATCAGCGCAGCGGCGTTGATGCCGTCGAAACGCTCAAGCTCCTGGATGCCGGTCGGCGAGGTCACGTTGATCTCGGTCAGCCAGCCGTCGATCACGTCGATGCCGGTGAAAAGCAGCCCCTTCTCGCGCAGGGCGGGGCCGATGTGGGCGCAGATCTCAAATTCGCGCTCGGTCAGGCCGATCTTTTCGGGCCGGCCGCCGACATGCATGTTCGACCGCGCCTCGCCTTCGGCCGGCACGCGGTTGATCGCGCCGACCGGCTCGCCATCGACCAGGATGATGCGCTTGTCGCCCCTGACCACGGCGGGCAGGTATTTCTGCGCGATGATCGGCTCGCGGCTGTTGGCCAGGAAGGTCTCGACCAGCGAGGACAGGTTCGGATCGTCGGGCCGCATGTGAAAGATCCCGACCCCGCCATTGCCGTAGAGCGGCTTGAGGATGAAATCGCCGTGCCGCTCGCGAAAGGCGCGGATCTGCGCCAGCTCGCGGGTGATCAGCGTCGGCGGCGTCAGTTCGGGGAAATCCAGCACCAACAGCTTCTCGGGGCTGTTGCGCACCCAGAACGGATCGTTGACGACATAGGTCGAGGGATGCACCCGGTCCAGCAGGTGGGTGGTGGTGATATAGCCCATGTCGAAGGGCGGATCCTGGCGCAGCCAGACCACGTCGAATTCCGACAGATCGACATCGGCCCACTCGCCGAAACTCACATGATTGCCCTGTTCGCGCCGCAGGCTGACGGGCCGCCCGCGGGCCATGACCCGCCCTTCGCAATAGCTCAGCCGGTCGGCGGTGTATTGGAACAGCCGGTGGCCGCGGGCCTCGGCCTCGAGCCCCAGCCGGAACGTACTGTCGCCGTCGATCGAGACATGCTCGATCGGATCCATTTGCAGGGCCACGTAAAGACTCATGCTATCATTCCCAGCCAGTTTCGGACGAAGTTCTCGCGCGCATGGGCCGGGTTTGCAAGCCGCAGCCCTGAACCGGCGCGATATTCATGTTTTTCCGGCCGTCCGGTCCCGGTCACCGACGGATCGGGGTGACGAGGACCGGCTGCCGCCGTCCCGATCTTGCAGATCTCGGCGCAGGGCGCGAGGCCGTTCGGGCCCTGGGATTGGGGGCGAGAACCGCGGCGGGTAAAGCGGGACAGCGGATAGGGCCGACAAGTTTTCGCTGGTCATTTGCCGCTCGGCCCATAGCCGCGTCGAGCCCCTCTGCCCCAAAAGCCCTGGCGACCGGAAAGCCCCGGCGACCGGGCCAGAGCCATGCTCCCAGCACCACGCATGGCCCAGAACAGCCGCTCCTGACCCCGGACTTGCTGGACAGCCGGGCGGTATGGCTGACAGTCACCGATCCATGACGCAGCATCCCCTCCCGTCAGAAGGCAGATGGCAGATGGCAGATGGCAGATGGCAGATGGCAAGCGGATCGAGAAAAAGAGAAGCCCACGCAACCCATTGAAGTTGCGTGGGTTTTCGCTGGTTCATGGTGCCGGTGAAGGGACTCGAACCCCCGACCCCATCATTACGAATGACGTGCTCTACCAGCTGAGCTACACCGGCATCTCATGTGCCGCGCCGGATAACAGGTTCCGGCGCGGGCGAAAAGGGGGGATCAGCGATTTTTCCCCGCAATCTTCACCTCATCCTGTTCGGGCGGCTCGACATCGGGGCGCACCGGCAGGATATCGCCCTGCTCGGCAACCACCGAGGGACGGGCGGGCTGAGGCGGCGCGGCAACCGCCGGCTCGGGATCGGTGACGGTCATCGCCGGCTCGGCCCCGCCCACTCCGGGAGAGACGCGGCGATAATCCGATTCGCGCGGCACCATCCCGGGCGAGACATCCGGGATCTCGACCGCAGCCCGACCGGCTTCGGCCTCCGGCGCCTCGGCTTGCGGACCGACCATGCCGGGCGCGGCTGGTTGCGGCCGCGGCGCAGCCACGGGAGCCGGCATATCGGAGGCCGCCCCTTCCCCATGCCCCGTGCCGACCAGCAGCGGCAGCATCTCGACCCCGTTCGAGGCGGCCGCGCTCCAGGCGGGCGTGTCCGGCTCGCGCCAAGTCAGCGTGTCGAAGCCGCCGCAGCTGTCGCAGGTCGGGGACCAGTCGGCCATGACATTATGGCACTTGTCGCAGACCCATTGCGGGCCACGGCTGGCGACCAGCGCCTTGGCCAGGATGCCGCGCACGACCGCGTCGTCCGAGCCCTCGCCGCGCTCGACGGCGGCCAGGATCGACAGCGAGCGCACCGTCGGATGCTTCTCGGCCAAATCGCCGAGCGCGCGGCGGGCGCCGGGGAAATCCTCGGCCGCCAGAAGCAGCTCGGCGCGCAGCAGCCGGGTTTCCTCCTGATCCGGGTTCTGCCGCATCAGGTCCTCGAAACGGCGCAGCCGCGCCGCCGGCTTCTCGTCCGGCACGATCTCGGCATAGGTCGCTGCGATCGCGGGATGCGGGCGCACGCTCCAGGTCTTTTGCAGCACCCGGCTGGCGTTGCGGGGATCGTTCTGGGCGATATAGCTGCGTGCGGCCAGGACCGCGGCCGGGATCAGGTCGGGACTGGCCCGGTTGGCCGAGATCGCCGCCTCGCGCGCGCTGATCGAATTGCCATGCGCCAGCACCTCGGAGGCCTCCTTCAGCGCCAGGACCGCATCGCGGCGGATATGCACGTCCTTGGGCAGCTGGCCCTGCTGGCGCTTGTCCTTGAGCACCGCGCGCGCGCCCTTCCAGTCGCCCTGGCGGGTTTGCAGTTGCAGCAGAGTGTCCTGCACCTCGGTATGCTTAGGCTTCAGCGCATAGGCTTTCTCGGCCAGTTTCAATGCGGTAGCCGTATCACCCTCATCCAGTTTCTGGCGCATCAGGCCACGGATGCCGACAAAGCGCGTGCGCGGGTCCGACAGCAGACGGCGATAGACCTCGCCGGCCTTGCGGCTGTCGCCCGCCACCTCGGCGGCCTGCGCGGCCAGAAGGTCGGTGACATGCGGCTTGTCGAGGAACTTCGCCGCCTTCGCCGCCTTGTCCTGCGCCAGCTTCCCCTCGCCCGAGGCGACGGCCAGCATGCCTTCGGACAGCGCATCATAGCCCTTGCGCTCGCGCGAGCGGGCGAAATAGCGGTTGATCGCCGTCTCGTCGCCCAGCAGGAAGCGCAGGAAGGCCAGAAGCAGCGCCAGCAGGCGCACGATGATCCAGCCCAACAGCACGATGACCAGCGCCGCGATCACCAGTTGCACCGGCCCCAGTGTGTATTCGGTACCGCCATAGACCATGCTCAGGCCCTGGCCGGTTTCCGAAAGCTGCATCGCACCCAGCGTCAGGACCAGAACGATGGCGAAGAAGATCAGGATTTTCAGTGCCGAAAGCAGCATGGCGCGCCCCTTACCTGCTGCCCGCGGCCAAGATGGCCAGCGCGGCATTGGCTTCGACCCAGGTCTGGGCTTTGGCTGTCCAGTCGGCGATCGCCGCCTGGCCGGCTTGCGGCAAGGTGGCGATCTCGGCCAGCGCGCCTTTGATGTCACCGGCATTCACCGCGGCATCGGCACGCGACAGGACGGCGTCGGGATCGTTGCCCTCGCGCGGCTCGACCGAGCGGGCGCCGGTCTGCACGCGCAGGAAGTTGCCGATGGCTCCCAGCGCGCCCTCGTTTTCCGGCGCCTCTTTCAGCGCGGCGGCCAGCGCTTCGCGCGCGGCGGCAGGGAAGCTGCTGCGCAGCTGGGCCAGGGTCGGCACGTCGCCGGCCAGCACGGCCGGCGGCTCGACCCCGGCGGCGCGCAGATCGGCCAGCGCCTGATCGCGGGCGCCGCCGGTCTCGATCGCGGCTTGCAGCGCGGCGGCAGCGGCAGCGGCCTGGGCGCGGCGGTTCGCCGCTTCGGCGGTCTCCTGCAAGGCGGATGCCTGCGCCTCGGCGGCAGCGATGCGCTTTTCAGCATCCTCGGCCGCGGTGGCGATCCGGGCTTGCAGGGCTTCGGCCTGCGCCGCGAGGTCCTGGACCTGCTCGGCGCTGGTCGCATCGGCCGCCGGGCGTGCCGCGAGCTCGTCGATACGGCTCTGCTGCGCGGCCAGCCGCGCGGTAAGCTCGTTCAGCACCTGCTGAAGCCCCTCGCTGTTTTCGCCCGAGACCACCGGCGCCACCACGGGACGCGCGGCCAGATCGGCCACGGCCTTTTCCAGCGCAGCCAGCTTTTCCTCCTGCGCCTTCAGCGCCTCGGCATCGCCGTCCTGGACCTGTGCATCGGCCAGCGCCTGGCGCGCCGCATCCGCCCCGGCCTCGGAGGCGCGGTTGGCAAAGGCGTCGGCCTGGGTCTGGATCTCCTCGCGCGCCGCCTCGACGGCCGCCTCGCGGGCGGCGGCGATCTGCGCCTCGGTCGGGGCGGCATCGGTGCCGACCGGCTGCCAGGCCGGCGGCAGATGCGGAATCGCCCACCAGGCGGCCGCGGCGCCCAGGCCGGCGGCGACGACACCGCCCAGGAAGGTCGGCGCGAAGCCGGCCTTGCGCACCTCGACCACGCGGGTTTCGGCCTTGGCCGGCTGTGTCTGCGCGGGGGCGGGTTTCGGCGTCCCGGCCGGAGCGGCATCCGCCTTGGCGACCGGCGGCACATTGCCCGGTTTCGCCTCGGCGGCAGGCGGCGGCTCGGCGGTTTTCGATTCGGCAGCCGGCTTGCCGGCGCCCGGCTTCGGCGCGGCGGCATCGGGTCCGGTGCCGCTGCCAACCAGCCTCGATTCGACCTGCGGCTTGGCTTCGGGCTTCGCCGCCGGGGCCCCCTCGCCGGCGCTGATCGGGTGGCTGTCGATGACGGAACCCGAGACCGCTTTCTTTTTACTGTCTTTTCCGGGGCTTGCCTTGTTATCGCTGGAATTGGTTTCTGGCTTCTTCACAATTCTTCCCCGTTCCCTTTCGTGTCGCAGCCCGGCTGCCGGGGCAGGTCCTGCCCCTTCCGCCCGCGATCATGCCTGGCTCCCGCCGGCAGTCTAGTCGCGGGGGCGTGGCGCCTCAACCCGCCCTCATGCGGATTGTTCCGTGTCCAGCAGGCGCTCGACGGCCCAAAGCACGCCCTCGGCATCCGGCGTCGGCGCCGGCGCGATGCGCGCGGCCGGGCCCTGCCAGGCGTCCCGCGCCGCCGGGCTGATCGGCGCCAGCCACAGCGGCGCCCGCGCCCCCGCCGCCTGATCGGACAGGATCCGCGCCGAGCGGGGCGAGAACAGCGGCAGGATCACCGGCACCGGACCCGCCAGCGCCGACTGCGCCGCCGCGTTCAGCGGCTCGGGCAATTGGTCATAGACCACCATGCCCGGCACCGGCAGCACCTTGGCGACATGGGCGCCATGCGGATGCAGCCAGCCCTCGCCCAGCCCGTCCAGCAGCGGCAGCATCCGCGCGGCATCGCCCGGCCCTTCGGTCACGTCGAAACCCGCCGCCCGCGCCGCCTCGGCCGTGGCCGGACCGACGCAGATCGCCGGCCGCCCGCGCCCCGGCCCCGCCGCCGGCACCGCATTGACCGAGGTGAAGACCAGCCCCCGCGCCGCCGCCAGCCGGCCGGCGTCATGCGCCACCGGCCGGATGCTCAGCACCGGCGCGATCAGCACCTCCACCCCCAGATGCCCGAGCCCTGCGGCAAATCGCCGCGAGGCCGGTTCGGGCCGGGTCAGAAGCAGGATGGGCGCGGGGTTCGGCGGCATGGCAATCGGCCTGACAAGATGTTACTCCCCCTCTGCCTAGGCCGTTGGCGGCGCGGGAACAAGGATGAGCATGGGACTGACCTTTCTGGGCATCGAAAGCAGCTGCGACGATACTGCGGCAGCCGTGGTGCGCGACGACCGCAGCATCCTCGCCTCGGTGGTGGCGGGGCAGGCGGCGCTGCATGCCGATTTCGGCGGCGTCGTGCCCGAGATCGCCGCCCGCGCCCATGCCGAGAAGCTGGACCTGTGTGTCGAGGAGGCGCTGGCCCAGGCCGGGCTGCGGCTGTCGGAGCTGGACGGGATCGCCGTCACCGCCGGGCCGGGCCTGATCGGCGGCGTGCTGTCGGGGGTCATGCTGGCCAAGGGGCTGGCGGCGGGCAGCGGGCTGCCGCTGGTCGGCGTCAACCATTTGGCTGGCCATGCGCTGACGCCGCGCCTGACCGACGGCATTCCCTATCCCTATCTGATGCTGCTGGTCTCGGGCGGGCATTGCCAGTTCCTGCGCGTGGACGGCCCCGAGGACTTCACCCGGCTCGGCGGCACCATCGACGATGCGCCGGGCGAGGCCTTCGACAAGGTGGCGAAGCTGCTGGGCCTGCCGCAACCGGGCGGTCCCCCGGTCGAGGCGGCGGCACGGGCAGGCGATGCGCGCCGCTTCGCCCTGCCCCGGCCGCTGCTGGACCGGCCGGGCTGCGACCTCAGCTTTTCCGGGCTCAAGACCGCCGTGCTGCGCCAGCGCGACGAGCTGGTGGCGGAACAGGGCGGGCTGCACGAACAGGACCGCGCCGATCTATGCGCCGGCTTCCAGGCGGCCGTGGCCGAGGTGCTGGCCGAAAAGACCCGCCGCGCCCTGGCGCTGGCCCCCGCCCCGGTCCTGGCCGTGGCCGGCGGCGTTGCGGCCAATCAAACGCTGCGCGCGGCCTTGCAGGCGGTCGCGGCCGAGGCGGGCACGTCCTTCCTCGCCCCGCCGCTTCGGCTTTGCACCGACAATGCCGCGATGATCGCCTGGGCCGGGATCGAGGCTTACCAAGCCGGCCGGCGCGACGGCATGGATCTGGCCGCGCGCCCGCGCTGGCCGCTGGACCAAAAGGCCGCGCCGATGCTGGGCGCCGGCAAGCGGGGGGCAAAGGCATGAGCGTGGCGATCATCGGCGCGGGCGCCTTCGGCACGGCGCTGGCGGTTTCGCTGGCAGGCAAGGGGCCGGTGACGCTCTGGGGCCGCGACACCGGCTGGGCCGAGACGCGGGAAAACCCGCGCCTGCCCGGCGTGACGCTGCCGCCGGCGCTGCGTGTCACCGACCGGCTGGACGAGGTCACGGCCGAAACCGTGCTGCTGGCGCTGCCCGCGCAGGTGCTGGGCGGCTTCCTCACCGAGCACGGCGCACGCTTCGACCACCGCAATCTGGTCAGTTGCGCCAAGGGCATCGACCTGGCCACGCTGACCGGTCCCTCGGCGCTGATCGCCACCGCCTGCCCACAGGCCAACGTGGCGGTGCTGACCGGGCCCAGCTTTGCCGCCGACATCGCCCGCGGCCTGCCCACGGCGCTGACACTGGCCTGCGCCGATGCCGGCGTGGCCGAGTCACTGCAACGCCAGCTTTCGACGGCCACGCTGCGGCTTTACCGCACCACCGACGTAACCGGAGCGGAGCTGGGCGGGGCTCTGAAGAACATCATCGCCATCGCCGCCGGGGCCGCCATCGGCGCGGGCTATGGCGACAGCGCGCGGGCCAGCATCGTCACCCGCGGCTTTGCCGAGATGCTGCGGCTGGCCACCGCGCTCGGCGCCCGGCCCGAGACCTTGCCCGGCCTGTCAGGCCTTGGCGATCTGGTGCTGACCTGCACCTCGGAGCAGTCGCGCAATTTCCGCTATGGCCTGGCGCTGGGATCGCGCCGCCCCTTTGCCGCCGGCACCACGGTCGAGGGCGCCGCCACCGCCCGCGCCGTCACCCAGCTGGCCGAAAGGCTGGGGATCGAGATGCCGATCTCGAATCTGGTGGCGGGCCTTGCCCAAGGCAGCATCGCCATGGAACATGCGCTGGATTTTTTGCTGAACCGCCCGCTCAAGGAGGAATGATGCCCCTTTTCGCCGTGATCTGCCGCGACCATCCCGGCAAGCTGCAAACCCGTCTCGACACCCGCGAAAAGCATCTGGCCTTCCTGAAGGACCAGCCCGGCCTGAAGATGGCCGGCCCGCTGATCGAGGACGGCGAGATGCGCGGCTCACTGCTGGTGGTCGAGGCCGATGGGTTGACCCAGGTCAAGGAATGGGCGGCGCAGGACCCATACAAGGCAGCGGACCTGTTCGCCTCGGTCGAGGTGATCGAATGGAAAAAGGTAATCGGCTGATGGCGTATTGGCTGTTCAAATCCGAGCCGGACGTCTTCAGCTTCGACGACCTGATCGCCAAGGGCGAGACGGGCGAGCAATGGGACGGCGTGCGCAACTATCAGGCCCGCAACAACATGCGCGCCATGAAAAAGGGCGAGCGCGGCTTCTTTTATCACTCGAACATCGGCAAGGAGATCGTCGGCATCTGCGAGGTGGTGGCCGAGGCGCATCCCGACTCGACCGCCGCCGACCCGAAATGGGAATGCGTCGATCTCCGCGCCGTCGCCCGTATCCGGCGCCCTGTCTCGCTGGACGAGGCCAAGGCCGAGCCGCGGCTCAAGGACATGGTGCTGGTCAACAATTCGCGCCTGTCGGTGCAGCCGGTCTCGGATGCGGAATGGGAGATCATTCTGGAACTAGCCGGCGGCACCGAGACGCTCTGAACGCACCACCAGGCGCCCATCCGGGCGACCCAGAGAGGGATATATGGCACGCGGACCCAAACCCATCGTGGACCGTCCGACGACGAAACGCATCGGCGCGCTCGGGGCGCTCTGGCCCTTCATCCGCCCCTATCGCGGGCTGCTGGGGGCGGCGCTGCTGGCGCTGACAGTGACGGCGGGGATCAGTCTGGTCCTGCCGCTGGCGGTGCGCCGGGTGGTGGACGGGTTCGATGCCGGCGCGCATCTGCTCGACCAGTATTTCGGCGCGGCGCTGGCCATCGTGGCGCTGCTCGCGCTGGGGACGGGGATGCGCTACTACCTCGTCACCCGGCTGGGCGAGCGGGTGGTCGCCGATATCCGCAAGGCCGTGTTCGAGCGCGTCATCGCCATGAGCCCGGCCTTCTACGAGCGGGTGCTGACCGGCGAGATCATCAGCCGCATCACCACCGACACCACGCTGATCCAGTCGGTGATCGGCTCGTCGGTCTCGATCGCGCTGCGCAACTTCCTGATCCTGGCCGGCGGCATGGTGATGCTGGTCTGGACCTCGGCCAAGCTGTCCGGCCTCGTGCTGCTGCTGGTGCCGCTGATCGTGGTGCCCATCGTGGTGCTGGGCCGGCGGCTGCGGAAACTGTCGCGCGAGAACCAGGACTGGATCGCGCTGTCCTCGGGCGCGGCCTCGGAAAGCCTGCTTTCGGCACAGACCGTGCAGGCCTTCACACAAGAGGGGCCGACGCGCGCGCGCTTCGACGACGTGACCGAGCGGTCCTTCGATTCGGCGCTGAGCCGGGTCAGGACGCGGACGGTGATGACGGTGATCGTCATCTTCCTGATCTTCTCGGGCGTGCTGGGCGTGCTCTGGGTCGGGGCCCGCGACGTGCGGCTGGAGATGATGACCGTGGGCGAACTGGTTCAGTTCGTCATCTATGCGGTGCTGGTCGCCGGCGCCGTGGGCGCGCTGTCCGAGATCTGGGGCGAGTTGCAGCGCGCGGCCGGGGCGACCGAGCGGCTGACCGAGCTGCTGACGGCGCAGGACCTGCTGACCGATCCGGCCCAGCCCAGGTCCTTGCCCCGCCCGGTCCAGGGCGCGATCCGGCTTGACGACGTGACCTTCCATTATCCCTCGCGCCCCGACCGTTCGGCGCTGGAAGGGGTCACGCTGGATATCCGTCCGGGCGAGACGGTGGCCCTGGTCGGGCCTTCGGGCGCGGGCAAGACCACGGTGATCCAGCTGCTGTTGCGGTTCTGGGATCCCGATTCCGGCACGGTGCGCATCGACGGCATCGATCTGCGCGACATGGCGCGGGCCGATTTCCGCCAGGCCATCGCGCTGGTGCCCCAGGACCCGGTGATCTTTGCCGCCACGGCGCGCGAGAACATCCGTTTCGGCCGTCCTGACGCCTCGGATGCCGAGGTCGAGGCGGCCGCCCGCGCCGCCCATGCCGACGAATTCCTGCGCCTGCTGCCCGAAGGCTATGACAGCTATGTCGGCGAGCGCGGCGTCATGCTGTCGGGCGGGCAGAAGCAGCGCATCGCCATCGCCCGCGCCATCCTGCGCGATGCGCCGATCCTGCTGCTGGACGAGGCGACTTCGGCGCTGGATGCGGAATCCGAACGGCTGGTACAGCATGCCGTGGACGAACTGGCCCGGACTCGCACCACGATCATCATCGCGCATCGCCTGGCCACGGTGAAAAAGGCCGACCGGATCGTGGTCTTTGACCATGGCCGCGTGGTGGCCCAGGGGCGGCACGAGGAACTGGTGGCGCAGGGCGGGCTCTACGCCCGGCTGGCACGGCTGCAATTCACCGAAGGCGCGGCGGAAGCCGTGGAGGCGGCGGAACGCATCGCCTGACGGCAGCGGCGGCCCGACTGTGTTGACCCGGCCGCAACGGGCGGTTCAGGGACAGGCCGCGCAAGGCCGCATGGTTGCCGGGGTTCCAGCCAAATGCGCCGCTCGGGCCGTGCTGGCCGAAATGTGGCGCGCTTAGCGCGGCGCGCTATAGACCGCCGCCCAATAGACGGTCTTGCCATCCGCCCCCACGGCCTTGCCGATGCCATAATGCCGGACCTGCGGGATCAGGATATTGGCCAGATGGCCGCTGGAGCGCGCCCATTCCACCAGCACGCGATCCTGCCCCCAGGGGCCGGCGGCGATGTTCTCGGCCGCGATGCTGGGCCTGTAGCCTTCCTTCTTCAGCCGCTGCATCGGCCCCTTGCTCTTGCTGCCGTTATGCGACATCACCCCGCGCTTGGCCATGTCGCAGGCATGGCGCGCCGCCGCCGCGGCAAGGTCCGGATTCGGCTTCAGCGGCGACAGACCGCGCGCCTGGCGCGTGGCATTGGTGGCACGCACCGCTGCCTCATTTTCACGCATCGATGTCTGGTAGCAGGTGACGGTTCCCGACCGAACCGCATTCCCCGAAACCGATTTCGTCGAGATTCGCGCGCCCTCATCGGCAAGGGCGGGCGCCGCCAGGAACCCAAGAAAAGCCCCCAAAACCAGTGATTTGTAATATTTGCTCAACTTTGTCATCCTATAGCCCCGGCAGAAATTAGGGGCCGGGCCCCCGCTTCTCAACCCTGGATTGCTGAAATTTGTCTGGAACCGCCGTTTCGGCGAAACGTTGCCGCCCGAGACGCAGCCTGAAAGGAGAGGTCATGGCTATCTGGGATTTCGTGAAGGACGCCGGCAAATCGCTTTTCGGATCCGAGGCCCAGGCGCAGGAAGCGCCGGCCCAAACCCCGCAAAGCGATACCGACCGCAAGGTGGCCGCGCTCAAGGCCGAGCTGTCCGCCCTCGGCCTGACCGGCAAGGACGTGCACCTGACCCTGCGCGGCGACACCGTGGTGATCTCGGGCAAGGCGCGCGACCAGGAGACCCTGGAAAAGCTGATCCTGGCGGTCGGCAACATCCAGGGCATCGCCCATGTCGAACTGGCCGAGGGCGCCGGCACCGAAGCCCCTGCTCCCTCTGCGGCGCAGCCCCTGTTCCATACCGTGCAGAAGGGCGAGACACTTTCGGCCATCGCGCAGAAATACCTGGGCAAGGCCGGCCGCTATCCCGAGATCTTCGAGGCCAACAAACCCATGCTCAGCCACCCCGACAAGATCTATCCCGGCCAGACCCTGCGCATTCCCCAGGAGTGAACCGCGACGCGACGCTGCGTTTTGCCGCCGGCGTGGCGTCGCGGAATGCTTGCCAGCATGCTGATTGTTGGACCATTCTGCCCGTCAAAGGGGCATGAGCCCCGAAAGGGAGAACGGGAGGTAAAGGAATGGCCAGGTTCGCAAGCGTCGCAGATCGCGATGCCGTCGAGGCGGAAATACCCTATGCGCAGCGTCAGATGCCGCGCACGGTCTATCAAGCCCTGACCGAGACCCGCGACCGCCATCCGCAGCGCCCGGCGATCAGCTTCCAGCTGTTCTCGGACCCCAAGGCGCCGGCCCGCAGCCTGACCTGGACCGAGCTGCACGAGCGGGTGACCGAGACGGCCAATCTGTTCCGCAGCCTGGGCGTCGGGCCGCAGGACGTGGTGGCCTATCTGCTGCCCAACTGCCTCGAGGCCCCGATCGTGCTGCTGGCCGGCGCGACGGCGGGAGTCGTGAACCCGATCAACCCGCTGCTCGAACCCGACCACATCGCCGCCATCCTGCGCGAGACCAACGCCAAGGTGCTGGTGACGCTGAAAAGCTTTCCCAAATCCGAGGTCGCCCAGAAAGCCGCCGAGGCGGTGGCGCAGGCTCCGAACGTGCAGACCGTGCTGGAGGTCGATCTGCGCGGCTACCTGACCGGGCTCAAGCGCCTGCTGGTGCCGCTGATGCGGCCCAAGGTTCCCACCCGGCACCATGCGAAGGTGATGGATTTCGAGGCCGCCGCCAGCGCCCAGAAGCACAACCGCCTGACCTTCGACGAGCCGGGGGAGGACCGCGTTGCCGCCTTCTTCCATACCGGCGGCACCACCGGCATGCCCAAGGTGGCCCAGCACAAGCAATCGGGCATGATCTACAACGGCTGGCTGGGCGGCACACTGCTGTTCACCGAGACCGACGTGCTGATGTGCCCCTTGCCGATGTTCCACGTCTTCGCCGCCTATCCGGTGCTGATGTCCTGCCTGATGTCGGGGGCACAACTGGTCATGCCGACACCTGCCGGCTATCGCGGCGAAGGGGTATTCGACAATTTCTGGAAGCTGATCGAACGCTGGCAGGCCACCTTCCTCATCACCGTGCCCACCGCCATCGCCGCGCTGATGCAGCGCCCGGTGAATGCCGATGTCTCCTCGCTCAAGACCGCGATCTCGGGCTCGGCACCCTTGCCGATCGAGCTTTACAACCGCTTCAAGGCGGCGACCGGGGTCGAGATCGCCGAGGGCTATGGGCTGACCGAGGCGACCTGCCTGGTGTCCTGCAACCCGATCGACGGGCTGAAGAAGGTCGGTTCGGTCGGCATCCCCCTGCCCTATACCCATGTCCGCATCCTGCAACGCCGGAACGGCGGCTTCCGCGAATGCGCCACCGACGAGATCGGCGAGATCTGCGTGGCCAATCCGGGGGTCTTCGAGGGCTCGACCTATACCGAGGCCGACAAGAACCACGATCTTTTCGCCGAAAGCCGCTTCCTGCGCACCGGCGACCTGGGCCGGATGGACGGCGACGGCTATCTGTGGATCACCGGGCGTGCCAAGGACCTCATCATCCGCGGCGGCCACAACATCGACCCCGCCGAGATCGAGGATGCGCTGCTGTCGCATCCCAAGGTCGCCGCGGTGGCCGCCATCGGCCAGCCCGACGCCTTTGCCGGCGAGCTGCCCTGCGCCTATGTCGAACTGGTCGCGGGGGCCGAGGTCGGGCTGGACGCGCTGATGGACCATGCCCGGACCCATATCCACGAACGCGCCGCCGTTCCGAAACATGTCGAGATCCTGCCCGAACTGCCCAAGACCGCGGTCGGCAAGATCTTCAAGCCCGATTTGCGCAAGCTGGCGATCAAGCGCGTCTATGACGGGGCATTGGCCGAAGCCGGCCTGGCGGCCGAGGTCGGCGAGGTGATCGACGACAGAAAGCGCGGGCTGGTCGCGCGGATCCGGCCCAAGGGCGAAGCCGACAGGAATGCCGTCGAACAGCTTCTGGGCCAATACGCCTTGCCTTGGGAATGGGCGTAAGCCCCTGATCCCACGCGCCCGGAGAATGGCCTTGGCGGGTTGCAGTTGACAGCGGCCACCCGCCCGCTACAGCAGAAGGCGGTATCCCGTGAAAGGCTGATCATGTTGAATTTGGATGACGAAAGCGACGATCTGGTTCTTGTCGAAAACGCGATTGTCGTGCCGCCCGGACCCAAAGGTCAGGGAAAATGGCAGCCTTCGGGCGTTCTGGACAGCGACGGCAGGTTCGTCGCGAACTCGATCAGTTGGTCGGCGACGGATGACCGCATCAACTCCGAGCCCGCAATCCCCGATGCCAGGGATATCACCGACCTGCCCGGCACGCATATGTTCGCCGGGATCAGCTATGGCCATTTCGGGCATTTCATCACCGAAAGCATGACCCGGATCTGGGCGCTGGACGAGCTGCGCGACAAGATCGACGGCGTCGTCTTTACGCCGAAGAACCAGATGAAGGACAACCTTCGCCCGTTCGAGGTCTATGCCGATCTGATCAACAACCTGGGGCTTGCCGAGGTTCCGATCATCTGCCCGGCCGGGCCGATCAGGGTCGAACAGCTCTATGTGCCGAAACAGGGTTTCGGGCTGGGCGATCTGACCGGCGGCAGCCGCAAGTTCAGGGACTATATCAGCCGCCATGCGGGTGTGAATGTCGAACCGGCAGGGGCCAGCAAGATCTATATCTCGCGCTCGCTATTGCCGCCCGAGCGCGGCGGCATCCTGGGCGAGAAGAAGCTGGAGCAATACCTGATCGAGGAAGGCTATGCGATCTTCCACCCGCAAAGGGAATCGAAGCTGGACCAGCTTGCGCAATACAAGGCGGCCGAAAAGATCATCTCGGTCGATTGCTCGCCCTTGCACCTTGTCGGCTATGTCGGGAATGCCCGCCAGCATGTCGCCATCCTGCGGCGGCGCAGCATGGCCTTCGGGGAACTGTTCTCGCGCCAGCTTGGCGAATTCAAGGGCATTACCTGCCATCAGGTCGATGCGCTGGTGAATGACTGGCTGCCGGAAAACACCAATCGGCCGAGCAGAAGCTCGTTCGGCGAGGTCCGGCTGAGCCAGATCTATCGGATGCTCAAGGACGCCGGCATGATCGAATCCGAAACGCCTTGGGAAGATCTGACCTTGGCTGAGCGGAACGAGGATCTGCACCGGCTTGAAAAATCGCACGAATTGCGATTCAAGCCGTTCCGGCCCGACGACAGCTTCGAAACCAGCTTCGCCATGGATGCCGGAAACGGACAATCCTGATTGCGAAACGGCGCGGCCGGACTTGTCCGGCTGCGCTAGTCGAACTGCCCTGCTTCCGCCAGGCGGCAAATCAGGTCGATCGCCCTGTCGCCGATGCGCACACCGATAAGCCCCTGCTTGATCGAGCAGATTTCCGAAGGATCGTCCTGCGCCGTATCCGCGAACACGACCGAATAGCGGCATCCGGAGGCATGAGCATTGCCGAGGAAATCGCCCCAACGGTGAAACTGGGTTTGCACCGATCCGACCTCGATGAAATGCGCATTCGGATTGGCGAATATCATGTTGCCAAAAAATGCCCCATGTGCCGCACCCACGACCTCGGCTGCATGAACCGCTGCAATCTGTTCAAGCGGCTCCATGTTCTCAAAAAACATCTGCTCAAAACCAAGCTCGCGCAGCCGGGCCACCAGCCTTTCCTCTCCGACAAGCGGGCGCTGGTTCACATTGGCATTGTGATTGTTCCGGCTGATCCAGATGCGCTTGGGCATCTTGTCCAGGTCAGCCTTGCTGATCATGGACAAGGCCCGCTCGCGCAGCAGGCGCAGCGATACGTCATAGGTATTCTTCAGGATGAATTTGCGGCGCTGCACATGCGCCGAAATCCTCTGCCATTCGGGATCCGCATTCTCGATATGCTGCTGAATTCGCATATCGCCGTTGGCATAGATCATGTGCCGGAAATTGAGCGGGATGCTGACACGCTCATAGCTGGCCGCCCGCGCGGTAAACGACACCCTGTCGCAAATCTCCGGAAAAATCGCGCGGATGAAACGATCCGAAAAACCCGATGGATCGTCATTGCGGCAGTGAAAGGTGATCCGCTCGGCCTCCGTATTCACATGGTGAACCAGAAGCGGCAGGGTTTCGGTCATGAAGTGATAAAAATTCGTCCGGTTCCGGCATTCGATGCCAACCGGAATACGCCGTGCTTCGAATGGCCAGACCGGCAGATTCATGTCCGTTTCCTGCTTCGCCGCGGCAAAAAAGCGATTTGCCTGGCGAAACCGCCGCACACCGGGATTCTGCTTCAGGTAGCGAGAGAAGCTGCGGTCGCCCGAGGCGCCGTTGGGCAGGAATTTTCCTTGCACCTGCGCCGTTCCGCCGCGGAACGCGACGTCCTGGGCGATCACCGGCACGGTATTCGTTTCCAGCACGATCGGCGCGTGCTCGCGCCAGCGGGATTCGAGATTCTTTTCGATGACCTCCTGGACATTCGCGTAGTCGCTGCATGCATATTGCCGCACGCGCGCACCGGGAACGCGACGGACGAACCATTCGGGCGGCTCGGAAAACCACAAACCTTGGTCACGCCCGACGATAAAGAAATATTCATCGGCGGGCCTTGTCCAAGGCCCAGCCGATTGATCCGTCTCTTGCATGATACCCATTAGCTCTGCCGGCCTTCTGGTTTCGATGCCGATAAGGAAAACCCCTAGCGCGTGAATTTCTTGTATTTCACCCGTTTCGGCTCGACCGAATCGGGGCCGAGGCGGCGGATCTTGTCGGCCTCGTAATCCTCGAAGTTGCCTTCGAACCATTCCACATGCGCATCGCCCTCGAAGGCAAGGATATGCGTGCAGAGCCGGTCGAGGAAGAAACGGTCGTGCGAGATGATGACCGCGCAGCCGGCGAAATCTTCCAGCGCGGCCTCCAGCGCCTGCAAGGTTTCCACGTCGAGGTCGTTGGTCGGCTCGTCGAGCAGCAGCACGTTGCCGCCGGATTTCAGCAGCTTGGCCATATGCACGCGGTTGCGCTCGCCGCCCGAGAGCAGCCCGACCTTCTTCTGCTGATCGCCGCCCTTGAAGTTGAAGGCCGAGCAATAGGCGCGGCTGTTCATGGTGGCATCGCCCAGCTCGATCTGCTCAGCACCGCCCGAGATCTCCTCCCAGACGGTCTTGTTCGGGTCCAGCGCATCGCGCGACTGGTCGACATAGGACAGTTTCACCGTATCGCCATAGGTGATCTCGCCGGCATCGGGCTGCTCCTGCCCGGTCAGCATCTTGAACAGCGTCGATTTGCCGGCGCCGTTGGGGCCGATCACGCCGACGATGCCGCCCGGCGGCAGGCTGAAGGACAGGTCCTCGATCAGCAGCTTGTCGCCCATGGCCTTTTTCAGCCCGTCGACCTCGATCACCTTGCTGCCCAGCCGCTCGCCGTTCGGGATGATGATCTGGGCGCGGGTCAGCTTTTCACGCTCCGATTGGCTGGCCAGTTCGTTATAGGCGTTGATCCGGGCCTTCTGCTTGGCCTGCCGCGCCTTGGCACCGGCGCGGATCCATTCCAGTTCCCGCTCCAGCGTCTTCTGCTTGGCCTTGTCCTCGCGGGCTTCCTGCTCCAGCCGCTTGGCCTTCTGCTCCAGCCAGGCCGAGTAATTGCCTTCGTAGGGGATGCCGCGGCCGCGATCCAACTCGAGAATCCAGCCGGTGATGTCATCGAGGAAATAGCGGTCGTGGGTGACGATCAGGATGGTGCCGGGATATTCGATCAGGTGCTTTTGCAGCCAGGCAATGGTCTCGGCGTCCAGGTGGTTGGTCGGTTCGTCCAGAAGCAGCATGTCGGGCTGTTCCAGCAACAGCTTGCACAGCGCCACCCGGCGGCGTTCGCCGCCCGAGAGGCTTTCGACATCGGCATCGTCCGGCGGGCAGCGCAGCGCCTCCATGGCCACGTCGATCTGGCTGTCGAGATCCCAGAGATTCTCGGCGTCGATCTCGTCCTGAAGCTTCGCCATCTCCTCGGCGGTCTCGTCCGAATAGTTCATGGCAAGCTCGTTATAGCGGTCCAGCTTGGCCTGCTTGGCCTTGACGCCCTCCATGACGTTGCCGCGCACGTTTAGCGCCGGGTCGAGCTGCGGCTCCTGCGGCAGGTAGCCGACGGTTGCGCCCTTGGCCGCCCAGGCCTCACCGGTGAAATCCTTGTCGATGCCGGCCATGATACGCAGCAGCGTCGATTTGCCGGCACCGTTGACACCGACGACGCCGATCTTGACGCCGGGCAGGAAGTTCAGGCGGATGTTCTCGAAGGTCTTCTTGCCGCCCGGATAGGTCTTGGACACCCCGTCCATGTGGTAAACGAACTGGTAGGAGGCCATGATCTTTCCCCGTCTCTGAAATCCGTGTGAACTTGGCCGCTATGTAGTCGAGCAGGGGCGAAAGGGGAAGGCTCAGCGGAAAGCCTTGGTGAATTCGGGGCCAAAGGTCCGGTCGAGAAAGCCGAATTGCGGCTCCAGCTTCTCGCGCAGCCGGGCGCGGGCCTTGTCCGGCACCACCAGCCTATTGTCGGAGGCGAAGACCTTCTTGCCCGGGTCACGGTAGTCATGGGGTTTCAGGCCCAGGAAATCCTCGACCCGGCGCAGGAAGCCCAGGGGATCGCGGGCGATCATGCCGAAGGGCAGGTAAAGCAGCCGGTCGGGGCCGAAATGCGCGCTCCAGCGCGGCACATAGGTCATGTAATCGCCGCGATCCAACAGCACGGGATCCTCGACCTCGACCAGCCAGTCCTCGACGGTCTTCGGTTTGCGGCGCGCGCGGGTCAGGTTCATCTTGAGCTGCGAGATGGCGCGATCGACCGGGTGGCGAATGATGTAGACGAACTTCGCTTGCGGCAGGAATTTCGCCACGAAATCGACGCCTTCCGGCGGCAGGGTCGAATATTCCGGGGTCACGTCGATGGCCTTGGCTCCCTCGGGCGCCGGGGCGAAGACCAGCTTGTACCAATGGTTGGTGAACATCGGCTCGCGGGTGACGCGGTCGAGATAGCGCACCATCTCGCACGGCACCTCCTCGCCGCGGGCGGCCCAGCGTTTCTCGATGTTCTGGCGGCCGCGGCGGTAATGCCAGGGCAGCCATTTGCGATGTTCCTCGATGAATCGGTGGTTGAAGAACTGCACCTCCTTGAACGGCGGCGTCCAGACGTCCGGGTGCTGGCCGAGCATCTGCGACAGCCATGTGGTGCCGGCCTTCTGCGCGCCGATGCCCAGGAAATCGGGTTTGCGGGGCTTGCCTTCGGGATCCCAGTTCATCCATGCCGCCTTGTTGCCTGGCTGCCGCCCTGCTTAAGCCAGCGGCCCGGGCGCTACAACCGGCGCGATTGTCGCCGCCTAGAGCCGGCCCCAGAGATCGTATTCGCCCGCCTCGTCCACGGTGACGGTGACGATGTCGCCGGGCGCAAGGTGCTCGAATCCCTCGTCGATGAACAGGTTGCCGTCGATTTCGGGCGCATCCGCCTTGGTGCGGCAGGTCGCGCCGTCGCCGTCCACGGCATCCACGATCACCTCGATGCGGCTGCCGACCTTGGCCGCCAGCTTCGCCTCGGAGATCGCCTGCGCCTTCTGCATGAAGCGATCCCAGCGGTCCTGCTTGACCTCGTCCGGGACGTGGTCGGGCAGCTCGTTCGCCCGTGCGCCCTTGACGTTTTCGTATTGGAAGCAGCCGACGCGATCCAGTTGCGCCTCGTCCAGCCAGTCCAGCAGGGTCTGGAACTCGGCCTCGGTCTCGCCCGGATAGCCGACGATGAAGGTCGAGCGCAGGGTGATCTCGGGGCAGGCGGCGCGCCAAGCGGCGATCTCGTCCAGGGTCTTTGCTGCCGCTGCCGGCCGGGCCATGCGCTTCAGCGTGTCGGGATGGGCGTGCTGGAAGGGAATGTCCAGATAGGGCAGCACCAGTCCCTCGGCCATCAAGGGGATCAGGTCGCGCACATGCGGATAGGGATAGACGTAGTGCAGCCGCACCCAGGCACCCAATCCGCCCAGGTCGCGGGCCAGATCGGTGATATGCGCCCGGTGCCCGCGCTCGGTCGCGAACTTGCGGTCGAGCCCGTAGGCCGAGGTATCCTGCGAGATCACCAGCAGTTCGCGCACCCCGGCCTCGACCAATTTCTCGGCCTCGCGGATCACCGCATGGGCGGGGCGGCTGACGAGCTTGCCGCGCATGTCAGGGATGATGCAGAACTTGCAGGCGTGGTTGCAGCCCTCGGAAATCTTCAGATAGCTGTAATGGCGCGGCGTCAGCCTGACGCCCGAGGCGGGCAGCAGGTCGATGAACGGATCGGGCGACGGCGGCACCGCGTGGTGCACCGCATCCAGCACCTGTTCGTATTGCTGCGGCCCCGTCACGGCCAGCACCGACGGATGCGCGCCGGTGATATATTCCGGCTCGGCCCCCAGGCAGCCGGTCACGATCACCTTGCCGTTTTCCGCCAGCGCCTCGCCGATGGCTTGCAGCGATTCCGCCTTGGCGCTGTCCAGGAAACCGCAGGTGTTCACGATCACCGCGCCGGCGCCCTTGTAGTCCGGGCTGATGGCATAGCCCTCGGCCCGCAGACGCGTCAGGATGCGTTCGCTGTCCACCAGCGCCTTGGGACAGCCGAGGCTGACCATGCCGATGGTGGGCTGGCCCTCTCTCCGGCTGGTGTCGAAGAGGGGCGCGGGGGCTAGATCGGGGCGCAACAGGGGCGGGTTCTGGCTCATGCGCGGCATATAATGCGGGGCGCGGCGCTTGTTAAGCGGCAAGCGCGGCTCGCCGGAACGTCATTTGGCCTTGCGCGTTCGGCGAGGCATAGCAAAGGACATGAGCATGCGTTCCATTCTGACCCATCTTTCCTCGGCCCTGGTCCTGTCTCTGGGGCTGGCCGCCGGCATTGCCGCCATCCCCGCCACGGCCGAGGCCCAGCCGCGCGGCAAGCCCATCGTCATCATGCACAATCGCGGCGGCAATGTCGTCGAGGCGATCCGCTATCGCAACAAGCTGGCCGCCAGCGGCCGCCCGGTCGAGGTCAGGGGCTATTGCCGCTCGGCCTGCACGATCTACATCACCCTGCCCAATGCCTGCCTGGGACCGAACGCGACCGTGGGCTTTCACGCGCCGCGCATCCCGGGTACCAACTTCATCCCGCCCATCGTGGACGAGCTGATGGCGCAATATTACCGGAACGGCATCCTGCGCATGTGGAACACACGCTGGAAGCATTCGCTGAAGATGCACAAGATCTCGGCCCGGGAATATGTCAGGCTGGACCCGCAGACCCGGCTGTGCCGGGGCTGAGGCGGCGCGGTTGCGCCGGCGGGGTGCGCCAAAGCGCACCCACGGGATGACCGGGACGCGGTTTCATGGCAGGCTTGGCGCAAAGGAGGACAGCCATGTCGGGACAACGATGGGCCGCAGCCGCCGTGGCCATGATCTGGGCGAGCGCCGCCGGCGCACAGACGCCGTGGTTCGACGCCGGCAATCAGGCGATGATCATGCATCAGGGCGACCTGCTGGAGCAGCAGACCGCGCCGAACGGCGGCGCCTCCGCCGGCAAGGCCGGCAAGAAGCCGGTGCGGACGGCCGATTGCTCGATCTCGGCCAGCCGCGAGCGGCTGCGGCCGGAATACCACCGGCGGGTGCAGGCGCAGGGGCGCAAGGCGGCGGATGCCTGGCTGCAGCAGCAGGCGGCGGCACTTGGCCGGCACGCGGCGCAGATGGCCAAGGCCGGGACGCCGTGCCGGCCGTGAGTGGGCGGCGCCTATTAGGGTGCCCCTGAACGCACCCTGTAGGCGCGGTCACTCGCGCAGCCGCCAGCCGGTCAGGAAGATCCAGCGGATCGCGCCCATGCAGACCAGGATCATCAGCGCGACCGCCGCGAGCGACAGCCCGACTGGCACGTCGGCAAAGCCGAAAAAGCTCCAGCGGAAGCCCGAGATCAGGTAGAGCACCGGATTGAGCTTGGCGACACCCTCCCAGAAGGGCGGCAACATCGAGGCCGAGTAGAAGGCGCCGCCCAGGAACACCAGCGGCGTGATGACCATCATCGGCACGATCTGCAACTGCTCGAAATTCTTCGCCCAAAGGCCGATGATGAAGCCCAGAAGCGAAAAGGCGATGGCCGTCAGCAGCAGAAAGGCCAGCATCCAGAACGGATGCGCGATATGGACCCCGGTGAACCAGAAGCTGGTCAGGAGGATCACCAGCGCGATCATCACCGCCTTGGCGGCGGCGGCGCCGACGAAGCCCAGCGTGACCTCGATCCAGCCGGTCGGCGCGACGAGGATCTCATAGATCGTGCCGGCGAATTTGGGAAAATAGATACCGAAGCTGGCATTGGCCACCGATTGCTGCAACACGGTCAGCATCATCAGCCCCGGCACGATGAAGGCGCCGTAGGCCACGCCCTCGACCGCCTGGATGCGCCCGCCGATGGCCGCGCCGAACACGACGAAGTAAAGCACCGTGGACAGCACCGGCGAGGCCAGAGACTGCCAGATCGTGCGGAAAAACCGCGCCATCTCATGCTCGAAGACGGCGCGGGCGGAACGCCAGTTCATGCGGTTTCCTCCTCGACCAGCGACATGAAGATCTCTTCGAGGCTGCTCTGCTTGGTCGAGACGTCGCGCACGGCGATGCCGCGTTCGGCCAGTTCGGCCAGCAGATGCGCGATGCCGGTGCGCTCGGCCCGGGTGTCGTAGGCATAGCCCAGCTCTCGCCCGTCGGCGGACAACGTCAGCCCGCGCCCGGCCAGTTCGGCGGGCAGCGTCGCCAGCGGTTCGTAAAGCGAGACGGTCAGGTGCTTCTTGCCGAATTCGCCCATCAGCTCGTTCTTGGATTTGACCAGCAGCAACTCGCCCCGGTTGATGACGCCGATGCGGTCGGCCATGTCCTCGGCTTCTTCCAGGTAATGCGTGGTCAGGATGATGGTCACGCCCTCGGCGCGCAATGCGCGCACCACCTGCCACATCTCGCGCCGCAGCGCGACATCCACTCCAGCGGTGGGTTCGTCCAGGAACAGCACCTTGGGGCGGTGCGACAGCGCCTTGGCGATCAGCACCCGCCGCTTCATGCCGCCCGACAGCTCGCGCGTCTTGGCCTCGCGCTTGTCCCACAGCGCCAGGCTGCGCAGCAACTGCTCGATATAGGCATCGTCCGGGGGCTCGCCATAGAGCCCGCGGGTAAAGCGCACGCAGTCGATGACCTTCTCGAAGGGCTCCAGCGCGATCTCCTGCGGGACGAGGCCGATGAGCTTTCTGGCCGCGCGCCAGTCCTTGCGGATGTCATGGCCGCCGACGCGCACCGTGCCATCGGTCGGAACCACCAGGCCGCAGATGATCGAGATCAGCGTGGTCTTGCCCGCGCCGTTCGGACCCAGCAGCGCCAGGATCTCGCCCTCCTCGATTTGCAGCGACACGTGATTCAGCGCCACCGTGCCGCTGCCGTAGCGTTTGGAAACTTGGTCGATGTCGATGATCGGACGCATCCCGTCCTCCTGTTTCGGCCCCCAAGGCCCGCGAATCCGCCGGGCAGGTTGGACCGCAACCGCAGGCGGGTGCAATGCCGAAAACGCCGTCTCCGCGCGCCTGCCCTTGCGTCACGCCGCCGGCGCGGCCGTCGCGGGCAGGCCGCCGGCCTCGGCCAGCAGGCGGTCGCTGGCGGCCTCGATCCGCTCCTCCAGCAGGTCCATCACCGCGCCCGAACGCTGACCGGCGGAGATCGGCGGCAGGAACTCGACCACCGCCGTGCCGCCGCGGATCGGGATGCCGCGCTTGGGCCAGAACAGCCCGCAATTCACCGCCACCGGATGGATCGGCAGGCCGGTCGCGCGCTGGATCGTGCCGGCGCCGTGCTTGTAGGGCAGCTTATGGCCCGGCCGCGTGCGGGTACCCTCGGGATAGATGATGAGCTGGCCAAGACCTTCGGGACGGGCGCGGGCAGCCTCGATGCCGGCGATGATCTGCTTCATCGCCTCCTTGCCGCGTGCGCGGTCGATGGGGATGCAGCCGACCTTGCGGGCGAACCAGCCCATGATCGGCACGCGCAGCACCTCGCGCTTCATCACGAAGGCACGGCGCGGGCAGGCGCGGGCCAGCGCCAGGATGTCGAGAAAGCTGTGATGTTTCGAGGCGACGATGCAGTCGCCGGCAGGCGGAGTGCCGCGATATTCGATGCGCACGCCCAGGATGACCCGCGCCGCGCCCAGCATCTGGTCCAGCCACAGGCTGGCCACGCGATGCGCGCGCTCGGGATGGACCAGCACCTGCGGCAGGCCCCACAGTCCCAGCACGAAGGTCACCAGCGCCGCGTAAAGGTAATAGGCCACCGCGCGCGGCCAATCGAGGACCGAGCCCGGGCGCGGGTGATAGGCGCTCATCAGCGCACCTCGCGCAGCATCTTCAGCGCCGCCCAGCGGGTGGCGCCGAAACCGATCGCCGCGGCAACCGGCGGAATCAGCAGCGGCCAGAGCCAGCCCCAGCCCTGAAACCCCAGCCCGGTCAGGAAGCTTCCCGCCTGATCCATCGAGGGCAGCGCCCAGATCGCCCCCATCCCCAGCGCCGTGCCCCCGGCCGCACCCATGGCGGCGCGGCGGGTGAAGCGGCGCACGAAGGCGGTGGCGATGGTGATGTCGCGCGCCCCGATCAGGCGCAGGACGCGGATCACCTGCCCGTTCGCCGCCAGCGCCGCCTTGGCCGCCAGCGTGATCATGGCGCCAGAAGCCGCGCCGATCAGCAGCAGCGAGACGAGGCCCAGCACCCGCAGCCGGTTCGCCGCCGAGACCAGCGGCTGGCGCCAGCGGGTATGGTCGTCCAGCACCGCGCCCGGCGCCTCGCCCTGAAGCCGCAGGCGCAGCGCCTCGGCGTCGAAGCCCTCGGTGGCCTCGGTGATCTCGATCAGGCGCGGCACCGGCAGCGCCTCGACCGGGACATCCGGGCCGAACCAGGGTTCCAGCAGTTTTTCCACCTCGTCATCGGGCAAGAGCCGGGCCTCGACGATGCCGGGGGTGGTCTTCAGCGCCTCCATCACCGTCACGGTCTGCTCGTCGATCTGGTCCTCGGGGGCCGAGATGCGCACGGTCACGGTCTGGGCCAGCTCGGTCGACCAGCGCTCCGCCAGCCGGCCGGTGGCCAGCGCCAGGGCCAGCGCAAAGACCGCCAGGAAGGCCATGGCAGCGGCCGAGAACACCGTCAGCTGCGCGGTGAAGCCGGTCGGCGGCACCACGCGGTCCGTTCCCGCCGGGTCGGGCCGGGTCAGCCCGCGCCACAGAGTCGCCAGGTCGAGCGATTTCAGATCGGCTTTCTTCACAGGTCCGCCCCCGCCAGTTGCAGCCTCTTGCCCGCGATGCGCAGCACCCGCGCCTGCACCTGCTGCTTGGCGGCGCGGATCAGGTTCAGGTCATGCGTCGCGATCAGCACCGCCTTGCCCGAGCGGTTCAGCTCGATCAACAGTTGCAGCAGCCGCATCGACATGTCCCAGTCCAGGTTGCCGGTCGGCTCGTCCGCCAGGATCAGGTCGGGCGACATGATGACGGCGCGGGCCAGCGCGGCGCGCTGCCGTTCGCCCCCCGACAGTTCCGGCGGCATGGCACGGGCATGGCCAGAGAGCTGCACCCAGGCCAGCAGCTCGCCCAAAGCCGGCATGTCCACCTGCTCGCCCGAGACCAGCAGCGGCAGGGCGATGTTCTCCGCCACCGGCAGGTGGTCGAGGAATTGCGTGTCCTGATGCACCACCCCCACCCGGCGGCGCAGCCCGGCGATGCCGTCGCGCGACAGCCCCCGCACGTCCTGGCCGAAGGCCGTCATCCGCCCGGCGCTCGGCAGCAGGTCGGCATAGCAGAGCCGCAGGAAGGTGGTCTTGCCCGCACCCGAGGGACCGGTCAGGAAATGGAAGGAACCCGGCTGAAGCGTCAGCGACATATCGGCCAGCAGCGGATCATTGCCGCTGTAACCGAAGGACAGGTTCTGCATCTCGATCACTGGTCGTCCCCTTCTGAACGGGTCTTTCCGAGCGGGCTGCTTGGCGCGCGGTTCGTGGCTTGATAGAACAGTCGCGCGGCGAATGCGAGACGCCCGCATGATCGAAACCACCCCCGACCGGAGCCGAAAGACCTGCCCATGCGCCTGACCTGCCCCCGCTGCGCAGCCCAATACGAGATCGCGGAATCCGCCATTCCCGCCTCGGGGCGCGAGGTCGAATGCTCGGCCTGCGGCCATGTCTGGCGCCAGCCGGGGCTGGAAAAATCCGCCTCGCCGGCCGGAGCCGGCCCGCGCAGCCCCTACGACCCCGAGGCGCGTCCGGTGCTGAGCCGGCCTCTGGACGAATCGGTGCTGGCCATCCTGCGCGAAGAAGCCGCCCGCGAATTGCGCGCCCGCGAGACGGAAGCGCGCCCGCCCGCCGCCGATCACATTCCCGCGACGCCGGTGGCCGAAACGCCGCCGCCGGCCCCGGACGACGCGCGGCAGCCCAGCGAGCCGGCGCCCGCCGGTGACGGCGATGCGGCGCCCCGGCCCGCAATCGACTGGCCCGCGACCACGGTGACCGAAACCTCCGCCCCGGCAGAGCCGGTTCACGCCCACGCCCAGACGCCCTCACCGGCCGCGACCGATGCCAAGGCGGCGTCCTCCGGCAGTCCGCCCCCGCAGCCCGAGCCCGAAGCGCCCGAGGCTGTGGCCACTCGGCCTGGTCCGCTGCCCGGCACGACGGAGGAATCCTCGCCGCCCGACCGGCCCGAGCCGATCATCCCCGCCCTCCCCGATGCCGAGGAACTGGCGGCGACGTTGACGCGCGCGGCCCCGCCGCGGCCCGATCCCGCGCCCGAAGCCGAGGAATCGCCCGCACCCGCCGCCGCGCTGATCCGTCCCGCCGCACCGGAAGCGGCACCAGAGGGCCAGCCGCCTCGCAAGGCCGCCGACGCCCCGCCCCGCGAGGCACCGGTGCCCGCCCTCGTGCCGTCGTCACCGCGGCGGACGGGCTATGCCTCGGGCTTCGGCCTTGCCGCCATGCTGGCGCTGGGGGTGGTCGTCCTCTATGCGCTGGCACCGCAGATCCCCGCCGAAGAGGGCGGCAGCTGGCTCGCCGAATGGCGCCGGCAGATCGACCTCGGCCGGCTCTGGCTGCATGACCGCATCCTGGGCGAATAGGCCCGCGGGCCTATTCGGAAACCCTTGCCGCGCCGCACCGCTGTCATGCCGCTCCCCAAGCCGCTCCGCTCCGGGACCGGTTTTCGGCCGCAGGGGTCGGGATCAGAAATTCTCCAGCAGCCGGCCCAGATAATCGCGCTCGTCGCGCGGCCGTTCGCGTTCGCCGCTGCGCCGGCGAATCTCGTCCTGCAATTCGCGGGCCTTGCGCGAGGGATCGCCGCCCTCGGCCAGCGGATCGCCCGAGGTGATCGAGCCGCCGTCGCCCGACAGCGCCCGGCCCAGCGGATCGGTCTGCGGCCGCCGGTCATAGGGCTGCGCCAGCCCGCGCTGGCCACGCGGATCGCCCGAAGGCCCCTCGGGGCCGCTCTCCTGCCCGCCCTGCTGCGGCTGGCCGTCCTGGCCCCGCTGCTGGTCCTGCGCCATCATGTCGCCTAGCGCCCGCATCCCCTCGCGCATGGACTGGATGGCCTGGGCCTGGCGCTCCATCGCGCCGGCGGCATCACCCTCGCGCAGCGCCTGCTCGGCCTCTTCCATGGCGCGGCCGGCCTCGTCGAGCTGGCGCCCCGCCTCCTCGCCCTGCGGCGTGCCGCGGCCGGGCAGCAACCCACGCTGGCGGCCCAGATCCTCGCGCAGCTCACGCTGGCGGTCGGCAAGTTGCTGGTTGCCCTGGCCCTCCTCGCCCTGGCCTTCCTGGTCCTGCTGGCCATCCGGCTGCCACTGGCCGAACCGATCCTGCATCTGGCGCATCGCCTCGTCGGCCAGCTTCTGCTGATCGCGCAGGGTCTCGGCCAGCCGGTTCATCGGCCGCTGGCGGCCGCCCTCGCCGCCTTCGGATTGCGTCACGCGCAGGTTCTGCATCATGCGGTTGAACTGCTCCAGCAGCTCCTGCGCCTCGGCCATGCGGCCTTCGTTCATCAGGCGCTGGATCTCGTCCATCATCTGCTGGATCTGGTCGCCGGTGATCTGCTGGCGGTTCTGGGGCGAGCGGTCGAAGCGCTCGGCCGGGTCCTCGCCCTGCTGCTGGGCCAGCATGTCCAGGTACTCGTCGGTGGCTTGTTTCAACTCGTCCATCAACCGCTGGATCTCGTCGGGACTGGCGCCGTTGCGGATCGCCTCGCTCAGCCGCTCCTGCGCCTGCTGCATCCGCTCCAGCGCATCGGCCAGCCCGCCATCCTCCAGCGCCACGGCGGCATCCCACAGCAACTGCGCCAGCTTGTTGCGCGCCTCTTCGTTCAGGTCTTCGTTCAGGTTGCCGGATTCCAGCGTGCCGATGGCGCCCCGCAAACCGTTGAAAAGCGCCTCGTCCATGAAACCCTCGGGCTGCCAGCTCGCCGCACGCAGCAGCTCGGCGCTGCGGGCGGCATTGTCGCGCGACCACAGCAGGTCGCGCCGGACCTCGATCAGCGCCGCCGCCAGCGGGTCGAAGAAGCGCCGCCCCGGCAAGACCATGCGCATCGGGGCCGAGACGCCCTGCTGCTCGATCCCGTCCTCGACCTTCAGCGAGATGGTCACCGGCAGGTTGGCCCAGGGGTGGCGCGACAGGTCGCCGACCAACCGGCCGCGGACCTGCTTGCGGCTGCCGGTCGCAGGCAACGGCAGGTCCAATTCCACCGCCTCGCGCGGCTCGGGGTCGAGGGCCAGGCCAAAGCGGCGGTCCACCGCATCCAGGTCCAGCATGATGACCGCCTGCCCCGCCGCGATGCCGTTATCGTCGCTGGCGGTGAATTCCTGCACCAGCCGGCCATCGGCGCGCCGCTCGGGCGCCTTGCCGGGCGCCACCACCGGCGCGGCATCGGGCAGCACGGTCACCTCGAAACGCCGCCCCGCGACCTCGATCACCCCGTCACGCTCGGCCATGAACTCCGGCGCCGAAGGCTCGCCGCCCGGCACCGCCGCGCCGATGTCCTGCGCGATCTCGGCGCCCTCGCCGTAAAGCCGGAAGCTCAGCTTCGAACCCTTGGGCAGCTCCAGCCGCTGCCCCTGGGGCAGGGCGTTCAGATAAAGCGTCGGGCGGCGGGTATAGGCGGGGGGCTCGGCCCAGCCCTCCCAGGAGGGACCGGCCTCGGCGCCGGACCGGGCCTCGGGCGTGGGGCGGAAGGTCGCACCCAGCGCGGCGAGGCCCTGTCCCAGCTGTCCCGCGGGCGCGAAAATCAGCGCCATGACCAGCGCCACCATGCCGACCAGCCGCAAGGCGACCGGATCGCGCCAGCGCAGCCGCGCATCCGGGGCGACCGGGCGCGCGGCTGCGGCCGCCCGCTCCATCCGCGCCAGATGCGCCCGCCACAGCGCATCCGCGCCGCCATCCCCGGCCCCCACGGCCAGACGGTCGCGCAGGGCCGAAAGCGGCCGCCCGGGCAGGGTCAGGTCGACCCGCAGCCGCGCCGCCGCGGCCGAGGGCCGGCGGAACCGCCGCACCCCCCAGCCGAAGGCCAGCACGGCGGCCAGGGCCACAAGGCCCATCAGCCAGATCAGCGCCCGCGAGGAGAAAAGATCGGTCACGCCAAAGGCCAGCGCCGCCAGCACCAGCGCCAGCAACACGCCCAAAGGCCAGAAGGCCGCGGCCAGCGCCTCCCACCACATGCCGGTGCGGGTCAGCCCGACCGCCCAGCGAATTCGGTGCGGCTCACCTGGGTCCACGGCCCCGCCCCTTCGTTCTTCCGTGGACAAATATCCCACGGGGGCCCGGGGGTGTGAAACCCCCGGCCGCGACGGCGCGGGAATGAGCGATCAGAGCCATTCCGGGATGGTATCGCGTCCCAGCATTTCCTCAAGCGTCGGCCGCGCCCGAATGACGGCGAATTGATCGCCGCTGACCAGAACCTCGGGCACCAGCGGCCGGGAATTGTATTCCGAGGCCATCACCGCCCCATAGGCCCCGGCCGAGCGCAGCGCCACCAGGTCGCCAGGCCCCAGCGCCGGCAGCTCGACCGCCTTCTGGAAGGTGTCGCCGGTCTCGCAGACCGGGCCGACCACGTCATGCGGCGCGACCTCCGCCCCCGGCGCCGGCTCGCGCACCGGGACGATGTCGTGATGCGCCGAATACATCGCCGGCCGGATCAGGTCGTTCATCGCCGCGTCGAGGATCAGGAAATCCCGCCCCTCGCCCTGCTTCAGATAGATCACCGAGGCAAGCAGGATCCCGGCATTGCCGGCGATGTTGCGGCCCGGCTCGATCTCGATCTCGCAGCCCAGGTCGCCCACCGCATCGCGAATCACCTGGCCGTATTCGATCGGCAAGGGCGGGGCGTTGTTGTCGCGCCGATAGGGAATCCCCAGGCCGCCGCCCATGTCGAGCCGGCTGATCGCATGCCCGTCGGCGCGCAGCGCCCGGGTCAGCTCGGCCATCTTGGCATAGGCCAGCCGATAGGGCTCCAGATCGGTCAACTGGCTGCCGATATGCATGTCGATGCCGACCACCCGGATGCCGGGCAGGCGCGCGGCATGGGCATAGACCTCGCGCGCCCGCGCGATGGGGATGCCGAACTTGTTCTCGGACTTGCCGGTGGCGATCTTTTCATGCGTCTTGGCGTCCACATCCGGGTTCACCCGCACGGCGATCGGCGCCTCGATCCCCATCGAGCTTGCCACGCGCGACAGCAGTTCCAGCTCGGGCTCGGATTCGACGTTGAACTGGCGGATGCCGCCCGCCAGCGCCATGCGCATCTCCGGCTCGGTCTTGCCGACGCCGGAAAACACGATCCGCTCGCCCGGCACGCCCGCCGCCCGCGCCCGGGCATATTCACCGGCCGAGACGATATCCATGCCCGCGCCCAGATCGCCAAGCAGCTTCAGCACCGCGATGTTCGAGTTCGCCTTGACCGCAAAGCAGACCAGGTGATCGGTCCATGCCAGCGCCTGCTGGAACAGCTTGAAATGCCGGGTCAGCGTGGCGGTGGAATAGACATAGACCGGGGTGCCGACCTCGGCCGCGATGCGGGCCAGCGGCACCTCCTCGGCATGCAGCCAGCCATCGACATAGTTGAAGTGATCCATCAGGTGATCCTGCGAGAGCGGATGAACAGATAAAGCGGCAGCGCAAAGCCGATCCCCAGCGCCAGCGCCGGCAAAGTCAGCAGGGCCGCCCAGTTGCGGCGCAGCATGGTCTCGATCAGGCACCAGAGCGCCAGCACGGCTTGCGCCACCAGTTCCGTTGCCCGGGCGCCCTGCCAAAGCGTCTCGCCCCGCCACAGCGCCAGAGCCAGGCCTGCCAGGGCAAGCCCCACCCAGACCAGCCGCAACGGCGTCAGCTCAGAGCTGCGTGATGACACCGAAACGCGCCTCGCCGCTGATATGCACGCCGGGTTCCGGGACGGTTTCGCGGGCGGGCTCGGGACGGGTCGGGGCGCCGTCGACGCCGCAGGCGGCAAGACTTGCCAGGATCAGTGCGAAAGCGGCCAGAAGCAGATGCTGCGTCATACGGATTTCTCCTCCAGTTTTTCTTTCCAGCGGGCGATCTGGGCCCGGACCTGCGCCGGCGCGGTGCCGCCATAGCTCATGCGCGAGGCGACCGAGTTATGCACGCCCAGCACGTTATAGACATCCGCCGTGATCGCCGGATGGACCGATTGCATCTGCTCCAGCGTCAATTCCGGCAGGTCGATCCCGGCCTTCTCGGCCAGGGCGACCAGCGCGCCGGTGACGTGATGCGCCTCGCGGAAGGGCAGTCCGGCCTCGCGCACCAGCCAGTCGGCCAGGTCGGTCGCGGTCGAGAAGCCCGAGCCCGCCGCCGCCTCCAGCCGCTCGCGGTTCGCGGTCAGATCCGACAGCATCCCGGTCATCGCCGCCAGCGCCAGCATCAGGTTGTCGGCGGCGTCGAAGACCTGCTCCTTGTCCTCCTGCATGTCCTTGGAATAGGCCAAGGGCAGGCCCTTCATCACCACGAACAGCGCCACCGCCGCACCCAGGATGCGGCCGATCTTGGCGCGGATCAGCTCGGCCGCGTCGGGGTTCTTCTTCTGCGGCATGATCGACGAGCCGGTCGAGAATCGGTCCGACATGGTCACGAAGCGGAACTGGGCCGAGGACCAGATCACCAGTTCCTCGGCCAGCCGCGACAGGTGGACGGCACAGATCGCGGCCGACGACAGGTATTCCAGCGCGAAATCCCGGTCGCTGACCGCATCCAGGCTGTTCGCCATCGGCCGCTCGAAACCCAGCGCCCGGGCCGTCGCCTCGCGGTCGATGGGAAAGCCGGTGCCTGCCAGCGCCGCCGCCCCCAGGGGCGATTCGTTCATCCGCTTGCGTGCGTCCTGGAAACGCGACAGATCGCGACCGAACATCTCGACATAGGCCATCATATGATGGCCCCAGGTCACCGGCTGGGCGGTTTGCAGATGGGTAAAGCCGGGCATGACCCAATCCGCGCCCCTCTCGGCCTGCGACAAAGTGGCGCGGATCAGCGCGTCCAGCCCGGCGATGGCCGCGTCGCATTGGTCGCGTACCCAGAGCCGGAAATCGGTCGCCACCTGGTCGTTGCGCGAACGCGCCGTGTGCAGCCGCCCCGCCGGCTCGCCGACGATCTCCTTCAGCCGCGATTCCACGTTCATGTGGATGTCTTCCAGCGCGGTCGAAAAGGGAAAGTCGCCCTTCTCGATCTCTGACAAGACCGTGAGCAGCCCTTCCCCGATGGCCTCGGCATCGCTAGTGCTGATGATGCCTTGTGCGGCGAGCATCGCCGCATGGGCGCGGCTGCCCCGGATGTCCTGGGCATAGAGCCGCTGGTCGAAGCCGATCGAGGCGTTGATCGCCTCCATGATCGCGTCCGGGCCTGCGGCGAAACGTCCGCCCCACATCTGGTTGGCGGTGCTGGGCTGCTCGGTCATGACTTGTCCTTCGGGGGGTGGAATGCGTTGGCTGGTTCTTTATACGGCGCTGCTGATCGGTGCAAATGCGGGTTTCGACCCGGCATTTGCCGGCGAAATCGACTGGCAGGCCGCGCATGACGGCGGGCTGGCCAAGCTGGTGCGGACCGATCCGACCCCGGTGCCGGCCACGACCTTCACCGATCCCGAGGGCGGCACGCATAGCCTGGCCGACTGGAAGGGCAAGGTGGTGCTGCTGAATTTCTGGGCGACCTGGTGCGCGCCCTGCCGCGAGGAAATGCCCTCGCTCGACGCCTTGCAGGCCGAGATGGGCGGCGAGGATTTCGCGGTGGTCGCCATCGCCGCCGGCCACAATCCCCCGCCAGCGGTGAAGAAATTCCTGGACGAGGAAAACATCACCCGCCTGCCCGTGCATCTCGACCCGCGCCAGCAACTGGCGCGCGAGATGGGCGTCATGGGCATGCCGGTCACCGTGCTGATCGACCGCGACGGCAACGAGATCGCCCGGCTGATCGGCGGCGCCGACTGGTCCTCGGAGGCGGCCAAGGAACTGATCAGGCAGGCGACAGCGCCTTGACGCGGGCGTGGCAGGGGCAATGGGTCATGTGGTCGTTGACCAACCCGCAGGCCTGCATGAACGCATAGGTGATCACCGGGCCGCAGAAGTTGAAGCCGCGCTTTTTCAAGGCCTTGGCCATGGCTTCGGATGCCGGCGTCTTGGCGGGGACCTGGCCCATGCTGGTGAAATGATTCTGGATCGGCCGGCCGCCGACGAAGGACCAGATGAAGGGCGAGAACCCCTCGCCCGCCTCGATCTCCAGAAACAGCCGGGCGCCCTTGACGGCGGCTTCGATCTTGCCGCGATGGCGGATGATGCCGGGGTTTTGCAGGGCGCGGGCGATCTCCGGCTCGCCCCAGGAGGCGACGCGCTCGGGGTCGAAGCCGTCGAAGACCTCGCGGAAGGCCTCGCGCTTGCGCAGGATGGTGATCCAGCTCAGCCCGGCCTGGAAACCGTCCAGCACCAGCTTTTCCCAAAGCGCACGCGGATCGTATTCCGGCACGCCCCATTCATGGTCGTGATAGGCGACATAAAGCGGGTCGGAGCCGCACCAGGCGCAGCGTTCGGTCATATCGGGCAAGGGTCGGTTAACCTCGAGTCGAGAAAGCGGGTCCAGTTTACGCGATCTTAGGACATGATCGCCAGAGTGCCGCCAATGACAGGAGTCTTGGCATGACCGACCATATTGATTCGCGACAGAAATTGGGTTCTCCGCTGGATTTCGCCGTCGATCAGCAGTCGCGGGTGACAATGGCAACGGTGCGGCGGGCGGTGACGCGCGGTGACGCCGTCCTGGCCTATCAGCCGGTGGTGCAGGCGGATCGCACCGACCATGCCGCCTTCCATGAGGGGCTGATCCGAATCATCGACGAAACCGGACGCATCGTGCCGCTGCGCGATTTCCTGCCGCTGGCCGAGACGACCGAACTGGGGCGGCAGATCGACTGCCTGTCGTTGTCGCTTGGCCTGAAATCGCTGGCCGAAGAACCCTCGCTGCGGCTGTCGGTCAACATGTCGGCGCGCTCCATCGGCTATCCCGCCTGGCTGCGGACATTGCGCGACGGCATTGCCGGGGACGTGAGCATTGCCGAGCGGCTGATCCTGGAGATCACCGAAAGCTCGGCCATGGGCATGCCCGAACTGGTCGGGCAATTCATGCAGGAGTTGCAGGCCCAGGGCGTCAGCTTCGCGCTGGACGATTTCGGCGCCGGCTATACGTCGTTCCGCTATCTGCGCGATTTCTGCTTCGACATGATCAAGATCGACGGCCAGTTCGTCCGGGACATCGCCATGCAGCGCGACAACCAGGTCCTGGCCCGCGCCCTGCAATCCATCGCGCATCATTTCGACATGTTCACGGTGGCGGAATCGGTCGAGACGGCAGATGACGCCGCCTTCCTGATCGACATGGGCATCGACTGCCTGCAAGGCTATTACTTCGGCGCGCCGACCATCGTGCCGCCCTAGAAATCCCCCAACTCGGCAGCCCGGCGGAGTTGAGCGCGATTCGCCCCAAGGTAGAAATCTCCCGCCGCCTCCCGCCCCCCTCTCCGGCGCCGCACCGGGAGGCCGCATCGCCGGGGCGGGCGGAATGCCTCGACCGTCCGGTCGGTCTGCGCGAGGCCCTGCACAAGCCGAACGACCTGGCCGGCCCCGCGCCCGGAATGCCGCCAAGTCCGCTTGACCTCGGGTAACGAAACGGCAAACGTCTGCGTGTACCGAGCGTCTCGGATCAGGAGGGAACCTGTCATGACCAAAGCCGTAATCGTTTCTGCCGCCCGCACCCCCGTCGGCAGTTTTCTGGGGTCTTATGCGAACCTGCCCGCGCATGAGCTTGGCGCCATCGTGCTGAAAGCCATTGTCGAACGGGCCGGCGTCGATCCTTCCGAAGTGTCCGAAACCATCCTGGGCCAGGTACTGACCGCCGGCCAGGGCCAGAACCCCGGCCGCCAGGCGCATATTAAGGCCGGCTATCCGCAGGAATCGGCGGCCTGGGTGCTCAACCAGGTCTGCGGCTCGGGCCTGCGCTCGGTCGCGCTGGCGGCGCAGCAGGTGCTGTTGGGCGACGCCAGGGTGGTCGCGGCAGGCGGCCAGGAATCGATGTCGCTGGCACCGCATGCCGCCTATATCCGCAGCGGGCAGAAGATGGGCGACATGAAGATGCTCGACACCATGATCAAGGACGGGCTCTGGGACGCCTTCCACGACTATCACATGGGCACTACGGCCGAGAACGTCGCCGGGAAATGGGGCATCACCCGGGCCGAGCAGGACGAATTCGCCGTGGCCTCGCAGAACAAGGCCGAAGCGGCGCAGAAGGCCGGGAAATTCGCCGACGAGATCGTGCCGGTGACGATCAAGACCCGCAAGGGCGACACCGTGGTCGATGCCGACGAATATATCCGTCACGGCGCCACGCTGGAGGCGATGGAAAAGCTGCGCCCAGCCTTCAGCAAGGACGGCACCGTCACTGCCGCCAACGCCTCGGGCCTGAACGACGGCGCCGCCGCCGTGCTGGTGATGACCGAGGACGAGGCCGCCCGCCGCGGCCTGACCCCGCTGGCCCGCATCGCCTCCTACGCGACCGCCGGCGTCGATCCGCAGATCATGGGCTCGGGCCCGATCCCGGCCAGCCGCAGGGCGCTGGAAAAGGCCGGCTGGTCGGTGGGCGACCTGAACCTGGTCGAGGCGAACGAGGCCTTTGCCGCCCAGGCCATCGCCGTCAACCGCGACATGGGCTGGGACCCCTCGATCGTGAACGTGAACGGCGGCGCCATCGCGATCGGCCATCCCATCGGCGCCTCGGGCTGCCGCATCCTGAACACGCTGCTGTTCGAAATGCAGCGCCGCGACGCGAAGAAGGGCCTGGCCACGCTGTGCATCGGCGGCGGCATGGGCGTCGCCATGTGCCTGGAACGTCCCTGATCGAAAAAGGCGCACGCAACTATCTTGCGCGCGCCGGCACGGTTCGGTAACACAATTTCAAGACCATTTTCAAAAGGGGGACGAGAAATGGCAAAAGTGGCCCTTGTGACCGGCGGCTCGCGCGGCATCGGTGCGGCGATTTCGAAAGCGCTGAAGGAGGCCGGCTTTACGGTCGCCGCGAACTATGCCGGCAATGATGATGCCGCCCGCGCCTTTACCGAGGAGACCGGCATCAAGACCTACAAATGGTCGGTGGCGGATTACGATGCCTGCGCGGCGGGCATCAAGCAGGTGGAGGAAGAACTCGGCCCCATCGCCGTGCTGGTCAACAATGCCGGCATCACCCGCGACGCGATGTTCCACAAGATGACCCCACAGCAGTGGAAAGAGGTCATCGACACCAACCTGACCGGCCTGTTCAACATGACCCATCCGGTCTGGTCGGGCATGCGCGACCGCAAATACGGCCGCATCGTCAACATCAGCTCAATCAACGGCCAGAAGGGCCAGGCCGGCCAGGCGAACTATTCGGCGGCCAAGGCGGGCGACCTGGGCTTCACCAAGGCCCTGGCCCAGGAAGGCGCGCGCGCCGGCATCACCGTGAACGCCATCTGCCCGGGCTATATCGGCACCGAGATGGTCCGCGCCATCGACGAGAAGGTGCTGAACGAGCGCATCATCCCCCAGATCCCGGTCGGCCGCCTGGGCGAGCCCGAGGAAATCGCGCGCTGCGTCGTCTTCCTGGCCTCGGAGGATGCCGGCTTCATCACCGGCTCGACCATCAGCGCGAATGGCGGCCAGTTCTTCGTCTGAGCCGAGACACCGGACGAGACCTTGAAATGGCAACGGCCCGCGAGATGTCGCGGGCCGTTTCTCATTCCATGAAGGTGGCCTTCGGGCGGGACGGGCCCGCCCGGGTCGCAGGTCAATGCGACAGGCGCGTGATCTCTTCCTTGAGGCGAAGTTTTTCCTTCTTCATCCGGGCGATGGTGAGGTCATCCGTGCCGGGGCTGCGATGCGCGGCCTCGATGGCGCTCGAAAGTGACTGATGTTTGCGGCGAAGCTCCTGCACATGGGATTCAACCGACATTTCGTCCTCCTCTTGGATTGATCGAACCAAGGGATTGCAGCACAGATTCGTCATATTGTCACCGAAAATTCGGCCCCCCGAGCGAAAGTGCCGCACCCCCGCGCAAAACCGCCTGCGCGGCCTCGGTCAGGTCCTCCTGATCGGCCGAATGTGACGGTTTTGCATGCATGACAAAGGGGAAAAGCAGGCGCAGCGGCGCCCGGGCGCCCTTGCGGGCAGAGACGATCACGCGCCCGGCCTCGCGCCCCTCGCGCGCCGCCACTGGCAGGATCGTGATCGCCCCGGCCGAGGCCGAAAGTGCGGCCAGAATCGCCGCCAGCCGTTCGGCGCGCTGGATCAGCGTGAGCCGGCCGCCGGGCCGCAGGCGGCGCAGCGCGGCCTCGATCCACAGCGGCAGCGGCGTCGCCTCGTGCCGGGCGCAGCCGCGGCCGGCATCCGGCGCCGGCGGACCACCGATGAAATAGGGCGGATTGGCGATGACATGGTCGAAACTCTGGCCGCGCAGCGCGGCCGGCATCCGCGCCAGGTCCCCCTCATGCAGCTCGGCCTCGATGGCATTGGCCGCGGCATTGCGCCGCGCCAGATCGGCATAGGCGGGCTGGAGTTCCAACCCCACCAGCCGCAGGCCCGGCACCCTTGCGCCCAGGCAAAGCATCGCCACCCCTGCCCCGCAACCCAGCTCCAGCACCGATTCACCCGCCCGCGCCGGGCAGGCCGCCGCCAGCATCACCGCATCGGCCCCCGCCCGATAGCCGCGCGCGGGCTGGGCAATGCGCAGCCGGCCGCCGAGGAACCCGTCCTCGCGCAACTCAGTCATGATGGATGCGATTGTCCCGCAGGATGGCGCGCGCCATGAACAGGTCGCGGTCCGCCACCATCAGCCGCCGCGGCAGGATGCCCAGCGACCCTTCCAGCACGCTCATATGCTGATCCAGCGGAAAAGAATGGATGCCCTCGGCCGCCAGAAGGTCCGCGGCGCGGGTGATGAGAAGCGGGTCGGTGGTGCGCAGAAGCTCTTTCATGACACGGGAAAGTTACGCGGCTGTTGCGCATGTGTCCATGGCATGGCAATGGCTGGCGGCGAAAGGGGATCGCTGATGGGCATGAACGAAAACGTCTCCAAGCCGCTCGACCGGCTTTCGGCCGAACTCGCCGGGGATATGGACCGGGTCAATGCGCTGATCTGCGAGCGCATGGCCAGCCGCCACGCCCCCCGCATTCCCGAGGTGACCGCGCATCTGGTCGAGGCCGGCGGCAAGCGGCTGCGGCCGATGCTGGTGCTGGCCGCATCGCGCCTGTGCGGCTATCAGGGCGACAGCCATGTGCTGCTGGCCGCGGCGGTCGAGTTCATCCATACCGCGACCCTGCTGCATGACGACGTGGTCGATGAAAGCCAGCAGCGCCGCGGCCGGCCGACGGCCAACCTGCTGTGGGACAACAAGTCCAGCGTGCTGGTCGGCGATTATCTGTTCGCGCGCAGCTTCCAGCTGATGGCCGATACCGGCAGCATGCAGGTCATGCGCATCCTGGCCAATGCCAGCGCCACCATCGCCGAGGGCGAGGTGCTGCAACTGACCGCCGCGCAGGACGTCTCGACCACCGAGGACACCTATATCCAGATCGTGCGCGGCAAGACCGCGGCGCTGTTCTCGGCCGCGACCGAGGCGGGCGCGGTGGTGGCCGGCGCCGATCCGGCGGTGCAGCGGGCGCTGTTCGACTATGGCGACGCGCTGGGGATCGCCTTCCAGATCGTCGATGACCTGCTGGATTACGGCGGCTCGACCACGACCATCGGCAAGAACGTGGGCGACGACTTCCGCGAGCGCAAGCTGACCCTGCCGGTCATCAAGGCCATCGCCCGAGCCGACGCGGTGGAGCGCGCCTTCTGGGAGCGGACCATCGGCCAGGGCCGGCAAGAGGAGGCCGACCTTGCCACCGCGCTGGAGATCCTGCGCCGCCGCGAGGCGCTGGAGGACGCACGCGCCGATGCCATCGCCTGGGCCGAGCGCGCCAAGGCGGCGCTGCGGGCCGCGCCCGACCAGCCCTTGCGCCGGATCCTGGCGGATCTGGCGGATTTCGTGGTCTCGCGCCTGTCCTGACCCGCCGGCCTGCGCGCAAATGAAAAAGCCCGGCGCATCTGCCGGGCTTTTCCTTTGCCTGACGTTCTGCCTCAGCTGTTATAGGCGTTCTCGCCATGGGTGGTGACGTCCAGACCCTGCCGCTCGTCATTGCCCGAGACGCGCAGGCCGATCACCGCCTTGACGATCATCAGCGCGATGAACGAGACCACCGCCGACCAGACCACCGCCACGATCACGCCCAGCGTCTGGGTCATCACCTGGCCGGCGATGTCATAGCCGGCCGCGACCGACTCGGTCGCATAGTCGTAGATGCCCGAGCCGCCCAGCGAGGGCGCCGCGAAGACGCCGGTCAGGATGGCGCCGACGATGCCGCCGATGCCGTGGATGCCGAAGACGTCCAGGCTCTCGTCCACGCCCAGCTTGGCCTTCAGGCTGACGACGAACCACATGCACAGGAAGCCCGCGGCCAGGCCGATGACGATGGCGCCCATCGGGCCGACGAAACCGGCGGCGGGCGTGATGCCGACGAGGCCGGCGATAGCCCCCGAGATCCCACCCAGAAGCGAGGGATGGCCGCGGAACAGCCATTCGCCAAAGGCCCAGGCCAGCGCGGCGGCGGCAGTGGCGACGGTGGTGTTCAGGATCGCCATGGCGGCCGTGCCGGTGGCCTCCATGTTCGAGCCGGCGTTGAAGCCGAACCAGCCGATCCACAGCAGGCAGCCGCCCAGGAAGGTAAAGGGCAGGTTGTGCGGCGCCATCAACTCCTTGCCGTAGCCGAGGCGCGGGCCGACGACCAGCGCGGCGACCAGCCCAGCGACTCCGGCGTTGATATGGATGACGGTGCCGCCGGCGAAGTCCAGGTCGCCATGGCCGAACAGGAAGCCGCCGGGCGCGTCATAGGCCGAGGGGCCGCCCCACCACCAGACCATATGGGCCATCGGCAGGTAGGAGAAGAAGAACCAGATCACCACGAAGGCCAGCACGGCCTGGAACTTCATCCGCTCGACCGTGGCGCCGACGATCAGCGCTGGCGCGATGCAGGCAAAGGCCATCTGGAAGATGATGAAGACATATTCCGGCACATAGACATTGGTGGTGAAGGTCTCGGCCAGCGACGAGGGATCGACGCCCGCCAGGAACGCCTTGGAGAAGCCGCCGATGAAGGGCGTGAGCCAGGTCGCCTCCTCGGCCGAGCCGGCGCCGGTAAAGGCCAGCGAATAGCCGAAACAGACCCACAGGATCGACATGACGCAGAAGATGGTAAAGACCTGCATCAGCACCGACAGCATGTTCTTGGCCCGGACCAGCCCGCCATAGAACAGCGCCAGCCCCGGGATGGACATGGCCATGACCAGGATGGCCGAAATCATCATCCAGGTCGTGTCGCCCTTGTCGACGATGGGCGCGACGGCCTCGACGACGGCTTCGACGGTCGCCGCGGGGGCTTCGGCGTCCTGCGCCAGGGCCGGGATCGCCAGCCCGATCAGCGGGAGGGCGAGCGCCGGGATCATGGGTTTGATCGCGGTAGGTCTCATCATGTTTCCTGCACCTTCTTTCTGCGTTGCAGCAGTTCCATGTCCCGGTCAGGAAACCCGGCGCCCCCACCCGGGCACAAGGTTTGTGCAGCTTTCGGCCGAGCCCGCGCCTCGTCTGCCCGAAATAAGGGCAGGGATGCCGCAGTTTGCGCCATGTCGCGGCAGTTCACTGATAGGTCATCTCGGTTCTCAAGCCCCGGGCTTTGCTGTATGTTGCGCGCCAACAGGCCGGAGTACTCGGCCGGGCAGGAAAGCAGGCATGAAGAAACCGACCGGCACGGGCCGCATTGTCGCAGACAAGCGCAATTTCGACCAAGCCCCTCAGAAAAAGCAGAAACAATCCGGCGGATCGCCCGCCAAGCCGCCCAAGCGGCCGCGCCGCGGCAATGTGGTGACGCGGGGAATCGCGGGATTCGTCTCGCTGGTCTGGCGGGTGATCTGGGGCTCGGTCTGGCGGCTGGGGCTGACGGTGGCGCTGATTCTCTTTGCCGCCAGCTTCTATTACTACACGACGCTGCCCGAACCTGCGGCGCTTTTCGACGGCCGTGCCCGCGGTTCGGTCACCATGCTGGACACCGAGGGCCGGGTTTTCGCCTGGCGTGGCGAAACTTTCGGCATGGTCAGCGCCGACAAGATCGCGCCGGTGCTGAAGAACGCGGTGGTCGCGACCGAGGACAAGCGATTCTATCGCCACCTGGGCGTGGATCCGCGCGGCATCGCCAGCGCCATCAAGATCAACATGGCTGCCGGCCGCGGCCCGCTGGAGGGCAACGGCGGCTCGACGATCACCCAGCAGGTCGCCAAGCTTCTGTGCCTGGGCGAGAGCTTCGACCCGATCCGCTGGAAGTCCGAGGCCGATTTCGAGGCGGAATGCCGCAAGTCCTCGATCTGGCGCAAGGTCAAGGAAGTGCCCTATGCGCTGGCGATGGAGGCGAAATACTCGAAAGAGGATATCCTCAACATCTACATGAACCGCTCCTATCTGGGCGCGGGGGCGCGCGGCTTCGAGGCGGCGGCGCAGCGTTACTTCGACAAGTCGGCGGCCGAGGTGAACGCGGCCGAGGCAGCGATGCTGGCCGGCCTGCTCAAGGCGCCCAGCTATTTCGCGCCGACCTCGAACCTGCAACGCGCGCAGGACCGGGCCACGGTGATCCTGGGGCTGATGCACGACCAGGGCTATCTGGACGACAAGCAACTCGCCGAGGCCAAGGCACAGCCGGCGGCGCTGTCCAAGGCGGCGGCGGCCCGGGCGGGCGGCTATTTCGCCGATTGGGTGATGGAATCCGGCCCCGGATTCCTGACCAGCGAGACGACCGAGGACGTCACCATCACCACCACCTTCGACCAGCGCGTGCAGCGCGCCGCCGAACGCGCCCTGAAGCGCATCTTCGACGAAAAGGTGGCGCCGGGCTCCAAGGCGCAGGCGGCCGTGGTGGTGATGTCGCCCGACGGCGCCGTGCGGGCGATGATCGGCGGACGCGACAATACCGCGACCGGCACCTTCAACCGGGCGACGCAGGCCAAGCGGCAGACCGGCTCCAGCTTCAAGCCCTTCGTCTTTGCGGCGGCGCTGGACCAGGGCTACAGCCCGAACGACATGGTGCAGGACGCGCCGCTGACCATCAATGTGCGCGGCTCGGGCCCCTGGTCGCCGCAGAACTACACCCGCCGCTATCTGGGCGAGGTGACGCTGACCCGCGCGCTGTCGCAATCGCTGAACACCGCCACGATCCGCCTGCAAGAGATCGCCGGGCGCGACGCCGTGCGCCGCGTGGCCCGCGATTTCGGCTTTGCCGACGACCTGGCCAGCGGCCCGTCGCTTGGCCTGGGCGTGTCCGAATCGACGCTCCTGAACATGACCGGCGCCTATGCCGGCATCCGCAACGGCGGCACCGCCGTCAACCCCTACGGCCTGGTCGAGCTGCGCATCAAGGGCGACGATCAGGCGCTGATCGGTCAGGCGGGCGGCATGGGCCAGCGTGTGATCTCGCAAAAGGCGGCCGGAGAGCTGATCGGCATGATGCAGCAGGTGATCGAACGCGGCACCGGCACCCGCGCGAAACTGCCGGGCCGTCCGGCGGCGGGCAAGACCGGCACAACCTCAAGCTATCGCGACGCCTGGTTCATCGGCTTCACCGGGCAATATGTCACCGGGGTGTGGATGGGCTATGACGACAACACGCCGCTCAAGGGCGTGACCGGCGGCGGGCTGCCGGCCGAGATCTGGCAGGCCGTGATGGCCGAGATCCACGACGGCCTGCCGGTCGAGCCGCTGGGCAATTTCGCCTTCGATCCCGACAGCGCCGTGCCGCAGGTGGTCAGCACTGGCGGCGATGGCGCGGCCGATCCCCTGGCTGCCGCGCTTTCCGAGGCGCTCGGCCAGCCCTCGCCGCAGGGACAGGCGAACGAGGCGCAGCCGCGGCAGTCAGGTGAGGCCGGGCATGCCCTGCCCGATCCCGGCGTGCAGACGCCCGGCGCTCCGCCCACCTTCCCGGCCGAGACCATCACCAGCGGCCCCGAGGCCGAGATGCCGCCGCCCGGCGCCGATGGCGGCACCGAGGATGCACTGACCCAGGCGCTACGCGGCATCGAAGGGGTCTATCAGCAATAGCAGGAAGGCCGGCCCCAGGAGGACCGGCCTTTTTCTTTCCTGGATGGGCTTGAGCCCTTTTCTGCCGTGCTTGTGCGGATTGCACCGTTGCGGCGGGTATTTAAGCAACGAAGAAGCGCTTCTTCATGCTCCGGGCGGCGGGGGCTCAGCCCGCCTGTTGCAGATCGGTGGTCAGCGCCGCCAGATCGCCCTTGCGCCGCGCCAGCATCGCCCCGATCTCGGCCCGCTCCGAGGCGAGCATGTTCACCCCCTCGATGATGATGTTGAAATAGCGGCTTTTCCCGGACTTGTCCGAGACGTGCCACTCCACCTCCATCGGGCTGCGCCCCTTGAGATGGGCGACCGAGGTCACGGCGAAGAAGGATTTCACCGGCTTCGCGCCCGTCACCTCGATCTTCGAGCCGATGAACTCGCGGAACCGCTTGCCGTATTTGCGGCCGATATAGCCCTGGAACGCCTGGCGATAGGCGGCGAACTCCGCCCCGCCCGCCTGACGCGCCGCCGGACCCAGCGCTGAGCGGGCGATGATCTCCACATCGGCATAGCGCGCGAAGATCGCCTCGAAGGCGCGATACATCTGCGCCGGAGGCTGGCCGGAATTGATCACCGCATAGACCTCGGCCAGCGAGGTCTCGATCAGCGCCCGCGCCTCGGCGGTGTCCAGCGCCCAGGCGGGCCGGGCGGCGACAGCCAGCCCCGCGCCGATCAGGGCCAGGAATCCGCGGCGGGTGTCATTCGGCATAAGGGTCAATGTGTTCTCCTTCCTCGCCCAGTTCGTGGCGGCGATGCTGCAACCAGATCAGCCGCGTCTGCGCATAACTATCGGCGCTTTCGTGCAGGATGGAATCGACGGAATCGCCGAAACGGCCCCGCTCACCGGCTTTTGAGGCCAGCCGCGCGCCCATGCCGATCAGATACTGGTCGCGGTTGAGCCAGCCCCGCATCGGGTCGATCACGATGTCGACCACGCGCCCCACCGCATCGCGTTCGGTCGAGGGACCGATCAGCGGCAGTTCCAGATAGGCCCCCTCGCCGACGCCCCAGGTGGCAAGCGTCTGGCCGAAATCCGTATCCTCCTCGGGCAGGGCGAAATCGCTGCTGGCCGGGTCCAGAAAGCCCGCCAGCCCGACCGTCGTGTTCACCAGAAAGCGCAGGGTCGTGCGCGCTGCCGGCCCCGGCCTGCCTTGCAGCAGATGGTTCACGACCTTGCCCGGCTGCGCCAGGTTCGAACCGAAATTGCCAGCCGCCGCAATGGCATGGCTGCCGGCGCCGTCCCCGTCCCCGCCCGACATGCCGGCGCCCAGCGGCTTGACGACGCGCGCATCGAGCCCGCGGTTGAAGGCATGGACCTTGCGGTTTAGCGGCTCATAGGGATCGTTGATGCCCCCGTCGCCGCGATCCGCCGAACAGGCCGCCAGCATCGCGGCCGCGACGAGAAGGATGGAAAAATTCCGCGCAGGCAAGCTTTTGATAACCTTCTGTAGCTAAGACTTGCCAGACCGGCGGCGATTCGCTTCGGCAGATAACGGGGATGGCAAGCGGACTGTTTCACGATTGCGCTTTGGGATATGCGCTAGGACGATTCCGGGCAAGCCCGGTCAGGTTGACGAGGAAGGAACCGGCATGGCCTTGCCGCCGATGCGACATGACGGCCGGCGCGAGCTGAAATCCGCGCGCGGCATGGCCTGGCAGCTTTATGCCATGGTCGGCCTGTTTTCGTTCGCGGTGAACCTGCTGATGCTGACCGGGCCGCTGTTCATGATGCAGGTCTATGACCGCGTGCTGGCCAGCCGCTCTGTCGAGACGCTGACGGCGCTGTTCCTGCTGGTCGTGTTCCTGTTCACGCTGATGGGGATCATCGACCTGGCGCGCAACCGCGTCATGTCCCGCATCGCCGCCCGGTTCCAGGAACGGATGGAGGGGCGGGTCTTTACCGCCGCGTTGCAGGATGGCCAGGCCGCCGGCTCGGAGCTGGTGGTGCGCGGCGGCATGCGCGATCTCGAGGCGGTGCAGCGACTGATCGCCTCGCCGGTGCTGATGGCGCTGTTCGACCTGCCCTGGGCGCCGTTCTTCCTGGCGGCGGTCTTCATCTTCCACCCGCTGCTCGGCGCGGTGGCGACGGCGGGCATGGCGGTCCTGGTCGTGGCGACGCTCATGAACCAATGGCTCAGCCGCGAGGTGCTGCAACAGGCCGCCATCGCCAGCCAATCGGCCGAGCGCATGTCCGACCTCTATCGCGACGAGGGCGAGCTGATCGGCTCGCTCGGCATGCGGGCAGCCGCCTTCCGGCGCTGGCAGGCGGCGCGCGATGCCGCAACCGAGGCAACGATGCGCGGCAATGACCGCGCCACCGGCTTCACCGTGTTCTCCCGCACCTTCCGGCTGTTTTTGCAAAGCGCGCTGCTGGCCGCCGGCGCCTGGCTGGTGCTGCGCCAGGAGGTGACGCCCGGCGCCATGATCGCCTCCTCGATCCTGATGGGCAGGGCGCTGGCCCCGGTCGAGCAGGTGGTGGGCGGCTGGTCCATCGTCCAGCGCGCCCAGGACGGCTGGAAGCGGCTGGCCGAACTGCTCTCGCGCCGCCCGCCTTTGGCGCAGCGCACACCCCTGCCCCGGCCCGAGGCCCGGCTCGAGGTGCGCAACCTGACCGTCGTGCCGCCGGGCCAGGGAGCCGCTGTGTTGCGCGGAGTCAGCTTCGACCTTGGTCCCGGCCAGGCGCTGGGGGTGATCGGCCCCTCGGGCGCCGGCAAGACCACGCTGGCGCGGGCACTGATCGCCGCCTGGCCCGTCGCCTCCGGCTCGATCCGGCTGGGCGGCGCGACGCTGGACCAATACGACCCGGACGCGCTCGGCAGGCTGATCGGCTATCTGCCGCAGCAGGTCACACTGTTCGACGGCACCATCGCCGAGAATATCGCCCGCCTCTCGCCCGAACCGGATCCGCAGCGCGTGGTCGCCGCGGCCATGGCCGCCGCCGCGCATCGTATGATCCTGGACCTGCCGCAGGGCTACGATACCCGCGTCAGCCAGGCCGGCGGACAGCTTTCCGGCGGCCAGATCCAGCGCATCGGCCTGGCCCGCGCGCTTTATGCCGACCCGGTCATCTTCGTTCTGGACGAACCGAACTCGAACCTGGACAACGAGGGATCGACGGCACTCAACTTGGCGATCCGCACCATCAAGGCGCGCGGCGGCGCGGTCATCATCATGGCCCACCGCCCGGCCGCAATCAGCGAATGCGAATTGCTGCTGGTGCTGGACCAGGGCCTGCGCCGCGCCTTCGGCCCCCGCGACGAGGTGCTGAGATCGCTGGTCAAGAATGCCGACCAGATTGTCCGCGCCCAGGGCCAAGGCGGAGGCGTGACATGACCGATTCCAACCAGCCCGGCCGCGCGCCGGTCGAGAGGCTCCCTATCGAGGCGGCAAGCCAGCCCGCCGATTGCGCGCCGCCGGCCCAGGCGCCCGCCGCGCCTGCGGCACCGGCTTACAAGCGCCCCGAATGGTCGGCCCGCGGCCCGGTCCTCCTGGGCCTGGTGGCAATGCTGGTGCTGATCGGCGGCTTCGGGCTTTGGTCCTGGACCGCACGGATCTCGGGCGCCGTCGTCGCGGCCGGCCAGGTCGAGGTCGAGCAGCGCCGCCAGATCGTGCAGCATCCCGATGGCGGGGTGGTGGCCGAGATCCTGACCCATGACGGCGAAAGCGTGACGGCCGGCCAGCCGCTGATCCGGCTGGACGGCGCGCTTCTGAACACGGAACTCGCCATCGTCGAGGGGCAGTATTTCGAGATCCTCGCCCGCCGCGGCCGGCTCGAGGCCGAGCGCGCCGATCGCAAGGAGATCGCCTTCCCGCAAGAGTTGATCGGGGCGGCCGCAAGCCGCCCCGAGCTCCGGGCGTTGATGGACGGCCAGGCAAGCCTGTTCCTGGCCCGGCTCGACACGCTCGACCAATCGCTGGGGCAACTGGTCAAGCAGGCCGAGCAGGTACAGTCCCAGATCGGCGGCGTCGATGCCCAGACCCGGGCGCTGGAGCAGCAGCGCCAGTTCATCGCGCAGGAATTGCGCGACCAGCGGTCGCTGCTGGAAAAGGGGCTGGCGCAAGCGCCGCGCGTGCTGGCGCTGGAGCGCGAGGCGGCGCGGCTCGACGGGCTCCTGGGCGAGGCGACGGCATCCCGCGCCCGCGCCGTGACGCAGCTGGCCGAAATCGACCTGTCACGGCTGGAAAAGACCGCGACCCGCCGCGAAGCCGCCGAAACCGAGCTGCGCGAGCTGGGCTATCGCGAGCTGGAGCTTGCCGAACGCCGCCGGTCGCTGATCGAACGCATCGCGCGACTGGAAATCCGCGCCCCGGTCTCGGGCGTGGTGCAGGAGTTGCAGGTCACCACGCCGCGCTCGGTGATTCGTCCGGCCGATCCGATCCTGTTCCTCATTCCGCAGGACCGGCCGCTGGTGGTCGCCGCCCGCATCGCCACCATCAATATCGACGAGGTCCATCCCGGGCAGGAGGTGGTGCTGCGCTTCTCGTCCTTCTCCTCGCGCACCACGCCCGAGATCGACGGGGTGCTGAGCCGCGTCTCGCCCGATACGCTGATCGACCAGGCCACGCAGGTGCCATATTACCGCGCCGAAGTCACCATCCCCGCTGCCGAGGTCGAAAAGCTGAAAGGGCTGGACCTGGTGCCCGGCATGCCGGTCGAGGTCTATGTCCAGACCGGCGAACGCAGCCCGATGGCCTATCTGCTCAAGCCGCTGTCGGATTATTTCACCCGCGCCTTCCGCGAGAACTGAGAAGCCCTCTCCGGTCCTGTCATTCTTCCGTGCCCAAATATCCCGGGGGAGTCGCGCCCCCGGCGCGACGGGGGCAGAGCCCCCGCCCGCATGCTGCCGGCACAAGGCCGCCATCCCTATCCCAGGCGCGCCGAAGGGCCCAGACGCCCGGCGGACGGATCAAAGCCCCAGGCACCAGCGCATGATGGCCTTTTGCGCATGCAGCCGGTTCTCGGCCTCGTCGAAGATGACCGAGTTCGGGCCGTCCATCACCGCGCTCGTCGCCTCGTCGTCGCGATGCGCGGGCAGGCAATGCATGAACAGCGCATCGGGCTTGGCGCCGGCCATCAGCGCCTCGTTGACCTGATAGGGGCGCAGCTGGTTGTGCCGCCGCTCGCGCGCCGATTGCGGGTCGTGCATCGACACCCAGGTATCGGTCACCACCAGATCCGCGCCCTCGACCGCCTTCATCGGATCGCGCTGGATCTGGACCTGCACGCCCTGGGCACGGGCAAATTCCAGCGCCTCGCGTTCGGGATCCAGCGTCGGCGGGCCGGTGAAGGTGAAATCGAAGCCGAACTGTCCGGCGGCATGGATCAGCGAGCAGCAGACATTGTTGCCGTCGCCCGACCAGACCACCTTGCGCCCGGCGATCGGACCGCGATGTTCCTCGAAGGTCATCACATCGGCCATGATCTGGCAGGGATGGGTGCGGTTCGTCAGCCCGTTGATCACCGGCACGCTGGCATGTTCGGCCATTTCCAGCAGCGTCGCCTCTTCGAAGGTGCGGATCATGATCAGGTCCACATAGCGCGACAGCACCCGGGCGGTGTCGGCGATGGTCTCGCCATGGCCCAGCTGCATCTCGCTGCCCGACAGCACCATGGTCTGGCCGCCCATCTGCCGCACGCCCAGGTCGAAGCTGACGCGGGTGCGGGTCGAGGGTTTTTCGAAGATCAGCGCCACCATGCGGTTCTTGAGCGGCAGGTCGGCATCGGGCGCCCCCTTGGGCTGGCCGTTGCGCGCATCCTTCATCCGGCGGGCGGAATCGATCATGCCGCGCAGATCGGACCGGTCGGTGGTATGGATGTCGAGGAAACTGTTCATTTGTCACTGTCTTTCGGATTGATCTGGCAAGCAAGCCGCTTTGCCCGGGAGAGGTCAAGGCCCAAGGCCCCGTATCGCGACGGAAATCGGCGTTCCCTCATCGGTGCCGGGTCATGATGCGCGCCAGGGTTCCATCCTCGGAAGGGCGCAACTCCTCGCCCCGGAAACCGGCCTTTTCATAGGCGCGGATCGCGCGCAGATTGTCGGGCTCGGGGTCGATGACCAGAATCGGCGCCTCGGCCAGCAAGGCATCGGACAGGGCGCGCAGCCAGAGCCCGCCGTGGCCGAAGCCTTCGGGTCCGGAAAAGCAGTCGATCGCCAGCGTCTCGGCCGGCAGGTCGGCGAAATGCGGCGCGCCCCAGTGATGCGCCGGATAGAACTGCGCATAGGCGATGGGCGCGCCGTCCATCACCGCCAGCCATTGCCGCATGGCCGGCTCGTCCAGGTCTTCCTCGATCCCGGCCAGCTCCTTTTCAGCCCCGCGCCACCAGCGCGCCACCTCGGGCTGGCGCAGCCAATCCGCCAGCAGGGGCAGATCGGCGCACGTGACCGGCCGGAAGCCGAACCTATCCATCCAGCCTGCCGGCCGCCCGGTCCAGCCGGACGACCGCCTCGGCGATCTCGTCATCGCTGATGGTCAGCGGCGGCAGCAGGCGCAGAGTATTGTCGGCCGCCGCCACGGTCAGGACATGCTCGGCATAGCCGGCATTGACCAGATCGCCCGCCGCGGCCTTGCATTTCAGGCCCAGCATCAGCCCCTGGCCGCGCACCGTTTCGAAGACCTCGGGATGCGCGGCGACCAGCCCTTCCAGCTTCTGCCGGAACAACGCGGCCTTGCGGTTCACCTCGGCCAGGAATTCGGGGCATGCGATGATCTGCATCACCCTGGCGCCGACCGCGCAGGCCAAAGGATTGCCGCCATAGGTCGAGCCATGCGTGCCCACCGCCATGCCCGAGGCGGCCTTTTCGGTCGCCACCACCGCGCCCAGCGGGAAGCCGCCGCCGATGCCCTTGGCGATCATCATGATGTCGGGGGTGATGCCGGCATATTCATGCGCGAACAGCTTGCCGGTCCGGCCCATGCCCGACTGCACCTCGTCCAGCACCAGAAGCGCGCCGGTCTTGTCGCAAAGCGCGCGGATCGCTGCCAGGTCGGCATCGGGCAGCGGACGGATGCCGCCTTCGCCCTGCACCGGCTCCAGCATGACGGCGGCGGTGCGGTCGGAAATCGCCGCCGTCAGCGCCTCCATGTCACCCCATGGCAACTGACGGAAGCCGGGCATCAGCGGACCGAAGCCCTTGACCATCTTTTCCGAACCCGCCGCCGCGATGGCGCCGGTCGAGCGGCCGTGGAAGGCGCCCTCGAAGGTCAGGATCTCGTAGCGGTCGGGATCGCCCGCCTCGTGCCAGTATTTGCGCACCATCTTGATCGCCAGCTCCGCGGCCTCGGTGCCAGAATTGGTGATGAAGGCGGTATCGGCGAAGGTATGCTCGACCAGCAGATCCGCCAGCTTCTCCTGCTCGGGGATCTGGTAGAGGTTCGAGACATGCCAGATCCGGTTCGCCTGCTCGGTCAGCGTGGCGACCAGATCGGGATTGGCGTGACCGAGGGCGTTCACGGCGATGCCGGCGCCCAGGTCCAGGTATCGCGTCCCGTCCGTCGCGATGGCCCAGGAGCCCTCGCCCCGCTCGAAGGCGATGGGCGCGCGGTTATAGGTCGGCAGGACGTGCGAAATCATGGAGTTACCCTCTCTGGGAACGGCCGCTTGGCGGCGCCATGGCTGACGGAAAGGCGGTAAGGCAGGCGGGATCGGTCGTTGACGGCGTCAACGTCGGGGACGGGCGATATGGGCGGTCCGAACGATCATGTCCCGTCGCATAGCGCGGAAGCGTGCGCCGTGCAACGGGGTTTTCAGGGCTTCATGCGATAGCCCGAAGCCAGCCAGCGCCATGCCGTGAACAGCACCAGCGCCACCGTCAGCCCGCAGACCGCCAGCCCGCGCAGCACCGGCGCGTCGGAAACCCCGGTGATGCCGTAGCGCGCGCCGTCGATCAGGTAGAAGATCGGGTTCCAATGCGCCAGCACCCGGAACGGCTCGGGCAGCGCCTCGACCGAATAGAAGGTGCCCGACAGGAAGGACAGCGGCGTGACGATGAAATTGGTGATGACCGCCATCTGGTCGAATTTCTGCGCCACAATCGCGGCCAGCAGCCCCAGACCGCCCATCAGCAAGGCGCCCAGCACGATGAATGTCAGCGCCCAGAGCGGATGCGCCACCCCCTGCCCGATGACCAGCGCCATGCCGGCGGCGATGGCGGCGGCGACGATCAGCGCCCGCGTCACGGCTCCGGTCAGATAGCCGGCCAGGATCTCGCCCGCCGACAGGGGCGGCATCAGCGTATCGACGATATTGCCCTGCATCTTGGCCGAGATGATGCTGGACGAGGTATTGGCGAAGGCGTTCTGGATCACCGTCATCATCAGGATGCCGGGGCCCAGGAAGGCCAGGTAAGGCAGGCCCATCACCTCGCCCCGGTTTTGCCCCAGCGCCAGCGCGAAGACGATCACGAACAGCGCCGAGGTCATCAGCGGCGCGAAGATGGTCTGTTGCCACACGCTCATGAAGCGCATGATCTCGCGTCGGCTGAGCGTATAGAGGCCCAGCCAGTTCACCCGCCCGAAGCGGCGCACACCCATCTGGCGGAATCCGGGGCTGGTCGGGTCTGGCTGCATCGGGGCTCCTTGAATTTGCGGGCTCGGATGGGTAAATCTGGCTATCCCCGGATTTAAGCCCGGGTCTTGCGGAATTGAAGCCACTAGCACGAAGAGCGCCGGGACGCATCCCGGCGCAGGAAAGGCAAGCCATGTCCTGGACCGACGAGCGCGTCGAGACGTTGAAACGCATGTGGGCCGAGGGCCAGTCGGCCAGCCAGATCGCCAAGGAGCTGGGCGGCGTGACCCGCAACGCGGTGATCGGCAAGGTCCATCGCCTGGGCCTGTCGAATCGCGCCGAGGACGGCGCCGACCCGGCGCCCGAACCCATCGCGAAACCCGCTGTCGCGGCAGCGGCCCCCGCGCCCGAACCGAAGCCCGCCCCCGAACCGGCCGCGGCGCCCCAGCCGAAACCCGCCGCGGCGGCGGCTCCCACGCCGGAACCCGTGCCCGAGCCCGCGCCGCAGCCGGCGAGCTTCAACCGCAGGCCCATCGTGCCGGCCGGCCAGCCGCTGCCGCCGCAGCCCTCGGCCAACGAGATCAGCCCCGAGGCGCTGGCCTCGGTGCGCGAGGTCGAGAAGCGCGCCCGCAAGCTGACGCTGATGGAGCTGACCGAGCGCACCTGCAAATGGCCGATCGGCGACCCGGCGACCGACAAGTTCTGGTTCTGCGGCCTGCCCTCGGTCCCCGGCAAGCCCTATTGCGAGGCACATGTCGGCGTGGCCTTCCAGCCGATGAGCTCGCGCCGGGACCGCAGGCGCTAGGTGCCCGATTTTCCCCGGCTCGCGGCGCTGGCCGTCACGCTGGACGGCTTCGGCGACGCGGCCCGCGCGCTGCTGGTCCGGCGCCGCAACCCGCCCGATGCCGGTCTTTGGGGCTTTCCCGGCGGCCATGTCGAGCCGGGCGAGACCGCGCTTGACGCCGCCGTCCGCGAACTGGCCGAGGAAACCGGCGTCATCGGCCGGCCACGCGCCTATCTGGACAATATCGACGTGATCGAGCGCGGCGCGGATGGCGCGCTGCGCTTTCACTTCCTGCTGGCGGCGGTGCTCTGCGACCACGTCGCGGGCGAGCCGGTGGCAGCGGACGATGCGCTGGACGCACGCTGGGTGGCGGTCGGGGACATCCTGGCCGGCCGGCTGCCGCTCAGCGCCAGCGTGCCCGATGTGATCCGCAAGGCGCTGGCCTGCCGGCAGGCGGCCTGCTGATCCCGCGATCCAGGCCGCGACGGCAAACCCCCGAACCGCTGGCCTTCGCCGTCCGTGCTGGATAAAGAAGCGCAAGAAACCCAACAGGATCCGAACATGGCGCGGCATCTCATCACCTCGGCAATCCCCTATATCAACGGGATCAAGCATCTCGGCAATCTTGTCGGCTCGCAGCTTCCGGCGGACCTTTACGCCCGCTATCTGCGCAGCCGGGGGCATGAGGTGATGTTCATCTGCGCCACCGACGAACACGGCACCCCCGCCGAGCTTGCCGCCGCCAAGGCCGGCAAGCCAGTCCCGGTCTATTGCGCCGAGATGCATGAGATCCAGGCGGAAATCGCGCGCAATTTCGGCCTGTCCTTCGACCATTTCGGCCGCTCCTCCAGCGAGCGCAACCATGTGCTGACCCAGCATTTCGCCGGCAAGCTGGACGAGAACGGCTATATCGCCGAGGTCGAGGAGCGGCAGGTCTATTCCATCGACGACAGCCGCTTCCTGCCCGACCGCTATATCGAGGGCACCTGTCCCAATTGCGGCTACGACAAGGCGCGCGGCGACCAGTGCGAGAACTGCACCAAGCAGCTGGACCCGACCGACCTGATCGAACCGCGCTCGGCGATTTCCGGCTCGACCAATCTGGAGGTGCGGGCGACCAAGCATCTCTATCTGCGTCAGCGCTCGCTGAAGGACCAGATCGCGGCCTGGATCGACAGCAAGGCCGACTGGCCGATCCTGACCACTTCGATCGCGAAGAAATGGCTGAACGACGGCGACGGCTTGCAGGATCGCGGCATCACCCGCGACCTCGACTGGGGCATCCCGGTGAAGAAAGGCGACAAGCCCTGGCCGGGGATGGAGGGCAAGGTCTTCTACGTCTGGTTCGACGCGCCCATCGAATATATCGCCGCCACCGCCGAGGGCGCCGATGCGCGGGCCGAGCCCGACAGCGCCTGGCGCCGCTGGTGGCGCCTGGACGAGGGCGCCGAGGACGTGACCTATACCCAGTTCATGGGCAAGGACAACGTGCCCTTCCACACGCTTTCCTTCCCGGCCACGATCATCGGCTCGGGCGAGCCGTGGAAGCTGGTCGATTACATCAAGAGCTTCAACTACCTGACCTATGACGGCGGCCAGTTCAGCACCTCGCAGGGGCGCGGCGTGTTCATGGACCAGGCGCTGTCGATCCTGCCCGCCGATTACTGGCGCTGGTGGCTGCTGTCGCACGCCCCCGAATCGGGCGACAGCGAATTCACCTGGGACAATTTCCAGCAATCGGTGAACAAGGACCTGGCCGACGTGCTGGGCAATTTCGTCAGCCGCATCACCAAGTTCTGCCGCAGCAAGTTCGGCGAGACCATCCCCGAAGGCGGCAGCTACGGCCCCGAGGAAGAGGCGCTGATCGAGGCGCTGACCACCCGCATCCGCGCCTATGAAGGCTTCATGGACCATGTCGAGGTCCGCAAGTCGGCGGCCGAACTGCGCGCGATCTGGGTGCTCGGCAACGAATACCTGCAATCGGCGGCGCCCTGGTCGACCTTCAAGACCGACCCCGACAAGGCCGCGATGCAGGTGAGGTTGGGGCTGAACCTGATCCGGCTTTACGCGGTTCTGTCTGCGCCCTTCATCCCCTTCGCGGCGGATGCGATGCTGGCGGCGATGCGGACCGAGGATCGCACCTGGCCCGACGATGTCCGCGCCGCGCTGGAGGCCCTGCCCCCCGGCCATGGCTTCACCGTGCCCGACGTGCTGTTCGCCAAGATCAGCGACGAAAGCCGCGACGAGTGGCAAGACCGCTTCAAGGGCATCCGCGACTGACCCCGGCCCCTACCTTGCGGCAAAATGACGCGATTCTGTGGCATTCGCGCCACAGAACCCTCCCCGAACAGGATGATCCCTTGTCCCGCGAAAGGGGGGCTGGTTAACCGCCGGCAGCTACCCAGGTCACGGCACTCCCCTCTCGCCCTCTCGGCCCAGGCAACAATCTGTTTTTGTTGTCGAGAGGTGACGATGCCGTCCTTCCCTATTAACTCCCCTACCCGCGCGCGCGGTCATCGCAACATTCGCGCGGCCCTGCTGTCGCTGACGGCACTTTGCGCGCCTGCCCTAGCCTTGGCGCAGGAAGAAAATACCGATGTCGTCGTCCTCGACAACATCGTCATCACCGCCGCCGGTTTCGAGCAGAACATCAAGGAGGCGCCCGCCAGCATCTCGGTCATCACCGCCGAGGAACTGCAAAAGGGCAATTTCACCAGCCTAACCGATGCGCTGAAAGAGGTGCAGGGCGTCGTCACCACCGGCACCGCCAATGAGTCGGATATCTTCATCCGCGGCCTGCCGGGGCAATACACTCTGATCCTCGTGGACGGAAAGCGTCAGAGCACCCGCGATTCGCGCACCAACGGCAATGCCGGCTATGAGCAGAGCTTCATCCCGCCGATTGCCGCCATCGACCGGATCGAGGTCGTGCGCGGGCCGATGTCCTCGCTTTACGGCTCGGACGCTATGGGCGGCGTGATCAACATCATCACCAAGCCGGTCGCCGACACCTGGACCGGCTCGGTTTCGGTCGAGACCGTCATCCAGGACGAGGAAGGCTTCGAAAACAGCCGGCAGACCTCGTTCTACGCCTCGGGTCCGCTGATCGCCGACACGCTTGGCCTGCAAGTCTGGGGCCGGAAGTTCGATCAGGACGCCTCGTCGATCTCGGGCGGGCCCAGCGGCTCGGACGACTACGACCTGGGCGCGCGGCTGACCTGGCATGCGGACGATCAGAATCAGGTGCTGCTGGAGGCCGGCCGCACCCGGATCACCGCCGAGGATTATGGCGACCTGGGCTATCGCGACCATGACCGCGACCACTGGTCGCTGACCCACAAGGGCAGCTTTGCGGATCTGGATACCGAGCTCAGCTTCTCGCAGGAAACCGGCGAACGCACCTCCTACAGCCGGACCGCACCGGGCACGGAGTTCGTCGAGAACCTGCGCTCGCCCGAAGTGCGCAACTCGGTTCTGGACGGCAAGGCGACCCGGACCCTGTCCTGGAACGGCGAACACAGGCTGACCGTCGGCGGCCAGTTCCTGCGCACCGAGATCTTCGACCAGAACCCCGGCGCCGTTGCACCGGGCGAAGAGCCCCGCGACGAGAAGTTCCAGGGCGACGAATGGTCGCTTTATGTCGAGGACGAATGGCGCCTGCGCGACGATTTCGCCCTGACCCTGGGCGTGCGCTATACCGACAACGAATTCTATGGCGGCCATGTCGCGCCCCGTATCTACGGGGTTTGGAACGCGACGGAGAACCTGACCGTGAAAGGCGGCATCTCGACCGGCTATAAGACGCCCGAGCTGCGTTCGATCATTCCAGGTTACGCCTATACCAGCGGCGGCGCGGGCTGCGCCAGCAATACGCCGCCCTCCTGCGCCGTGATCCTGGGCAACCCGGATCTGAAGCCAGAGGAAACTCTGAACTTCGAGCTGTCCACGGTCTATGAGGCCGATACCTTCACCCTCAGCGCCACGGCCTTCCACACCAAGTTCGACAACAAGCTTCAGCAGAAAAGCCTGGGCACCGATACCGATGGCGACGGGGTGATCGACGAATACGAATACTGGACGGACGGTCCGCAGTATCTGGGCTCGGACGGCGAGCTGTATTACCGCCGCATCATCCAAAACTTCAACGTCGATGAGGCCGAGATCAGCGGGCTGGAACTGGCCGGGGATTGGGACATCACCCCAACCCTGTCGGCGCGTGCGTCCTATACCTATACGAAATCCGAACAGAAGACCGGCGACTTTGCGGGCTTCCCGCTGGCGCGCACGCCCGAGCATATGGCCAGCCTGCGCTTCGACTGGATGACCCCGGTCGAAGGGCTGGATAGCTGGCTTTCCGCCAATTACCACGGCTCGGAAATCGCCTCGGGCCTGCGTATCGGCACCAATGGTCGCGAGATCGAGATCAACGGCCAGACCGGGCGCAAATATTCACCCTACACGACCGTCGATATCGGCGCGAACTATCGGATCAGCGAGATGGCGACCTTCAACGCGGCCGTCTACAACGTATTCAACGAAGAGGTTCTCGAGGCCGACTTCAACACGGTCCAGGAAGGCCGCCGCCTCTGGCTGGGCCTGACGGCGAGTTTCTAAGCCGCCTGCCCCGACCCTCGACTGCCCGGCTGTGGACTTTCCGCGGCCGGGCATGTTCTTTTCAGGGGCAGGAGAACAGGAAGGAACGCGCATGACCCATTGCATCCTGATCGGCGCCCCGGTGGACGAGGGGCAGCGCAGGCCCGGCTGCCTGATGGGCCCGGCGGCCTATCGCGTGGCCGGGCTGGCCTCGACCCTGACCCGGCTGGGTCATACGGTCGAGGACCGCGGCGATCTGGTGCCCGCGCCCGGCCGCGGCCAGACCTGCGCCAACCCCGCCGTGCATCACCTGCCCGAGGTCATCGCCTGGACCGAGGCGCTGCGGGCCGCCGGCTGCGCGGCGATGGAGGAGGGGATGCCGATCTTCCTGGGCGGCGATCACGCGCTGGCGCTTGGCACGCTCGCCGGGGTGGCGGCGCATGCCCGGGCGGCGGGTCGGCCGCAATTCGTGCTGTGGCTGGACGCGCATAGCGATTTCCACACCGTCGAGACCACCAGCTCCGGCAACCTGCACGGCACGCCGCTGGCCTATGCCTCGGGCCTGGCGGGTTTCGACCCCTTCCCGGCCTTTCCGGCCCCGATCCCGGGCCGGAACATCTGCATGTTCGGCATCCGCAGCGTGGACAGCGCCGAATCCGCCGCGCTGCGCGAGACCGAGATCATCGTGAACGACATGCGCGTGCTGGACGAGCGCGGCATCGTCGCCCCCCTGCGCGAATTCCTCGACCGGGTGCGCGCGGAAAACGGCATGCTGCATGTGTCGCTGGACGTGGATTTCCTCGACCCCTCGATCGCGCCGGCCGTCGGCACCACCGTCCCCGGCGGCACCACCTTCCGCGAGGCGCATCTGGTCTGCGAGCTGCTGCACGAAAGCGGCCTGATGACCTCGCTGGACCTGGTCGAGTTGAACCCGTTCCTGGACGAGCGCGGCCGCACTGCCAAGCTGATGGTGGATCTGGTCGGCTCGCTGATGGGGCGCAAGGTCTTCGACCGGCCGACCCGCAGCTACTAGGGCGTGTGGGGATTCACAAACTGGGGCTGATGTGATTCATGACTTCGGATGGATCGCGATGTTCTGACGGATGCCCAATGGGCGAGGATCGAGCCGCACTGTCTGGGTAAGCCAAGCGACCCTGGACGCAGCGGGAAGGACAACCGGCTGTTTCTGGAGGCGGTGCTCTGGATCGTGCGCGCTGGCAGTCCGTGGCGCGACCTGCCGGAGCGGTTCGGCAACTGGAACACGGCGTTCCGGCGGTTCCGCGATTGGCGGGAAGCCGATGTTTTCAGGCGCATATTCGATGTGCTGTCAGATGAGCCTGATCTGGAATATGCCATGGTCGATGCGACGATCGTCAAGGTCCACCGCCATGGTCAGGGCGCAAACGTATGGCCCGCCCCGGTTGCAAGCGCCGATTGGGTGATGGTGTGAGCAGTCTGCACAAACGTATCCGGCATGTCGGCTCTTCGGCCGCTGCCAAGATGGAGATCCGCGCATCCCGATCCTCATAAAGGGGCCGGCCTCGTCGGGCCATTTTGCGCCAGAGGCTTTCGGGACACCGGTCGACTGTCAGGCCATCTTCCTATCACCACTCGCAGCTTGAAGCGCTTGG
>NZ_LLWQ01000219.1 GCF_001447385.1 Paracoccus sp. MKU1 | reverse complement strand
GTGCGCTAAAGCCTCCAGCACGCCCTTGATCGAAATATCGTATGCCGGCTTAACCTCGAAGCTGAATACATCGAGGATCTTGTCGGGCAAGAACTCGTATTTCTTCACCCCGACCACGACAAGATCGGGACGCGACCAACTGCCGCCAGTATCACGCCGCCCCTGCAACGCAGTGATCTCGCAATGGGACTCGTACAGGCCAAGCCTCGCTGCCCAGCTTTTCTGAAGCTGCCGCAAGACAGGTTCATAAAGTTCAAGTTCACGGATATCGGTCTGAGCAAGCGCGCTGGCTTCGGAAATCAGTTCACTGACCTTTTCCTGACGCGCCGCCGCCTCTGCCACGACAACCGGATTGTCATTCCCAGCAAGGATGACTGTGCCGCCGTTCCCTCGGCCTTTTTCAATCTTGCCGGCCTCGAAAAGCTGCTGGTGGATTCCCCAGTATTTCTCGTCGGCCCAGCCCAGCAATTCGCGCAGCGCCCGGTTCCCAATCCTGCCATCCGCCGCCCGGACGGCATCGAGGAAAACATCAATATCCTTTTTTCGCGCCACGGGACTTCTCCACGCTGTCCAGATCTATCTATATTTTTAGTACAACGCCCCGTCACCGCGGCACCTGAACCACCTTGACCGCACCGCCCTGCGCGGAAAGCGCGATCTCGCCCGAGGCGAGCCGCAGCGCGTCGCGGCCGAAGACCTCGGCCCGCCAGCCGGTCAGCGCCGGCAGGTCGCGCGCGCCCGAGGCGATGGCGTCCAGTTCGGCGGCCGAGGCGATCAGCCGCGGCGCCACCCCGGCCGCATCGGCCTTGGCCTTCAGCAGCACTCGCAGCAGATCGGCCAGCGCGGCATTGCCGGGACGGCCCGGTTCATCGGGGGGCGGCTTGGGCAGGTCACGCGCCTCGACCCCGGCCTTGACCGCCGAAAGGATGCCGTTGGCGATCTCGCCCCGGCGGGCATCGCGCAGAAGCAGCCGGGACTTGGCCAGATCGGCCTCGGTCAGCGGCTTGGTTGAGGCCAGCTCGATCAGCGCGTCGTCCTTGAACACCCGGGTGCGGGGGATGTCACGCTCCTGCGCATAGGTCTCGCGGAAGCGGGCCAGTTCGCGCACCACCGCCAGGAAGCGCGGCGAGCCCGAGCGGGTGCGCACCCGCTCCCAAGCCTCCTCGGGGCGGGTGATGTAGGTTTCGGGGTTCAGGAGCACCGCGACCTCCTCGGCCAGCCAAGGCGCGCGGCCGGTCTTGTCGAGCTGGGTCGAGAGGAACTCGTAGATCGCCCGCAGATGCGTCACATCGGCCAGCGCATAGGCCGCCTGCGCATCCGAAAGCGGCCGGTGCGACCAGTCGGTGAAACGCGACGACTTGTCCAGCGGCTGGCGGGCGATCTTCTTGACCAGCGTTTCATAGCCGACCTGCTCGCCGAAGCCGCAGACCATGGCGGCGATCTGGGTGTCGAACAGCGGATCGGGCATCACGCCGGCGTCGTGGAAGAAGATCTCCAGATCCTGCCGCGCCGCATGGAACACCTTGACCGTCGCCTTGTGGCGGAAAAGCTCGTAGAGCGGCTCCAGCGACAGCCCGTCCGCCAGGGGGTCGATCAGCACGGCGGAGCCGCCCGCCGTCTTCACCGCCGAGGCGGGGGGCAGCGCGGCCTGGATCAGGCAAAGCCGGGAATAATAGGTCCGCTCGCGCAGGAATTCGGTGTCAAGCGTGACATAGGGCTGGGTCTTGGCCAGGGCACAGAATTCCGCCAGTTCGGCCGTGGTGGTGAGGGTGCGAATCTCGTGTTTTTGATCGTTCGTTGCTTTTGCGGGCATAGGGTTCTTTCAGGGGAGCGGTCTTTCCGCCGGCGATTCTCATCGGGATTATCGAAGCTTCGCCGAAATTCAAGGCACGACCCGGCATTTCACAGTGGATCGATGTCGCCCTGTGCCCGCATTGCCTCGAATTCGGCGACAAAGCCGGCCAGGGCGCCGCGCCCGATGGCATCGCGCAGCCCGGCCATCAGCTCCTGAAAGTAATGCAGGTTGTGCCAGGTCAGCAGCATGCCCGAGATCATCTCGCCGGTGCGGAAAACATGATGCAGATAGGCACGCGAATAGCCGGTGCAAGCCGGACAGGTGCAATCTTCGTCCAGCGGGCGCGGGTCGTCGGCATGCCGCGCGTTCTTGATGTTCACCTGCCCGCGCCGGGTCCAGGCCTGCCCCGTGCGCCCCGAGCGCGAGGGCAGCACGCAATCCATCATGTCCACGCCGCGCAGCACCGCGCCGACGATGTCGTCGGGCTTGCCGACGCCCATCAGGTAACGCGGCTTGTCCTGCGGCAGGAAGCCCGGCGCATAGTCCAGCACCCCGAACATCGCCTCCTGCCCCTCGCCCACCGCAAGGCCGCCGATGGCATAGCCGTCGAAGCCGATGGCCTTCAGCGCCTCTGCGGATTCCTCGCGCAATTCGCGGGTCACGCCGCCCTGCATGATGCCGAACAGCGCATGGCCGGGCCGGTCGCCGAAGGCATCGCGCGAGCGCTGCGCCCAACGCATCGACATGCGCATGGATTTCGCCACCACCTCTTCGGTCGCCGGCAGCGCCGGGCATTCGTCGAAGGCCATGACGATGTCCGAGCCCAGCAGGCGCTGGATCTCCATGCTGGTTTCGGGCGAGAGGTGATGCTTGGAGCCGTCGACATGGCTAGAGAAGGTCACGCCCTCTTCGGTCAGCTTGCGCAGGCTGGACAGCGACATGACCTGGAAGCCGCCCGAATCGGTCAGGATCGGGCGCGGCCAGTTCATGAACTTGTGCAGCCCGCCCAGCCGGGCGATGCGCTCGGCACCCGGGCGCAGCATCAGGTGATAGGTGTTGCCCAGCAGGATGTCGGCACCGGTGGCGCGCACCGATTCGGGCAGCATGGCCTTGACCGTGGCGGCGGTGCCGACCGGCATGAAGGCGGGGGTGCGGATCTCGCCCCGCGGCGTCTGGATGACACCGGCGCGGGCGCGGCCGTCAGTGGCCGAGACGGTGAATTGGAATCTGTCGCTCATGCCCGCGCAGATAGGCGGTTTCGCGGCCGGATGCAAAGCCGGCTTACGCCCCCGCCGCGCGCAAGAGCTTCGCCCGCCCCGGCGGAATGGCGCGGATCTCAAGCCCGGTGAAGACATGCAGCGTGTCGAGCTGGCGGTCCACCACCGCATGATCGCTGACCCAGCCCCCCATGGCGAGATAGGAGCGCAGAAGCGGTGGCATGGCCGCCATGGCCCGGCGCGGATCCGCCTGGCGCAGCCGCAAGGCGCGGGCAAAGCGAAACACCTGCGGCGCCTTGACCCGCGGCAGCCAGCGTTTCGGCGCCAGATGCCGCTCGCGCAGCATGGCAAAGGCGTCCTCATAGCCATGGGTGTCGGTGCCAATGAAGCTGGAGCAGCCGAACAGCATATCGATCCCCTGCGCATCGACATGGCGGGCCAGCGCACCCCAGGCCAGGCGCAGGATATCCGGGTCATGCCGTTCAGGATGGATGCAGAAACGGCCGATCTCGACCATGCGGCCGCGGAAATCGCGCAACCGCGACAGGTTGTAATAGCGCGCCGCATAGCTGTCGCCGATCTTGGCTCCGTCCGACAGCGTCAGCATGCGAAAGCACGCAACCAGAGCGCCGCTGCCGCCGTCGCGAATCAGCACATGGTTGCAGCGGTCGTCGTAATCGTCGGCATCCAGCGCCTCGGGCGCCCCTGCATCCGGATGGCGGCTCAGGAAGCAAAGCCAGCGCAGCCGTTGCGCCTCGCGGATTTCCTGGGCGTTTTCGGCAAAGCCAACCTGGTAACGGCCCTTGCTCAGTGACATCATGGCGTCCCCGCCCGGCCCGTGAACCGGCCCCGCTCCGACTTGCTACTGCCCATACTGCGCCTATCTTGTAACAGCAGCATAGCAGGAATGAAGGGCCAAGATGTCAGAGCGGATCACCAAGACCGATGCGGAGTGGCGGGCGCAGCTGGACCCGGAAACCTATCGCGTGACCCGGCAGGCGGGGACCGAGCGGCCGTTCTCGCATCCGGGCTTTCCCGAGGGGCCGGGGCATTACGAATGCGTCTGTTGCGGGGCGCGGCTGTTCGACGGCGACGCCAAGTTCGAAAGCCATTGCGGCTGGCCCAGTTTTTCCCGGCCCAGTTCCGCGCAAGGCAGCGGCGCCATCGACGAGCATCGCGACGCCAGCCACGGCATGATCCGCACCGAGGTGCGCTGCCACCGCTGCGACGCGCATCTGGGCCACGTCTTCCCGGACGGGCCGCCGCCGACCGGCCTGCGCTATTGCATCAACGGCGTGGCGCTGCGCTTCGTGCCGGAACCGGCCTGAAACGGAAAAGGCCGCCCAGCGGCGGCCGTCCCGGTCAATCCCCCAGGAAATCACCGGCCTGGACGCGGCCGACATTGCCCAGAAGCTGGCGGATCAGGCCAAGGCTGGTCACGCCGGTATCGGTCACGCGGCGCGACAGCACCACCACCTGCCCGCGCTCCAGCCCGAACCGCTCGATATTGCGGACCACGCCGTTCTCGGCAAAGCTGATGGCGACCACCTGGCGGTCGATCTCGCGCGGCTCGCGAGGACCATAGAACTGCCAGCGCGAGCCGACGTAATACCAGGCCGAGCCGGTCAGCAGCCCCTGCGCCGAGGGCCGGCCGATCAGCCCCTCAAGCTCGGATTGCGCGGTCTGGCCGACGACCACCTGCGCCAATTGCTCCTCCGGGGGGATATAGCCATGGTTGCGATAGGTGGCCTGGCAAGCGGAAAGGCCAAGAGGTGCGGCCAGTGCAAGACCCATGAGCTGCCGCCGGGAAATCTTCATCTTCTCTCTGTCCCTTTACGCGCCTGTTGACGCCGCGCGACCGGCTTAGCAAACTCATGCCCCACGCTCAAGAATATCCAGACCCAGGGCGAACCCGCCCGCGAAAGGCCACCGATGACCGATTCCAAAGCCCCGCATACCCGGTTCCGGGTGGCCCATCTGAATCCGCGCCAGCCCACCGAGTTCGCGCTTTCTCCCGCCGCCCCGGCACGCGCGGCGCTGGCGGCCGAACTGGGGCTGAGCGCCCTGCCCCGGCTGCACTTTTCCGGCCGCATCCGCGCGCTGGCCAGCGACGCCTGGGAGGTGACCGGCGAGCTGGCGGCCCGCGTCGTGCAGCCCTGCGTGGTCACCCTGGCGCCGGTCGAGACCGACCTGCGCGAGGATGTGCATCGCGTCTTTTCGCCCCATATCGGTACACCCGAGGAAGACGAGGCCGAGATGCCCGACGAGGAGCTGGAGCCCCTGGGCCAGTTCATCGACATCGACGCGATCATGGCCGAGGCGCTGGTGCTGGCGCTGCCGCTTTATCCGCGTGCCGAGGGAGCCGCGCTCGACGCCCCCGAAGCCGAGCCGGAGGCGCAGACCCGCAAGCCCTTCGCCGGGCTTGCGGACCTGCTAAAGAGCTCCAAGAACGAGACGTAACCTAAGCCGATCGCTGGAGTTTTCTCCAATCCGGAGAAATCTCCGGCCCCAGGTTCAGCGGCGCCAGCATGCCTTGGCCCAGGATGTGATCGGCGGCCTTCTCGCCGGTCATGATCGAGGGCGCGTTCAGGTTGCCATTGGTGATGCGCGGAAAGATCGAGCTGTCCACGACGCGCAGCCCCTCGACGCCAATCACCCGCAGCTCGGGATCGACCACCGCCATCGGATCGTCGGCCCGGCCCATGCGCGCCGTGCCGCAGGGGTGAAAGGCCGACTCGGCATGTTCGCGGATGAAGGCGTCGATCTGCGCGTCGCTCACCACGCCGTCGCCCGGCTGGATCTCGTAGCCCTTGTATTCGGCAAAGGCCGGCTGCGCGAAGATCTCGCGGGTCAGCCGCACGCAGGCGCGGAACTCGGCCCAGTCGTCGGGATGCGACATGTAGTTGAAGCGGATCTCCGGCGCGTCCTTGGGATCGGTGGATTTGAGCCGCACCGTGCCGCGCGACTTCGACCGCATCGGCCCGACATGGACCTGGAAACCATGGCCCTCGGCCGCCGCCTTGCCGTCATAGCGCACGGCGAGCGGCAGGAAGTGATACTGGATGTCGGGATATTCCACCCCCGCCGCCGAACGGATGAAGCCGCAGCTCTCGAACTGGTTCGAGGCGCCGAGCCCCGTCCCGGTCGCCAGCCATTGCGCCCCGATCGAACCTTTCCCCCACAGGTTCCAGTGCTTGTAAAGCGTGATCGGCTTGGTCGCGGTATATTGCATGTAGATTTCCAGGTGGTCCTGAAGGTTCGCGCCCACCCCTGGCCGATCCGCCCTGACCGCGATGCCATGCTCGGCCAGATGCTCGGCCGGGCCGATGCCCGACAGCATCAGCAGCTTCGGCGTATTGATCGAGCTGGCCGAAAGGATCACTTCATGTTTGGCGCGGAACACATTGACGCCGCGGGTATTCCTGACCTCGACCCCCACGGCGCGGCCATCCTCGAAGATCACGCGCTGCGCCAGGCCGCGCCGCAGCCGCAACAGCCCGGTCGCCTGGGCCGGGCGCAGATAGGCATTGGCGGCCGACCAGCGCCGGCCCTCCCAGATCGTCGCCTCCATGGCGCCGAAGCCCTCCTGGCGGGCGCCGTTGTAATCCTCGGTCGTCGGATAGCCCGCCTCGCGGCCGGCGCGAATGAAGGCGTTGAACAGCGGGTTCCTGCGCGAGCCGCGCGTCACATGCAGCGGCCCCTCGGTGCCGCGATAGTCGCTGACCGCGCCATGCGAGGTCTCCATGCGCTTGAAATAGGGCAGCACATCGGCATAGGCCCAGCCGGCCGCACCGCTCTCGGCCCAGAAGTCGAAATCCTTGGCATGGCCGCGCACGAAGACCATGCCGTTGATCGAGCTCGACCCCCCGACCACCTTGCCGCGCGGCGTGACCAGCCGGCGCCCGCCCAGATGCTCCTCGGGTTCGGACGAAAACCCCCAGTCGTAACGGCGCATGTTCATCGGATAGCTCAGCGCCGCCGGCATCTGGATGAAAGGCCCGACATCGCTGCCGCCATATTCGATGACGTCCACGCGCTTGCCGGCCATCACCAGCCGGTAAGCCAGCGCGCAGCCGGCCGAGCCGGCGCCGACGATCACGTAATCCGGGATCATGCCTGTCTCCCCTGCACCGCCATTGCGGGCTTCTCCGTTGCCCAAATACCCATGCCCACCGCGCCACGGGCGCGGCGCCGATCAATAGGGCGCATCGACGCCTCCCATGCCGACATAGACGGATTTCAGCTGCGAATAATGCTCGATGGCCGCGGCCGAATTCTCGCGCCCGATCCCCGACAGCTTGACGCCGCCGAAGGGCGCCTCGACCGGGGTCAGGTTATAGGCGTTGATCCAGGCCGTCCCGGCCTGCAAATGCGCCGCGACCCGGTGGCCGCGCGCCAGGTCGCGGGTGAACACCCCGGCCGCCAGCCCATAGGGCGTGGCATTGGCGCGGGCGACGGCCTCGTCCTCGGTCGCGAAGCCCAGCACCGACATGACCGGGCCGAAGATCTCCTCGCGCACGATCCACATGTCATCGGTGGCATCGGCAAAGACGGTGGGCGGGATGAAGGCGCCCTCGCCCGCGCCCCCGCAGACCAGCCGCGCGCCCTCCTCGCGGCCGCGCTCGATGGCGGCGCGGATCTTCGCTGCCTGGCCCGGGCTGACGATGGGGCCGTGCTGGGTCGCCTCGTCCAGCGGATCGCCGATCCTGATCCGGGCGACGCGCTCGGCCAGCCGGTCGAGAAAGGCGGGCAGGATGCCACTCTGCACGAAGACCCGGGTGCCGTTCGAGCAGATCTGGCCCGAGGAATAGAAATTCGCCAGCATCGCCGCGCCGACCGCATCCTCCAGCGAGGCGTCGTCGAAGACGATCAGCGGCGACTTGCCGCCCAGTTCCATGGTGACATGGCGCATGCCCTCGGCCGCCGCGGCATAGACCCGCTGCCCGGTGGCGACCGAGCCGGTCAGCGACACCTTGGCGACGCGCGGATCCGTGACCAGCGCCGCCCCGACCGCGCCACGGCCCTGCACCACGTTGAAGATGCCCGGCGGCAGCCCGGCCTCGGTCAGGATCTCGGCCAGTTTCAGGGCGCCCAGCGGGGTTTCCTCGCTGGGCTTGAACACCATGGCATTGCCCATGGCCAAGGCCGGCGCCGCCTTCCAGCAAGCGATCTGACTGGGATAGTTCCAGGCGCCGATGCCGACGCAGACCCCCAGCGGCTCGCGGATCGTATAGACGAAATCGCCGCCCAGCGGGATCATCTGCCCGGTCACGGTGGGCGCCAGCCCGCCGAAATATTCCAGCGCATCGGCGCCCGAGGGCCAGTCGGCCACCCGCGTCTCCTGGATCGGCTTGCCGGTGTCCAGCGTCTCCAGCCGCGCCAGTTCCTCGGCCCGCTCGCGGATGATCTGCGCCGCGCGAATCAGCACCCGGCCGCGCTCGACCGGGCGCAGCGCCGCCCAGGCCGGCTGGGCGGTCGCCGCGGCGGCGGTGGCGCGCGCGACCTGGTCGCGGGCCGCCTCGCGCAGCCGCGCGATCACCGCGCCGGTATAGGGGTAATGCACCGGCAGCGCCTCGCCCTCGCCCTCGACATAGGCACCGTCGATATAGAGGCTCGCCTGCGGTTGCGCGTCATGGCTCATGGCAGCACCTTCTCCAGATAATCCAGCGTCATGCGTTCGGCAGCGGCGGCATCCGCCTCGTTGGACAGGGCCGCGCGCAGATAGAGTCCGTCGATCAGCGCCCCCAGCGTGCGGGCGATGCGCTCGGCCCCCGCCCCGGCCAGCGGTCGCAGCGCCACCAGCAGGTTCGAGCTGAGCCGCCGGTGATAGACGCGGAGCAGCCGCGCCGCCTCGGGCTCGACCAGCGCCAGCGCATAGAAATTCAGCCAGGCGGCGATGGTATCGCGCTCGAAATTGGCGCTGTCGAAACTGGCGGCGACGATGGCGTCCAGCCGCTCGCGCGGCGTCACCGCACCCTTCAGCGCCGCCCGCGTCGAGGCGCCGTATTGCGTCAGGATATGCCGCATCGCCGCCAGGAAGATCCGCTCCTTGGAGCCGAAATAGTGATGCGCCAAGGCCGAGGACATGCCCGCGGCGCGCGCGATCTGCGCCACGGTCACGTCCAGCGAGCCCGCCCGCCCCACAGTGGCAATCGCGGCGTTGATTAGCGCCGCTTTTCGGATAGGTTCAGCGCCAAGCTTGGGCATGACAGGACACCATTGTGCAGTTTCGTTCGAAAATTCGCGCAAGAGACCCGTATCTGGCAGATCTTTGATTGACTCGTCAATCAATGAAAGCCTTAATTGACTCGCCAGTCAACAAACCAGGGAGAACAAGATGACATTTCGCCACACCGCCGCAGCTCTTGCCGCCGGGCTGGTCGCCTCGCTCGCCACGGCCTGCATCGCCACGGCACAGGAGCCGATGGAGTGTCGCAAGGTCGTCTTCTCGGATGTCGGCTGGACCGATATCAGCGCCACCACAGCGCTTGCCTCGACCGTGCTCCAGGCGCTGGGATACCAGACCGAGGTCAAGATCCTCTCTGTGCCGGTGACCTATACCGCGCTGTCCACCGACGATGTGGACGTGTTCCTGGGCAATTGGATGCCGACGATGGAAGCCGATATCGCCCCCTATCGCGAGGCCGGCACCGTCGAGGTGCTGCGCACCAACCTGACCGGGGCGAAATACACCCTGGCGACCAACAAGGCCGGCGCCGATCTGGGCATCGACGATTTCGGCAAGATCGCCGCGCAGAAGGACGCGCTGGACGGCAAGATCTACGGCATCGAGCCGGGCAATGACGGCAACCGCCTGCTGCTGGAGATGGTGGCCGAGAACAAGTTCGATCTCGGCACCTTCGAGGTGGTCGAGAGCAGCGAACAGGGCATGCTGGCCCAGGTCGCGCGCGCCGATGCCTCGGGCAAGCCGGTGGTGTTCCTGGGCTGGGAGCCGCATCCGATGAACAGCCAGTTCCAGATGACCTACCTGTCCGGCGGCGACGAGGTCTTCGGCCCCGATTTCGGCGGCGCGCGGGTCGATACCAATGTGCGCGCCGGCTATGCCGAGGCCTGCCCGAACATCGGCACGTTCCTGCAAAACCTGGAATTCACCCTGCCCATGGAAAACGAGGTCATGGGCCTGATCCTGAACGAGGGCCAGGCGCCGGCCGACGCGGCGCTGCAATGGCTGAAGGCCAACCCGGACGCCGCCAAGCCCTGGCTGGCCGGCGTGACCACCGCCGATGGCGGCGATGCCGTCGCGGCCCTGGACAAGGCCCTGTCCGAGTGAGATCCGGCGGCGGCCCGGCAGCCTTGCTGCCCGCGCCGCCATGCTCTTGGGGCGGTTGCCTCTCCCCTAGCCGGGATATCGCGTCCGGGCCGTGTTGCCGCAACCTTTCGGCACCTGCCGGCCCCCCGACGCCCGAACACCCCAAACGGCAGAAAGAAAGGGACGCATGGACCAACTGACTGCACTTCTGACCGACACCAAGATACCGGTGGGCCGGACGGCCAAGGCGATCTTCGACTGGCTCAATGCCAATGCCGCGGTCGTCTTCAACTTCATCTCGACGCTGATGGACGGGCTGATCGGCGGCATCCTGAAGATGCTGGTGTTCCCCCATCCGCTGGTCTTCACCCTGCTGGCGGTGGCATTGACCTGGGGGCTGCAACGCAGCTGGAAAACCTGCCTGCTGGTCGCCCTGGGCTTTCTGTTCATCCTGAACCAGGGCTATTGGGACGCGACCATGCAATCGCTGACGCTGGTGCTGTCGGCCTGCGTGGTCTGCATGGCGATCGGCGTGCCGCTGGGCATCGCCGCCGCCCACCGGCCCCGGCTCTACGCCTGGATGCGGCCGGTGCTGGACCTGATGCAGACGCTGCCGACCTTCGTCTATCTGATCCCCGCCATCGTGTTCTTCGGCATCGGCATGGTGCCGGGGCTGATCGCCACGGTGATCTTCGTGCTGCCGGCGCCGATCCGGCTGACGCATCTGGGCGTCAGCTCGACGCCCAAGGCGCTGGTCGAGGCCGCCATCGCCTTCGGCGCCACGCCACGCCAGCTGTTGTGGAAGGTCGAGCTGCCAAGCGCCACGCCGCAGATCATGGCCGGGCTGAACCAGACCATCATGCTGTCGCTGTCCATGGTCGTCATCGCGGCGCTGGTCGGCGCCTCGGGGCTGGGCGTGCCGGTGGTGCGGGCGCTGAACAGCGTCAACACGGCGCTGGGATTTGAAAGCGGCTTCATCATCGTGGTGGTCGCCATCATGCTGGACCGGATGCTGCGGGTAAGAGGGCACGATGACTGAACGCATGCAAACCGCGCAGACCGCGGTCGAGTTCGACAATGTGAACATCGTTTTCGGCGACGCGCCCCAGACCGCGCTGCCGCTGATGGACCAGGGCCTTGATCGCGGCCCGATCAAGGCCGAGACCGGTCAGGTGCTGGGCGTGCACAATTGCTCGCTGACCGTGCGCGAGGGCGAGATCCTGGTGCTGATGGGCCTGTCCGGCTCGGGCAAGTCCACGCTGCTGCGGGCGGTGAACGGGCTCAACGCCGTCTGCCGGGGCGAGGTGCGGATCTGGGACGGCGACCGCATGGCCTCGGTCACGAAAGCCTCGGGCGCCGAGTTGAGGCGGCTCAGGCGCGAGCGCATCGCCATGGTCTTCCAGCAATTCGGCCTGCTGCCCTGGCGCTCGGTGCGCGAGAATGTGGGGCTGGGGCTTGAGCTTGCCGGTATTCCGGCCGCCGAGCGGCGTAAGCGCGTCGATGCGCAGCTCGCCACCGTCGGCCTGGCCGAATGGGCCGAGCGCAAGGTGGGCGACCTCTCGGGCGGCATGCAGCAGCGCGTCGGCCTGGCGCGCGCCTTCGCCACCGAGGCGCCGATCCTGCTGATGGACGAGCCCTTCTCGGCGCTGGACCCGCTGATCCGCAACCGGCTCCAGGACGAGTTGCTGGAATTGCAGCAGCGGTTCCAGCGCACCATCATCTTCGTCAGCCACGACCTCGACGAGGCATTCCGCATCGGCAACCGCATCGCGCTGATGGAGGGCGGCCGCATCGTCCAGGTCGGCACCGCGCGCGAGATCATCGCCAATCCGGTCAACGCCTATGTCGAGGATTTCGTCGCCCATATGAATCCGCTGGCGGTGCTGACCGCCGAGGACATGGCCGAGCCGGGCGAGGCGGCAGGCGAGCCCATCGACCGCGAAACCCCGGTGCGCGAGGTGATCCAGATGATGACCCAGACCGGCGTCGAGATGCTTCCCCTGCAAGGCGGCGGCCAGGTGACCCGACAGGGCATCATGGCCCGTCTGGTGGCGCAGCGCGGCCGGACCGGCGGCGCCGTCGAGCACTAGCGCGGCCACCATGGCGGGCCGCGCCCGGTCGGGGGCTGGCGCATGGGTCGCCAGGCCCGCGGCACCGAATGGTGATGCGGGCCTGCTTCAGGCGCCTCCCTCGCGCAGAATGCCCGGGCTGAAGAACGCGAGCGCGACTTACCAAGAACGCCAACCTTCCACTGCTTGTCCGCAAGGGATTGGCCCGGATTGCAAGGGTGAAACCGGAGCAAACCTTGTCCAATCCATCCAACAGGTTGGGCAAGGTCGCCCCATAACCGCATGAAAAGAGCGACGGATCATGATGAAGTGGCAGCCCGTAGGGGAGTCGAACCCCTCTTTTCAGGTTGAAAACCTGACGTCCTAACCGATAGACGAACGGGCCACGCCTGCGCCCGCACTATGGCTGGCGACACGGGCGCTCTTTAGGCCAGGTCGCAGGGTTGTGCAAGAGGCTCCGGCGCGTTCTGCTGTGGGTAACTATCAGAACGCATCGCAGCCACGGGCCGCGGCGATCAACCCTCGCGCACGTAGCGCATCAGCATCAGCGCCAGCGCCGAGCAAACCAGCGTCGCCAGGATGATCGGCCGGGCCGTCCCATCATAAAGCAGCCCGACCGGCGCCGCGATCACCACCGCGCCCAGCGTCGAAACCGCGCCGATGACCGAGGCCGCCATCCCCGCCACATGGCCCATGCGCTGCAACGCCATGGCATTCAGGTTGCCGAAGGTCACGCCGGCCATGAAGAACACGCTGACCGCCCAGAAGAAGAACGCCGGAAAGCGCAACGGCTCGGGCAGCAGGTCGCAAAACACCAGAAGCGTCATCGCGCCCGAGACCAGCACCTGCATGCCATAGGCCCAGCCGACGATCCGCCGCATGCCCAGCCGCATGACATAGCGCGCGTTCAGGACCGTCCCGCTGCCCGACAGCAGCGCCATGGCGGCGAACCACAGCGGAAAGCTGTCGCCCTTGCCATAGGTATCGGCGAACAGCTGCTGGGCCGAGCTCAGCAGCGCGAACATCTGCCCGAAGCCCAGCGTCATCACGACGGTCACCAGCTGCACTTGGGGGTTGCCCATGACCTCGCGCGCGGCAGAGGCCAGGCTGCGCAGGTTCAGGGGCCGGCGCACGGCCTCGGGCAGGGTCTCGGGGCGGCGCAGGTTCAGCCATAGGCTGCCGATCAGCGCCAGCACCACGAAAGAGCCGAACACCCCGCGCCAGCCGACGAAATGGATCACCACCGCGCCGATCGAGGGCGCCACCGCCGGCACCAGGATGAAGATCATCATGACGAAGCTGGTGATTCGCGCCATTTCGCGCCCCTGATACAGGTCGCGCACCATGGCCAGCGCCACGATGCGCGGCGCGGCGGCGCCGATGCCCTGCACGAATCGCGCCACCAGCAGCAGCTCCAGCGAATCGGCAAAGATCGCGGCCACGGCGGCAATGGCGTAAAGCGCGAAACCCGCGGTGATGACCGGCTTGCGTCCCAGCGCGTCGGAAAGCGGCCCGCCGACGAACAGCCCCAGTCCCAGGCCGCCGACGAAAGAGGTCAGCACCAGCTGCGCGCGGTTGACGTTCTCGGGCGTCAGGGCGGCGGCGATCTCGGGCAGCGCCGGCAGCATGGAATCGATCGAGAAGGCGATGACGGCAAAGATCAGCGCCAGCATCGCGATGAATTCCGGCAGGGATTGCCTGCGGATCGGTGGAGCAATCGGATCGGACATGATGTTTCCCACAACCAGCACCCGGGCGTAACGCCGCGGGCCGCCGGGTTCAAGGCCCGGCGGCGCGGCCGGGCCAAGCGAGCCAGCCGGTTGCACCGGCCCGCCGCCGGGCTATATCTGGCGCATGAGCGCATCCCTGAACCTGATGAAACTCTGCGTCGGTTGCGACGATCCGGCCGAACTCGCCGCATGGCAAAAGCACCGCTTCGGCGGCGGCCCGGCCCGGCACGTCACCCGCATGTGGCCCAAGCGCGAGGCCGAATTGCTGGACGGCGGCTCGATCTACTGGGTGTTCAAGGGCGTGATGCAGGCCCGCCAGCGCGTCCTGGAGTTGCAGGAGGTGCAGGGCGAGGACGGCATCCGCCGCTGCGCGCTGATTCTCGACCCCGAGTTGGTGCGCGTCGCCGCCGTGCCCCGCCGCCCCTTCCAGGGCTGGCGCTACCTGCCCGGCGCCGAGGCGCCGCCCGACCTGCCGGCGGGACGCGGGGACGAGCCGGACTTGCCGCCCGAAATCGCCCGGGCGCTGGCCGAGATGGGCCTGCGCTGAACCACTTCGCTTTTCAGGAAAGGCTGGAGCGGGTGAAGGGAATCGAACCCTCGTCTTCAGCTTGGGAAGCTGCGGCTCTACCATTGAGCTACACCCGCGAGGCCCGGCTTGCTTACTGTCTCGTGCCAGTCGCCGCAAGGCCAATCTGCGCCCGGCGCTTCTTCGTTCCCCCAATCCTCCCCGGGCCCGGCCGAAGCGGCAAGCGGCATTCCCTGGCAGCCCCGCCGCAGGGACCGGGCTTGCCCGCGGCTTTCCGCGGGGTTTTGCCGGTGGCGTAACGTCTCGGTCCGAAACGGTTTTGGGATTGATAATCCTGTGCGAAGCTGTTCGTTATGCTGGCGTCAGCAAATGCCGGAGCAAAACGATGTTCACGCTATCGCGCCGCATGGCGATTTCCGTGATCCTCCCGCTTGCGACGGGGTTTTTCCCCGTGGCGGCCATAGCGCAGGACCCCTCGCAGATGCCGCCGCAGCCGGTGACCGTGGTGACACTTCACGCGCAGGACGTGGCCCTGACCACCACCCTGCCCGGCCGCGTTACCGCCTCGGCCGAGGCCGAGGTGCGGCCGCAGGTCAACGGCATCGTCACCGAGCGCCTGTTCGAGGAAGGCAGCCGGGTGAAGGTCGGCGACCCGCTGTTCCGGATCGACGCCACCACCTATGAGGCGGCGGTGGCCCAGGCCGAGGCTGCCGTTGCCCAGGCCCGTGCCCAGGCCGAGGCGGCGCGCCGCGAGGCCGAGCGCGTCGGCGCCCTGCGCGACCGCCGCGTCGCCAGCGAAAGCACGACCGACAATGCCATCGCTGCCCGCGATTCCGCCGAGGCCGCGGTCAAGGTCGCCGAGGCGCAGTTGCAGACCGCCCGGATCGAACTGGAACGCACCACGATCCGCGCCGAGCTGGACGGCGAGATCGGCCTGGCGCAGACCAGCCAGGGCGCGCTGGTGACGGCCAGCCAGCCGACGCCGCTTGCCGTGATCCGCAAGCTCGATCCGGTGCATGTGGACGTGACGCAATCGGCGGCCGAACTCATCCGCTTTCGCCGCGAGATGGCGGCGCAAGGCGCCGAGGGCCAGCTGGACCGCAAGGTGACGCTGCGGCTGGCCGACGGCACCGAATACGGCCACGAAGGCCGGCTGACTGCCGCCGAGCCCTATGTGAACGAGACGACCGGCGTGGTGACGCTGCGGCTGTCCTTCGCCAATCCCGAGGGCATCCTGCTGCCCGGCATGTATGTGCAGGCCGTGGTGCAGCAAGCCACGGCGCGCAACGTGATCCTTGCCCCGCAAGAGGGCGTCACCCGCGACCGCCGCGGCCAGCCCATCGCCCTGGTGGTCGATGCCGACAATGCGGTCGAGCAACGCCAGTTGACCATCCTTCAGGACATGGGCAACAGCTGGATCGTCAGCGAGGGGCTGAATGACGGTGACCGCATTATCGTCGAGGGCTTGCAGAAGATCGGCCCCGGCATGACCGTCGCCCCCGAGGAACGCCAGGCCGCCGCGCCTGAAGCCGCGCAGGACGGGGCCGCGCAGGACGCGGAACCCGCCGCCGAGGCGGGGGCCGAAGGTGCCGGCGAACAGCCCGCGCCCGAAGCCGGGGCCGCCGACCAGCCGACAGAACCGCCCGCAGACCAGCCCGCCGCCGAAGACGCGGGGGCAGAGACCGCAACCGAGGCCGGCGCCGAACAGCCGGCGAACTGACCGCGGACGCCGCGAGGGAACAGCACAGGAACCGCACATGGCCCGCTTTTTCATCGACCGTCCGGTCTTTGCCTGGGTGATCTCGATCCTCATCATGGGGCTCGGGCTCCTGTCGATCGTGTCCCTGCCAGTGGCGCAATATCCGCAGATCGCGCCCCCTTCGGTCACGATCCGCGCCACCTATCCCGGCGCCTCGGCCGATACGGTGGCCAACACCGTCACCCAGATCATCGAACAGCAGATGACCGGGCTGGACGGGCTGCGCTATTTCTCGTCCAGCTCGACCTCGGCCGGGACCTCGACCACGACGCTGACCTTCGAGACCGGCACCGATCCCGACATCGCCCAGGTGCAGGTGCAGAACAAGCTGGCCCAGGCCACCGCGCTTCTGCCCGAACCGGTGCAGCGCCAAGGCATCACCGTCGAGAAATCCGCCTCGGGCTTCCTGATGGTCATCGGCCTGACCTCGTCGGACGACCGCTATGAGCAGGTGGACCTGGCGGACTACCTGATCTCGAACCTCGTGAACGACCTATCGCGGGTCGAAGGCGTGGGGTCGGTGCAGGTCTTCGGCGCGCAATATGCCATGCGGATCTGGCTCGATCCCTCGAAGCTCGCCGCCTACGAGCTGACGCCCTCGGACGTGGTGGCGGCGGTCTCCTCCGAGAACGCGCAGATCTCTGCCGGCTCCTTCGGCAGCCAGCCCGCGCCGCAGGGGCAGATGCTGAACGCCACCATCACCGCGCAATCGTTGCTGTCCACACCCGAGGATTTCGAGCAGATCGTGCTGCGCGCCGAACCGGACGGCGGGCTGATCCTGCTCAAGGACGTGGCCCGGGTCGAGATCGGCGCCGAGGACTACATGACCAATGCCCGTTACAACGGCCAGCCGGCCTCGGGCATGGCGATCAGCCTCGCCTCGGGGGCGAACGCGCTGGACACGGCGGAACGGGTCAAGGCGCGGATGGAGGAATTCGCCCGCTTCTTCCCCGAGGGCATGGATTACGTGATCCCCTTCGACACCACGCCCTTCGTGCTGATCTCCATCGAGGAGGTGGTCAAGACGCTGATCGAGGCCATCGTGCTGGTGTTCTTCGTCATGCTGCTGTTCTTGCAGAACTGGCGGGCGACGCTGATCCCGACGCTGGCGGTGCCGGTGGTGCTGCTTGGCACCTTCGGCGTGCTGGCGGCGCTTGGCTTCACCATCAACACGCTGACCATGCTGGCCATGGTGCTGGCCATCGGCCTGCTGGTCGACGACGCCATCGTCGTGGTCGAGAACGTCGAGCGCATCATGGAGGAGGAAGGGCTGGAGCCGCGCGAGGCGACGCGCAAGTCCATGGGCCAGATCACCGGAGCGCTGATCGGCATCGCGCTGGTGCTGTCGGCGGTCTTCGTGCCCATGGCCTTTTTCGGCGGCTCGACCGGGGTGATCTACAAGCAGTTCGCCATCACCATCGCCTCGGCCATGGGTCTGTCGGTGCTGGTGGCGTTGACGCTGACGCCGGCGCTTTGCGCCACCCTGCTGAAGAACGAGCACGGCCACAAGACGCGCGGCTTCTTCGGCCTGTTCAACCGCGGCTTCGACCGCACCATGCAGGGCTATGGCGGTTCGGTGAACTGGCTGATCCGCCGGCCGCTGCGGATGATGCTGATCTATCTGTGCATCGGCGCGGCCATGGTCTTCCTGTTCCTGCGCACCCCTACCGGCTTTCTGCCCGACGAGGACCAGGGCATCATGTTCGTCCTGGTCCAGGGCCCGACCGGCGCCACATCCGAGCGCACCGATACGGTGATCGACCAGATCCAGCAATATTTCGCGGCAAACGAATCCGAGAACGTCGAGTCCTTCTTCGGCGTCTCCGGCTTCAGCTTTGCCGGCTCGGGGCAGAACATGGGCATCGCCTTCCTGCGGCTCAGGGACTGGGACGATCGGCCGCTGCCCGAACAGTCGGTGCAGGCCATCGCCGGGCGCGCCTTCCCGGCGCTGATGGGCATTCGCGACGCCATGGTCTTTCCCATCGTGCCGCCCTCGGTGATCGAGCTGGGCAACGTCTCGGGCTTCGACTTCTACCTGCAAGCCCGCGCCGGCCAGGCGCATGAGCAATTGCTGGACGCGCGCAACCAGTTGCTCGGCATGTCCGGTCAGGACGGCCGCATCGCCTCGGCGCGGCCGAACGGGCTGGAGGACGCGGCGCAATACAATCTCGACGTGGACTGGCGCAAGGCGGGCGCGATGGGGGTTTCGGCGACCGATGTGGGCAGCCTGCTTTCGGTCGCCTGGGCGGGGCGCTACGTGAACGACTTCATCGACCGCGGCCGGATCAAGCGCGTCTATGTGCAGGGCGAATCCGAATCCCGCGCCGTGCCGACCGATATCGACAAATGGCGGGTGCGAAACAATTCGGGCGGGCTGGTGCCCTTCTCGAACTTCGCCGAGGGACGCTGGAGCTACGGGCCGCAGGGCCTGGACCGCTACAACGGCGTGCCCGCCATGCAGATCCAGGGCAGCCCGGCGCCGGGCGTCTCCAGCGGCCAGGCCATGGCGGCAATCGAGGAACTGGCCGCGCAGCTTCCGGCCGGCTTCGACGTGGCCTGGACCGGCCTGTCGCTCGAGGAGCAGCAGGCCGGCAACCAGACCATGCTGCTTTACGGCCTGTCGCTGGCGGTGGTGTTCCTGTGCCTGGCGGCGCTTTACGAGAGCTGGTCGATCCCCTTCGCGGTGATGCTGGCCATGCCCATCGGCGTCTTGGGTGCGCTGGTCGGGGCCTGGCTGGGCGGCTTCGACAATGGCGTGTTCTTCCAGGTCGGCCTGCTGACGGTGATCGGCCTCACCGGCAAGAACGCCATCCTGATCGTCGAATTCGCCCGCGAGCAGGCCGAGCAGGGCAAGCCGCTCTACGAGGCGGTGGTCGAGGCGGCGCGGCAGCGGTTCCGGCCGATCATCATGACCTCGGTCGCCTTCTCGCTGGGCGTGCTGCCGCTGGTGCTGTCCACCGGTGCCGGCGCCAACGGCCGCAACACCATCGGCGCCACGGTGCTCGGCGGCACGGTCTCGGCCACGGTGCTGGGCGTGCTGTTCGTGCCGCTGTTCTTCGTGCTGGTGCGCCGCGCGCTCGGCCGGCCCGACGTGTCCGAGCCCGCCCGCGCCGGCGCGTGAATCGGGGGCGGGCTGCCTCTTTTGTCGCGTGCAGCCCGCTTGCCCCGCCCCGATCCGCGTCCTAGTCTTTCTGCAGGGGGCCGCCGGCAAGCGGTGGGGAGGAGCATGGAGGCGACCAGCCATATCACGGCTGCGGCTAAGAACGTGCCGGCCCGGCGCGCGGCGTCGCACGGCGTCTCGCTGCGGCTTCTGGCGCTTGGCGGCTCGGCGCTGGCCTGGCTCGCCATGGTCGCCATCGTCGCCTCGGTGCTGATCCTGAACGCTCGCGGCTCGGTCCGCGACGAAACCGGCTCGGCTTTTCGCCTGGCCAATGCCTTCGCCACCCTGCACCTGCCCACCGCCTTTGAGCGGCGCGACATAATGGCAGAGGCCGCCCGCATCGCCGCCGAGATCGAGGCGCAGCGCCACCTGTCGGCCGAGTTGCGCGATGCCCGGGGCCAGCCGCTGGCGCTGGCGTTGCCGCCGCTCCTGCCGCCCGAACGGGTGCCGGAATGGTTCGCCGCGCTGATCCGCCCCGAGCCGCTGCGCGAAATGATCCCCGTCGCGCAGTATCCCAATGTGCTGGGCGTGCTGGAGATCCGCACCGATCCGCGGGACGAGATCGCCGAGGCCTGGGAGAATTTCCGGCTGATCCTGCCGCTGCTGGCCGCCATGGCCCTGGCGGCGATCGGCGTCACCATGGCGATCACCGGGCTGGTGCTGCGGCGGCTGGGCCTGCTGGGCGCGGCGCTCGACCGGATGCGGGCGGGCGACCTGGACCAGCGCGCGCCGCAGACCGGGCTGGCGGAACTGGCGACGCTGACCGATGGCGTCAATGCGCTGGCCGCGCATCTGGCCGGGGAACGGGCCGAGAACCGCCGCCTGCAAGGCCGGATGCTGACCCTGGCCGAGGCCGAGCGCGCCCGTATCGCCAGCGACCTGCATGACGGCATCGGCCCGCAGCTTTTCGCGCTGCAAGCGGCCGTGGGGCAAGCCGGCCGCGCCGCCGGGACTGCCCGCGACCCGGCTCTGGCCGAGGCGCTTTCCGCCGTCTCGCGCCATGCGCAGGCGATCCGGCAAAGTGCCCGCGCCGCCATCGACGACCTGCGCCTGGCCCCGACCGAGGGCGCGAGCCTTGCCGAGATGCTGCAAGAGCTGCTGATCGAATTTGCCGAGATCGAACCGGGGATCGACATCGCGCTGGATGGCCCGGCGGACCTGCCCGAGCCGGGCGAGGCCGGGCGGATCGCGCTTTACCGCTTCGTGCGGGAAAGCGTGCTGAACGCGCTGCGCCATGCCGCGCCCGGCACGATCCGGGTCCAACTTGCGCGCGAGGCCGGGGGCATCGCCGCGCGGGTCAGCGACGACGGCGATGGCCCCGCAGCCGCCGGCCGCGCGGGACTGGGCCAGACCGGCATGCGCGACCGTGCCAGCGCGCTTGGCGGGAGCTACCTGCCGCCCCGGCGCGAAGGCGGCTGGACCCTCACCGAATGCCACCTGCCCTGCCCGGCCGAACAAGGAGCCGCGCCATGACCGCCCCCGCCCCTGCCGATACCGCCGCCCCGCCGCTGCGCGTGCTGATCGTCGATGACCACCCGGTCGTCGCCGAGGGCTGGGAATGGATCACCCGAGGCCGGCTGGATTGCGAGGTGATCGCCGCGGCCGCGCCCTCGCAGGGCTGGCGGGCCTGGCGGCGGCAGGCGCCGGACGTGATCGTCGTCGACCTGACCATGGGCGAGGCCAAGCTGGCCGGGGTGCGGCTGATCGAGCGGCTGCGCGCCGCCGGTGCGACCCAGCCGATCCTGGTCTTCACCATGCATCGCAGCCCGATCATCGCCCGGCGTGCGCTTCAGGCCGGCTGCAACGGCATCATCATGAAGGATTCCCCCTCGGACGAGATCTGCGCGGCGCTGCGCGAGGTAGCGGGCGGCGGCGATTACGTCCCGGCCGATCTGGCGCGCCGCATCGCCCTGCTGGAGCGGCCCGGCGCCACGCCGCCCCGCCCGCGCCTGACCCCGCGCGAACTGGACATCCTGCGCGCCATCGCCGAGGGGCTGAGCTATCGCGAGATCGCCGAGCGGGCGAATATCAGCTACAAGACCGTCTCGAACGTCAGCCAGACGCTCAAGGACAAGCTGTCGGCGCAAAGCTTCGCCGATCTGGTCGTCAAGGCGATCCGCCATCTGGAGGAGACCCGCGACGGGATCTGAGCCGATGCCACGTTCCTCCCACCGCCATCCGGTCGCGCGCCCCCTGATCGGCACCCGCATCCGCGAGCGCCGCCTGTCGCTCGGCCGGCGCCAGACCGAGGTGGCGCGCCGGGCCGCGATCTCGGCCGCCTATCTGAACCTCATCGAGCACAACCGCCGCCCGGTCGGCGAGGAATTGCTGACGCGGCTGGCCGAGGCGCTGGAGATCGACGCGACCGAACTGGCCTCGGACCGCGAGGAGGCGCTGGTCGGCGCACTGCGCGAGGCGGCGGCGCGCGCTGCCGACCAGCCCGGCGCCCCGGTCGAGCTGGACCAGATCGCCGAATTCGCCGCGCGTTTTCCCGGCTGGGCCTCGGCGCTGGCCGGGGCCACGCGCCGCGCCGACGCGATGGAGCGGCGGCTGATTGCGCTGTCGGACCGCATGACCCGCGATCCCTATCTGCTGGCGACGCTGCACGAGGTGCAATCGGCGGTCACCGCGCTGCGCTCGACCGCCTCGATCCTGGCCGAGACGCCCGAGATCGAGCCGGAATGGCGCGACCGCTTCCACGCCAATCTCGACAGCGACAGCCAGCGCCTGTCGCGCACCGCGCAGTCGCTGGTGGCCTATCTGGACAGTTTCGAGGACGAGGCGGTGCCAATGTCGCCGCGGGAGGAGGTCGAGGCCTGGATCGCCGCAGGCCAGCCCGAGCCGGCCGAGGCGGCGGAACTGGTCTCGGACGCGGCACGAGTCATGGCGCAGGACCTGCTGGCGACACAGGCCCGCGACCGCGCCGCCCTGCCCGACGCGGCGCTGGCGGCGGCAGTGGACGAGGCGGGCGAGGCCGCCGACGATCCGGCGCTGATCGCCGCGCGGCTGGGCCGGCCGCTGGACCTGGTGCTGCGCCGGCTGGGCATGCTGCGCCCCGGCCCCTGGACGCAGGCCGGGCTGGTCGTCTGCGACGGCTCTGGCGCCACGCTGTTCCGCCACGCCGCCCCGGGGTTCGAGCTGCCGCGCCCGGGCGAGGGCTGCGCGCTCTGGCCGCTGTTCGAGGCGCTGGCCCAGCCGCAACTGCCGGTGGCGCGGCTGATCGAGACCACGAACGGCAACCGCTTCGCCGCCTGGGCCGTGGCCGAGCGGCTGCTGCCCATGGGCTTTGACGGCCCGGCGCTCAGCCGCGCGCAGATGCTGATCCGCCCCGCCATGAGCCGCGACACCCGACCCCCGCTGGCGGTCGGGCCGGCCTGCCGCATCTGTCCGCGCCCCACCTGCCCCGCCCGGCACGAGCCCTCGATCCTGGGACCGGTCTGAGCCGGAGGCAACCCGATTTTGACAACGCCCGCGCCCGCCGCCATGATCGCCGCAAAGCCCCAGGAGTGCCGCCCGTGACCGCAAGTGTCGATGTGCTGCTGATCGAGGACGAACCCAGCATCGCCGAGGCGGTCCGCTTCATCCTGTCGCGCGAGGGCTGGCAATGCGAGCAATGGCCCGAGGGCAGCGACGCCCTTCAGCGCATCCGCGCGCTGGCGCCGCGGCTGGTGATCCTGGACGTGATGCTGCCCGGCCGCAGCGGCGCCGAGGTGCTGGCCGATCTGCGCGCCGATCCCGAATTGCAGGCGCTGCCGGTGCTGCTGCTCAGCGCGCGCGGCATGGCGAACCTGCCCGAGGGCGCCGACCGGACGCTTGCCAAGCCCTTTGCCAATGCCGATCTGCGCGCCGTGGTGCGCGAGCTTCTGGACGCGGGCTGAGGTCGCGCATGCGCCGGCTGTTCCTTGGCCGCGACGCCTATCGCAAGCGCCGGCTGGGCGACGCCCTCCGCGTCCTGCCGGTGGTGTTCGCGATGCTGGCGGTGCTGCCGCCGCTATGGCTGCCGCAATATTTCAGCTACGCGCGCGGCGCGGTCTGGCTGGCGGCAAGCTGGGCGCTGACCATCGCCGTGACCGCCGCGCTGCACCGCCTGATCGGGCGCGGAAAGGCGGAGGACGAGGATGACGCCTGAAACCCTGGGCGCCGCCTCGGTGATCTATGTCGCGCTGATGTTCCTGCTGGCCCATGCCGCCGACCGCGCCGCCGCCGCCGGCCGCTGGCGCTGGATGGACCGGCCGGTGATCTATACCCTGTCGCTGTCGGTCTATTGCTCGGCCTGGACCTTCTATGGCGCCGTCGGCTACGCCACCCGCTCGGGACTGGAGTTCCTGACCATCTATCTTGGCCCCGGCATCGTCTTTGCCGGCGCCTGGTGGGGCCTCAGGCGCCTGGTCCGGGTCGCGCGGCTGCATCGCGTGACCTCGATCGCCGACCTGATCTCCAGCCGCTTCGGCAAATCCGCGGGACTCGCGGCGCTGGTGACGCTGATCGGCGTGCTGGCCTCGACCCCCTATATCGCGCTGCAACTGCAATCTGTCTCGATGGCGCTTTCGGCATTCGCCACCAGCGGCCATCCGCTGCCCGGCAATATCGCGCTGTGGGTGGCGGTCGGGCTGGCCGCCTTCGCCATCCTGTTCGGCACCCGCAACCTGGCTGCGAACGAACGCCATCACGGCGTGGTCATCGCCATCGCCGTCGAGGCGGTGGTCAAGCTTGCCGCCTTTCTGGCGGTCGGCGCCTATGTGCTGTGGGGCATCGCCGACGGGCCGGCCGACGTGCTGGCGCGCATCGACCGCATGGCCGTCTCGGCCGGGGGCGAGGGCTGGCTGATCCGGCCGGACCGCTGGTTCACGCTGATCCTGCTCTCGGGCGCGGCGATCATGGTGCTGCCGCGCATGTTCCACGTCCTGGTGGTCGAGGCCAATGACGAGGATCGCCTGCGCCAGGCCGGCTGGGCCTTTCCCGCCTATCTCGCCGCCATGTCCTTTCTGGTGCTGCCCATCGCCGTGGTCGGCGCGGACCTGCTGCCCAAGGGCTCGAATCCCGACCTCTACGTGCTGGCCCTGCCACTGTCGCAGGGCCGCGACACGCTGGCGGCGCTGGTGTTCCTGGGCGGCTTTTCCTCGGCCATGTCGATGGTGGTGGTCAGCGCCATCGCATTGTCGACGATGATGGCGAACCATTGGCTGGTGCCCCTGTGGCTGTGGCTGCGCCAGACCGCGCTGTCCGAGCCGGCGCAAGCCCGCGACGATCTGGGCGCATTGATGCTGAACGCGCGGCGGCTGGCCATCGTCTCGGTGATCGGCGCGGGCTGGCTCTATCACCGTACGACCGGCGGCACCACGGCGCTGGCCGCCATGGGCACGGTCGCCTTTTCCGGCATGGCGCAGGTGCTGCCGGCCATGGTCGCGGGGCTGATCTGGCGCGGCGCGACCCGGCGCGGCGCCATCGCCGGCATCGTCGCGGGGGCGCTGATCTGGGGCCGGGCGGTCTTCCTTCCCTCGCTGGGGCTGGCCGCGCCGCCGGCCTTTCCGGCGGGAATCGACGCCTTCGCCGGCGCGGTGCTGCTGGCGCTGGCGGTGAACCTGCTGCTTCTGGTGCTGATCTCGCTCTTGGATTTCCCCGACCCGACCGAGCGGTTGCAGGCGCTGTCCTTCGTCCATGCCATCGCCCCCGATGCCGCCGCCAGCGAAACCGCCCCGGCGGTGCAGGCCGAGGCGCTTCTGACGCTCGCCGGGCGGATCTGGGGCAATGAACATGCGCTGGAAGTGTTCCGCAAGGCCGCGGAGGAACAGGGAAAATCCGGCTATCTTCCGGACCTGACTCCCCGCTTTCTCGCCGGGTTCGAGCGCCATCTGGCCGGCACGGTGGGCGCGGCGACGGCCTCGGCGCTGATGGCGCGGGTCGGCGGGCGCGGCAGCGTCACCGTGGCCGACCTGATGGAAGTCGCGGGCGAGGCCAGCCGCGCGCGCGAGGACAATCGCCGGCTGGAGCTGACCTCGGCCGAATTGGCAAGAACCGCCGCCATGTTGCGGGAAAGCAACGAGAAACTGACCCTGCTTTCGGCGCAGAAGGACGCCTTTCTCGGCCAGATCAGCCATGAGCTACGCACGCCCATGACCTCGATCCGCGCCTTTTCCGAGATCCTGATGGAGCCGGACCTGCCCGCCGAGGACCGCGCCCGCTTCGCCGGCATCATCCAGGACGAGGCCGGGCGCATGACCCGGTTGCTGGACGACCTGCTGGACATCTCGGTGCTGGAATCCGGCCGGGCGCAGCTGAAACCCGGCGTCTTCAACCTGCACGACCTGATCGAGCGCGCGCTGGCCGCGGCCGGGGCAAGCGCCGCGGGGCGCGATTTCGCCATCCGCCGCAACCCCGTCGCCGAGCATCTGCCGATGATCACCGACCCCGACCGGCTGTTGCAGGTGCTCATCAACGTCATCTCGAATGCGCGGAAATATTGCGATGCCGACGAGCCGGCGATCCGCATCGACACCCGCCGCAATCCGCAGGGTTGGACCGAGATCGACATTCACGACAACGGCTCGGGCATCGGTCCGGAAAACCGGGCGCTGATCTTCGAGAAATTCGCCCGGCTGGACGATCCCGCGCGCGCCGGCGGTGCCGGGCTGGGGCTGGCGATCTGCAAGGAGATCATGGGCTTCCTGGGCGGGTCGATCAGCTATCTGCCGGGCCGGGGCGGTGCTTGCTTCAGGATCGCCCTGCCGCCGCGCCCGCCACGCCGGGCGGAAAATACCGCGAATGCGACGGGTTAAACCTTTTCGCAACCAGTCCATGCCATCTTGCGCCAAAGACAGTATCGATTCGGTCGGGTATGGAAAGCGCGGCAAGGCAACAATCTGGCGACCCGGGACAGGGCACGGCGGACCGGGGCGGCCCCCCCGCCCCGCCGCCCGGCCAAGTGCTGCGCCGCTGGATCGCCGAGCGCGACCGGACCCGCGCGGCGGCAGGACCGCCCACGCAGCAGACCGACGAATTCCGGCTGGAGCGCGCCGCCGCCACCGCCCTGGCTCGCGCCGCCGAAAAGCAATTACGTCTGCCGGTCTTTGTCGAAAGGCTGGAGCGGATGGGCATGACGCTGGCCGAACTGCCCGAACTCCTGCCCGAGCGCGCCCTGCTCGCGGTGGTCGGGGGCCGACGCGATGCGCTCGGCGTGGTCGCGCTCTGCCCCGACCTGCTGGCCGCGCTGATCGAGATGCAGGCGATCGGCCGCGTGACCTCGCGCCCTGCGCCGCCGCGCAAGCCGACGCGAACCGATGCCGCGATCTCGGCCGATTTCGTGAACGCACTGCTGGCGGAACTGGGCCGGGAATGCGCGGCACGCGACGGCTGCCCCGATTTCGGGGCCTTTCGCTACGTCACCTATATGGACGATCCGCGCCCGCTGTCGTTGATGCTGGAAGATGGCGAGATGACGCATCTGAGCTTTCATTTCCGCATGGGCGGCAGCGGGCAGCGCGACGGCAGGCTGCTGATCGCCCTGCCGGCCGAGATCGCCCCGCGCACCGACGCGCCGCCCTCGAGCGGGCGAAACCAGCCGCAATTGCCGGTCGCGCAATCCGCGCCGCTCGCCCCCCCGCCAGCCCCGGCATCGCTGGCCGAGACGGTGCAGCAGGCGCCGATCCGGTTGACGGGCATTCTCTGCCGCCGCCGGCTGAGCCTGCATCAGCTGCGCAGCCTGACCCCCGGGTCGCTGCTGCCCCTGACCCAGAACGTGCTCGACGAGGCCAGGGTGGAGACCGCGCACGGCCAGCTTCTTGCCCGCGGCCGGCTGGGGGAAAAGGACGGGTTCCACGCCATCCGCCTGCGCAATATCGGCCAGGACGCAGAGTCCGCCGCCACCACGCCGACTCAGGATGCCTGGCGGCCGGAAAGCTTCGGGCCGCCCTTTGACGGAGCGCCGCCGCCGGAGCAGACCGGGCTGCCACTTGCCGATCTCGACCACCCCGATGCCTTCCGTCTGGCCGAAACCATGCCTTCCATGGTCAAGGCCGGCTGAACCGCCGGCCCGAAACCAAGGTCCGACTGTCGCAATCGCACAACTTTTCCATGAAATAGCCCGCTCCGGCATGGCGCTGGGTCGTGGAAAGCCCGGACAAGTCCAGATTCCCCTTGAAAAACGGCCCGTCTGGACGCATGTAGCTTGCGCCCGCCCAAAACGCGGGTCACCCCACAGGAGAGAACATGGCCAAGGAAGAAATGCTCGAATTTCCCGGCGTCGTGAAGGAACTCCTGCCCAACGCGACATTCCGGGTCGAGCTAGAGAACGGCCATGAGATCATCGCGCATATGGCAGGAAAGATGCGCAAGAACCGCATCCGCGTCCTCGCCGGCGACAAGGTGCAGGTGGAAATGAACACCTATGACCTGACAAAGGGGCGGATCAATTACCGCTTCAAATAAGGCCGCCGGTGCGGAGCCCGACCTGTCCACAGCGGATGCCCCGCAGGACACCGGAATCCGCCCCGCGCCCCACGCCGCCATCCCGGAACAAGACGTCCCGACGCTGATTCTCGGCTCGGCCAGCCCGCGTCGGCTGGAGCTGCTGGCCCAGATCGGCATCGTGCCCGACAGGGTTCTGCCGGCGGAAATCGACGAAGCCCCGCGGCGCGGCGAAAGCCCGCGCGACTATGTCCGGCGCATGGCCCGCGAAAAGGCCGCGGCGCTCGCCGACAGCGCCGAGGGCGCCATTCTCTGCGCCGACACGGCTGTGGTCGCGGGACGCAGGATCCTCGGCAAGCCCGAGGATGCCGCCGAGGCGCGGCACTACCTGCAACTGCTTTCCGGGCGCCGGCACCGGGTGCTGACCTCGGTTGCCCTGGCCCATGACGGCCGGCTGCGCGAACGCCTGGTGGAAACCATCATCCGTTTCCGTCCCCTCACCATGGCGCAGGTCGAAGCCTATCTCGCCACCGGCGAATGGCAGGGCAAGGCGGGCGCCTATGCCATCCAGGGCCATGCCTCGGCCTTCGCGATCTGGATGCAGGGCTCCTACAGCGGCGTGGTCGGGCTGCCGCTGGCCGAAACTGCCTGTCTGCTCGCCGCCATCGGAATTCAAGGAACAGCGACATGAAGGGACGCCAGATCGTCCTTGGGCAGATCTTCGGCCGCGATGCGGCGGCCCTGATGCAGGACGGCCGGCTCGAGGATCTGATCGTCGATCCGGCGGGTGCGACCCCGCTTGCCCCCGGCGCGATCTGCCGTGCCAAGGTCGACCGGTTGGTCAAGGGCCAGGGCGGCGTCTTCCTGCGCCTGCCCGAAGGGGCCAGGGGCTTCCTGCGCGACCGCTCCGGCCTGCGCGAAGGCCAATCGCTGCTGGTCCAGGTCAGCGGCAGCACCGAGGATGGCAAGGCGGTTCCGGTCTCGGCCCGGCTGAACTTCCGCGGCCGGCATGTCATCGTGACGCCCGGGGCACCCGGCGTGAACGTCTCGCGCCGGATCCGCGACGGCGCGCTGCGCGACGGGCTTGTCCACCTGGGCGAAACCGCCCAGGCCGGCCTGGAAAATCCACCCGGCATCGTCTTCCGCTCCATCGCGGCCACCGCCCGGGACGACGAAATCGCGACAGAGCTCGCACAGCTTCTGGAACTCGCGCAAGCCGTCGCGGCCGATCGCGAAGGCGCCCCCGAACTGCTGCTCGACGCGCCGGAGCCCGCCGACCAGGCTTGGCAGGATTGGGCTGATCCGGCGCCGGACAGCATCGAGGACGGGGCCGATGCCTTCGAGGCGAGCGGAGCCGAGGCCGCGGTGCTGCAAATGCTGTCCTCGCGCGCGGAACTGGGCGGCGGCGCCTGGGCCGAGATCGAGGCGCTGCGCGCGCTGGTCGCCATCGACGTCAATACCGGCAGCGACCATTCGCCGGCGGCGGGGCTCAAGGCGAATATCGCGCTGGCCCGCGACCTGCCGCGGCAATTGCGCCTGCGCGGTCTCGGCGGCCAGATCGTGGTCGATTTCGCGCCCATGCCCAAGCGTGACCGCGGCACGCTGGAACAGGTACTGCGCGCCGCCTTCCGCGCTGAATCGGCAGAGACGGTGCTGATCGGCTGGACGGCGATGGGACTTTACGAGATCAGCCGCAAGCGCGACCGCATCCCGCTGGCGCGGCTGGCCAGGACGGAGGACGGCGCATGAAATGCCCGATCTGCCGCAAGCCCGCCTCCGAGCGTTATCGCCCCTTCTGCTCGCGCCGCTGCGCGGATGTCGACTTGGCGCACTGGCTGCGCGGCGACTACCGCATTCCCGGAGATCCGGTTGCGGACGGAGATCCGGTTGCAGATAATGACAGGGACGAGTGAAAATTTTGCTTTTGGCTCTGGACACCGGAACGGCCCTGCCATAACAACGCGCCAGTCCGAAGCAAGACGCTCCGGCGCCCGGATAGCTCAGTTGGTAGAGCAGCGGATTGAAAATCCGCGTGTCGGTGGTTCGAATCCGCCTCCGGGCACCATTCTCTCAAAAATATAACTGTTATTTCGCCATTCGGGGCATCGGCTTCCTGTCTGTCTCGCACTGCTCACTGGGCTTTCCCGGCGCCTGATGCAGGGGAGACCGACTTACTTCCGGACAGAGGGGATTCAGACCTCCCCGACCCCAAGATCCGGCGGGAGAAGGTTCTGTGAATGGCGTGGGACCATACGCTGGAGATCGGCGCGGCTGCACATTGCCTTGCCGTCGTCATCCTGGCAGCCCCAACAGGGCGGATCGAGATAGAGCAGCATGTCGGTGCTGTCATAGCGCAGGATGAAGTCGGCCCGCAGTCGATTAGGATGCCTGTGAGACAGCTATCCGACCCGCAGATCCTCTGATGGATGTCGAGGTAGCCGATTAGAGACGGCGCCACCCGATGCGGATGAGCGGACAGGAACGCCGCCAGGGCGCGGCTCTCCGGATCGAGGACCGAGCATCCATGTTCCGCCCGCAGCCGCGCAATCAACACCGGATCTTCGATGCGGATGCAAATCCATCTGCGGCTGGTCGAGGCCCGTGTCGGACAACATTGCCGCGCCGTCCCAAGTCGGCCTTCGGGCGGGCAGAGCGAGACGCCTGGGTGCCAGCGACGCAGGTGCGGGCTCATCGCCTCGCAGGCGCCGGACAGATCGCCCAGCCGCAGCCGGCGCGGCGGCGGGCCGGTCGCGACATGGTGGAACTCGGCGATGGCGCCGAAGGCCCATCGACCAGCCGGGCGCTCGGCGTCCCGGTCATCGGGCGTCTTGCTGAATGGTGTCGAGTGGCTGGAACAGGATGCCGCCGGGACCCGGCGCCAGGTGGGCGGTGATGCCGAAGACGCGGGCAAGGTTTTCGGCCGTCAGCACCGTCTCCGGCGGGCCGTCGGCAGCGATCCGGCCCCGATGCAGCATGACCAGCCGCGTGCAATGCCGCGCCGCCAACCCCAGATCGTGCAGCGAGGCCAGCACCGCGTGACCCTGGTCGGCAAGCTGGCGAAACAGCCGCATCACCTCGATCTGCGCCGCCGGGTCCAACCCGGCGATCGGTTCATCGGCGATCAGCAGCGGTGTTTCCTGCGCCAGAGCGCGGGCGATCAGCGTGCGGGCCTGCTCGCCCCCCGACAGCGCAGTGGCGCGGCGGTGGCGCAGCGGGCCAAGATGCAGCGCCGCGATGGCGCGCTCGATGGCGGCGCGGTCGGCCTGGCTTGCGGAATGCGGATGCGCGATGCGGCCAAGCCCAACCAGCGCCTCGACCGGCATCGGCCAGGCGATCTCGCGGCCCTGCGGCATATAGGCGGCGGCGCGGGCGCGCTCACGCACCGGCAGCGCGGCCAGCGAGGAATGGCCTTGCGCCGGCAAAAGCCCCAGCGCCGCGCGCAAGAGCGTGGTCTTGCCGGCGCCGTTCGGACCCAGCAGGCCGACGAAATCGCCCGCGCCGAGGCGGAGGTCGATGCCGTCCAGAACCGCCTGCCCGGCGCGATGCAGAGAGAGGGCGCGCAGTTCCAGCATGGTCACAGCCCCTCGCGCCGGGTCTTGAGGATCAGGTGCAGGAAGAAGGGCGCACCGACCAGCGCCGTCAGCACCCCGAGCTTGAGGTCGCGCCCCGGCGCCAGCCAGCGCACCGCGATGTCGGCGGCCAGCACCGTGGCCGCGCCCCCCAGCGCCGCGGCGGGGACCAGCCGCGCCGGGCTGGCGCCGACGGCGCGGCGCAGCACATGCGGCACCACCAGCCCGACGAAGCCCACCGTGCCGGCGACCGCCGTGGCGCCGCCGATCAGCGCGGCGATGCCCGCGACCAGCATCAGCCGCAGCCGGCCCAGATGCACGCCGCTGGAAGCCGCCGCATCCTCGCCCAGCGTCAGCGCCTCGAGCGCGCGGCGGGTGGGCCAGAGCATCGCGAAGCCCAGCAGCATGAAGGGCGCCGCGATCCAGACATGCAGCATCGAGCGATCCGCCAGCGAGCCCATCATCCAGAACACGATCTCATTGGCGGCAAAGGGATTGGGCGACAGGTTCAGCACCAGCGAGGTCCCCGCCCCTGCCAGCGCGGAGATGGCGATGCCGGCCAGGATCAGCGCCAGCGTGCCGCCGCGCGGCCCGGCAAGCGCCAGCACCAGCAGCACCGACAGCGCCGCGCCGGTCAGCGCCGCCAACGGCAGGGCCAGCGGAAAGGCCGCCGATAGCCCGGTCTGGATCGCCAGCACCGCCCCCAGCGCCGCCGAGGTGCTGGTGCCGATCAGCCCCGGCTCGGCCAGCGGGTTGCGCAGGAAGCCTTGCAGCACCGCACCCGCCATCCCCAGCGCCGCACCGACCATCAGGCCCAGGATGGCGCGGGGCAGGCGCAGCTCGCGCATGACCAGGGTCAGCATCTCCTCGCCGCCGCCAAACAGCGCGGCGAGGCTCTGGCCGGCGCCGATCCCGGCCGGGCCAGTCAGCAGCGAGGCCAGAAACAGCGCCGCGACCAGCACCGAAAGCCCGGCGATCAGCAACGGATAGCGCAGGCGGGTCATGGCCGGGCCTGCAAGGCAAGGCGCGCGTCGCGCAGCTGGGCTATGGCGTGCAGGATATGGGGCGTGCCGCAGACCCAGTCGGGATCGGACATGACCTCGGCGGGTCGGCCCCGGGTCAGCGCCCTGAGCGCGGGGTGGTCCAGCACCTCCTGCGCGCGGGCGTTGCCCGGGTAGCGGCGGCCCTCGACCAACAGGTCGGGGTCCGAGAGCAGCAGCGTCTCCAGCGCCAGCACCCCGCCCGCGGGCAGGCCCAACTCGTCGGCGATATTGTCGAAACCGGCCAGGGCGACGATCTGTCCCGCCAGGCTGTCCCGGCCCGAACTATAGCCGTTCGCGGCGTAGAGCGCCGCGCGCGGCCGCGGACCGGGGGACCCATCGGCCAGCCGTGCCAGATCGGCGTCGAACCGCGCCAGCAGCGCCTCGGCCGCGGCCTGCCGGCCCAACACCTCACCCATGCGGCGGATATTGGCGCGGATGCCGGCGATGTCGGTCTCGACCGGAAAGATTTCCACCGGGACGTTCAGGCGTTGCAACAGCCGGATCGTCTCGGGCGGGCTCCAGGCGCCGGCCAGCACCAGATCGGGCCGCATCAGGAAGATCTCCTCGGCCAGGCCATGGTTGGCGGGCAGGCGCGCGGCCGCCTGCGGCATGGCCGAGGCCGTGGGGTCCTGCGCCAGATACGAGACCGAGACCAGTTGCCCCGGCGCGGCGAGCATCATCGCCAACTGGTCGGTGCAGAGGTTCATCGACAGCACCCGGCGCGGCGGCTCGGCCGCGGCGGGCAGAATCAGGCCGGCCAGCAGGCAGGCGGCAAGGCAGAACCGCCCTACCATGCCGCCGCCAGGCCGGCGTAGAAAGTGCGGCCCTGGCCGTAATAGCCCCAGGCTTCGGAATAATCGCGGTCGAACAGGTTCACGACGCGGCCGGTCAGGCGCAGGTTTTCGGTCAGGTCGTATTGCGCGGCAAGGTTAACGGTCATGAAATCGGGCAGCTCGGTGGTGGGCGGAGTCCAGCTTCTGAACCATTCCTGGTCGTAATTGCCCGCGACATAGCGCAGATCGGCCGTGACTGAGCCGCGCCCCTGCGCGACATCGGCCGTCGCGTGCAGCCCAAGCTGGTGGCGCGGCTGGCGCGGGACGGGATCGTCGTTTTCCGTGCGGGCGTCCATATAGGTATAGGTAGCCCCCAGCCGCAGCCAATCGGTCGCGTCATAGTCCAGATCGGCCTCGAACCCCTTGCGCGTGCTGGTGCCGGCGATGTTCTGCGACGTGGTGCCGGCCCCGACGATCATGTCCTCGACCTTGCTGGTGAACAGGGTCGCCCCCAGCGCCGCTCGTCCCGCTGCAAAGGTCCAGTCGGCGCCGATCTCATAACTGCGGCTGGTTTCCGGCCTCAGATCCGGGTTGCCGCGATAGCTGCCCGGCGCATAGCCATAGAGCTCGAACATGGTGGGATTGACGATGGCCTTGCCCGCCGCCGCGCGCAGCCGCAACTCGCGGCCGGGCAATTGCCATGCGCCCGCGATGCTCCAGGTGGTCGCGTTGCGGAAATCGTCGTTGAAATCGCGCCGCAGCCCGGCCTGCATGCCGATCCCGCCGTTGAACTGGCCCTGATATTCCAGCGCGACCGATCTGGTGTCACGCTCATACCGGCCGCCCGGTGCAAAGGAGTTCTCATAGGTTTCGCGCTTCTTCTGCACCGCGACATTCAGCTTTTGCGCGGCATCGCGGGCATTGCCGCCATCCAGCGCCCAGGTGCCGGTAAACTTGAAATCCCGCAACCGCGAGGCGTCGTCATACTCCGGCACTCCATCGTTGAAATGGTCGGTGGCCTGGTTGGAGCCCGAGACGACGAAGCGGCTCAGCAGCCTGCCCTCCAGCGCCTCGGCCTCGATCCAGAGCGAGCCATAGGTTTCGTTGCGGTCGGCCGTGTGCGGTGTGTCGATCACATGGTCGTCGGGAGAATCCACCGGGTCGACCGCCTTGTCATAACCGTATTCCTGCCAGGTCCGGCGCAGGGTGAAACCGGCGGTCACGGCCTCGGTCAATTCGTAGGAGCCAGTCAGGCCAAGCGTGTCGTGCCTGTTGAACTCGGTATCCCCGCCCGGGGTGCGCGACGCATCCTCGCCGTCGGTGCGGCGCGCTACCGCCGAAAGACTGATATCGCCGCGTTCACCCTGGGCCTGCACGAAGGCGCTGGCGGTGCGGGTGTCCAGCCCGCCGATCTCGACCGTGCCGCCATAGCCCAACCCGGGGGCCGAGGCATGGCGGGTGGTGATCGAGATCACCCCCGAGGCGGCGTTGGCGCCGTAGATGGTCGATTGCGGGCCGCGCAGCACTTCGATGCGCTCGATATCCTCGGCCAGCATGCCGCTAAAGATATAGTCTCCGCTGCCGGGCGAATTGGCCTCGACCCCGTCGATCAGCACCAGCACGTGGTTCGCCTCCCCGCCACGGATGCGGACCTTGGTCAGGGTCTCGCCGGTCGAGGTGACGGCAAGGCCGGGCACGGCGCGCAATGCGTCCTGAACGGTGGTGACCCGGCGCTGCTGCAAATCCTCGGCGGTGAGGATGGTATAGGCCCGGCCATATGCGCTTTCGGCCACCGGCGACAGCCCGCCCGACAGGATCACGGGATCGAGCAGCACCGGCTGCTGGTTGTCCTGGCCCATGGCCACCGCCGGCAGAAGGGCGGCGGCGACGACCAGCATGGAGACCGGGGTTCTGAACATTCCAAAGCCTTTCCAGCGCGGGACCCGGCCCGCGATTTGCAGAATGGCCCTGCGGATAGGCTGGAGGCAGCCCGGCCGCAGGACGGCGACTGTCACCTCTGCGGAACGGCCGCTTTCCAGACGCGCCCCGCGCCGGAAATGGGTGATCGCTGCGGCAGGTCTCCTGGCTTGCGGATCACCGCTCGGGCCGGCCTTCCCGGGGCTATGCCCAGTGGCGCCTGCGGCCTTCGCTCACCGCATACAGTTGCGGGGGCAGCCCCGGCCTTGCCCTGGCCGCATCGCGGTCCATCGGCGCACCGGTGTTCCCTTTTCATCCGGCGGGTCGCGCCGGAACCGTAGCGGCCCCCGGATTGCCGCAGGCGGGCGCCGGCTGTCAAGCGCCATCCCTTGCCCCGGGGGCGCGGCATTCTGTCCGGCGGCGGCCGCCGGGCCGCGGAACCTGCCCCGCGGCGGTCGCATTGGGTCCAGAGACTCGTGCGCGAAAGGGGGGACAAAGCGATGGCCATGCCGCAGATCCTGGCGGTGCTGATCCTCTGCGCGATGATGGCGCTGTTCGTCTGGGGACGGCTGCGCTACGACGTGGTGGCGCTGATCGCGCTGCTCGCCTCGCTGCTGGCCGGCACGGTCAAGCCGGAGGAGGCGTTCCGCGGCTTCAGCGACGACATCGTCGTCATCGTCGGCAGCGCGCTGGTGGTCAGCGCCGGCATCTCGCAATCGGGCGTGATCGAGGCGGTGATGCGCCGCGTTCTCTTGCGGTTGCGCCGGCTGCGCTGGCAGCTTCTGGTGCTGGTCGGCTCGGTCACCTTCCTGTCGGCGCTGGTCAAGAACATCGGCGCGCTGGCCATGCTGATGCCGGCTGCGCTGAAGATGGCGCGGCGCTCGGGGCATTCGCCCTCGGCCTATCTGATGCCGATGGCCTTCGGCTCGCTCCTGGGCGGGCTGATCACGCTGGTCGGCACCTCGCCCAACATCATCGTCTCGCGGGTGCGCGAGCAGATGACGGGCCAGCCCTTCACCATGTTCGACTATGCGCCGGTCGGCCTCGGGCTGTCGCTGGTCGGGCTGGTCTTCCTGCAATTCGCCCATCGCCTGCTACCGCACGACCGCCGTGCCACCGCATCCTTGAGCGAGGCGGTGAACATCAGCGACTATCATACCGAGGCCACCGTCCCCGAAGGCGCCGACATCGTCGGCATGACGGTCGGCGACTATCTCAGCGCCGTCGATGGCGAGGTGGCCGTCACCGGCCTGATCCGCGGCGGCGCGCGGCGCGCGGTGACGCTGCCCGACACGGTGATCGAGACGGGCGACACGCTGCTGTTGCGCGGCGAGCCGAATGCGCTGGAGCGCGCTGTGACCAAGGTCGGCATGGAGCTGGTCCGGCAGGATGCCGCCGCCGAAAAGGGCCTCCCCGCCGACAAGATCGGCGTGATCGAGGCGGTGATCGCGCCCGCCTCGCTTCTGGTCGGCCAGACGGTCGGGCGGATCGCGCTGTTCGACCAGCATGGCGTGAACCTGATCGCGATTTCGCGCGCCGGGCATCGCATGACGCAGCGGCTCAGCCAGACGGTGCTGGCGGCGGGCGACGTGCTGCTGGTGCAAGGGCCCATCGACCTCCTGCCCGAGCGGATGCGAGTGTTGGGGCTGCTGCCGCTGGCCGAGCGCCGCATCCGGCTGGGCGGGGTGCGCAAGCAATTGCTGCCGGTGCTGATCCTGGCCGTGACCATGGCGGCGACGGCGGCGGGGCTGGTGCCGGTTGCCATCGCCTTCTTCGCCGCTGCCGTGCTGATGATCCTGACCGGGGCGATCAGCGCCGAGGAGGCCTATGAGGCCATCGAATGGCCGATCCTGGTCATGCTGGGCGCGCTGATCCCGGTCAGCGAGGCGCTGCAAAGGACCGGCGTGACCGACCTGCTGGGCGCCTGGCTGTCGCAGGCGGCGATGGGCCTGCCGGTCTGGGGCGCGGTGACGCTGATCCTGGTCGCGGCGATGGCGGTGACGCCGTTTCTGAACAATGCCGCGACGGTGCTGGTCATGGCGCCGATCGCGGCGACCTTCGCCAGCCAGCTCGGCTATCGGCCCGACGCCTTCCTGATGGCGGTGGCGGTGGGCGCGGGCTGCGACTTCCTGACCCCCATCGGGCATCAGTGCAACACGCTGGTCATGGGGCCGGGCGGCTATCGCTTCGGCGACTACGCCCGGCTGGGCGCGCCGCTGTCGGCGCTGGTGGTGCTGACCGGCGTGCCGCTGATCCTGCTGGTCTGGCCGGTGTGATGGGCCGGCTCAGCCGGCCTCGGCCAGCGCGGCGCGGATGGCGCGGGCCAGGCGGCGGCAACCCTCCTCGAGCCGCTCGGGCGGGTTCAGGGTGAAGTTGATCCGCAGCGAGCGCCGGTCCAGCCCCTCGGGGTCGAAGACACTGGAGGGCGAAATGCAGACCCCCTCGGCCATCGCGTGATGCAGAAGCCGGTCGGTATCCAGCCGCGGATCGCGCGCCGTGGCCCAGACGAACATGCCGCCGACCGGCACCTGCCAGTCCAGGTCGCCCGCCAGATGGGCCTGCATGGCCGCGCAAAGCGCGTCGCGCCGGGCGCGATAGATCGCCAGCACCTCGGGGCGGATGCGGTCGGTGATCCCCGCCTCCAGCGCGCGCAACGCCAGCATTTGCGACAACCCGCTGGTGCACATGTCCGAGCCCTGCTTGGCGGTGGCCAGCGCCGCGATCATGTCGGGCGCGGCGATCACCCAGCCGATGCGCAGCCCCGGCGCTAGTTCCTTGGAGAGCGAGCCCATATAGACCACCGGCCCGTCATAGGGGCCGGGCCGCTCGGCCGCCGACAGCTCGATCAGCCGCGGCAGCGGCTCGCCCTCGTAATAAAGCGCGCCATAGGGGTCGTCCTCGATCAGCCAGGTGCCGGTGGCATGGGCGGCGGCGACCAGCGCCTGCCGCTCGGGCAGCGCCACCAGCCGGCCGCTGGGATTCGAAAAATTCGGCACCGTATAGGCGAATTGCGCGCCCGCCAGCGCGGCATGGGGATCGAAATCGTTCCCCTCGATCCGCATGGGGCGATAGCGCGGCGCATGCGGCATCCAGGCGTCGAGCGCGCCCAGATAGGCCGGGCTTTGCGCCGCGACCGGTCCGCCCGGCTCCAGCAGCACCTTGCCCATCAGCTCCAGCGCCTGCATCCCGCCGGTGGTGATGAGCACGTTCCCGCGCGAAAGCCGCAGCGCATCGGTCGAGAAGCGCGCGGCGATCAGGTCACGTAGCGCCGGCAGGCCGGGGATCGGGCCATAGCCCAGCGTCGCGTCCGGCTGGCTGCGGATCGCCTCGGCGGCGAGATCGGCCAGTTCCTGGACCGGCCAGACCGAGGGCTCGGGCAGGCCGCCGGCCAGGTTGACCAGGTCCGGCACCTGGCCCGCCGCCAGGAAGACCGAGGTCACGTCATTGCTGCGGGACAGCCAGGGGGCAAAAGCGGGGCGCATCGTCGGAACCGTTTCATCGGACATGATCCTGCTGTGACCGTTTTTCGCCCAAGGGGCAAGCGTCATGGCATCACGCCCTGCCCCGGCTTGTGCCCGCTGCCGATGTATATCAGACAGGGGCGACCGCGCGACGAGGAAGGCCATGCACGCATTGAAACGGATCGGCATCGACACCTACATGCTGCTGCTGATCGGCATGGTGCTGCTGGGGCTGTTCCTGCCCGCCCGCGGCCAGGCGGCCGATCTGCTGCGCGGCGCCACCTTCTGGGCGGTGACGCTGCTGTTCTTCCTCTACGGCGCCAAGCTCGACCCGGCCTCGGTCCGGGCGGGTTTACTGAACCTGCGGCTCCAGGGCCTGACCTTCGGCGCCACCTATGCACTGTTCCCGGCTCTGGGCATCCTGCTGGCCGCGCTGTTCGGCGGCGTGCTGGGGCCCGAACTGACGCTGGGATTGCTGTTCCTGGCCGTGCTGCCCTCGACGGTGCAAAGCTCGATCGCCTTCACCTCGATCGCGGGCGGCAACGTGCCGGCGGCGATCTGCGCGGCCTCGCTGTCGAACCTGGTGGGCGTGGTGCTGACGCCGCTGCTGGTCACGCATCTTCTGCATCAGGAGGGCGGCGGCGCCAGTCTCGACGCCATCGAGAAGATCGCCGTGCAGATCCTCTTGCCCTTCGTCGCCGGGCAATTGCTGCGGCGCTGGATCGGCGGCTTCGTCCAGCGCCACCGGCTGCTGACCATGGTGGTGGACCGGGGCTCGATCCTGCTGATCGTCTATTCCGCCTTCGGCGCCGGCACCGTCGCGGGCATCTGGTCGGCGATCCCGGTGCCGGGGCTCGTGCTTTGCTTCCTGGTCACCGCGCTGCTGCTGGCGCTGGCCATGGGCATCATGGTCGGCGCCGGGCGGCTGTTCCGGTTGCCGCCCGAGGACCGGGCGGTGCTGTTCTTCTGCGGCTCGACCAAAAGCCTCGCCAGCGGGTTGCCCATCGCCACCGCGATCTTTCCGGCGGCGACGGTCGGGGCGACCGTGCTGCCGGTGATGATCTATCACATGACGCAACTGCTGGTCTGCTCGGCCATCGCGCAGCGGCTGGCGCGGGCCCGGGCCTGATCGAAGCGCGCTTACCCGTTCCGCATGCAAAGTCAATGACGTCGTCTCCGCACTCGTGGCGTCGCGCCGGGCCTGGTCGAGATGGTGCTGGCAGCAGCGCGGTGGTCGTTGGCGTTGTCGGCGCCTGATGGTGCGCCGGCCCTGCGCGGGCGGGCCTGGACCTCGTGCATGCCGTCTCGGTGGGGGCGGGTCAGGCGAATATGGCGGCCGGCAACAGAACCGGCAGACACAAGGAGCCCCGCGCGAATATCGACGGGCCGAGGGCAATTCGCCGGGCCTCCCACCGGCCGATCTTTCCAAGCTTGCCTGCCGCAATGATTTATAATCAACTGCGAAAGATTCCTGCGTTCACGAAAATAACGTTTATTGAAGGATAGGATATGAGACGGAACCTCCTCGGCATCTGCGGGCTCCTTGCCCCGGCGCTGATTACGCGGCCTGCCTCTGCCAAAAACCGTTGGGATGGGCAAACTCCCCCCTATGTCTGAATTATCAGATGAACGACAATCTTTGTGTCTCGGCCGGCTACCGGCATTATGACAGCGGCGGCACACGGCTCGACCGGACCATGGCCGGACCGCTTTTGGATATGACCTGGCGTTTCTGAGCGGAGATAGACGATGTTTCGAAAACTGACCGCCGCCTTTGCGTTGACCGCGGCCCTGTCCGCCCCCGCGGCCGATGCCTGCACCCGGGTGACCTATCTAGGCCCGGAGGGCCGCGTCCTGACCGGCCGCTCCATGGACTGGAGCATGCCGATGCTCAGCAACCTCTGGCTGCTTCCCCGCGGCATGAAGCGCGACGGGGCCGCAGGGCCGCGTTCGGTCGAATGGGTCTCGAAATATGGCAGCGTCGTGGTGTCGGGCTATGACATCTCGACCGTGGACGGCATGAACGAGGCAGGGCTGGCCGCGAACATGCTGTGGCTGCTGAAATCGCAATATCCCGAGGATGACGGGCAGACGCCCCGCATGTCGCTGTCGGTCTGGGCACAGTTCTTCCTGGACAATTTCGCGACGGTGGACGAAGCGGTGAAATACCTACGCGCTCATCCTTTCCACACGGTCACCAAGGACGTGCCGATCCAGCCCGGCAAGCTGACCACAGTGCATCTGTCGCTCTCTGATGCCACGGGTGACAGCGCGATCCTGGAATGGATCGACGGCGAGTTGCAGATCCATCACGGCCGCGAATATCGCGTCATGACCAACGACCCGCCCTATGCCGAGCAACTGGCGATCGTCGATTACTGGAAAGGCATGAATCCGCGCGAATCCCTTCCCGGCAGCACCCGCGCGGCCGACCGCTTCGTGCGCGCCGGCACCTATATCGACATGGTCGTGCAAAGCGACGATCCGCGCGTTGCCGCGGCTGCGGTGTTCAGCGTGGTTCGTAATGCCTCGGTTCCCTATGGCGTCAGCATTCCCGACGCCCCCAACCTGTCCACCACGCGCTGGCGGGTCGTGGCCGATCAGAAAAGCCGCATCTATTATGTGGAATCGGCGATTTCGCCCAACACTCTCTGGGTCGAAATGGAGAAGCTCGATTTTTCCGAGGGAGCGCCGGTGCGCAAGCTGGATCTCGGCATGGACATGGCGACGATCCACTCCGGCGAGGTCTCGGGCGCATTTGCCGAGGCCGAGCCTTTCCCGTTTGAGCCAGCCGATTAGCCCGCTCGCGGTTCGCTGTGCGGATGCGGCGGATCGCCTTTCACTCCCTTTTCCGCCGGAACTCCGACAGGTTCCGGCACCGTCGGAAAAACGGGCGCGCCGATCCGCAAAATCCTCGGACATGCGCCGACCGTCGGCGTCCGCTGAGGGCGCCCGCAGCCGGAATCACGCCGAATTATCCGCGGCTCTGGCAGCACATGCAGGGAACAACCCGGGCCGGGCCGGGTTCGGCCTGAGAGCGATCCTCACAGGAAGGGGCATGACATGGCCGAGGAGCCCGAGTTCTCGCTGGGCATCGAGGAGGAATATCTGCTGGTCGATGCCGAAACCGGCGACGTGCGCGAGGCGCCCGATGCGCTGATGGCTGCCTGCAAGGCCGAACTGGCCGATCAGGTCGGCCCCGAATTCCTGCGCTGCCAGATCGAGGTCGGCACCCCGGTCGCCGCCAATGTGACCGAGGCGCGCGCCCATCTGGCGCGGCTGCGCGACAGCATCGCGCGCCATGCCGCCGAATTCGGACTGGCGCCGATCTCGGTCGCCTGCCACCCGCTCGCGGACTGGCGGGCGCAGGGCCGCACCGACAAGGACCGCTACAACCAGATCTCGCGAGAGATGGGCGGCGTCGCCCGGCGCATGCTGATCTGCGGCATGCATGTTCATGTCGGCATCCCGGACAGGGACATGCGCATCGACCTGATGAACCAGTTCTCCTGGTTCCTGCCGCCTCTGCTGGCGCTGTCCGCGTCGAGCCCGTTCTGGCAGGGCGAGGACACGCTGCTCGCCTCCTACCGCACCACGGTCTTTGCCGGCTATCCCCGCACCGGCCTGCCGCCGCGCCTGGGCAGCTGGGCCGAATACGAGCGCTCGGTCACGGCACTGACCGAGACCGGCATCATCGAGGATGCCAGCAAGATCTGGTGGGACCTGCGCCCCTCGGCCCGCTTTCCGACGCTGGAGACCCGGGTCTGCGACGCCTGCCCGCGGCTTGACGACACGATCACCCTGGTGGCGTTGGTGCAGGCCACGTTGCGCATGCTGTGGCGGCTGTCGCGGCGCAACCTGCGCTGGCGGCAATACGACAATTTCCTGCTGGGCGAGAACCGCTGGCGGGCTATGCGCTACGGACTGACCGAGGGGCTGATCGACTTCGGCATCCGCCGCATCGTCCCCTTCGACGAGATCGCCGAGGACTGGTTGGCCGCGATCGCCGAGGATGCCGACCGGCTGGACTGCCAGCCCGCCTTGGCCGGGCTGCGCGATATGATCGCCCGCGGCACGGCGGCCGAGCACCAGCGGGCGCTGTTCGCCGCCGCCGTCGCCGCCGGCGCCACGCCGCAGGAAGCCTTTCGCGGCATCGTAGGCTGGCTGATCGAGGAATTCCGCCGCGACCTGTAAGCGGGCCGGGACGGAGGCGGATTTCCGCCCTGGCGCGGAACAAAGCGTCGCGGCACGGGTTCCGTCCCCCGACAGGCGTGAACTGGAGGAAAAGCAATGCGCAACCATCTCGTGGCCCTTGGCCTTGCCCTGTTGCCGATCTCGGCCCAGGCGCAGGATGCGAAGGCAACCTTTCTCGACGGCGAAGGACGGGAGGCCGGAACGGCGGCACTGACCGCGACGCCGGACGGTGTGCTGATCGAGGTCGAGGCGACCGGGCTGCCGGCAAGCCACTGGGTGGCGTTCCACATCCACGAGACGGGCACATGCGACCACAGCACCGGCCATGAATCCGCCGGCGGCCATTTCAACCCCGCGGACGCGCCGCATGGCGTGCTGTCCGACGGCGGCCCCCATGCCGGCGACATGCCCAATATCTGGGTCGATGCCGAGGGCACGGCGCGGGCGCAGGTCTTCAACCCGATGGTGACGCTGGCCGAAGGCGACAATGCGATCAAGGGCCGGGCGCTGATGATTCATGCCGGGCCCGACGATTATCAGACCCAACCCACCGGCGGCGCCGGGGACCGGCTGGCCTGCGCGGTGATCGAATAGGCGGCAAGCCGGGCCGGGGATCAGTGCGGCGCGCCCTGGCCCACGCCCAGATGGCACATCCGGCTGCGCAATTCGCAGCGCAGCCCGGCGGGGTCGGGAAACATCACGCTCTCGCCCATGAAATCCTGCGCCAGCGCCTGTTCGATGATGAGCGAGCCGAAGCCCTTGCCGGAGCAGGAAGCGACGGGCGGGCCGCCGGTTTCCGCCCAAAGCAGCCGGAACGGGTCGTCGCTGTTGGGCCGGCCGCCGGTCCAGTTCAGATCGACGGCGCCCTGGGGAACCGACAGCGCGCCGTATTTCAGCGCATTGGTCGCCAGCTCGTTGATGGCCAGCGCCAAGGTCAGCGCCTGCTTGGCCGACAGCCTGACCGGCGGGCCGCCGATGCGAAAGCGCCGCTGGCCGGTGCGGAACGGCATCAGCGCCTGTTCCACCACCCCGCCGATCTCGGCGTCCAGCGCGCCGGAATCGGTCAGCAGCGATTGCGCCTGCGCCAGCGCGCCGATGCGCTGGCGCAGGATCCGGCGCGCCTCGGCACCGTCATGGCTGTTCAGCGTCTGGTTGACGATGGCCGAGACCACGGTCAGCGTGTTCTTGATCCGGTGGCCGAGCTCGCCGTTCACAAGCCGCAGCTGGCGGCTGCTCTCGACCTTGCCGGTGGTCTCGATCACCGTGTCGATCATGCCGCGCACCACGCCGTTCTCGTCGCGGATCGGGCTGTAGCAGAAGGTGAAGTGGCATTGCTCGGGATAGCCGTAGCGGTCGATTACCAGCGGAAAATCCTCGATGAAGGTCGCCTCGCCGGCATAGGCGCGCTCGGCGATGGGGCCGATCTCGGGCCAGACCTCGCTCCAGATATCGGCAAAGGAACGGCCCAGAACATGGCCCTTGTCGCCGAGGATCGGGCGAAAGGCATCGTTGTAGAGCGCGACAAGCCCCGGTCCCCAGACGATGCATTTCGGGAATTTCGAGTTCAGCGCCATGCCGAGCGCGATCTTTAGCGCCGAGGGCCAGCCATCGGGTTGGCCAAGCTCGTTGTCGGACCAGTCGTGCTCGCGGATGGCCTTGGCCATTTCGCCGCCGCCATCCAGAAAATGCACAGATCCCATCCTGTCCCCTCTCGTTCCTGCTGTCGCACACCCGCCGCCGCGCCGGCCCTCGCCAGGGCACGCCCCAGCGCAACGCAGAAACCGGCTCCGGGTTTCTCGGCCAAACGACCGGGAAACAAATGAAAAGCCAGCCGATACGGCGAGGCAGCCCTTCCGCAGAATGTTTCCGGAAAACGCCCGTGTCCGGGAAGGCGATGGAACGATTTCCCGCCCATCCTGTTGCTGATCGGAGGACCCCATCACCGGCACCGGTTCCATGGCAGACACGCTCAGATTTGGCCCGCTGGGCCCCGAAACGCTGCATCTTTGCATCGACATGCAGCGGTTGTTCGCCCCTGGCTCGCCCTGGGCGGTGCCGTGGATCGAAAAAATCCTGCCCGCGGTCGCGACCCTGGTCGCGGCCCGGCCCGAGCGTACACTGTTCACCCGCTTCATCCCGCCGGCCCGGCTCGATGCGGCGCAGGGCGCCTGGGCGCGCTATTACGCCCAGTGGCCCGAGATGCTGCGCGAGCGGCTGGACGGGGAATGGCTGGAACTGCTGCCGGAACTGGAGCGGCACAGGCCGCCGGCCCGGGTAATCGACAAGCCGGTCTATTCGCCCTGGCACGACGGCCGCCTGCACGCGCTGCTGCGCGGCGCCGGCATCACGACGCTGGTGGTCACCGGCGGCGAAACCGATGTCTGCGTGCTGGGCACGGTGATGGGCGCGGTCGATCTGGGCTATCGGGTGGTTCTGGTCAGCGATGCGGTCTGCTCCTCGACCGACCGGGGCCATGACGCGGCGATGACGCTTTATCGCAGCCGCTTCTCGCAGCAGATCGAGACCGCGCCGCTGGCCGAGGTGCTCGATGCCTGGGCCATGGGGTGAGGCAGGGAACAACCCGGCCGCAAGCAGGTTTCCTTACCATGGCCGCGCGCGAGGGGGCGCCCCACATAATCCATAGGAGGTTCCAATGTCCGCACCACGCACCGATCTGGAAAAGCAGAAGCGCCACCACATGGTCCCGATCATCGGCATCATCGTGGCGGTGCTGGTCGTGCTGGCGGGTTTCGTCTGGTGGTTCAACGACGAGACCACCGACCCCGAGATACCCGGGGAGGTGCCGGGGCCGGTGGACGAGATCGCCGAACCGCCCGCAACCGGCACGGCTCCGGTCGAGGCGCCCGCCGACGGGGCCGAAACCGCCCCTGCCGCCGGAACCGCGGAGCCGGCGCAATGACCCTTGCGCCCGACCGCCTTTCCGCTCGGCCAGCATAAGGATCAGAGGATGCCCAACCGGAAAATCCCCTCATGCGTCTCTCCGGCGGGGGTCCGGTATTTCTACCGCAACGCCGATCTGCGCGGGCTGCGGCTGGCGCTGTGGGAGGATGAGGGGCCCGACACCTGCTCGGTCGCGGATTATCTGCGCGAGGCCGGCGCGTCGGTCGAGGTCCTGATCGGCAGCGGCAGTTCCACGCAGCCCACCGCGCTGCCGCCGATGATGGCGCGCCACCGGCTGACATCCTTCTGGTCGGAGGATGAGGCAGCCGATATCCGCCTGCCCGGCCTGGGCATCGCCGGCGCGGTGTCCGATCCGCGCGACCTGCTTCAGATCGACGTGGCGGTCCTGAACCTGCGCGATCCGGCGCCGCTGGCGGAAAGCCTGCAATCGGCCGGCATCCCCTTCGTCATGGTCACCAGGGATCTCAGACAGCGGCTGCGCCACTATGCCCATGCCTGCTGCGTGCCCCGCCATGACGGGCCCGAGGCGCTGGCCTCGGCGGTGCTGCTGCATACTGCGCTTTACGGCGCCGGGCTGCACTGCACGCCCGAGATGACGGTCATGGACCTGCTGCCGCGGCTTCGGGCGATGGCGCGTTTCCTGGTGCATGAGGCCTCTCTGGCCGATGATTTGGTTTCGGATGCTCTTGAGGAGGCACTGGGTTTCCTGCCCTATCTGGCCTCGGATCGGGAACTCGGCGCCCTGCTGGTGCTGCTGATCGAGCGGGTCTGGCACCGGCAGAAGATGTCGCGGCCGATCTGATCCGGGTCAGAAGCGCAAACTCGGCAAGACCAGCAGCAGCGCATCCATGCAGAACCAGGATCTGCCGCGCTGGCGGGGCTGTGCAACGGCGGTCTCGCCCCCGGCTCGCGGGGCGGCCGATGCCCGGACCTGCCCTGCTTCGGTGCGGCGGATCGGGCCATCCGCAGCTGCTCGCGGCTGATCGGCATGCCCGCCGCCCCGTCGTCGCTGCCCAGCGGACCCGCCAAATCGACCTTGCCGCCGGTCCGGCCGCGCCCGATGTCGTCGCAGAGCGTCAGCGGGCTTGTGCCGCGTCTCCCCTCGCTGCCGGTCATCAGCTCTCCTCCAGAGGCCCCCTTCGGCGGCCCCTTCCCCCGCGCATCAGCGCCCCCGCGCGAGGCGTGGCAGCGGTCGCCGTCATCGTCGTCGCGGCGCTGGTCCCAGCCGCGACGCGCCGCCCGGCCAGTTCCAGCGGCCCCGTCGAATGCCTCGGGCGGCCGCAACGCGCCGCTGCGCGCGCATCACCCGGCGCTGCCGGCGCTGCTGGGCGAATGCGCCGAGGCGCCCGTTGCCGAGACGGTCCGGATCCGGCCGGCTCCTCCGGCCGATCCCCCTCCCGGAGCTTGTTGCCGGATGCCTCCGGGCTGTGGGGCCGGCGAACCGGCCAGGGCGGAAACGTTCCCGCGGCAAACCCGCCTCGGTGGCGGCAGGCCGGGCCGGGCACCGCCGCGCCGTCCGGCGGGCTGCTTCGCCCGAA
>NZ_LLWQ01000218.1 GCF_001447385.1 Paracoccus sp. MKU1 | reverse complement strand
AGGAGGACCCGAACTCGCCGATCGCCGGCATGCCGGTCCTCGAGGTCTGGAAGGCCAAGCAGGTCTTCGTCTCCAAGCGCGGCCAGGGCACCGGCTATTCCGGCATCGAGAACCCGCTCTTCTACAAGGAAAACACCCGCATGTTCTACGGCGACGCAAAAAAATCCATCGACCAGCTCCTGCCAATGATCGAGTGAGGGGGGGATCTCGCTGTTGGTGGCGGCGATGCAGCTCGATGCCCTCAGGTGTCTCCGATATATCCAAATAAACACAACGAGTTACTGTTGTTATAGCTTTGCCGATGGGCAATGCTTTCCCGAAATGAAGTTGCAAGGCGCGTCCTGGAGGAGGGCCTTGCGGACAGCCGGTTGCGCGCAAAGCGCACCAAGCCACGGAGGAAACCCATGTCCGATAGAACCGATTCCACCTTGATCCCGCAGGATGCCGAGGCCCCGAGCGGATCGCGGCGACGCTTTCTGAAAACGACGGGGCTGTCCGCGCTTGGCGCCATGCTGGGCATGGCCGTCCCGTTCGAGCGCAACCTGCCCGCGGGCTTCGTGCCCGCCGCGCTGGCCCAGGACGCTGGCCTCGACCTGATGGCGGGCAAGCAGGGGCTGGTGGTGCTGGGCGACCGGCCGCTGAATGCCGAGACCCCGGCGCATCTGCTGGACGACGACGTGACGCCCTATGAGCGGCTGTTCGTCCGCATGAACGGGCTGGTGCCGCAGACGGCGCTGGACCAGGACGCCGAGGGCTGGGTGCTGACCGTGGACGGCGAGGTCGAGACCCCGCTGGAGCTGACCATCGACGAGCTGAAGTCGCGCTTCGAGACCGTCACCCGGCGGCTGGTGATCGAATGCGGCGGCAACGGCCGGGCCTTCTTCCAGCCCGGAACCTCGGGCAACCAATGGACCGTCGGCGCGGTCGGCTGCCCGGAATGGACCGGGGTGCGGCTGGCCGACGTGCTGAAAGAGGCCGGCGTCAAGGAAACCGCCGTCTATACCGGACATTACGGCAACGACGTGCATCTGAGCGGCGACGAGGAGAAGGAGGTGATCTCGCGCGGGGTGCCGATCGAGAAGGCGCTGGAAGAGGATGCCGTCATCGCCTGGGCGATGAACGGCGCGCCGCTGCCGGCATTGCACGGCTTTCCGTTGCGGCTGATCGTGCCGGGCTATCCCGCCTCGGTCTCGCAGAAATACCTCAACCGCATCCGGGTCCGCGACAGGGAGCATGACGGCGCCAAGATGACCGGCGATTCCTATCGCATCCCGGCCTATCCGATCGCCCCCGGCACCGAGGTGCCCGAGGAGGACATGGTGGTGCTGACCGAGATGCCGGTGAAGTCCATCGTCACCTTTCCCGAGACCGGCGCCGAGGTGAAAGCGGGTGAGGCGGTCGAGGTCCGCGGCCATGCCTGGTGCGGCAAGGGCGACGTGGCCGCGGTGCATGTCTCGCTGGATTTCGGCCAGACCTGGCAGGAGGCCGCGCTGGAGCCGGCGCCGAACCGCTTCGCCTGGCAACGCTGGCGCGCGAACCTGACCCTGCCGCAGCACGGCTATTACGAGGTCTGGGCGCGGGCGGTCGATCAGGACGGCATCGGCCAGCCGCCGCTGTCGCCGGTCTGGAACCCGCGCGGCTATGCCAACAACATCCAGCACCGCATCGCGCTGGTCGCGGTCGCCTGAGCCGGGGAGGGCGCGATGTTCGATATCGTCACGAAGCTTGCCGCCGGCCTGGCCGTACTGGTGCTGGGGACCGGCCCGGCCGCGGCCGAGGCGAGGCTTGATCCGATGAGCGCGCTGGCGGGCCGGCCGGCCGGCGCGAACCCGCTCGACCCGATGGCGGCGATCCGCGCCAGGGCCGATGCGGGCGCGGCGCGGGCGGGGAACGAGGAATTCGGCGGCCTGCCCGACGGCGCAGGCGCCGAGGAGACCTATTACCAATGCGTCGCCTGCCATTCGACCGAGATCATCAAGCAGCAGCGCGTCACCGACCATCGCTGGGACGAGCTGTGGACCTGGATGGTCGAGGCGCAGGGGATGGTCGAACCCGAGCCGGAAACCAAGGCGCTGATCCTGACCTATCTCAAGACCAACTTCTCTTCAGAGAGATAGAAGGTGTTGACGAAGGGGATTCCCCAGCGTGGTCGGATGGCTTCGGCCTTCGTGCCGCGGCAGGACAGTGATGAGCTGTCGTTCGTCGCCGTCCCTTGCCCGGTCACGCCGCCCCGGCAGACGCGGCCGCCTCGATCCGGGTGATGTCGATTTTCCGCATCGTCATCATCGCCTCCATCGCGCGCCTAGCCTTGGCGCGGTCGGGATCGGTCGTCAGCTCCATCAGCCGCTTCGGGGTGATCTGCCAGGAATGACCCCAGCGGTCCTTGCACCAGCCGCAATCGCTCTCCTGGCCGCCGTTTCCGACGATCGCGTTCCAGTAGCGATCTGTCTCTTCCTGGTCCTCGGTCAGCACCATGAAACTGACCGCTTCGTTCGGCGTAAAGACCGGGCCGCCGTTGAGGCCGATGAACCTTCGGTTGAGGACGGTGAATTCGACGGTCAGTTCGTTGCCCGCCTGGCCGCCGGGATAGTCGGAGGGGGAGGCGTTCACCCGGTCGACATGGCTGTCGGGAAAGGTGGCGGCATAGAATGCGGCCGCCTGGCCGGCTTCGCCATGGTCGAACCACAGGCATGTCACAAGATCGGTCATCTCTGGTCTCCTTTGGTCTGGGGGCGCGCGCAGGATCGAACGGCGTTTGCCTTTCCGGGCCGCACGGTTTCCGCATCACACTCCGCCGACAGCGCTCCGTCGTCGCTATTGGTCGATTTCGGGCTGAACCAGGCTCGCAAGCTTGCGCAGGCTCTGTTGCCAGCCAAGGTAACAGGCTTCGGCCGGGATCAGGTCCGGCACACCGGTCTGCTCGACGGTCATTTCGGTGCCTACCGACACGGGTTTCAGCGTGACGGTGACCCGCATCTCGCCCGGCAGGTTCGCGTCGTCGAACCTGTCCGTGTAGACCAGCCGTTCGCCGGAAACGAGTTCGACATATTCGCCGCCGAAGGAATGGCTGTCCCCGGTGGTGAAATTCCGAAAGGACATCCTGTGCTTGCCGCCGACCCTGGCGTCCAGCTCATGGACGGTGCAGAGGAAGCCGAAGGGCGGAAGCCAACTGGCAATGGCATCCGGTTCGAGGAAAGCCCGATAAACCTTTTCGGGCTTCGCCGCGATGACGCGGTGCAGGTTGATGGTGCTGGGCATGTCAGTCTCCTTACGGGTTGGGGATTTCGCCGCCCGCGCGAAACAGCAGCGTCAGGTAGCGGGTCAGATGGTCCATGCTGTCGGCGGCGACTTGTGGTCCACCCTTTGCCTTGGCGAGGATGAAGGCGCCTTGCAGGACGGCCTGGATGTGGAGGGCCAGCGACTCGGGCGTCCAATCGGGTGACATGGCTCGGTCGCGCATCGCCGCCTCGATATCCGCCTCGAGTGTCCTGGCATGGCTGCTGATGCTGCGGTCGCAGGCGTCGCGAATGGCCGGAGCCGTGTCATAGGTCTCCTGCACCATGGTGCCGACGAGACAGGTGAAATCGGGCACGCTGCCTTGCAGCAAGGCCTTGCGGAAGGCGAGGTAGCCGAGCACGCGGTCGAGCGGATCGGCATGATCGTGATAGGGTGCAGCGGCGAACAGGGCGCCCGTCACCTCGGACCAATGCTCGGCGGCGGCCACCCCCAACTCGTCCTTGTTCTTGAAGTGATGGAAGAAGGCGCCCTTGGTGACACCGGCGGCGGCGCAGAGCTCGTCGACCGTCGTGGCGCAATAGCCTTTGGCGCGGATCATCGACAAGGCGGCATCGAGCAGTTTGGAACGGGCATTGGGTTTCGCGATTCGGGCGGGCATGTGACTCTCCTTGGGATTAAAAATACCGACTGGTTGGTATGTAATCAAGGGTGAAGTGGCGACGTGATGGCGGAGAGACGCCAGGATGCAGTCACTTGCCGACCGATCAGACACATCACCTGCTGCCGGCCAGCATTCCCGAAAAGGGGGTACTTCAATGTCTCCGGAATTGCGGCTGGCGCTTTTCGGCAAATGCGGCGCGGCCCTCGCGATAGTCTTCGCTGGCAGCGGCGGCGTCGATCAGCCGTTCCGCCTCGTCGGCATCGAACCCACCTATGGCGGCGCCATTCAGGATATACTTGGCCCCGCCGATGGTCAGCGGAGCCGAGCCCATGGCCAGGTCGCGCGCGAAACGGATCCTTTCGGGTGGTCGGGCGCTGCTCGGCGACGTCGACATGGGTGCCGTGATGCCGTTCGTCCTGTGGTTCAACTTCGTCGCGGGATTTGCCTATGTCCTGGCCGGGATCGGCCTGTGGCGCGGCGCGGGCTGGGCGCCGATGCTTGCGATTGCCATCGCCACGGCAACGGTGGCCGTCTTTGCCGCCTTCCTGTGGCATGTCGGTGCCGGCGGTGCATGGGAGACGCGCACCATGGGCGCAATGATCCTGCGCAGCGCCATCTGGATTGCCATCGCAGCCCTTGCATTGCAGTGCCATAAGCCATCCGATTGATCCACCCACCCAGCCAGCGATGGCGGCTGCCAGCCGCAACCTCGCCAGCCAGGAACCTGATATGAAGCGATTTCCACCTGTTGATCTGTCGTTGACCCTTTCGCTCATCACCGTGCTCGGCATAGTGATGGCGGCGGCCGGAAGGTGGCTGCCGAGCGAAGCTTTGGACGCTTTAGAGCTTCCGGGGCTGGTGTTCGTCTATCTCGCGGGCGGCCTGCCGACAGGCTGGCGCGCGTTTTCGGAACTGTGGCGCGAGCGCGTGCTCGACATCGACCTGCTGATGATCGTCGCAGCAATCGCCGCCGCAATCGTCGGGGCCCCGTTTGAGGGCGCGGTGCTGCTGACGCTGTTTAGCATCTCAACCACGCTGGAGGAACGCGCGCTCGGCCGGGCGCGCCGCGCCATCGAGGCGCTGATGGCGCTGCGGCCGGAAACGGCACTGCGCAAGACCGCTGGCGGCGCCATCGAGGAAGTCGCCGCAGCTGTGCTCGCCGTCGGCGACGTGGTGGTGCTGCGCCCCGGCGCTCGTGTGCCGACCGATGGCGTCATCGTCGCCGGCCGCGGCGGCATCGACGAGGCCAACATCACCGGCGAATCCATGCCGGTCTCCAAGGAGGCCGGCGCGCAGGTGTTCGAGGCGACCGTCAACCTCGACGGCGTGATGGAGGTCTCCGTCACCCGCACCGTCGGCGACTCGACCATCGCCCGCATGATCCGGCTGGTGACTGAGGCGCAGGCCGCCCGCGCGCCCTCTGAGCGGTTCAGCGAATGGTTCGGGCAACGCTACACCGTCGCGGTGGTGGCAGGCGCGATGGTCGCCTTCGCCGCCTTCTATTGGCTGGGGCGCGACTGGGAACAGGCGCTCTACCGGGCGGCGACGCTGCTGGTCGCGGCCAGCCCCTGCGCCATCGTCATCTCCGTCCCCGCCGCCATCCTGTCGGCCCTGTCGGCGGCGGCGCGCGGCGGCGTGCTGTTCAAGGGCGGTGGCGCGCTGGAGACGCTGGCCGGCGTCGACAGCTTCGCCTTCGACAAGACCGGAACGCTGACCACCGGCCGCGCGGCGGTGACGGATATCGTCGTGCTCGATGGCGATGAGGACCGCTTCTTGTCGCTGCTGGCCGGGCTGGAGGCGCACTCGGAACACCATCTGGCGGCTGCCATCCGCCGCGAGATCGCCGCGCGCGGGCTCGATGCGGCAAGCGTCGCCGACGTCACCGCGCGGCCCGGCATCGGCATCGAAGGTTCCGACGCGCTCGGGCCGCTCTGGGCCGGCAATCCCTACCTCGCCGAGGAGATGAACGCCTCGATCAACCACCCTGCCTTGCAGGCGCTTGCGGACGGCGCCCACACGGTCGTCTATCTCGGCCGTGGCGAAACGGTACTGGGCGCCGTCGCCGTAGCGGACGAGGCCAGGGCCAGCTCCGTTGCGGCGCTCAGCGCCCTGCGCAACAGCGGCGTGCGCCGGATCGTCATGATGACGGGGGACCGCCGGCCCGTGGCGCTGCGCATCGGCGCCGAGCTCGGCCTCGAACCCGACGAGATCCTGGCCGGCATGCTGCCGCAGGACAAGGTCCGCGAGGTGGGAGAACTCGCCGCGACCGGCAAGGTCGCCTTCGTCGGCGACGGCGTCAACGACGCGGCCGCTCTTGCCCGCGCCGATGTCGGCATCGCCATGGGCGCCGCCGGCTCCGAAGTCGCGCTACAGGCCGCCGATGTAGCATTGCTGTCCGAGGATATGGAACGGCTGGCCGACGCGCATCGGCTGGCCCGCCGGGCATCGAGGATCATCCGCCAGAACCTCGCCTTCGCCATCGGCGCCATGGTGGTGCTGGTGATCGGCGGCCTGTTCTTCGACCTGCCGCTGCCGCTCGCCGTGATCGGCCATGAAGGCGGCACCGTGCTGGTGGTGCTGAACGGCCTGCGGCTCTTGTCCGATCCAATCCGCCGGCTGAAAGGGTGAGGCACCATGTCTCAGCCGGCAACCTGTGCGTTGCGGAACAGCGTCCCGACGGCATGCGTCCGGATGCCTCCTGCCTCGCGCATGAGGAACAGCGCATCGAGGCCGAGGCTCAAGGCGAGCTCGCCGCCGGCCTGCGGACCCAGCACCATCAGCGCCGTCGCCCAGGCATCGGCCTCGGCACAGGTGCGGGCGACGACCGTGACCGAAGCCGGCGACGAGCGGAGCGGGGCGCCCGTCGCCGGATCCATCGTATGCGACAGGCGCTGGCCCTGAACAGTTATCCCATGCCGGTAGTCGCCCGATGTGGCGACGGCGGCATTCTTCAGGGTGAGGATCGAATGAGGCGCGCGGCGTTCGGCATCGGGCGCCTCGACGGCGACTGTCCAAGGCACGCCATCGGGCCGCAGCCCGGATGCTCGCATCTCGCCGTTGATGCCGACAAGGAATGCGGTGATGCCGAACCCCCGCAACGTCCCGACCAGCCTGTCGACGCCGTAACCCTTGGCGATCCCGTTCAGGTCGAGCGTGATCGGCGCGTGTTTTCGCGCCAGTCCGGCCGCGCGGTCGATCTCCAGCGCCTCATGCGCGGGCCGGCACGCAGCGGCCATCGCCGCGCGGATGGCCCCGACATTGGCCGGCTCGGGCCCAAAACCCCAAGCGCGCACCGCATCGCCCCTGCCGATGTCGAAAGCGCCGCCCGATGCGGTCCCGATCCTCAGCCCGAGATCGAGCACCTCGGCCAACCCGGCGGGAACGGCCATCCACACGCCCTCGGGCGCACGGTTCAGTTGCATCAGATCGCTGTCTGGTTTCCATGTCGACATCGCTGCGTCGACCTCCGCCACGGCCGCCTGCAAGGCCGCCTGCACCGGGGCGGGGTCCAGCCCGGCATCGGCATGGAAAAGCGCCGACCAGCGCGTCCCCATGGTCGGGCCATTCAGCGCGTGGCGGATCGGGTCAGTAGATGTCTTCGGCATAGCGCCCCTCCGCTTTCAGCGCCAGCGGGGTGAGGCCGGCCGGCGCGAGGATGTCGGTCAGTGCCTCGCCCACGCCCGCCGCCATGTCGCGCCCGCCGCAGACCATGATGCGCGCGCCGTCCCGGATCAGCCGGATCAGATCGGTGCTCTCGGCCCGCAGCGCGTCCTGCACATAGCACGGCTTTGCCCCCCGCGAGATCGCGGTGGTCAAGCGCGCGAGGCGGCCATCGGCCTGCCAGCCTGCCAGATCCTGGCGATAAAGGAAGTCGCTGTCGGGGTGGCGCATCCCGAAAACGAGATGAACCGGCCGCTTCCCCCGGTTGCCCCGGATGAAGCCGGCAAGCGGGCCGATCCCGGTGCCGGCGCCGATCAGGATCAGCGGCGACTTTCCTTTTGGGCTGTGAAAAGCGGGATTGTGCCGGACGAAGGCGTGGATCGCCTGACCGGGCTCCAACGCCAGAAGCTGCCCGGAGCAAAGGCCGCCGGGATGCTTGCGCACCACGATCTCGACGAACCCGTCGCGCCGTCCGGACGCCAGCGAATAGAAGCGTGGCAAGTCCGCGCCCTCGGGCATGACGCCGAGTAGATCACCGGCCTGAAACCGGCCAACTCCCCGACCTGTGAGCCGTTGCAGGACTGTCGCCCGCGGCAGGGAAAAGCGCAGGATCGCGGTCGGCGCCTGCACGTCGGCCCCATAATCGCGGCGTGAGATCAGGGTGAGCAACTGCGTCGCCGGCGGGATCGGCAGGTGTTCAAGCGCAAGCTCGATCCCTAGCGCTGCCCCTAGGGCGCGACCCCAGCGGGCGAAATCCTGCGGCGACTGGCGATCGACGGCGTCGAACGGCATCAGTTGCGCCCAGCCCCTGGCAGCAGCCAGGCTCGCGACCTCATCGGCGAAAGCGCAGAACGCGGGAAAGCTGCGATCGCCAAAACCAAGCACGGCGAGCGGGGCCTCAGGGACGGATTCCAGCGCCGCGAGGCGGTCGATGAACCCCTTCGCCGTGGCGGGAGCCTGTCCCTCGCCCCAGGTGGCGGCAAGGATGATGAAGCGCTCGGCGCGCGGATAGCGCGCCGGATCGAAGCCGGACATCGGCGCGACATGGACATGCTGACCCGCCGTGGTCAGCGCATGTTGGAGCGTCGCTGCGAAACCCCAGGTGCTGCCGCCCTCCGAGCCCACCAGCAGGATGGTCCCAGCCCCTTTCGCAGGATGATTGCCACGGATACGCGGCCTTGACCGCCGCCCTGCGAACCAGAGCACAAGACCACTCATCCCCATTGCCGGCACGCCGAGCGCCATCACACCCAGCACGAGGCCGAGAGACGCGGCCCCCTGGCCGGTGTGCAGCATGTAGATGGTTTCCGATACCCGTTCCCACATGATCGGTTCGGCCCAGGCCAGAAGCTCACCGGTCCCCTGATCGAGATAGCCGGTGCCGCGATCCGTCTTCAGAGTGAAGGCGTCCGTGGCGTCGCCCGGATAGGGAAAGCTCAGTTCGCGCAGTTCCGTGACCAAAGTAGCGGCCAGCGGCTCCATTGCGGCGAGGGAGGCTCCGGTGCGGCCGCTGACCTCGGTCGGAAAGGCCGGCTGTGTCGATCCGTCGGGCAGGAGGTCGAAGGTCGAGGCGGCCATCCACAGCGCAGTCGCTGAGGACAAAACCAGCCCCGCGACCGCCACGCGGGCGATCCCGGTATGGATGCGGCTCGACGCCGGCCCGCGCAAAGGGGCGAACCAGCGCCGCCAGCCACCCATGCGCCGCGCGACCAGCATTGCGCCGGAGGCCGACAGGGCCAGCATCGCCACGGCGCCAATGGCCATGGCGATACGACCGGCATCGCCCAGGAACAGCGAACGGTGGAGGTTGGTCAACCAGCGTTTGACCGGATCGGGATCGGCGCTGGCGATGCCCTTGCCGGTCGCCGGGTCGATCACCGCCGCGCCGGGCGTGCCGTCGTCGAACCAGAACGCGGTGATCCGGCCCGAGGGCGCGCGCCGGATCTGCTCCACCCCCGGATAGGCAGCCCGGATGCGTCCTGCGAGATCGGCAACGGTCAGGCCGGCCTCGGCCTGCGGCGTGGAAAACCGCTCGGCCACGGGAAAGACCGAGAGCACCGCCCCGCTGATCGCGAGGACCATGACGAGAGCAAGGGCCAGCAGACCCGGCCAGCGATGCAGCGCGCGGATCATGGCACCATCTCACATGTCGTAGCGGAGGCTGGCGACATAGCGGCGGCCAGGCACAGGCTGCCCCACTCCTGCCGTCGTCAGCGGCATGGCGATGTCATTCGGGCTGTCGCGCATGTCCTCGACGGCAGCATCGACATGCAGCGTATAGCCGGCATCGAACAGCGCATCGGCAAGGTCGAGGGTGATTTCCAGCGACCGGCCCGCGCCGACACTGGCGCCGGTGATGCCGTCGATCTGCGCCAGGTCGCCGCCGCTGGCGCGATACCAGTCGCTGAGATGTTCGTAATATTTCGACTTGCCGCCGGCCATCCATAGGGTTCCGGCATATGCCCCCTGCGCATCGGTAACGTAGAGAACCAGATAGGCACCATCGCCGCCGTAAGTGTTCAGCGTGGTGGTGAGGGTGACCGGCCGGGCCATGGCGAGGCCGGGGGCCACCAGGGCCGAAGTCAGCGCAAGGGCTGCAAGGATGGATTTCATGTCTCTGCTCTCTTCTGCCTGATATGTCAGTTCACCCGCACCACGGGCGGGGTGCCGTTCTGGAACAGCGGATTGGCGGGCGGGGCCGAGGGCGCGACAGGGGTTGCACCGCCGCGATCCCGCTTACGGTCCTGCTCGCCATCCCTGTGGCGCAGTTTGACGACCTGCAAAGTCGCGGGATCCAGCTTGGCCTTGATGCGCCGGCCCTGGGCATCGCGGCCCTTGACCTCCCAGCAGCCGTCATCGGCCTCGATCTTCTCGACATGCCAGCTGAGGCCGGCGGCGGCCTGCATCACCGCCTCGCGCGGCTGCCAGGCCCCGCGCCCCACATGGCAGTCGTCGCCCGCCAATGCCCCCGCCGCAGGCAATACCGCGAGAGCGGTTATGGCGATCAACAGCGTTTTCATGGTTCGAATGTCCTTTACGATCATCTCGGGGGCACTTTCCCGGCTATGGCCGAGGCGAACGCCCGTGTGGAAAGGAGTCCACCTCGATGGCGAGGCGGACCCTTGCGGCGATCAGTTGCGCTTTTCGGGCCTGGTGCCGTCGCTCCAGCGTTTGACCTTGCCGTCGATCACCTCCAGCGTCCCGGGATCGACGGTCATCTTCAGGGCGTTGCCGCCTTGGTCGATGACGTTCAGCTCATAGCAGCCGTCATCCAGTTCCATTTTCGAGATGCTCCAGCCGAACTCGTCGGTCACTTGGATAAGGGCTTCCCAGGACTGCATGTTCTCGGTCGGCACGTTGCAGGTCGGGCCGGCAAGCGCGGCCCCGGCGGGGATCGCGAGGGCGAATGCGGTGGCGGTCAGGATAGTTTTCATGGCGATGCTCCTCAGCCTTGGTTGCCTGATGAAACCAATCTGGAGGGCGCAGCTGACGTGATCCTGATCGCCGCGGAAAACCTGCGTCAGCTTTCCGTCAGCCTGCCCCGACGAACCGCAACGGTCGCGCAAAGCAAACCGGCCCCGCCAGACAGGCGGGGCCGCAACAACAGTGGGAATGCGTAACGATCAGGTCATGTCATTTGCGCCAGGGGGGCGCTTTCGGCCCGTGACCATGGCACGGGGCAGGTTCTCCCGATGGCGCCATGAGGTGTGCGCCACACCTCCGACATGCAGGGCCACGAGGACCAACGCCAGGTTGGCCAGCGTTTCATGCACCTCCTTCAAGGTCTTGTCCCGCCTGACTTCCCGGCCGCCATGCTCGCCCACAACCGTCACGGCATGGGCTTCCTCGATCGACTGTTCGAGCAGCCAGCCGCTCAGCGCGGTGCCGGAAAGGGTAATCATAAGTGCCACGATCATCGCGGCGCCGGCCGGGTTGTGCCCGAGATGGCGCCGCTCCCGCCCGCGCAGCATGTCTCCGAGATAGACCAACGTCGCGGCAGGGCCACGCATGAATTGCGCGAAGCGGGCATGGTGACTGCCGACGAAACCCCAGATCAGGCGGAGCACAAGCAATGCCGCCACCGCATAGCCGGCCGCCTCGTGAAGCGGCTGCGCCTCGTCCGCCGCGAGCTATGCCACTGCAAAGGCGGCAACCAGGCCCCAATGAAAGCTGCGCACCACCGGATCCCAGACCCGCACCAGGCGCGTGGTATCGGCAACGTCCGAAATACCGCCGTCCTTTTTCGCCTCAATCATGTTTGCGCCCCCTGCCCTCAGGGGAGTGCCGATCGCTTCCGTCCTTGTATTCGATCTCGATCACCTGAAGCGTGCCGGGATCGACCGTCACCTCGATGCGGTGTCCTTCCCGGTCTGTGCCTTTTATCTCGTAGCAGCCGTCGTCGATCTTGATGCGCCGCACCACCCATCCGTTTTCTTCCGCGAGCCGCACTACCGCACTTCTTGGCTGCCAGTCTGCCAGCGGCACGGCACAGTCGTCACCGGCAAGTGCAGCCCCGGACGGAAGGGCCGCGAGAAAGGTCAGAATTGTCAGCGATCTCTTCATGGACCACACTCCGTATAACGGCCATCGGATGACATTCTGCGCCGCGAACCTGACGGGATGCTGAAGCTTTGGGACTCCCGCCATCAGCTTTGCGTCAGCCCGGATCGCCATAATGGCCAGAGGCAAACGAGTAGGAAGATCATGCGGATCCTGCTGATCGAAGACGATACCGTTCTGGGCGCCGCCGTGCGGGACCAGATCACCGCAAGCGGGCAGTCGGTGGATTGGGTCACCCGCCTGGATGCGGCCGGCGATGCGATGGCCGGCGCCGGCTATGATCTGGTGTTGCTGGACCTCATGCTGCCCGACGGGCGGGGCATCACCTTCCTTCGGTCGCTGCGCGCCGGCGGCGACGTGACGCCGGTGATCATCCTGACCGCGCTGGACCAGATTTCGGACCGGATCGAAGGGCTGAACGCCGGCGCCGACGACTATCTGGTCAAGCCCTTCGATCTGGCCGAGCTTTCCGCGCGCATCGGCTCGGTCGCGCGGCGCTATAGCGGCAATCCCAACCCGATCATCATCCACGGCCCGCTTGCCGTCGACCTTGCCGCCCGCAGTATCCGCCGCGATGGCCAGCCGGTGCAACTGACCGCGCGCGAATGGGCGCTGTTCGAGGCGTTCCTCACCCGCCCAGGGCAGCTTCTGTCCAAGGCACAACTTGAGGAAAAGCTTTATGCCTTCGATACCGAGGTGGAAAGCAACACCATCGAGGTCCATGTCAGCCGGCTGCGCAAGAAGCTGGGCGCCGAGATGATCGAGACCGAGCGCGGACTGGGCTACCGGCTGGGTTCGCCATGACGATGCCACGCAGCCTTCAGATGCGGTTGGGGGTGTCTCTGGGCATCCTTCTGACGCTTCTGTGGATCGCCGCCGCCGCCGCCACGGCGGTCATGCTGCGGCACGAGATGGACAGAATCTTCGACTCGTCACTACAGGAGGCGGCGCAGCGCCTATTGCCGCTGGCCGCTGTCGAGATCGTCGGACGTGAGGAGGAAGGTGTGACGCAACACCTTGCCGACCTGCGCGACCACGACGAATTCCTCACCTATATCGTGCGAGATGACGAGGGGCGTATCCTTCTGCAATCGCATGAGGCCGACCCCAATATCTTCCCGGAATGGGACGGGCCGGGTTTCCGCACCACCGCGACCCATCGCCTGTATGGCGAAGACGCCCTGCAAGGCACGATCCGCCTCACGGTCGCCGAACCGCTTGCCCACCGCGCGGCGACGGCACGCGATGTCAGGACGGGCCTTGGGTTGCCGCTGCTGGTGTTCATCCCCGCCGCATTGCTGGCAATCGTATTAACCGTCCGCTCGGGCTTGGCCCCGCTGCGCCGCTACCGCGACCGGCTGGCGGTACGCTCGCCGCAGGATCTCGCCCCCGTCGCCTGCGACGACCTTCCTGTCGAGGCCGCCCCGGTGGGAGCTGCGGTCAATGCGCTTCTGGGACAGATTAAGGCCACATTCGAGGCGGAACGCACCTTCGCCGCCAACGCCGCGCATGAATTGCGAACACCGCTGGCAGGCGCAATCGCGCAGGCCCAGCGGATACAGGTGGAAACGAAAGATACCGGCGCCGGCCACCGGGCCGCCGAGATCGAGGCCTCGCTAAAGCGGCTGGCCCGGATCGCCGAGCGGCTGCTGCAACTGGCTCGGGCGGAGGGCGGGCGGTTGCGGCTCGATCACCTATCCGATCTTCGCGTCGCCGCCCGCCTGGTCGTGGACGATATCGAGCGGACCGCACCGAACCGCATCGCACTCGCCTTGCCGGAGCGTCCAGTGATGTCCGACCTCGATCCCGATGCTTTTGGCATCATCTGCCGCAACCTGGTCGAGAACGCCCTCCGGCACGGCGCACCTGATGGGCCGATCGAGGTAAGCCTCGGTGAGGACGGCACGTTCCGCGTCGCCAATGACGGCCCTGTCGTGCCGATAGAGGCGCTTGGCCGGCTGACCAGCCGTTTCGAGAGGGGGGCGACCAGAACGGAAGGCAGCGGGCTTGGCCTTGCCATCGTCGCCAGCATTGCGGACCGGGTTTCGTCAAAGCTCACCTTGCAGTCGCCGAGACCGGGAAGCTCGTCCGGCTTTGAAGCGGCGGTGGTTTTGCCCAAGGCTTCGCGGCAACCGATCCCGCCTTGCCAGGCAAGTGCGGCCTTTCGTTGAACCGATAACCGGTCAACGGATCTGTAAACTATCGGGCTAGCTGTGTCCGCCGGAACAGGATGCATCTGCATATAAGGGGCGCAGAATGTTGATCTCGAAAGGGCAAAGCCTAGGTGTTTGATCCCGGCATTTGATGGTGCATTGTTTTCCCAAGCTTGGAGGGATGCGCTATGGGACAGATTCTTCATGGGAGCGCCACGACGACAGAGGCAATCCGTCGAGCAATACAAAATAGTCAAGAGAGCCTGAGAGCGCTGTCGAAGCGCTACGGGATCAACCAGAAGACGGTGGCCAAATGGAAGAAGCGGACCTCGGTGGCCGACCTTCCGACGGGGCCGAAAGCTCCGCACTCGACGGTGCTCTCACCCGAGGAAGAGGCGATCATCGTCGCCTTCCGCAAGCATACG